>NZ_CP150170.1:6065862-6698793 GCF_037963865.1 Paenibacillus sp. FSL R10-2734 | reverse complement strand
TTTCCGTCTTACGTAAAAGGAGAATTTCAAGTCGGAGATATTATGGTCAGCCTAGTTACTAGCGTATTCGCATTATCTGCAATTGCCTCGCGTTTTATGACTGCTTTTCTGATGCGGAAGGTTAGTCGTAATGTATTATTATATATTGGTTTAGCTATTGCAGCGGCCATAACCGGAGTTTATGTTGTAGCAGATTCAATCGGGTCGCTGTTGCTGATGCGAGTAGGCTATGGGATTGGATTTGGGATCGCCAGCACGATTATTCCAACGATTGTATCACAGATTATTCCTAGCAAAAGAATGGGTGAAGGCATAGGCTATTTCGGCTTATCTACCAGTCTTGCGATGTCAATTGGTCCTATGATTGGCTTAAACGTAATGAAGCAATCGGGGTTCGGAACACTGGCTATGGTTGGAACGTTCACCTTGCTTCTTGCATTTCCAGTTCTATTCTTCTCACGTTCGCTTCCAGCGGTGCCGAAAAAACAGCTTAGTGCACGATCCAATGAATCATCTAAACCGCTCAAGGTTCCTTTTAATACACAGTTAATATTGCCTGCAATACTGAATGTCATGCTCGCGATTACCTACGGGGGATTACTTAGCTTTATCGCTTTGTTCGGCGAATCAGTACATTTAGAGCAAGTAGGTTTGTTCTTCTTATTTAACGCGATTACGATCATCATTATTAGACCTATTTCCGGCAGATTATTTGATAAAAGAGGACCTGCAGCTGTTCTGATTCCCGCAGCGGTTTGTGTTGTCGCGAGCTTAACGGTACTCTCGTATACGACATCCATGCCAATGCTCATCCTATCCGCACTGCTGTATGGACTCGGGTTTGGAGCCATCCAGCCTACTATACAGGCTTGGATGCTTCGGACCTCAACACCAGCACAATATGGCATGGCGAACAGTATGTTTTATAACTCAACAGATTTAGGGGTAGCCAGTGGGGCTATTATTCTTGGAATGATATCGGCGGCATCCGATTATGGGATAATGTATCGTTATTCAGCTGGGTTTATGGTGTTGTTCCTTGCCGTGTATATTGTGATTCAGTTCAACAAGAATAGAAACAATACTACTGCCATAAGCCAATAAGGTATCTTTTGGGTTTAAGCTAATCTTTAGGTACTATTCATATCGTTTTAAGCTAAGGGGGTTATAGTAATCACATAACCCCCTTAAATATAGACCTTGGCCCTGCCGGATGTTGGCAGGGTCCTTTTTTTGTCCTTAAACGAGCTTTAATGTAATCCGTTTCATAAAATCGGATCTTCTGTTATTATTGAAATTAATAATAGGATAAGGAATGAAATCCATGAAAACAATCACTATTTATGATATAGCAAGAGAAGCACAAGTTTCAGTTGCGACTGTTTCTCGTGTGCTTAATGATACGGCTCCTGTAAAGGCAAGTACCAGGGATACGATTATGAGAGTCATAGAGAAGTACCAATTCCAGCCTAACGCGTTAGCCCGAAGCCTGCTCAAAAAAGAAACTGGTACTATCGCTATGATACTTCCAGATATAACTAACCCATTCTTTCCAGAGGTATTCTGGGGTGCCGAAAATATTGCCAGAGATAAAGGGTATACCTTCTTCCTATGTAATACTGCTGGGCAATACAGTCGAGAATCTGAGTATTTGAGCATTCTCCGAGAAAAAAGAGTGGATGGTATTATCTTTTTGGGTGGTAGGATTAACTTGGTTAATTGTCCCCCTGAGTTATCACAGGAGGTTATTGAACTATCGAGGCACGTACCTATCGTGCTTGTTAACGGTAATTTGCCGAAAAGCAATCTTCATCGAATCTATACGGATGAAGCGGCAGGCGCGGCGCTTGCCACACAACATTTGCTTGATTTAGGACATAAGAATATTGGGTTTATTGGTGGAATGGATGACACCTCAACTACTCAAGTTAAGATAAAATCCGTTAAGAAAACACTAAAGGAACACGGGTTAGAACTCCGTAAAGAATGGCTGAAATCTGGAGAGTTTTCAGTAAATGGTGGTAGAGAATTAATGAATCAAATACTGGATCTGAAGGATAGACCAACTGCTGTATTATGCGTGAATGATCTCACAGCAATAGGTGCTATTAAGGCAACTATTGAGCATGGTCTTCGTATTCCAGAAGATATTTCTATTGTTGGATTCGATGACTCCCCTTTGTCTACTGCGGTTAATCCCGAGTTAACTACGGTTTCTCAGAACACCAATCAGCTGGGGGAACTTGCGGTAGAGACGTTACACCAGATTATTAACGGTAAGAATCCAAGAAAACAGATAATATTAAAGCCGCAATTGGTAGTTAGAAAGAGTACGGGAGTGAGGAAATAAAAATTGACGCGTCATATTGACAGCTTAAAAAGGTGGGAATATAATAAACCCAAGGCTCATGAAACCCCTTTCATTAATGGTATTATAAAGTAAGAGAGACCCGGTGAGATTGCGGGTATTCTTTTTTATCATTAATGAAACCCATTACATGAAACGCGTTTCATTAATTTTTAAGCCCAGACTAGTTATGAAAATTAGGGGAGGTAGAAGAAAATTAAGAACAAAATGACTATGTTAATGGTGTTTATGCTTCTTATCGGCAGTGTTCTCTCAGGATGTGGCGGTAACAGTAGTAATACAGAAAATGATTCATCAAGCAGTACAGGGAATGCAGTTAGTGATAAAAAGGTTGAGCTGACGTTAACGATGTGGGGTTCTGAGGAAGATAAGAAAGTGATGGAGCAACGGCTTGAAATTGCTAATAAAACTAATCCGAATATAAAAGTTAATGTTCTACTTGTTGCAGGTGATTATGATCAGAAAGTTCAAACCATGATTGCAGGTGGAACTCCACCGGATATTATGATGATTGCCGAGAATTATCAAGTGTACGCAAGTAAGAATCAGATTATCCCTCTTGATGATCTGATTGCTTCCAACAATGTAGATATGAAAGAAAGATACAGTGATGATATTGCAAGCATCATGAACTATGATGGCAAGCAATATGGCATGCTTGACCGTGCTGGTGCAATGGTAGTGTTTTATAACAAAGATCTTTTTGATAAGGCTGGTGTTGCTTACCCTTCTGGGGAATGGACCCAAAAAGATATGCTTGATGCAGCTCAAAAGCTAACTGTTAAAGAAGGAGACAAGACGGTTCAGTGGGGTTACTATCCGGGGTCTTGGTGGCCACAATGGATGCAGCTTGTTTATCAAAACGGTGGTTCACTATTCGATGATAGTAACAAACCTACCTTTGATACTCAGGAAGTTCGCGATGCCCTTCAACTCTTGAATGATATGAGCTTCAAATATGGAACTTCACCGACACCTGTTGAAATTGCCGATATGGGCAATATTGGTGCAGATCCGTTGTTCGCTCAAGGAAAGATTGCTATGGAAACAACGGGTTTCTGGAATATCGGCTCACTATCCAAAGTTGAGGGAATTAATTGGGAGATTGCTCCTGTGTGGGGGGAGACGAATGCCTTCTTTAACGGGCTTACAATCACAATGGATTCCAAGCACCAGGACGCAGCATTTAAAGTGATAGCTGCGCTGACAACACTGGATGCTCAAATGCCAATCATTAAAAGTGGCCAGGATGCTCCAGCTACGAAGGCTGCACTTTCGAGTGACGCATTTGTCAATGCAGAATACGGCGGTAAAAAGATAAACATGAATGCCTTTAGCGATTCCAAACTGTATAAACAACCACTTAATCCAAAGTGGAACGAAATGATGAAGGTCATTGATGATAAGCTCGGTCCTTACTTCTCCAATAAAGTAGCGCTTGACGATACAGTCAAACAAATTCAGCAAGGACTGGAAAAGCTCTATAAATAAAAGAGCAGTTGTCGAGTTGAAATTCACTTGGGCAAGGGATTGGCTGTTATGGCTGATCCCTGCTCTTACTTAAAGTGAAATTTATTTTAGAAGTAAAAGTGGAGGTGCTCTTATGAAAAACAAGGATGGACGATGGTTTTATCTTTTTATCTCCCCATGGTTAATTGGTTTTATAGCTTTGACTTTAGGGCCGATTCTGTTCTCTATTTATATGAGCTTTACAGACTGGGATTTATTTCAGTCCGCCAATTTTATTGGCATTGATAATTATAAAAACCTACTAACGGATGATCCTATCTTTTGGAAGTCTCTATGGAATACATTTTATTATTCATTTATTGCCGTTCCCTTGGGAATGTCTATCTCACTCTGGATTGCCTACTATTTGAATAAGAAGCTAAAAGGAATCACCTTCTTCCGGGTGCTCTATTATTTGCCTTCGGTAGTTCCGGTTGTAGCTGCTTCATTGCTGTTCATTCAATTGTTCGCTCCGACTGAGGGGCTGATTAATCAAGGGCTTGCGCTATTTGGTATTCAGGGTCCGGCATGGCTGCTTGATGCCAACTGGGTGAAACTTGCTCTCGTTGTAATGTCGCTGTGGGGAGTTGGTGGAGGGGTGGTACTACTTCTCGCTGGAATGAAAGGAATACCGCCGGAACTTTATGAGGCTTCAGCTATTGATGGGGCATCAAGTAAACAAAGTTTTTTTTCCATTACCTTTCCAATGCTTACTCCTGTAATTTTCTTCAATCTGGTTACGGGTATTATCGGGGCTCTTCAGACTTTCGCTCAGGTCTTTATCGTAACTTCGGGAGGTCCAGATAACGCAAGTCAGATGGTAGTTCCTTATCTGTTCCAGAATGCATTCCGGTTCTATAAAATGGGCTATGCCTCTGCTATTGCTTGGGTATTATTCATTATTATTCTCTTGCTTACACTTATTGTTTTTCGCTCATCTGCTTTATGGGTGCATTACGAGGAGGGAAAAGAAAATGGCTAGAATATCCTTGATGGAAAAGGGTGTATCCTATGTGATTTTATGCGCAGTAGGGATTCTGCTCTTCGCCCCATTCATATATATGCTATCAATTGCGTTTGCCAGCGATGCAACAACAGTGAAGGTAGCCTTTACATTTATTCCGCTTGAATTTACTTTTGAGAATTTTACAAAGGTGTTCACGAACTATCATCTAGGTACATATTTGAAAAATAGTGTGATCATCACGTTCTGGACTGTAATCGGGTCTGTGGCATCAGCTTCTTTCGTGTCCTACGGCTTTGCCCGACTGAAAGCAAAGGGCAGCGGAATTATATTTGTAATATTGCTGAGCACGATGATGATTCCCGGTGAAGTCACAATGGTTCCACAATTTATTATTTATAAGGAACTGGGATGGGTCAATACGTTCCTGCCACTGATAGTGCCTAGTTTTTTTGCAGGAGCCTATAATGTCTTTTTGATCCGACAATTCATAATGGCCATACCTAGATCCCTTGATGAAGCAGCGATGATTGACGGAATGGGACATTTCGGCATCTATTCCAAGATTATTCTGCCTATGACATTTCCTATTCTGTCAGCAATCGCTATTTTCTCCTTCTCCTATAACTGGGGAAACTTCATGGGCCCGTTGATTTATATTAATGACCCTGAGAAGACACCTCTGGCACTTGGAGTGCAACTGATAAGTACAGCATCAGGAGGGCAAATGCCTCCATGGAATATGGTGATGGTCGCTTCACTATTTCTGACGATTCCCATGATTATAGTCTATATGCTTGGACAGAGATTTGTGTATGAAGCAAATATCAGCGGCGGGAGTAGCGGCATTAAGTAACTAGACTCGGGGGTGTTGAAAATCAACAGTACTGTTGAAACAAATAGCAAGGTGGAAGTGAGTAACAAGGGATGGACTATTGAAGGTCGGCCGGAAATTATCCTATGTGCTTCTCTTTTCTATTTTCGTATTCCTATGGAGCAATGGAGTAAGAGAATGCAGCAAGTTAAGGATGCGGGCTATAACGCGATAGATGTGTATTTTCCCTGGAATTATCATGAGCAGGAACGCGGTGAATGGGACTTCAAGGAAGAAAAGAATATCTCGCAATTTCTAGAAATCGCTAAAGAAAAAGGGTTGTGGGTGATTGCCCGTCCGGGACCCTATATCTGTTCGGAATGGGATGGCGGAGCATTGCCAGCATATTTGCTTGCGATCGATGGGCTTCGCTTACGAGATAATAATTCTTTATTTTTGAATGAGGTTTCCCGCTGGTTTGCACAGATTATGCCTATTCTCAAGAAATATGAACTGGGTGTACAAGGAACGGTCATAGGCATTCAATTGGATAACGAACTGGATTTCTATAACTGCAAAGATCCGAATGGCTATATATCTGCTCTACGTGATTTGGCACTGCAATATAAGGTGAGCGTTCCCCTATTTGCATGCGCGGGGCAAGGGAATTTGTATAGAGCTACCGGTAATGCCGAAGGTGTAATGCCGACATGCAACTTTTATCCGAATGATATGGACGCAGATTTTGAAGATCGGGTAGTGGCTTATTACAATGACCTGAAGGATAGAAATTATCCGTTGTCTGTGACAGAAACGAATCGTTCACATTTCTTACTACGCAGACTACTTGGAAGTGGGGCGAAACTGTTAGGGCCGTATCTTCAAGTCTCAGGAACCAATTTTGGATTCAACAACGCCATCAATAACTGGGGTGATCCGCTTGCATTATTGACCTCAGATTATGATTTCCATGGAATGATTACACCCTATGGTGAACAACGTCCGGAGTACTATGAAGGTCGGCTACTCTCAGGCTTGCTTCGAACATTTGGTAGCTCGCTTGCTTTAGCAGAGCCAGTTCCGAGCTTTATAAAGATAAAAACAAGTCTGCAGGAAAACGCTGGTATGCGCTATTTATTGAAATTGGTAGGTGGGGGCTATTTGATATCACTGCCTAATGTAGAGGGGCACACCGGAACGGTATCTATTCAGGGAGAAGGAAGTGTATTCCCGTTATACACTGAGCTTTCGATTGCCTCAGGTAGTTGCCCTATTCTGCCCTTTAAAATACCGCTGGCTATGTGGGGAGCTAGAGGAACTCTAGTATACTCCACGGCAGAATTGTTCGAAGTCCAAGAAAATCATAGCGAGACCATACTTGTTTTTTGTTCCGATGGGACAGCTGAGGTTTGCTTTGATTTCCAAGACACAGTTGAAGTAATCTCTGTCGGTGTTGAAGTTCGCCGGAATGGCAATACAACCATCCTAAACTCCGGGTCTGCGGAAGCTAAGGTTCAGCTTCGCGATGTGGATGGGAGAAAGCTACAAGTCATCATTTTACAGCGTAAGCAGGCAAAGCAGCTTAAAGTGATACAGGATGACGGAGAATTACAGTATTATGTTGAGCAGAAAGAAGGATTTGAACAAGAGGATATTAAGGGTTTGAGCTGGTATATATCTCCTGCATTTAATGAGAGGACACTTGGCAAGGAGCATTTGGAAGCTGTTCCTATGTATTTGGAGAAGTTGGGGATTAACCGTGGCTTTGCCTGGTACGAGGCGAAGCTTTCCTTGGCAGAAGAGAACGAAGTTGTTAAGGGGATATGGCTTCAGAATGCTTCGGACATTGTAAGTATTTATGCTAATGGGAAATATGAAGGGACAGTTATTTCGGGCGGAAGCAGTAAATATATTCCTTTTAGCGAAGGGATGGCTAAGCTGGAAAGCTGTGAACTTCGCGCAGAAATATGGGGACATACAAATTTTGATGATATTTTGCTTCCTTCATTGCAACAATCATCAATGAAGGGCTTGAAGAGCGTTGTTGCAGTTGCACATGAATCAAACTGGAATCACAATTGGAGGTTTCGTCCATGCAGTAGATTAAGTGAAGAGCACACGCTGCCTGAACCAAGCGAGCATTCCCACGACTGTGGCGTTATTGATTGGGGAAGCTGGATATTTACCGGAAAAGTGGAAACGGGCCTGTATACAAAAGAGTTTACTTCGTCAAATCAATTAAATTGCAGTTATATTATTCATTTTAATGGTATTCAGGTAAGGGCTGTTGTTTTTGTGAATAAGTTGCTAGCTGGTGAAGTCAGTCTGGCCGATCCTTATTTTGATCTTACTCCTTTTATTGTTCCGGGAAAAACAGTTGAAATTACACTTTATCTGGAACGGCAATTCCGTCAGTCAGCAGGCTCCATATCGCTCCTCAAGGGGCATCAGATGAACGATTGGACACTTTACAGCGCTGAGGAACGACAGCTTTGGGAAGATGCGGAAGAGTCTTTTAAAGTCTCAAATCAGCAGGAAGGTCCTCTTGAAATGTCTCCAGGAGAAGTACTATGGCTGCAGAGTGAGTGGAATGAGGAGAGTGAAATAAACGACCGGGTGGTTCAAATAGTTGGTTCTAATGCTAAACTAACTGCTTTTTACAATGGGCGGATTGTGAGTAGAATTTGGCTACCATGCACAGGGGACCAACCTGTGATGAGCGGAGGTTCGCAAGAAAAGATATATCTGCCGGGTGTTTGGTTAAGAAAGGGAACGAATCGATTCTCTTTGCTTATTGAGGCCATTCAGTCGGGCCATCGTGCAGTTATATCGTCTATAGGATTTAAGCGGGCTTATATAAAGTGGAATAGCGGCAAATGAGAAGACCTAAACATTTAGGATTGCTGATAAGCCTTAGCATAATAGTGATTACAGCAGGAGTATGGGGAGGAATGAAGTTGAATCAATCTCAAGATAATAAAGCACTCACAACTTTGAGTCTAGATAGTGATGCCATCCAAGTTCGACCAGAAGAGGGATATGACGGCTTTGAGGGCTGGGGAACTTCACTTGCTTGGTGGGCGAATGTACTCGGACAATGGTCGGATCAAAAGAAACTAGATGAAGTAATGGATCTGGTGTTCGATGCGGAAAAGGGTCTTGGACTGAATATCGTACGTTACAATATCGGTGGCGGAGAAGATCCACATATTGAGAATAATACATTGCGCCCTGGAGGGGATGTCCCAGGCTTTAAGCCTGAGAAGGGGAAATGGGATTGGGACGCTGACGCAGGTCAACGAACAGTTCTACTTGGTGCATTACAACGCGGAGCAACGATAGCTGAAGCATTCTCCAATTCACCGCCATACTGGATGACTGTTAGCGGGTCCGTCACAGGTGCTGTTGATGGAGGAAATAACCTGAAGGATGAGTATTTTGATGAATTTTCTGATTATTTAACCGAGGTAGTTAAGCAATACAAGGAAAGATGGGGAGTGACGTTCCAGACACTTAACCCTCTTAATGAACCAGCTTCGAATTGGTGGAAGAAGGGAAATATTCAAGAGGGTAGTCATTTTAGTGTGGATAAGCAAATGGAAATCATTCAAAAAGTTGCTGAGTCACTTCAGTCCAAAGGAATTACGGATACCGTAATCAGTGGACCTGATGAGAATAGCGTTGATGAAACGGTTGATATGCTTGAGGGTTACGATGAAGCAACGTTAAACCGTTTGTCTCAGATTAATACACATTCTTATAATGGAGCCAAGCTTGAGGAGCTCCGCGACTTCGCGCAACAGAACGGTAAGAAGCTATGGATGTCTGAATATGGAACAGGAGGGAGTGAACCGCATAATCATCAGGATATGAGCAGTGTACTGGAACTAGCTGAACGTATTACTTATGATTTGCGAATGCTCCAACCCGCCGCATGGATTTATTGGCAGGCCATTGAGGATGAGAGTGCAAATAATAACTGGGGATTTATTCATTCTGAATTTTCAGAAGAAGCCAATTACGAATTGACAAAACAATATTATGCAATGGCTAACTTTAGCCGGTTCATCCGTCCGGATTCACGAATTATACCGACAAATGATGGGCGCACAGTGGCAGCATACAATGAAGTCACGCAGCAGCTTACTCTAGTTATTAGAAACGAGCAATCGGATAAAGAAATAACCTATGATTTAACTCCATTTGAGTTGAACAGCACAATTGCAGCGGTTTATCGGACATCAGCTTCCGCTAATTTGGAAGAAACTGAATTGCCATTATACAAAAACGGATTACAAATAAATGTGGAGCAACAGTCGGTTACGACAATTGTAATTTCGAGTGTTCGATTGAAAGAATAGAAAGAGGTGTGGAGAGAATGACTGTCAATTACAATGCAAAAAGCTACACCATTAATGGAGAGCAAGTTTTTATCAATAGTGCGGCCATCCACTATTTCCGCATGCCTAGAGAAGAATGGCGCGAAGTTCTGGTGAAGGCAAAGTTAGCAGGCATGAACTGTGTGGATACCTATTTTGCCTGGAATGTACATGAGCCACAGGAGGGTGAGTGGAATTTCGAAGGGGATCAGGATTGTGGTGCATTTCTTGATTTATGTGCTGAGTTGGGATTATGGGTAATTGCCCGCCCCGGCCCCTTCATTTGTGCAGAGTGGGACTTCGGAGGATTCCCATGGTGGCTAAATAACAAAAAAGGAATTGAATTCAGAACCTTTAACAAACCTTATCTGGATGGTGTCGATCTTTATTTTGATGCAATTGTCCCAATTATTCGCGATCGCCAGATTGACAACGGAGGCACGGTAATCCTTGTTCAGGTAGAGAACGAATATGGTTATCTGGTCGATGATGATGCTGCAGCAGAATATATGAATTACTTAAGAGATGGCTTGATCCGTCGGGGAATCGCGGTGCCGCTGATTACTTGTGTAGGTGGCGCGGAAGGCACAATCGAAGGTGCCAACTTCTGGTCGAATGCCGACCAGCACTATGAGAATTTGCATCTTAAACAGCCGGAGATGCCTAAGATCGTTACCGAATTTTGGACCGGATGGTTTGAGCATTGGGGAGCACAAGCTGCAACGCAGAAAACTGCCAATATTTATGAAAAGAGAACAATGGAGATACTGCGTGCTGGATATAGCGGGATCAGTCATTATATGTTCTATGGAGGTACCAATTTTGGAAGTTACGGAGGGAGAACGGTAGGTGCAAGCGATATTTTTATGGTCACGTCTTATGATTATGATGCCCCATTAAATGAGTACGGCAGAGTGACCAAAAAATATGCTGTAGCCAAGAAACTAGCATATTATACTCTAGCGATAAAAGGTCTGCTATTGAATTCGGTAGAAGGAACAAATGCTGTAACTCAAGTAAGTGAAGGCTTTACGGTTCGTTATAAAGAGTGGGGAAGTCAGCGGATCTGGTTTGTAGAGAGTGGCAAGGAGGAGAGGGAAAATACATTTCTTACCTTGTCCAGTGGTAGAACGATTCCTGTGAATGTGAATCCAAGAGCGATCATGCCAGTTCTCGAACGTTTTGAGGTTGTTCCTGATGTTTTCTTAACCTGCAACTCCTATCTGCTCTGCAATGAGGAACTAGACGGAATTCATACATTAATTGTAGCTGCAGATAATGGAGCTCGTTCTTGGATTGAGATAGAATCGGAACAGTCGATCCAATGGACTGGACAGCGACCGCAGCTGATGGAGCTGAGTAGTGACGATAAGAAGTTGACGCTGGACAGCTTTCATTTTGAGGAGATGCAAGCGATTTCTCTCATTATTGGTGGGAAGCAATTCAGACTTATATTAGTGAACGGGGAAATGGCTGATGCTAGCTGGCGTTTGGAGGATCAGTCAGGCATACGCTGGGCTCTAGGATATGCTGATATGGATATCGCTGAAGATGGTGAAATAAAAGCTGTATTAAATGGTAGTGAATCAAATATTATTCATTTAGGTGACTGGGCTGTACAGGCAGTTGAAGAGGAAGAGACCTCACCATATATACATTTTGAGAAGCCGGTGTTAAGTCTGAACGCCTCATCAGTGGTAAGTTTCTTACCTACTGCCAGTTATAAATCCGGAGATACACCAGTTGATTTCTCTGCTATGGAGAAGCCGTTTGGGCATCTGCTGTACACCTGTGAACTCAAGCAGGGACCTGAAGAAGTCAGAACGCTGGTGATTCCCAAAGTACAGGACAGCTTTAGAGTATATGTAAACGGAGAAGAACAACAGATGGTTCGTCAACTGGGAGCATCTTGTATACAGCTGAGACTGAAGCCCGATCAGACTAACCATTTGCAGTTGCTTGTTCAAAATATGGGTAGATTGAACTTTTCTCCTTTCCTGGGAGAGTTTAAGGGTATTCAAGGCCCTGTATTTCTGGATGGAGCTGCTGTTGACCTTCGTGAACAATGGCAGTGTGAGGGCAACTATATTGAACTAGGACAGCTTTGTGTCATTGACTCAGGTACTGTTATGCGACGGACCTTTACTTTGCAAGATCAGGATCGCGCCATTCTGGTAGGGGCAATGAGCGGAAAGTTGAAAATTAATGGACAGCTAATTGAAATTAGTGGATTTCAGGATTGGTTTATGTTCCATACACTCGATATATCCGCGTATGTTCAGGAAGGTGTTAACGAGATCGAAATGTACTATCATAAATCTCCAATAGATCGTCTGGAGCTTATCACCTACCATTCAAAGACTGAGCTTGGCGGATGGCATACTTATGATCTTAATTTACTTGATCGAGTATTAGTTCATAATAAAGGGCTGATTAAAGGGCCAGTCTGGCATACATTGCATTTTTCAAGACTCATTCTTCCAGAAGCTGTCCATGCCAAACTTAAGCTTCGGTTAACGGGAATGAGTAAAGGGTATGTGAAACTGAACGGCATCGACCTTGGACGTTACTGGAATATCGGACCGCAAGAGGATTATAAAATTCCGATGGCTTGGTTGCAGGAGGTCAATGAACTTGAAATATTTGATGAAGAGGGCAGAGAGCCATCCGCAGTGAAGTTAATCTATGATAACCAGTCTAATAGAAGATGGATACCTATCGGACCATTAGATTAAGCCAATCTTTATCTACTATTCATATTCTTTTAAGCTAAGAGGGTTATAGTAATCACATAACCCCCTTATAATATAAACCTTGATCCTGCCGGACGTTGGCAGGATCCTTTTTTTGTGATTAGCTCCCACCCGAGAGCATAGGCAGTATAGCATTATACAGATTTTCTCCGCTAAGGACGGTATAATGAAGAAATCTGAAGATGGGCAAAGAAGTAGAGGAGAGATTCACGAATGAATATGACCTGGAATTTGGACTGCTTATACCCCTCTTTTGAATCGGAGAAGCTAAGTGGGGATCGCAAGCTACTGAGCCAACATATACAAGATTTAAAAATATGGGCTGACGGCAATCTGAAACGTAAGGATGTTTCCGCTGTTGCGATCGAGAACTTTCTAAGACTATACAATGATTATAAAGGCGTATATATATGTTTATTAGCTTATGCAGAGCTAACGCTTAGTGCGGATAATAACAGTGAGGAAGCTATGAATCTTGTTGATGATATTGAGAATGCAAATTCAGAGATTACTGGAGTAGTTGTGGGATTTAAGCGCTGGGTTAGTATTTGTGAACATTTAGATATGCTTATCGCCAGCTCACCTTACCTAATGGAACATCAATTCTATTTGAATGAACTATTATTACAATCCCGTTATGAGTTAAGTGAAGAAGTCGAAGTGGCTATCGCCAGAATGCAGAGCACGGGGTCCAAAGCATGGAGTAGGCTCTATATGGAAAAAATTTCGAGTACACTTGCAGATATCGTGGTGGAAGGTGAATCCAGACAAGTTACACTTGCAGAGCTAAAAAGTATGGCCTACGAGAATAATGCTACATTAAGAAAAGCAGCTTATGAAGCTGAGGTTGAAGCCTACAGTCGGATTGCTGATGTCTCTGCGGCCTGTTTGAATGGAATAAGTGGTGAGGCACTAACGATTTATGGCATGCGGGGATATAAATCATCTCTGGAAAAGGTGCTAGCATCTTCAAGAATGGACAGAGAAACGTTATCGGCTATGCTCGTTGCCCTTAAGGAAAGTCTTCCATCGTTTCATACTTATTATCAAAAGAAAGCTGATCTGTTAGGTCATTCTGGAAATTTACCCTTTTATGATATTTTCGCACCTGTAGGGGCAGAGAATGGGAGAATTACATATTCTGACGCAAAAGACACAATCGTCGCCAGCTTCGCAACTTTTAGTGAGGAATTGACTTGTTTTGCCCAAAAGGCTTTTGATCAACAATGGATTGACGCAGAACCGAGAGCAGGAAAAGGAGGCTATGGGCTTTGCATTGATATTTTTCCGATTGGGGAGAGTAGAATCATGACCCAGTTCACTGGAAATGCCATGGATATTAGCATCCTTGCCCATGAGCTCGGTCATGCGTATCATAGTTCTTGTCTGGCGAATGAAACGATGTTGAACACAGATTATCCGATACCGATTGCTGAAACGGCCTCGATCTTTTGCGAGACCATTGTGAATCAGACACTAATTGCTAGTTCTAACGAGAAGGAAGCACTACTTATTTTGGAGAGAAGTATTTCGGATGCGGGTTATTATCTTGTAGACTTCTATGCCCGTTATTTATTCGAGCTTAAACTATATGAGAGAAGAGCATCGGGACCTCTACCTGTTCAGGAGCTAAACGAATTGATGCGTGCGTGTATGGCGGAAGCTTATGGTGGGAGTATTGATCTTGATACGATCCATCCGTATATGTGGATGAACAAGATTGGATATTTTATCGCCGGTAATGAATTCTTGAACTTCCCTTATTCATTCGGTCTACTATTCTCTAAAGGGCTGTACGCGGAATATTTAAATAGAGGCAAGGATTTTGTCGCCCGTTATCACCAGTTCCTAAGTGCTACTAGCAAGCATGATATTGTTGATGTAGCGAAGACTATGGATGTAGATGTTCACTCCATCGATTTCTGGAGAAGTGCTTTGAAGCTAATTGAGGATGATATAGCAGCGTTTATCAACGTTATGTAGGTAGATAAGTTGAAGTTGTCTATATGTCATTGTAGTAAATGGTGATAAATTCACTTTGGATTGCTTCTGACAAGAGAATTGGGATATGATTTATAAAAATTAGAGACCATTATATAGATATTCATCTGTATGGTAAGAAGGAGGTTGTGATCTTGGATGTCCGTCTATTGAATTCTACCGATGCGGAGATTTACCGGAACATTCGTCTACAGTCTCTACGGGAACATCCTGAAGCTTTCTTGAGCAGCTATGAAGCGGAAAAAGAAATGCCGATAGAGACAACACGGAGCAGACTGAACCTAAGCGAAGAACGGTTTACGCTGGGTGGTTTCACTGAAAATGGTGAATTGGTGGGTGTGGTAACTTTTATCCGTGAGAGCAGATCAAAGATCCAGCATAAAGGAAATGTAGTGGGAATGTATGTGGACCAGAAAGTTCGGGGACAGCGGGTAGGGCAAGCTCTGATGAAGGAACTGATCACAAGAGCAGCAGAGCTTCCGGGCTTGGAGATACTTAATCTCTCCGTAGTGTCCAGCAATATTCCAGCGAAAAGACTCTATGAGTCGCTTGGATTCACTCTTTATGGGACAGAACGAAATGCGATGAAGCTGGAGGACAGCTATCTGGATGAGGACTTTATGAGCTTGGCGCTGAATTTGTATAATGAAGAAACTGTAAGGTAGTTTTAAATAGGGAGTTATAATTATTTTTCATTCATCATATGTTGGTCTATCCGACTTGTACCAAAAGGAGTTGAAGGTTTGGAAACTGCGCTTTTAGGCAGCTTTGTATCGGCAATGGCTACGGTTCTTGGAGCATTTCCGATTCTGTTCGTGAAGCGGTTATCTGAGAAATGGAAGGACGTTCTCGTTGCTTTTACAGCAGGTATTATGGTATCTGCTTCCACATTTGGACTCATGCCGCAAGCGATTAAAGAATCGGGGATTATCGCTTTAACCTTGGGCCTGGTTACAGGAGTGCTGCTTCTCGATTTAATTGAAAAAAACATCCCGCATATCGACGTGGAGAATAAACCGGGATATACAAATATGGATTCGAAGGCGCTGCTCGTTTTGATTGCGCTGTTCATTCACAACATACCCGAAGGGCTCAGTACGGGGTTCAGTTATGCCAGCGAACAGGCCAGTCTGGGGCCTACCGTGGCCATTGCCATTGGTGCACAAAATATGCCGGAAGGATTGATTCTTGCAGTCTTTCTCATGAATTCGCGAACAAGCAAGCTAAAGGCCTTGGGAATCGTTACGCTTACCGGCCTAATGGAGATGGTCTCTGCGGTTGTTGGGTATTTTACAGCCAGTTACCTACAGAATATAGTGGGCTATGGTCTCGCTTTTGCAGCTGGAGCTATGTTATTCATCGTTTACAAGGAGCTTATTCCGGAGAGTCATGGTCATGGTTATGAACGGCCTTCGACGTATTCGTTTATCTTTGGATTATTAATAATGGTGTATATCACACAGATTTTTGGGTGAGTATGAAAAAAACGGCCAATGAAGTGCCAGAGAAGCTTAAGCTGCCTGACCTCATTGGCCGTCCTTTTTTAATATATGAATTATCCTCGCAAAATCGTCTCAATTTGCTCCAGCTCTTCTGCGCTTAGCTCCGGTGCATTCAAGGAAGCGACTGCATCTTCAATCTGGCTCACCTTACTTGCGCCGATCAAAGCGGAAGTTACTTTACCCCCACGTAGTACCCAAGATAACGCTAGTTGAGACATTTTTTGTCCACGTGCTGCAGCAATCTCGTTCAGTTTGCGAACCTTAGCGATCTTCTCTTCCGTAATAGCATCTTCGGATAGGAATACACTTGGTCCAGCAGCGCGAGAATCAGGAGCAATTCCGTTAAGATAGCGGTCGGTCAGAATGCCTCCTTGTAGTGGAGAGAACACAATCGAACCGATACCCTCTTCTTCTAATACGTCCTGCAAGCCGTCTTCAATCCAGCGGGACATCATGGAGTAGTTAGGCTGATGAATCAGACATGGCGTTCCAAGTCGACGTAGAATCTGCGCGGCTTCGCGTGTTTGCTCAGGATTGTAATTTGAAATCCCCACATACAGAGCCTTACCTTGGCGGACAATGAGATCCAGTGCAGCCATGGTCTCTTCCAGTGGTGTATTTGGATCTGGACGGTGGTGATAGAAAATATCTACATAATCAAGTCCCATACGTTTCAAGCTTTGGTCTAGGCTTGAGACGAGATATTTCTTGGAGCCCCATTCACCATAAGGGCCAGCCCACATATAATATCCGGCTTTCGTAGAGATGACCATTTCGTCTCGATAAGGAGCCAGGTCCTTCTTAAGAATTTGACCAAAGCTTTCTTCTGCGGAGCCAGCTGGCGGACCGTAGTTATTAGCGAGATCAAAATGTGTGATTCCAAGATCGAAAGCTCTTCTTGCCATGGCGCGACCATTCTCGAATAAGTCGTTGCCACCAAAGTTATGCCATAGTCCGAGCGAGATCGCCGGAAGGAGTAGACCGCTTTTTCCAGTGCGGTTATATTTCATATTGTCATATCTGGTAGTGCTTGCGTTGTACATTATTATTTCCTCCTAAAAAGACTTATTTCTGTTTACGTTACGTCCTTATTGTAGCGAAAGATCCGGGACAAACGTATGTCAGCAAGGAAGGAGTTTATAGCACAATGTCATTTTCGAGATGACGGACACGGTATTCTTTTGGAGAACAGCCCTTCACCCTTTTGAACATCCGCGAAAAGAGTAAGGGGTCCTGATAGCCGACAGAACGCGAGATCTCACCGATTGTACAAAGGGTCTCTGTCAGAAGCTCGCATGCTTTGGCGACTCGGTAATTTAATAAATACTGCTGCGGCGGCATACCAATGGTCCTTTTGAACAAGGAGGATAAATATTTGCGATCTAGTTTGAGGGAAGAAGACAACATCTCTACCGTAATGTTCTCACAATAATGCGTATGCAAAAAGTGTAGGCTTTGCTCGACGTAAATGCTCTTTTGACGTGGTAAAGGAAGTACATCCGGAACTGCTGGCACCGCACGAAGTAAAAGGGAGAAGAACTCGTACATAATCGCTTTCAGCGGCAGGTCAAGACAATCCGAAGTGTCGGCTGCTTGTATCAGGCGCTCGTAGAGATTAGGCATAAGCTGTTCATCCATCGGGAAGACCGGCTGCTCAGGTGACAAGGAAGTTTTGGATAAAATATATGCTACCTGTTCACCGGTAAAAGCTACCCAGGAATAGGTCCAGGGCTTCGATAGGTCTGCTGCATAAGAGGTAACGATATGAGGATAGGTAAGAAAAGCTTGTCCCGCTTGTAGGATATGGGTCTGCTCACCCACAGTTACCTTGCCTGTTCCCTCATGAATGAAATGTATTTTGTATACGTCACGAACTCCGGGTCCGAAATAATGTCCGGGAAGACACTGCTCCCGCCCCCAGTAATGGAGATGCAGATCGGGATTTCCCCTGAAGGGACGTTCAGAATTGTAATTGAAAATCGCCATGATTGCTTCAGTCTCTTTCTTTTTTAGAGTTAATAAAGAGTGATTTTACCTGCATTCTATTATTGTACAACATAAGCCGATCCAAAACTCTCAGAAGATACGTACTCTAGCTTGCCTTACACAGAAACTTTTTCCATATTTTTACGTCTTGTGTAATATGTATAAAACTCTGAATGAGGTGAGGTACTTGATCAAAATCACAAAGTACATTCTTTTAGCAATTGGCACTGTTCTTGCCTATGGCGTGGGAGCATGGCTTTATCAGAAAGCATGTCAAGTTTTGTTCAATCAAACCATCGAGGAAAGTGAATATAGAGGAATTGTTATTACTTCGTTCTTCCTCTATTTAATCTTTATGGTACCTGCGATTATTGGTAGCGCTTATTTGATCAATCAATCATCATTAAATAATGCGTTTAAATGGCTTCTTACTGTCTTTATATCCATTATTGTAGGTCTTTTCTTCCCTTTCTTAGTCGCTGGCGGACAAATAACATCCCCTGAAGGACAACTGTTATTATGCTTGTTCATACCTCCGGCGTTTATTTTAGGGTTCATTTATAATCTGCTATTCTTCAAAAAAAATATACAGACGTAACACATCCATATATGTTTCTGTGAAACCAAAATTTGTAAATGAAACATTGTTTTGAAGGTGCTGATAGGAAATGGATGAACAATTCACAGATAGAAGTTTATCCCTGCCCAGTTTGGTTAAGTAAGCTATGAAGCTGAATGTATGAGCTAACTGCGAACACTAGGAGGTAATGGAGTTGAATAAGAGAATAGTGGGTGTCTTTACCGCCGAATACGAGGCTTCGAGAGCGATTGAAGAATTGAAACGTCAAGGGTGCAAGACGGAAGATATTTCAATTATCGCGAGAAATATAGCGGAGACGCATAGCATTGAGACGGCTGAGCAAACACCGGGAGGATTGGCTACAGGCGCGGCTACTGGTGGTCTGCTGGGTGGAGTGACAGGACTCTTGATGGGGATTGGCGCTTTGGCTATTCCTGGTATCGGGCCGATTATTGCAGCCGGACCGCTTGCTGCAACGCTGGCTGGTGCAGCAATAGGTGCCGGAAGCGGTGGATTAGTCGGTGGTCTTATTGGACTTGGTATTCCTGAAGAGGAAGCAAAGCGTTACGATAACTACTTAGGTGAAGGCCATATTCTTGTAATGGTGGATGTGGAGGGCGAGCAGAAGGAGAGAGAAGTGAAGCGGATCTTCGTACAGCACTATAGTCTGAACGCGGAGTATTTCGAAGATAATACTAATATAAATACAGCTGAGAATCGAAATTATGATGGCAGTGTAAAGGAAAGCGATGCGCTCAGAGCGGCTGATCAACAAGAGGCGAGGAATCTAGCTCAAGCTACTGGAACCTTGGATGCCATGGACACATTAGCGAGTGAACGCGCTAGAAAATAAATAAGAGAAATGATTAGCAATATAGGAGAACAAAACAGACTATTTCACTAGCCATGGGTGTGCTGGTGAGATAGCCTGTTTGTTTGTGATTTTATAGAGAGGCAACATTCTGTCTAACGGTTAGTCCATCCGGTATCTCTTTGCCAGGTAGGAAATGAATGCTGCGGATGTAGCGGATCGTTCGGCTCTGTGCCCGCATGATGACTGAATGCGTCTCGGCGCGTTCTTTACCAATAAATCGAACACCGTTTAGGAACTCACCTGAGGTTACGCCAGTGGCTGCAAAAAGTACGTCGCCCGTGCCAACCATGTCCTCCATGTATAGCACACGCGTAGGATTGGCAATTCCCATGCGCACACAGCGTTGCTGCTCTAGAGGTCCATCTGGAAGGAGTCGGCCCTGCATTTCTCCGCCAAGACATTTCAGTGCAGCGGCGGCAAGGACACCTTCAGGTGCTCCGCCGGAGCCCATGTACAGATCGACATCACTATCCGGTAGTGCTGCCGCAATAGCGCCAGCCACATCACCGTGACCTAGCAGCTTAATCCGTACACCCGCTTCACGAAGACTATGAATCAACTGCTCATGTCGCTTGCGGTCAAGCACCATTACGGTTAGCTCGGAGAGGGACTTGCCGCTGAAATGGCATGCTTTCTGGAGAGTGACCTCTACAGAGTCTTCGAGGCTGAGCTTCCCGGCAAGCTCAGGACCGCAAGCTAGCTTCTCCATATAAATGTCTGGAGCATGCAGAAGGCTGCCCTTATCGGCTATGGCAATCACGGATTGGGCATTGTGTAGACCACAGGCTACAACCTCAGTGCCTTCCAGAGGATCGACGGCTACATCGACAGAGGGGCCATTTTGATTTCCGACTTTCTCGCCAATATAGAGCATTGGAGCATCATCCATCTCCCCTTCGCCTATCACTACCGTTCCGTCGATGGAGACAGAATCAAACATAGAACGGATGGCGGTTGTGGCTGCATCATCTGCCGCATTTTTATCTCCCCGTCCGATCCAGCGAGCCGAGGATAATGCACCTAGTTCAGTTACCCGTACAATCTCAAGAGCCAGTTCGCGATCCATTCTAATTCCCTCCAGTGCATTCCATATATTTTATAAAATATAAGAATTTATAAGTTTCACGCTATATATTATCCTTATATTTTTCGCATAAACGCTTACCGTCCTTATTAGGACGCCGAAGGCGTTTTTGCTTGATTCGAATGTTAGATGTAACCCATAATGAGGCCAGCGGTTTCTTCTATAGCCTTGTCGGTAATATCAATTACAGGACAGCCTAGCTTATTGAACAGTGAAGTGGCGTATTCCATCTCCTCTGTGATTCGGTCCAGACTTGCATATTGTGAACCAGTCGGTAATCCCAGCACCTTTAGCCGCTCGGAACGAATCTTCAACATATACTCCGGCTTCATGGTCAGTCCGATAAGTCGGTTTGGTGGTAAACTTAACAGCTCTTGCGGAGGAGCAATTTCCGGAATAATCGGATAGTTGACGACTTTCTTCCCCCGATGGGCCAAAAAGATACTAAGCGGTGTCTTCGAGGTGCGGGACATCCCTAGCAGAACGATATCGGCTTTCAGCATAGCACCGAGATCGCGGCCATCATCACAGGCAACAGTGAATTCGATAGCCTCCATACGGCGGAAGTAGTTCTCATCAAGCTGGTGCAACAGACCCGGTCGCTGCTGAGGAGCGTCGTCGAAGGTATCGATGAAAGCTTGCATCATGGGGCCCATGATATCGACGATACGAAGGTCAAGCCGTACGGCCTCTTCTTTAATCATTTCTCTTAGCTCCGGCTGCACCAGCGTATAGACGACAAAACCTTGATGCTGGGCGGCTTCTTCCATAAGCTTCCGGAGCTCATCTTCATGTCTAATGTTCCCGTATCTTTTGATGGTGATTTGCTGATTCTGGAATTGGTGAATGACGGCTTGCACGACAGCTTCCGCCGTATCTCCTATAGAATCTGAGCATATCGTAATTAGGTTGGAAGATTGCTCGATGCTCATGAATTCCTCCTGTTATCCTTTGGCTTCAAGTTCGAGGAGAAGTTTTACGATAGAAGTTTTCGTCAAGCGTCCTACGACATCCAGCTTTGTACCACTGTCTTCAGTGGCGCTGGGAACAACTACCGGTAAACTATCTACCTCATGAAAAATCATTTTATGAGCGGCATCAAGCACTGTCTCATCCGGTGAAATTGTGACTACCTTGGGCTGGCGCGTCATGACCATGCTTACTGGCATAGAGACTGCACCCGGGTTGCCAAGGGTTACTTTTAGGAAATCCTTACGTGAAGCAACACCGGTGAGTTTACCCTCTTCGTCACAAATAATAAGGGTGCCTACATCTTGAAGAAACAGCGTAACTACAGCATCTTGAATCGTAGTTGTCTCACGGATAATAATAGGTACGCTTTGAATCTCTTTAACCTTTGTTTCCTGCAATAAATAATTGCTTCCCAGACGATTGGATGATTTGAGTCCTGGGAAGTAACCTACTTTAGGTTTAGCATCGATATATTTGAGCATAACCAGAACAGAGAGATCGGAGCGAATTGTTGGCCGGGTTAGATTCAGACATTCGGCAATCTGTTCGCCGGTAATCGGAGCTCTTTTGTTCACGATATCAATGATTTCTAGTTGACGTGGTGTCAGTTCGATCGTAGTTCCCTCCACTTCAGATAAAAAGGCATACCTCTTTAGAAAAGAAGCGCCGTTAAGCAAATCCTCCTTTCATATATGAGTCATATATAGATATTTTTAATTTAACTTGTTTATATAATACGCAATAGTGGTCATTAATGCAATATATAGTACGTCATATATTTAATTTTTTTAAATTATATGAAAGCTTGAGTTTCACGCTATACATTATCCTTATAATTCTCGCATAAATGCTTATCGTCTTTTAGGGACGCCGAAGGCGTTTTTGCTTGACGCAGAAGTGCTGATCTTACGCTTTAGCATTAATTGCTTTAAGGCGTCAGCATTCACTAGGATGGTTCCAGCAATGATGGTGAGTACACCAAGGATCGTAACCCAAGACACAGCCTCATTGTAAAACAAAAAGCCAACCCCAACGGCAATCGGTGGAGAGATATAGAGCCAGGTAGAAGGAAACACAGGATTTGTCTTCGCAACGAGCCAGTAGAACAACGAATGACCGACCATAGAGCCGATTACGATTAGATAGAGCAGTGAACCTGCGGTCTTGTAAGAGAGCAGAAACTCAGGATGAACCTTTTCGGTGGCTAAGGAAAGAATGAATAACAACACTCCGCCGTACATCATTTGGGCCGCATTTAGCGCGATCGGAGAGATTTCAGGCATACTGTTGATTGCTTTTTTGGAATAAATCGCGCCTACTGCGTAACAGCATTCCCCAATTAGGACAACCACGCAGCCGATGATCCAGAGCGGAGAAATATCGACGGCAAGATTAGGAAGAACGAGCAGCAGCACGCCAGTCAATCCGATGACACAGCCATATAGAGAGACGGCGGGTGCTTTTTGACGAAGAATAAAGGTTTGGAGTAGCAGAATCATGATCGGGCCAGTGGCAGAGAGTACAGCTGCAAGCCCTGATGAGACATATTGTTCAGCCCAGTAGAGACCAGCGAAGGTTCCAAAAGTTAGCGTAGAACCGGTAATAAGCATTTCTTTGCGCAGGAGTAGGGAGAAGCTAGCCTTGCGTTTCCAGACCATCCATAGGAATAAAACAGCACCTGCAACAAAAAATCGTAGTCCCGCTGAAAAGAAGGGAGGCGCACCGGCATCCACTCCGATTTTGATAGCTAGAAAGGTCGTGCCGAAAATCAGACATACAAGTGCATAAGCAAATAAGATCATTTTGAAAGTCCCCTTTAATGTGTTAAATCATTTTGTTAATCATATAGGGGAGGAGACAGAACAGATTACATAGAGTAGAACAGATGACTTCGGAAATCGTGTACAATACTATACATAAGATTAGGTTGTTCGGAGAGGGGTTGCAGTGAGGTGGGAAAAACAGTGAGAGCGGAGCATAATCATCCTTTGTTTCGACAGGTATATGAATTTCTAGTGAATCGCTTGGAGCGAGGGGAGTGGGGGGAACATGATAAGCTCCCTTCCATACGGCTATTAGCGGAGGAATTGAAGGTACACCGACTGACGGTGTTCAAAGCGTATAGAATGCTGACGGAGGATGGAAAGGTTTATGTAAAAGATAAATCCGGTTATTATGTGGCGCCAGTTAGCCTGCTTCCTATTGTAGAGGAGCACGCCGCGGTATCTGCCTATACGCTCACAAATCCGCTTTCGGATATACAGAGAGTGCCGGCTAAGTATCAGTTCTCGCAAGCGCTGATTGATCCCGGCCTCTTGCCGAATCTATTTCTATCTGACTATGTCAAAAAAGTGTTCGATTTATACCCTAAGGTAATGGGGACGTACTCCTCTATACAGGGCGATGACGAGCTACGTGAGACGCTTAGTTGTCACTTTCGGAAGCATCATCGGCTACAGTTATCCTCGGAAGAGCTGCTTATTACTTCGGGTGCACAGCAGGCGATCAATCTGATCGCAGGAATTGTACTCGGGCCTTTGGACACAGTACTTGTGGAGCGGCCAACCTACAGTGTGGCTATGGATATTTTTCGCCGGGAGGGGGCGAGGTTAGTTCCGGTTGAGATCACGCCGGATGGATATGATTTGGAAAAAGTAGAAGCATTGATGAAAAAGCATAAGCCGCGCATGTTCTACATCAATCCGACCCATCACAATCCAACCGGATACACGGTACCAGTCCAGCAGCGCAAACTGTTGGTGGAGCTTGCCGAGCGTTATCGTTGTCTACTGGTGGAAGATGATCCGTTCCGCGATATGTATTTTGAAGAGGAGCCCCCGCCACCTTTCTTTGCTTACGATACGGAAGGCTGGGTGATCTATATTAGTAGCTTCAGTAAATATGTAGCCCCAGGCCTTCGGATCTGTGCGGTGGCTTGCCGACATCCGTTTATGGAGCGCTTAATCACGGCCAAATCAATCGCGGACAATGGGACTCCGCTCCTTAACCAGAAAATATTCCTACATTACTATACTTCACCACGCTTGCAGCAGCATCTCGGTAAGCTACGTATTGCACTTCAGGTGCATAAGGAAATCGTAGAAGAGGAGCTGGCTGCGACTGGGTGGGAGTGGGTGACTCCGCAAGGTGGATTAAATCTATGGGTGAAGCTGCCAGACCATCTTTCGGTGGATAGGTTATTTGCATCAAGTATGGCGCAGTCTATCGCCTTCGTTCCAGGGCAACTGTTTGATCCGTTTGGTGAGATGAAATCGAGGATTCGAATATGCTATTCCTTCGCAAGTGAAGGGGTGCTGCGTGAAGGGATTCAGCGGTTGGTTGGGATTGCGCGAGGTTTGTGAGTAGGTACGGTAGACGTGAGGGATTAATGAGGACTAATGAAGACTAATTAGGATGGAATAGATTAGACTTGTATAACTTGTTTGGAAATTGCTGTAACACTTTATCCTTCTGATCCGTCTGTAGGGTAATGAAGGAGGTTGTTATGATGTTTAAGGCCAATTTTCGCAGTCCACTAATGATGTTCCTATGTATAACGTTAATATTTATGGCTTTGCTCACGGTACGGCCCTCGGTTACTTATGCATGTTCCTGTGTTGTACCGGCGGAGCCACTTGAGGCACTGGAGACAAGTTCAGCCGTCTTTGCTGGGAAGGTAGTGGACATAAAGGAGTCAAAAGGGATTATCATTTCATCCGCGGACCCAGTAAAAGTAACCTTTGACGTCGATTCCAGCTGGAAAGGGGTTGAGGGGAATAAAGTTACTGTGACTACTGCGTTATCGTCTGCCAGCTGTGGGTTTGAATTCGTGGAAGGGGAGAGTTATATCGTCTATGCTTATGCTAGTGACGAAGGGGACTCAGATAAACTAAAGGCCAGTTTATGCAGTCGAACGAATCTGCTTGCCTCGGCATCGGAGGATCTGAAGGAGCTTGGACCTAGTAAATCGGCAGAGACACCCGCAGCTTCTCCGGAGGTAACAGCGAATAATTCACCGAAATCCGAAGCTGGAGTTAATGATCCTTCTGATCCAGCGGGAAAACCAGCTGCGGACAGCGAATTCTTTCCACTTGTTAATGTGGGGATCAGTGGAGTAATTATCGTTCTGATAGCTATAATTGGCGCTGTGCTGTACCGTCGCAAAGTTGGTGGAGACCGTAAGAAATGATGATGTGATGAAGCGGTCGCCAGGGAGTTATTCGGGCGACCGCTTATTTGTTTGAGTTGACTTTAAGTAACATCAATCAACAATAAATAGGGAAATCCTCCCTATATTTATCGTGTTTTACTCGATATTATCGATAAACAGGGAAATTCTCCCTATAATTCTTAGAAAATTGCCCATGTAGGTAATAATCCACTAATTTATAGGGAGAAATTCCGTAAAAGGTTCAATTTGCACTTATAAAGTCATAATTAGAGGGAGAATTTCCCTAAACATATTTTCAAGGAGGCTAGAATTCTTTGAAGCCAGTTGAAGTTAGGTGATGAAGGTGATGAAGGTGATGCAAGGTAATGCAAGGTAATGCAAGGTGAATGGGGGCAATTTCATGCCGCAAGCCACTTACTCACTCACACTCACTCACTCACTCACTCGCTCTCACACCCACCCAAACAATCGAGCGAGCTGAGCGATGGCGAAGGTAACACCGATGGCGATACCGAGCGGAATGACAGCAGAGAGAACAGCCCACTTCATGCTTTTCGTTTCCTTGTAAATGTTCACGAGTGTGGTGCCGCACGGATAGTGGAGCAGGGAGAACAGCATCATATTAAGTGCAGTCAACCAAGTCCAGCCATGGGATAGAAAGACATCTTTGATGCTTCCTAAGCTGTCGATATCGACCATAGCTCCTGAGGACATATAGCCCATAAGCAGGATAGGTAATACAATTTCATTTGCGGGCAGTCCAAGAATAAAGGCCATAATAATAAAACCATCCATACCAAGCAGTTGAGCAAATGGATCGAAGAATGCTGCCATATGATTCAGGACAGAATCTCCGCCGATAAACAGATTACCTAAGATCCAAGTGATAATTCCAGCAGGGGCTGCTACTACGATTGCCCGAGTAAGTACGTTAAGGGACTTATCTTTGGAGGAAATAAGTATGGTTTTCCAAATTTGCGGCCGACGATAGGGTGGGAGCTCTAGTGTGTAATGTGTTGGAACACCGCGTAGTGCAGTTTTGGACATGACCCAGGAAACCGTTAGGGTAACAATGATGCCGATTAGCACCATCCCCATGAGTACGGAGGCGGTTGTGAGCGAACGGAGTGCGCCTGTTGTAGCGGCTCCTGCCATAAATAAGGAAGACAATAGAATCAATGTCGGCCAGCGGCCGTTACATGGAACGAAATTGTTGGTCAGAATCGCGAGCATACGTTCACGCGGCGACTCGATGATTCGTGTGGAAAGGATCGCGGCGGCGTTACAGCCGAACCCCATAGACATGGTCAAGGCTTGCTTGCCGTGACCTCCTGATTTTTTGAACAACCGGTCCATGTTAAAAGCAACCCTTGGCAAATACCCGAAATTCTCAAGCAGCGCGAACACTGGGAAAAATATCATCATTGGCGGCAGCATGACGCTGATTACCCATGAGGTTCCTCGATATAATCCGAGAACAAGCACACCGTGCAGCCAAGCTGGGGCATGGATCGCCGCAAATCCGGCAGTCAGATATCCTTCAATGAAGCCGAAGAAAGAGGCAAGCCAGCTTGAAGGATAGTTAGCTCCGGCAATCGTAATCCAGAACACGATACCGAGGATGGCGAGCATAATGGGAAAACCCCAAATTTTCGAGGTTACGATATTATCAAGCTTATAAGTGCTGTTCAGCTTCTTCTTATCCTTATAGGTGATTGCATCCCCGCATATGCCTGCAGATACGCCATAAATGCCGCTGACAATCTCATCCCGTATCGCTCCGCCGTCAGCGAGCTTTTTCGCTGTAGACAACAGGGAATCTAGAGGATCTAATCCCTTAGTGATATGCGGTGACTCCATGACCGATGACCTCCTTTGCTTCAGGTATATCTTTATTCTTCATATTCTCTTTAAGCGAAGTTAGCAGGCTGTCATCACCGTCGAGCAGGCGTAGTGCAATCCAGCGAGCCGGATATTTGCTGCCGATGGTTTGCTCTACCAGTGGGGTAACCTCTGCAATTCCTCGTTCGATCTCCGCGTTGTAAGTAATACGTAGTGGCTGTGCTGTGAATGCGCCTGTAGCCACTCGCTCCACCTGATCCAACAACGCTTCAATACCGATTTTATTGCGAGCCGATATCGCCACGACAGGCACACCGAGACGTTTGGAGATGCTCTTCAAGTTAATGTCGATGCCTAGTTTACGAGCTTCATCGATGAGGTTGATGCAGACAACAGCCCTTCCCGTAATCTCCAGCACTTGCAAGGCAAGGTTGAGATTACGTTCCAGCGATGTAGCGTCAAGAACAACTAGTGTCACATCGGGCTGTTCAAAAATAATATAATCTCTAGCCGCTTCTTCATCAGCGGAGTTTGAGTACAGGGAATATGTACCCGGGAGATCTACTGCGAGGTACGAATGTTCTTTGTGTTTGAACTCACCTTCAGCAGTAATGACGGTTTTACCTGCCCAGTTTCCTGTGTGCTGGCGCATGCCGGTCAGCAGATTGAAAAGTGTGCTTTTTCCAGTGTTAGGATTGCCTGCAAAAGCGACTGTGAAATGACTCATGCTTCTACACCTCCGATGATTTCTCCAAATATTAAAGAGCTCTCTTCTCTACGCAGTGCAATGGTCGTATTGCTTACTCGAAAGGCAATAGGATCTCCTAATGGACTGCGTCGCAACACCTCAACGGCATTACCGACTACGAACCCGAGATCCAGCAATCTTCTCCTTAGCACACCCTGAACTTCAATGCCGCTAATACGCAGCGTGCTGCCTTTAGCCGCTTCTGATAATGGAATACTAGTTCCAGACATAAGATCCCCTTCTTTCATTTATTGTTTATTTGTATTTTTATGGTTATTATTTTGTGCATCAGAACTTTTCTTGTGGTCCGCCATAATATTAGAATATGCAAACAACTTTGTCTCTGGAACAAAAATGTTTCCCTGAGGCAAAATAAAGTTGGGCGCAAAAAAATCCCCTAACGAAGAGGGCTTGCGCTCTCCATCCTAGGGGCTAAGGTTGAGTCTTATAAGCTTGTTTTTAATTGGAACAGTCGTCAAATCCAAGTTCAATAAGCTGTGAAGCTATGTCCAGCTTCCAAAATCAAGCGTGCGTCCAGTCTCTACTAAGGTTTTAGTATTACTTAGAATTTGCGACCAAGCGCTGGTGCTGCCAGCATACGAAGGATCTTCAGGATGCCATTCATCGTGGATAAGCGTGAGCTTAGTGGTTCCACCCACTGGTTCAAGCAGCCAAGAAATACGGGATTCATATCTTTCATGTCCTTTGTGATAGGACGGGCCGACCTTATGCGTGAAACGTAGTGCTTTTTGTGGGGTGAACTCCAGCAGAGTGCCATAGACATGCAGCGTTTCATCTCCATCTGCACCGGGTCCTATGTATTCCAGTAATTCTCCTTCCTTGAAGGTCGAACGAATTACGCTGCCGTAATAAATCTGCTTCGTACCTTCCGGAGAAACCAAGGTTTCCCATACCTGCTCAGGTGTTCCGTCAATATAAAATTCATAGTGTAGTTCCTTCATTCGTTATTCCTCCTTGATTTATAGGTTCATTTATTCCCTCAGACTCATTTACACTATACAAAAGGATCACTGACAACTACGGTCAGTGATCCTAAATAATAATCTAAGTCTTATAATGTACTGCTAAATTGGAGGCTATGGCGGCTAGTCTTTCTTTCAGTGAAGAAGGCTCCATGATGCGTAATGTGGTTCCATAAGGTAACAGAAAGTACGGTACATAAGTCAGTAAAGAAGTTTCATCCACTTGAAAGTGGGCTTGTCCGTCTTTGCGCTGGATCAGTGTATGCCCAAATAGCCAATGACTACATAGATCGTTCAAGATTCCCTCGTCTGATGCAATGACTACTGTAATCAGTTTCTCCTCGGTATTGCGTGCAGGCAGCAAGCTCTTTAACAAAAAATCACGTGCAGAGAAGTCAGCCGGACGAGCAAACACAGCTTCTGTACGGTGCAGTTCAATGATTCTATCGACCCTGAAACTACGAATTTCTTGTCGCTCGTGGCAGTAAGCTACGCTGTACCATTGCCCCTTCCACAATACAAGCCCGTAAGGATCAATGGCACGGGAGGATACAGTACCGCCATTTCCCTTATTGTATTCCATTTGCAGAGTGTGTCCGTTCGCTATCCCCAATTCCAATTCTTGAATTAGATGGGGAAGTGGAGGGGAAGGAGAGTGGATCGTCTCAATGCCATTCTCATGGCGCTCCATTTGTTCTAATTGCTGGGCATTGCTATACCTTTTCAGCTTGGATAGGGCTCGGTCCAGAGCTCCAACATAAGGATATCCGGTCCCCCTAGAAAAAGAAGAAGCTTGTAAAAGGGCACGCTGCTCTTCGGAGTCAAAGAATAATGGAGCTTCGATAAAATGTTCCGGTAAGCTATAACCGCCGCCAGGCCCGCTATCCGCGATAACGGGTACACCACTGATGCATAGCGCATCGATGTATCTGTACACAGACCGGACACTGATCTCTAGCGCTTCTGCCAGTTCCCCGGCGGTTCTTCCCCGCTGCTTGAGCATCCAGAGAATGGATAACATATGGTCAGCCTTAGACATGAATCAGGAGCCTCCTTGCTGCAGGGATTAGTAGTTCAACTATAGCAAAATGCTCATAGCTCAGCCAGAATCCTTTCGGAATGATCTTATTTCTGTTTAACCATGCGTTTTCTACCATAGGTTCCGAGTCGCCATAAATATTCTACGGGTCCCATCCGGAACCGTTTGAGTATAAGGGTACTACATATGATTTGTAGAAGCAGTATGGCCGCTGCCGCAATCATCTGTGTCGATATATGCACTGTACCAGGCCAATCTAGCAGATTGGATAGCGTTAGTATAATAACGGTTTGCATTAAATAATTAGTTAAAGCCATTCTGCCTAGAGATGCCAGGGGCGCAAGTAGTTTCTGTGCAGTTTCATGGCGCATGAGAAGGGTTAGCGTCGTCACATAAAAAATACTGACTGGAAGCCCGCCTACTGCGAGGGCTACATCCAGAGCGCCTGTACTATTCATGATACTCTGTTGTGCAAAATACATTGGAATGATTAGCAGCAGAGAAATTACTTGGGTGATCCGTAATCCCTGCTTATACCGTGATGGATTCTGGAATAATCCAATCTGACCGCTCCAATGTCCAAGCAGAAACATGCCAAATGTTACAACTATCGGGCCTAAGTAGAGACCTGCGAGGGTGACCACAATGCCCGCAGCCAATACAAAACTTGACTTTACCTTATAAAAAGGAAGGAGGATCAGTCCAATGACTGCATAGATGAGCAAGGTTTCACCGGGTTGGAAATATTGGTGCACCAGACCAATTAGAAATAAAATGAACAGTCTACGTAGAAATAATAAACGGGGCTTAGACTCCCCTTTAGCTTCAGCCCGGGATAAGAATAACTGAAAGCCAACACCGAATAAAAATGAAAATATCACAAAAAATCGGTGATCCACTGCGATATCAAGAAAACGAAAAATCTGCAAATCGAGCGAGTTTAATTCCATCGTACCGAATACCATCTGACGAATGTTAATGAAGATAATACCTATTAGAGCAAAGCCACGGAGTACATCGAGGGTTACGATTCTTTTCATCATATTCGTCATACCATTATCCTCTTGAGACTTTGAATGTAGCGTGATCTCGCTATGATGAAATATATAGTTTGCACAGCAAGGAATGCTCCAGATGTAATTAGCACAGGCACCGTTACATTCGTGATGCTAATTTGCTTCAATACCGGTCGGATGACGACAAGCGTCTGGATGGTGGCGACAATGATCGGAATATAGAATAGCACAGAGATTTGTCTGGTGGCAGAAGCAGACATTTCTTTGACACTTAGACCGATTTTAGACAAGGCATTATACATTTTCTTATCTGCATTCAGCTCAGTATGAAGCTTGAAAAAGAGAAAGCTGGCTGAAGAAAGCGAGAAGATAAGCGCTATAAAGATCCCTATAAAGCTAATCATAGCCATACCTTGTTTGGTAGCCAGATAACTATCTGCTCGAGCATCTAATATAGAGATATATTGATTGTTGGCATTGCTGGAATCTCTACTCCACTGGATCAGTTCATTGGTGATGATGGTTTCAGCTGAGGTATCCACAGGCAATGGACCGTCCCAAGCAGGGATTTTATATAGATATTTCACATATGGTCTCGTGTACTTCGATGCTGAAGAAGAGATATTGTTGTACAAGCTGTCATCTACAATTAAGAGTGAGCTTGTATACTGCCCCATGGGATGGCTCTTCGGAATTTGCACCTCTTTTAGCTTAAGCTCCGCATCGTGTTGAACCTTCAGCTGAATCTTTTGATTAGTAGTGTAATTGTGTGAATCCAACTGAGGGTTTAGCAGTAAGGCAGCTTCTTTGTCAGATAAGGGAGCAACTTCGGACATATCCATTTTTGAAGCTAATTGATTGAACTGGGACCAGGATATTAAATCAATGCTCTGGGTTTCTTCTTTACCCAGACTCTGAATGGAGGCAGAAATTAGCTCGATTTTATTCTCTGTATACTCCACTTTGGCGTTTTGTAATTTATTATGAATGGGTTGTAAGTCAGGGGGAGTTTTCCCCGGTTTATAAATCGAATAATCTATAGCGAATGGACTATTTTTATAGACTTCTACGTTTGCTTGATTAATCGATAAAATAAATCCTGACGCCATGCAAGCAAGCGAGGTTACAACCGTTACAAGAAACAGCATTCTTGCATTATCTTTGATCTTGTAACTCATCTCGGAAATCCATAACAGGTTGGTTCCACGCCAAAGTCGCTTGCGACTTAGTTTAAGCAGACGTATTCCGAGTACGGACAGCTGAGAGTAAAAGAAATAGGTACCTGCGATCCCCGTGATAGCAGCAACTAATAACGTAATTGGAGACAATTGCTTTCGAATGGCGAGTGCCCCAGCCGTCAACAACAGAAGCCCAAGGAGTGAGAGCAGCCATGACACACGGGGTTCCTTTTTAGGTTTAACACTCCCTTTTAACAGATCAAGGACTTGATGTTTACGGATAAATAACAGTGTGAAGATAGAGATGACCAGAAACAGTGAGATAAAAGAAATAGATGTGATCAACAGCGGCTTCACTGGCCAATAGAAGGGTAAGTGATCCATTCCCATAATGGTCGTGCTGAGCAGCAAAAACAACTTAGATAAAAGCATGCCGAAAGACATACCTGTTACTATGGACAGCAGTCCGATCAGCATATTTTCTATAAGAATCAGCTTGTTGATCTGACCTGAACGTGCACCTAACATCATTAGTATGCCGAACTCCAGATTACGAAGTTTCAGAAATGCACTAATCGAGTAAAGGACGAAAAAGAAAGCAAAGACAAACACAATATAAGAAGCGATTTGCATACCAGCGGCTGAATTTGCACCTAGCTCGATACTGGCAACACCAGGATGATAAATAAAGACGGAATAAGAAAAGAAGATCATGACCATAAAAGCACTACTTAAGAAAAAGGCAAAATACGCCCGAGAATTACGCTTCACATTGTTAAACGCGAATTGAGGAAAGTTCATGACTATTCCCTCCCCAGAATGAAAGTGTGTCGATAATCTTTTGGAAGAAGGCTTGGCGGTTATCTCCCCGGTGAATTTCAGCTGCTAGTTTCCCATCTTTGATGAAAATAATTCGATTGCAGTAGCTCGCTGCCAGCGGATCATGTGTCACGAGCATTAGCGTAGTACCCTCTTTGCGGTTAATATCCTCTAGCGACTCCATCACAATTCGTGAGGAATTGGAATCAAGTGCCCCTGTAGGTTCATCTGCTAGGATGATCGAAGGTGAAGTAATAATTGCTCGGGCAATCGCTGTCCGCTGCCGTTGTCCGCCAGATATTTCATAGGTGCGTTTATTCAAAATATCCGTAATGTTCAAGCGTGTAGCGACCTTTTGCAGCAAGGCTTCCATCTCGGAGAGCTTGCGATTATCCAGCGTTAAGGGAAGCACGATATTTTCGGCTACCGTTAAAGTCTCCAGGAGGTTAAAGTCTTGGAATACAAAACCAAGTTCTCTGCGACGAAAGTAAGCAAGGTCTTTTTTGTTCAAAAGATATGGATTACTGCCATTGATATTCACCTCACCTGAGGAGGGCTGGTCGATGGTAGACACCATGTTAAGCAGAGTAGTTTTGCCGCTCCCTGAGGGGCCCATGATTCCAACAAATTCACCACTTTCAATGCTAAGATGAATATCGGTGAGGGCCTGTGTCGTTACTTTGCCCGGATATACTTTGTTAAGTCCTTTGACTTCTAAAACATTCATTCCTTTCATTCCTTCCATTACAATGTGATTTCAGCCGTCCCTAAGCGGGGACGTGTTATGTATATAATTTACAAGATCGGGCAATGTGCTGCTATGGATTTACCTTAACGTTATCTTACAACGCGTTTAAGGTTATGTTCGTACCCGAAGTGAGTAGGCCATACATAAAGAAGAGGGACTCCATAGTCATGAGTATGACTAGAAGTACCCTCCGACCTTATTTCTGTAAATGGTCACTGTTGTGAAAAGTAATTTGGACTGTAGTGCCTTCTCCAAGCTTAGATTGAAGCTCCACATTATGTCCTAGCCGGTTGCAAATCTCCCGCACAAGATACAGCCCCATTCCTGTTGACTCATGGTATTGGCGCCCACGTTCACCGGTGAAGTATGGATTAAACACTCGTTTGAGGTCTTCAGGAGAAATGCCGATACCTTGATCTGTAATATTAAGTACGAAATCCGTTCCAATGTGCTGTGATGAGAGGGTTACGGTCTTATCAGTGCCGGAGGTGTAATTCACTGCATTGGTCAAGATTTGGGTTAGCATAAACATTAACCATTTGGCATCACTATATACGGTGAAGTTAGGATTAATTTGTATATTTACCTTTATGCCTCTTCGGATGAAAAGCCTGCGGTTCTCGGCCACAGATTCACTAACCACTTTATTGAGAACTAGCGGCTCCACTTGGAAATCATTCTCAAATCGATCCAGCCTTGAAGTATAAATCACCATTTCCAGCCCTCTGCGCAGACGTTCCAATTCCTCCTGAATACTTATAGCAGCCTCATCCTCAAGATCCTCTAGCGAAAGCTGAATGACTGAAAGAGGGGTCTTCATCTGATGAACCCAGCGGTTCATGAATACGATATGTTGATCCATCCGGCGAACATGCAGGTTGACCTGGTCCTGATACTGGCGATCGATAAGCTGTAATAGCTCATGAATAGCTTCTGGTAGCGGGGTGTCTCCTAAGGAAACAAGATGTTCTTCTAGCATACTCTTGGGATTACTTAACGCTGCGTATAATCTCCGGTGCTGAGCGTATCGGTAAACGAGATACAACAGAAGAACTACAGTGCTCAGGGCTATGCCATAGAGCATGATCGAGAGGGGTCTGTCCTCACCTGTCAGCCAATATAGTGGTGGAACAAGCAGCACTTGAAGCAGGTAGAATAGGATAAATGGAAGCTGGTCTTTCCAAAATAGCTTCATGGCGCATCCTTAGTAGCATTAAGCCTATAGCCAGCACCTCTTACGGTTTCCACAATATCGCCAAGACCGAGGTCTTTAAGCTTTTTGCGAACACGGGTAATATAGACATTTAATGTATTGTCATCAATGAAATGCTGATCTTCCCACATAAGATCAAGCAGGCGCTCGCGGTTTACGACACGTCCTTCCTTAAGTAATAAAGCTTCGAGCAGGATCGCCTCTTTCTGTGTCAGTTCGCTGGATTGCCCGCCATACTGAATCACATACCGCTCAGGATAAAGAATTAGTTCTCCCGATTGGAGCGTCCGTTCCTCTTGAATCTGTGAGTAAGAGCCGTAAGCTCTGCGTAAATGGCTGCGGATTTTGGCAAGTACGACTTCATAATGAAAAGGCTTGGTGATGTAATCATCCCCGCCATTCTCTAGTGCCATCACCTGATCCATTCCACTATCCCGAGCGGATATGAAAAGAATAGGGCAGAGTGAGGTAGTGCGAATCTGGCGGCACCAATAAAACCCATCGTATTTAGGCAGGTTGACGTCCAGCAGAACAAGGTCAGGATTGGTGTCATTAAAAATCTCCAGTACCCTGTTGAAATCCTCTACTATCACCGTACGAAATTCATATTTAGATAGATACGTGCTTAGCAGGCTCGCGAGCTTAGCGTCGTCTTCTATGATTAGAATGGTTTCCATAGTTGTGCTCCTTTGATCAAATATAAGAATGGGATGATGATTCACACGGTTATACATTAACACGTACTAGGAAAATTATGCAAAAAGGACATCTGGATACCAAAAAATAATATGAGGTCGATGGGGGTTGAGGGCTGAGTGGTTTTGGGGATGATTGGAAATCTGATAGGGCAGAGAAGTCTGAGGAGTTTGGGGAGTGTGAAAGATCAGGCTGAGGAGTCTGAGGAGTTTAAGGAGTTTGGAAAGTCTGCAAGGGCTGAGGAATTTGATGCGGCAGAGCAGGGCACTTGGGGGGACTTACAGGCTAAAGGGGGGATTGCGGACTCAAGGAGTGCATTTCAGCTAACGTTGCATATTTAATTGCAGTTTATACATTTATTTCTTCCAAAATAGCTCATTCTGATCCTTTAGTTGCACTTAGTGCAACTAAAAAGTGGAGATTCGGCGCTGAGAGAAGAAAACCAGGAATTTAATTGCACGAAGTACAATTAAATAAATCTCGAGCGAGTATCACGAGGAATAGTTGCACTTTTTACAGTTAACAGGTAACAGGTGGCTATGAGCTCCTATGGTTTTGGGATATCCGGAATAGAATATGTAAAGTGAAGCACAAAGTTCCCCTCAATTTAAGTAGAGTAAGATGAAAAGGTGGCCGCTTAGAGTTCAGGCAGAGGTTGCACCAAAGTCTCGCAGAGGTTACACAAGTCACACAAATCACATAAGAGATCGCACAGAGATTAGACAGAGGCCATACAAAAAGTTACACGCTCCTCTAACTGCACTTTGTACAATAGATTCTATCAATAAGAAGCTGGAATTTGGTTCTATTGCACATTCTGCAATCAATTGTTGTAAGAACGTCTCATTATCACTAAAAGATCGGATTCTAATGTAAAAAGCACAACAGAATCCCAAATTCCTATAAAAAAGAATGCTTCTATTGCACAAACTGCAATAGAAGCATCAAAATAAGTATTCTTAAAAGCCCAAGCCCAAGCCCAAGTCCAAGCCGAAGCCGAAACGCAACGCTCGTACGTAGCCGCTGGCTAGATGATTCTACTGATATTTAACTACAATCGCATTGCTGATCTGACGCCCTGGGGTCGTGAGATATTTGCCATTGTAGTAAAGTCCGCTCGATGCGCCGCCATCCAGATTCATGGCTTGATACGCTCCAGCCTGCTTCATCATTTCTGCCAACTGTGGAATAGTGGCTCCACCAGTGGTCAGCAGAATCAGCTTGTGGTCGCGAGTGAGGCCGAGTGCGCTGCGGGCTCCGCCGCCTGTTAAGATTTTGGCATCCTTGAAGCCTTCTGCCGCAACATTAAGGGACACCTTACCATCCACAAGCAATCGCGGTCCTGCTTGGAGTGCTCCTTCTATAGATCCAGAAGCAAAACGGTTCGAAAACTCTAGCCCGGGAATAAGCGCCGCCAGATGGTTGCTATCATAGGTGAAAATCGTGCGAATATCTCCAGAGCTATTTTTAAGCATTTTTCCACCACTGACTATATAACCGTAAGGAGCTTTGTAAGCCCCTTTGGTATAGGCATCAAAGAACGTACCGTTAATAGCAACTACGGCATTATTGCGCTTAGCTAGACTACTCAGGTCCTCCACTTTCCCAACTGTATTTCCTGCTAGTACGACATCGAGTTTCACTTTGGGATGCAGCAGGGACACCGTAACCGTTTGGGCTTTAAAAGATCTGCCACCCACCTTAAAAGTTTTATTAGCACTGACAACGGGGGAGGAATCTGCTTTGATAAGTGTGCCAGTCAGTACAGGAACTGTTGAAGCAATGTCGTTATTCGTAAGGGTTAAAGAAGAGGCTTCCTTATTCCATTCTAATTGAATACCAAGCGTTTTACTGATAAAGGACAATGGGATATACACCGTGCCGTTATCACTGAAAGCAGAGTCGGTTAGTGTAACCGTTTTGTCGTTGACGAGCGCAGTTGCTTGTCCTACAGTAAGTTTAATAGTAGTGTCTGCGTTAGTAATGGTTATACGTTTCTCACTAGCGTTCCATTCAGCATGGATACCGGTGAAATTATTTAAGAGACGCAGCGGGATGTACGAGTGGTTATTCTTGGTCACATACACGGTGTTTTTAGGAACCGGAGTAGCACCAACAGTAGAGGAACAAATGGAGTAAACTGGAGTAAATAAAAGTAGGAATGCGAGAAAGAACGGGAACACTAGCTTTTTCATATTAACTAAAATCTCCTTATCCTGTGGCTGATGTAAAAAGCGATAAGGTTAATTATACCTCAAGTTCTAAAACATGGATAACCTTCATTTTTCGAATGCTCATAGAAGGATTCTGATAGAATATAGATACCATTAAAAAATAGTACTAGAACTCAACAGCTAAAGGGAGATTTTTATGACTACAATAGGTTTAATTCGCCATGGAAGTACAGCGTGGAATAAGGAAGGCAGAGTGCAAGGACATACGGATAATTCATTGGATGCCGAAGGTTTGCAGCAGGCGGTTCTTCTTGCCGAACGTCTCAGCACAGAACAATGGGACTATATATATTCAAGTGATCTGCTTAGAGCGCGACAAACAGCAGAGGTAATTGCTAAAAGACTAGGCATGGAGATTGCCGGTTTAGTACCGGGTATCCGTGAGATGAACGCAGGGCTCATTGAAGGTACTACGGAACAAGATCGTGTAGAACGTTGGGGAAGCGAGTGGAGGAAGTTAGATTTGGGACTGGAAACTCCAGAGGCCAGCGAGATCAGAGGCAGTCAGGCGATTGAAGAGCTCGCGGTGAAACATCCGGGCAGTCGTATACTGGTAGTTAGTCATGGTGCAATTTTACGGAGTAGCCTTAGAAGGCTTATTCCAGAACTGAATGTAACCGTCTTGCTGAACAATACGTCTATCACTCGGATTACTAAATCCGACACGACTTGGAATTGCGAGCTGTACAATTGTGCGCAGCATCTAAATAAGTAATTAGTGTTCAGAAAATGTTCAGAGTATTTTAATATAGTAGTCGCTCAATGATCTAATCATTTATAGTTAAAAGGATGTGCGAATTTTAAAGTGGAAGAGGTCCAGATTTACTTACTAACGTTGTTATCCATTATCATCGCAGCAGCGGCCGGTTATTTAGTGCTAAGACTTTACCGGGATATTTCATCTAAGACTTCACAAAAACGAGCGGTTCATACCGGTCTTTCCATTATCATTATCGTCGCCTCCCTATGGGGCATGCACCAGCTAGGCGTAAAAACGTTACTTGGAAATGAAGTGGACGATGGTGGGATTGTCGTACCGCTGGTGGTCTATGGTCTTATGATAGCCCTAATAATGTTTTTACTTTCACGAATGAACCTAGTATTGGCTGAAAGAGAGCAATTGAAAGAACTGGCTTATAAGGATGCTTTAACGGGGCTACTGAATAAGAATGGAATGGATCATTTTTGGGATCGATGCAAAGTGAATGAGCAGCTCGCAGTGTTGTTTCTGGATCTGAATCGTTTCAAATCTATTAATGACAGCTTGGGGCACCACGTGGGGGACTTACTGCTACAAGAGGTGGGTAAACAGTTAAGCCACTTCTCCAGCAAAAGAAAACGTCATATTTTCCGCGTAGGCGGTGATGAGTTTGTGATTGTTGCCAAAGGTAGCAACCAGAAGGAAGCGGAGCAGCTTGCTGTGCGGATTCTGGAGAAGACGACGAAGAGTTATCAGCTGGGCGAGCATAACCTTTTCGTATCCATGAGTATAGGAATTAGCATAAGTCATGGTAAGGTGGATCATTTTAGGCTGCTCAATGAAGCAGATACAGCGATGTACGCCGCCAAACAGCTCGGTACGGGCCGTTTTTCCGTCTATAAGAATTAGAATGAGTGTATGTAAAATAAAAGCGGCAGCCATGGACCTCAACAATATGTCCTAAGCTGCCGCTGTTTTTATGCGCCTGGCGAATGAAGCCTGTTAGTCACTTCCTTACGACCTTTCATTAGGAACAAGCAGAGAAGAGCAACGGCCATACTAATCGCTGCCACGTAGAACAGGATCGAGTAATCAAAGATATCAATCATGAGTCCCAGTAGTGGCGGCGAACTGATGGCGGCAAGGGAAGAGACCAGATAATACATCCCTGTTCGTGTGCCAATACTCTCCTCTGTCCCTGTTGCCACAATGTAAGGATAGGAATTGATATTAATACAAGCCCAGAAGATTCCACCGAGCAAGAGCAACCCTCGAAGGAGCAATAGGTCCTTTGCAAAACCGACGAGAGCAAAGATGGTCATTAGTCCGCATACGCCGATGATGATCATTTTTTTCTTCCCGAATCTTCCGCCCAACCAGCCACTTGGAATGGCGAACAGCACAAAGGCTAAAGAGAAGAAGGTGAGCGAGAAAGAGGCGGCTTGTTCGCTCAGGCCGAGATGATGTTTGCCATATAAGGTAAACAGTGTCTCAACACCTTGATAAGCTACGAACCAGAAGAAAATCGCCGCGAGCAGAAATACTGTCGTACGGTCAAGCTGACTTCGAAAGGAAATACGAGAAGGTTTGATGGCAGCATCTACTTCAGAAGGAAGTTTCATTTGCACATTTACGCCATCCCGATTTTCTTTGATGAAGCGTGATACGATAAGCAGGCATAGCAGGGTAATCAGTCCAGCAACGATAAACGGAAGCGCTGGGTTTGATTTGTACAGGATAGAACCTACGCCGAAAGCTAGAATGGAACCGAACCCGCCCATGAAATTAATCAGTCCGTTAGCCTTCGTACGCTGCTGTTCAGGCGTAATGTCCGGCATAAGGGCAACGGTTGGTGAACGGTATAAGCTCATAGACAGATTCATCAGCATCATAAACAACAGAAGTGTAAATAGTCCGGTATGGAACGGAATCAGCATGGTTAGCACGGCAGCGAAAGGCATACCGATCATAAGATAAGGCATTCTGCGTCCAAAACGCGAGGTAGTGCGGTCACTACGGTTGCCGATCCAAGGTTGTAGGAATAAGGCAAAGTAATTATCAATCGTCATCAAGAAGCTGATAAGAGCCACACTATGTACATATTTCTCAAGGAAAAAGGGTACGAATGCGTTATACAGACTCCATGTAATGCTGATGCTGAAAAAGCCGAATCCGAGCAACCAGACTTTTTTCACACGTTCACACTCCCTTATTATTTAGCTAGAAGTCCAGCCAGTACATCCGGATGATCGGTAATAATACCTGACACTTCAGCCTCGATTAAAGCCTTCATCCGCTCAGGATCATTAACGGTCCAAGGATGGTAGGCGATGCCATGTTTAGCCGCTTCTTCGACGAATTCAGGCAATACCGCTTGATGATGCGCATGCAGCGCATTCGCTTCAAGCGTAGCTGCATAATCCCAAGGACGATACAGACCTTCTCCGTACAGAATTCCTGTCTTGATCTCCGGTGCGAGCGTTTTACTGTAAGCTAGGGAATAATGGTTGAAGCTCGAAAAAATCACTCGATCGCTCATCTTGTAATCCCGTACAGCCGCGATAACTTTTTCCTCCATACCCGGGTAAAAAAAAGTACCATTCTTAAACTCGATATTTAGTATCGTATCTCGTCCTTGCAGCAGGTCTAATAAATCCTCCAGCATAGGAATGCGCTCGCCTTTAAATTCGGGACTGAACCAAGAGCCCGCGTCCACTTCTAAAATTTCCTCAAGCGTATGATCCTTCACATAACCACTTCCGGTTGTTGTACGGTTTAGTGTTTCATCATGAATAAGGACAAGATGGCCATCCTTGGTCATTTGAACATCGGTTTCAATTCCGGTTGCACCTAACTCAAGACCTTTGCGAAATGCTGCCATAGTATTTTCTGGACATACTGCCGATGCGCCACGATGCGCAAAATTAATAATGTTCTTCATCAGCTATGAATCCCTCCAACTTAGTATTTTACTGTTGCCCTGTGAGAGCTACTTTTCATATTCCACACGAAGCTAAGAAACCCTGTCTTGAAATGCTGTCAGGGCTCTAATTCTTGAAATTTTACATACAGTTGACCTTACAGCAATTCTCTACTCAATGGTTCATAGCGCCATAAGGGATTCGTTCCAGTAGTCCTGATCCATAGATGTCGTGTAGCCTCAGCTCTGGCATATGGACATAACCGATATAACAGTCGCATACCTTCATCCGGCAGCTTCTTATAGCGGATAGACCTTCCAAGCCATCGCGGTAGAGATTGCCAATAACACCTCTGTCCTTATAGCAGCGTTTCACAAGCCCGGCGCCCTGTACATAAAAAACATCTTTTCCAGCATTGCAGGCTTGACCAAGGCTATCGTAATCCATAGCATTCACAGCAAAATGTGGATCAATCTCGCTTAGAAAGGAAAGATCCTCAGCGGTATAATAATCCGGCTTATCTTTATACGCGTTGACCCATAGATACACGCTTTCCGGTAGTGCTGCGCGAAGTGAGGCTATAGCTGGAAAGGCGCTACGTATCCCAACGCTCCCTACACTGAAAGGCACATCATTCTCGTACAAAGTCATACATTGCGTTAGAAATTTATCCTCGCTCACCTGCCCAGGGTGGTAAGTAGCCCAGAAGGCAGCCTTATTTCGATTCAGCTTGGAGATGAAATCAAGATTTGCCGAAAGGTTAGTCTGAATTGCCACCTTATCCACATGTTCCATATGGGAGAGAGTGATTATAGCTTCTTTATACCAACGATGAATCAGACCTTCGCCGTAAGGATTAAAAAAGATAGACAGTCGATGTCCTGCCGCACCTTGAAGAGAGGCCCACTCTACAAAGGTCTCCAGCCCTTGCCGATCCTTCGCGAGAGTGGCTGCACTGTCTCTTGTTTTGCCGAAAGGACAGTAGGGGCAGTCATAATTGCAGGAGGTGAGAGCTCCACGGTAGTAGAGGACCGCATTCATGGTAATACGAACCTTTCCATCTGCTCTCGTATCTCTCCTGAAATAAACCAATCACCTATGGAATCAGAGTAGCCCATACCTTCGGTAGTGAGGCGCAGGACGCCATCTTCTTCCTTCCCTAGGCCGGTATGAAGCAGGTTAGACAGTTCAGGATAATCACTCCAGAGTGAATTTCCGAAGCGTTGACTGTAATCCTCAAGCTTTAGACCCTCACTATGTAAAATCGCCTTTAGAATAAAGCGTCGCTTCTGTTCTTCTAGACTTAACATAATTCCGTAATCTGCTGTATCGTAACGATCCGCCCCGACGTAATCGGCTATAATGCTCTCGGTTGCTTTACGGCTTACTCCATAACGGGAAGCGTAATGCACGTTGCGAGTATAAGATCTAGCCCCGCAGCCCAGCCCGACCATTCCTTCTTCCTGACAGCTGTAGTCAAGAATGCGTTTATCCGTTCCTGCGGCTTCTTTGGCGAAACGACGCATGGAATATTGACGATAACCGCTGGCCTCAAGCAGCTGCTGAGCGGTTTTGTAGCAGTCTAAGCGAATATCCTCCTGTCGCCGGATATCGCCTGGCTTCACAATGGTATGCTCACGAGTATAGAGCGGATAAATAAAGATTTCTTCAGGATCATAGCTAAGCGCTTGATTTAGCGAATAAGTCCAAGAGTCGATCGTCTGCCCGGGAAGCCCATAGATTAGGTCCAGATTCAGAATGGGAAAATCATATTTCCCCAGTAGCTCTAATGCGCGGTAGACCTCATCCGGATTCTGTGGTCGGTAGATAGCTGCCGATTCAGCAGCGACAAAGCTTTGGATACCCATACTGACTCGATCCACTGTATTCTCTTTTAGAATATTTAGTTTTTCTTCGGTGATGGTCTCTGGCGAAGTTTCCACTGAGATGGAGGCCGAGCTCCTATCCAGTCCCATCGTATTAACCGCGATGCTGAATAAGCGGCGAAGCTGGTCTGCGGCCAGCAGTGTAGGCGTTCCACCACCAATCGCGAAGCGAGCATAAGGTTTATGTCTAGTGAACTCGGCCCACTGCTTGGCTTGACGCTCCAGTGCGTCCACGTATGTAGCGTGAACATTCGCGCGTTTGTCAGGCAGGGTGAACAGGTTGCAGAATCCACAGCGAGCGCCGCAAAACGGGATATGCATATATAGAAAAAAAGATTCTGCAGGTTCATCCCGCCATAAGGATTCTAACGGAATCGGTGGCTGTAGATCCCTGTAAGCTGTTTTGTGTGGATAGGAATATAGATAAGATCTGTAAGGGTGAGCAGTAATGCTGTCTTTCCATTTGTGAAGCTCATCTAAAGAGAAGGACGATAACGTCATAACAGTTCTCCATCCTTTCCTTGAAATTTACGAAACTATAAGTTATAGAATAAATTCCCGATAAGGGACGTTCCACACGGTCTCGTGGGCAAGGCGATGTCCCTGATAGCCATCTTCGCCATAGGCGGTTCCATGATCGGAAAACGCCAGACAGAAGACAGGATTGCCACGTTCCCGGAACGCATCGAATAATCGGCCCAGTTCACCATCCACATATCGGAGTGCGGCGCGCTGGCTGTCTACGGAGTCTTTTTTAGCACCAGGCACAAAATAATGATTCGGTCCGTGGATGGCAGAGACATTAAGGAACATGAACAGTCTTTGCTCGCGCGGAGTATCCATTAGCAGCTTCAAGGCATGATTGACCTGATGCTCTGTGGAACGCGGATTAGTGACGCCGAACGTCATCCGCCAGTAGCTTTGCTGGAAATAGCTTGGCAATACGCGCGCGAGTGGATTTTTTTTGGTGAAAAATATAACGCCCCCAATACAAACCGTACGGTAGCCCTCGGCAGCAAACCCTGACACGATATCCGGTGTATCGAACAGCCAGGTATGGGGATGCGTCTTCATTCCGGTATTTCGGGAATGGAACATGCGGATATGCTCCGTCTTATCCGTTGTGGCCGGCGTAGGCAAGAAGCCGCCAAAGAAGGCGTGATGAGCCGCATAGGTAAAGCTGCCGGGGGTATGTCTTTTCTCCCATGATCCGGTTCCGCACAAGTTGGGGCAGTTTGCTTCCTCCATAACAGCAGCATCATACCGAAGAGTATCGAGTGTGATCATAAGAATGTCATGGGTGCCGACAATGGTGTTCATATCCATTAAGATAACCCTTCCTTTATAAGCGGTGTGGAGGGATGCGTGATATAGTCTCTTGCCGACAATACCTTCATTTCCCATTCGTAGGTGCTGCAGCCGCGGTATTTCACATCGTACAGCAAATCGCCAAATGGATTTACATCAGCGACAAAACATTGCTGCGAACCCCCAGATACCAGTACATCTATTCCCGCTACTCCGGAACGTGGAAAAGCAGCCAGTGCTTGCACGGCGGTATTCCGCACTTGTTCTTGAATGGGTTCAGCCAGACCGGCTTCTGAAAGAGACATCCGCTGGTTGCGTAAATGCAGATTCGTAATCGGAGTAGGACTAACCCGAGCAATCGCGTGGCAGGCCTCGCGAAGAACGACTAGCTGGCGAATATCGAAAGCTTTTCCTTTAAGCCCCGCTTTAGGAATCCATTGCTCAGCATATGCACCATGCTGGTAGATCCAGTTAATAATTCCCGAGATCGTGGCGGTATCCGTGTAGCGTCGCAGTTTACCGGAATTATAGTAAATGGGTGGTCTAGTGATATAATTCTCGACCCCCACTGTTGTTAAGGCAATTTCGGCACCCGTCACGGGATGGATTTGATACGCGACCACCCCAGAAGCCGCAGAGCCGAAGGCCAGCTTAATGAATACCCGGTGCATACGCCGGGATAACATCATCTCTCGGAGAGAGGCATAATCCGTAGGCTGCTGATCTTCACCAACTGGGCGAGGGATTGGAATACCTGCCTCACTCAGAATCTGTTGTGTTTGGCGTTTATCGGTCATGGCCGCAATGTCAGTAGGGTCATTTAACCATAGCGAACCTGGACATGCGGTTTTGGCCTCGCGCTGTAATCTAGCCAGCATCCGGCAGTACCCGCGGAACCATTGGGATGGATGATGCAGGACACCTTGCATATCCTTCAATTGACGGGCTACCTTCACGCGGAGTGGTCGCGGATCAGGTCTATCGGCGTAGGGATGAAGCGAATCGTCAATATCATCCGAATCCGGTGCGCCTAGAGCGATTAAGGCCCGTTCTACCTCGAAGCTGCTTCCAGGTGATTCCAGTCTAAGTAGCGGGGGTGCTGCACTGAGATCTACCCCGTTATTCTGCTCTTCCATAAGATCACCTAACGATCTACCTTGCAGAAACTCAGGGTACGATAAAATGATAGCGGGGGGCATTCCGAGATCGGAACGCGCCTCTTGGATGCCGCTAGTCCGTTTATCACCGGGAATACCGATAACGATCATCGGCCTCATGTGGGGCTCATTCTGTGATGGAAGGATAACGCCAGTCTTCCTCATCATCGCTTTCCTGCTTGTCGCTGACATCGACAGGCAACCCACTCTTCTGCCAGCGGCTAATCATCTCGTCAGACATATAATGATGACTTAGGTTCAATGCCTTAAGTCCTTTGATTCTATCGCTTGCTAGAAGCAATTCTGCACCCTCGTCGGTGAGGGTACCGAGCGACAGATCGAGCGTATCCAGTTGATCTAGAATCGGAGCATTTGCTAATGCAGCTGCGATCTCATCTTGGATTTGGCTGTTTTTTAAGCCTAGATAAGTAAGCTTAGGGAACTTTCCGACTTCTATGAGAGGGAGAAGATCTGCGAGGCCTCCGTCAAATCCGTAATCCTCTACGCCTAGATATAGCTCCAGCTTGCGCAAATTCGGCAATTGGCTAGCTGCAATATGTTCAAGTACGGCTTTACTTAAGCCTCCACTAATAATAATCAGTTCTTCCAGCTTATCGTGCTTTAATTCGGATAGGCTCAGCTCATTCCCACCTTGAATGGTGAGTGATTGTAGCTCTGGAAAAGCGGGGAGCAGTGGTGATAGATCGCTTTGGGTAATCCAAGAAATCTCACATTCTTCATAGCTCATTTCACCTACAAAAAGCTTGCGCAAAGCAGGGAAGCTAGCGCTATGCGTAACCAGTGCCTCTACAACCTCTTCCGAACTATTTTCGTAGGCTTGCCCCCAATCACCGATAATCAGGCTGGTCAGCGACGCACTTTCTGAGCTGCTGCCAAGCTTCTCAATTTCCGAGCCAATTCTTTGGCCTTCCTCGAATTCGTCGTATCCGATGCTTAGCTTTACTTCCGTCATGGGCATTCCCTCCCGGAAAAATTTAACTTCGAAAATACCCTATCATCTGTAGCCGAGGGAGTCAAATAACAGATCAAAATAATTATAGTCAAATTCGTCATGTCATTGAGCTAAGAATTTGTGGTAGGTTTATGCTAGGGAGAATTACATTATTTTGAAATGTAAGAAAGTATACGGTTCACACTATACTTTATCCTTATATTTCTCGCTAAACGCTTCCCGTCCTTATAAGGACGCCGAAGGCGATTATACTTGAAGGAGCTGCTATGATGAAGATCAAACTTCAGGAATGGATTATAGAAGCAGATATTGCAAAGCTGCAAATGGCTATGGAAGCAGGACTAGTCCGCTCAGAAGAACTGGTAGCAGCATATTTGGAGCGGATTCATAAGTACGATATAGACATGAATTCTATTTTAGAAATAAATCCAGATGCTATAGGCATCGCGATAGGACTGGATAATGAACGTAAGGAAAAAGGAAGTCGGGGGATTTTACACGGCATTCCAATTGTGCTGAAGGATAATATAGATACTGGGGATGCCATGCATACAAGCGCCGGTTCAGTTGCTTTAGCAGGATCATTTGCGGCAAAAGATTCCTTCGTAGCTGCGAAGCTTCGGTCGGCAGGGGCTGTTTTACTTGGGAAGGCGAATATGTCGGAGTGGTCTAATTTCATGTCCAGTTCAATGCCAGCTGGATATAGCTCCCGAGGAGGGCTTGTGCTGAATCCTTATGGACCTGGGAGTGTATTTGTCAGTGGCTCTAGTTCTGGACCAGCGGCAGCTATAGCAGCGAATTTGGCAGCGGCATCGATCGGAACAGAAACGGCAGGGTCAATTGTGGGGCCAGCCAGTCAGCATGCTCTCGTCGGGATCAAACCAACCGTTGGATTAGTCAGTCGAACTGGAGTGATTCCTATTTCAGTTAGCCAAGACACCCCTGGACCTATAGCTAGAACAGTTACGGATGCAGCGATTATTTTGGGGGCACTAACCGGAGTGGATGAGAAGGATGAGGCAACATTTTCTAGTGAGAAGCATGCTTGTACGGACTATACTCCATTTTTAGATAAAAGCTTTATACGGCAAGCAAGAATAGGCATCCCACGGCATTATTATAAGCATTTAGATGCAGAGCGACTTTCAATTATGGAAGCAGCAATCCAGACTTTGAAGAACGAAGGGGCTACGATTATAGATCCAGTCACGCTTTACGTTGAACAACAAAACTGGAACAATGATGTGATCTGCTATGAATTTAAAAAGGGGCTCAATCAGTACTTATCTCAATTAGATAATTCCGTTCCCGTGCACTCTTTACAAGAATTGATAGCTTATAATGAAAAGCATGCGGCGATCGCATTGCAATATGGTCAAGACACACTAACAAGATCAGAGGAAGTAACTCTAACTGAAGAGGACTATCAGCAAAAGAAACAAGAATACAGGGAATTAGCGCTTGAGCAAGGAATAGATTACGTGTTGGAACAATATAGTTTGGATGCATTATTGCTCCCTGGTGATGTGGATGGCATGTACATTGCGGCACGATTGGGGTATCCGTTAATTACCGTTCCGGCAGGATTTGTAGCTCAAGGCATTATTGATCCCGACGGCGATCCTACTAGGGGGCCCTTTGGTATAGTTTTTTCCGGTAAAGCTTATAGCGAGCCTACGCTCCTATCCATAGCCTATGGGTTTGAACAAGCTACACAGCATCGTATTCCACCTCAACTGGAATAGTTATTGACTACTTTATTATAGAAGGAAGAGATTAGCTTGAAATATTGCCTCGAATGTGGAACAGCGTTAGTAATGAAAGAAAGCGATGGGGAAGGGAAAGTACCTTATTGTAATGCATGCGAAATGTTTAGATTCCCTATTTTTAGCACGGCAATTAGTACAGCAGTATTAAATCGGGATATGAATAAGATTTTATTAATCCAGCAGTATAACCGACCAGATTACATATTACTCGCAGGCTACGTGAATAAAGGTGAAGATGCGGAAACCACACTTATTCGCGAGGTGAAAGAAGAGGTAGGACTAGATATTGTAGCCTATGAATATATGCGCAGCTTGTATTTCGCACCTTCTAATACGCTGATGCTGAATTTTATAGGTGTTGCAGATTCGGAGGACTTAAGTCAGGTTAGTGCTGAGGTGGATCATGCAGAATGGTTTACTTTGGAAGAGGCCGCCCGACAGATTAAGAGGAATAGTCTAGCTGAAACCTTCTTATTGGCGATTATTGAAAAATTGAATGCGGGACAGGTACAGGTGAATCCAGTAACTGTAGGAGGAACGGTGTAGGACTCGAGTATTTATATGTCGAGAATACTGTCAGTGATAGTGAACGAAGCGGAGGTAAAGCAATGTTCAATCAAGAGAAAAGAACAATTACTACCGAAAGATTGATGTTAAGACCCTTTGAATTATCTGATGCCAAGCGTGTCTCTGAACTCTGCAATAATTATAATGTCTACAAAAGTACGTTGACTCTTCCTTATCCATACCCCATTGATTGTGCAATATCATGGATTGAAACGCATGAGGAGAATTTTATCAATAATATGCATTATGAGTTTGCAATTACTGATAAAAGTACAAACGAGCTTTATGGAGCTATAGGACTGACAAATAATCAAACACACAGAAATGGTGAAGTTGGATATTGGATAGGTGAGGGGGATTGGGGCAAAGGATATGCAACCGAAGCAACAAAAGCTGTAATTGCGTTTGCTTTTTCAGAAAAGCATTACCATAAAGTATATGCAAGACACTTTGCTTCAAATCTCGGCTCTGGGCGAGTGATGCAAAAATGTGGGATGGTGAAGGAAGGTATTTTACTACAGCATATCTATAAAGAAAATAAATATGATGACCTTATTCATTATGGAATTATAAATACTGAAGGTTAATCAAGTAAATAGAGAAGAGGCTGTCCCAAAAGTAGATTTTCTACGACCTGGGACAGACTTCTTCTTTCTAAAAAACACAAAAAGTGAACAGAGTAGCGATTCTCCGTTATTGTAGGATCGTTGCTCTGCGTTTTTGGTCCAATTCGTGCAGCGCAACTAATTAATCTTTCCTCTCATTTCAAGGCTATTGGACGACCCTCTTTTATTCGTTACCCTCTAACTCCAACCCCTCCATTGGTACTTGCGGACCCCAGTGCCGCTATTCCATAAGAATTGACTCATATTTGGTGATTTACAAGCCAATAGCTGCAGTGGAGTCCGTTAAAATCGCAAAAGTGTAAAAAAGTCGAATATAAGGTCAACTAGGTCCGATAGCGAGTGGTTTTGTGCGAACAGCTACCTATGATGGGGAGGAAGCCTAAATAAAAAGGAGGCAGCCCAGCAGTCATCTCTGACATTTGGGCTGCCTCCTTTTCTATCCTGATCTTAGCTAACCAAATCCAGTGGATTATGCTAGCTAAGCTTATAGACACGAGCTTCGTAAGGACGAAGCTGAATCGTGTTTATTTCTTCTTCTGAATTTACCTCGTAGTTGGCAATGAGTAGTTCCTTCGCTTGGAATTTCACAGTAGAAGGAAGCTCGAATACCGTAGAATCCCCGAAGAAATTCAGTACAACTAGCAGCTGCTCATCTCCGAGAGTACGTTGATAAGCATATACTTGCTCGTTATCCTCGGCCAAGATCGTATATTTTCCGTATACGATAATCTCATGCTGCTTGCGCAGCTCAATTAGCTTTTTATAATAGTGGAAAATAGAATCGGGATCAGCCAGTGCCTTCTCCACATTAATATCCTTGTAGTTAGGGTTCACAGCCAGCCACGGAGTGCCAGTGGTGAAGCCTGCCTGCGGCTCCGAGTTCCATTGCATCGGCGTACGGCCATTATCCCGGCCTTTAATGTAAATGGAATTCATGATTATTTCTTCCGAGTGTCCAGCAGCCAAGTATTCTTTATACATATTTAGGATTTCAATATCTTTGTAGTCGTCGATGGAAGCGAACTGAACATTTGTCATGCCGATTTCTTCACCTTGATAGATGTAAGGTGTACCTTGGAGTGTGTGAAGCAGTGTTGCCAGCATTTTGGCAGACTCTTTAGGGTACCGTTTATCATCCCCAAAGCGGGATAGCATACGCGGCTGATCGTGGTTGTTCATATACAAGCTGTTCCAACCCTTACCGTCCAGTGCGACTTGCCACTTGGAAATAATGGACTTAATGTCCGCCAGCTTCCAAGGCTGTACATTCCATTTGCCTCCAGGTCCGGAATCGACGTCCATGAGCTCAAAATGGAATACCATGTTTAGCTCGTTGCGATCCTCGGAAACATACAGTGAAGCTTCTTCTGGAGTAACATTAACGGCTTCGCCTACTGTCATGATATCGTACTTGGATAGTACCTCGCGGTTCATTTCCTGCATATACTCATGTACGCGCGGACCGTTAACGAAATAATCTCCTCCGAAATGGTACGTAGGCTGTTCTCCGTTGCTTTCCCCAGAAACGCTAGGTAATTCCGGTACTTTGGAGATCAGGTTGATTACGTCCATGCGGAATCCGTCAATTCCTTTATCCAGCCACCAGGTCATCATATCGTAGATTTCCTGGCGGAGCTTCGGATTGTCCCAATTTAGGTCCGGTTGTTTACGGGAGAAGAGATGCAAATAATATTCTTCTGACTTCTCATCGTATTCCCAAGCCGATCCGCTAAAGAAAGAGCCCCAGTCGTTAGGCGGCTGTCCATCCTTACCAGGACGCCAGATATAATAATCACGATAAGGATTATCCTGCGATTTGCGGGATTCCACGAACCAAGCATGCTCATCTGAGGAATGGTTGACCACAAGGTCCATTATCAGCTTCATGCCACGGCTGTGAAGTCCAGCTAGCAGTTCCTCCCAATCGGAGAGTGTTCCGAAGTCATCCATAATACTTTGATAATTACTGATATCATAACCGTTATCATCATTAGGCGACTGGTAAACTGGGCACAGCCAGACTACGTCGACACCAAGATGATTTAAATAATCGAGTTTCGAGATAATTCCTTGTAGATCACCGATGCCATCACCGTTGCTGTCTTTGAAGCTGCGGGGATAAATCTGATACACTACGCTTTCTTTCCACCATTTCTTATTCATGGTTGTAATCTCCTATCTCTATATAGATCTAACTATTTTTTATTTAATGGACCCTGATGTTAGTCCGCTGATAATCCATTTTTGTGCGAACAAATAGACGATAAGCATCGGGGTTAATGCGAGTAGATAAGAAGCAAAGGCTAAGTTGAAGTCTGTGCTGAACTGACCTTGGAAGACATATTGTACAAGTGGAAGCGTGTAAGAATCCTGATCACCGAGCAGAACCAACGGTAGCATAAAGTCGTTCCAAGTCGAAAGACAAGACAGGATACCGATCGTTGCACTAACAGGAGCAAGAAGTGGGAAAATAATCTTCCAGAATGTTCCGAATGTCGATGCGCCGTCTACTGTAGCCGCTTCTTCCAGTTCATACGGAATGGAGCGGATATAACCGGTGTATACAAATACGTTAAAGGCCAGACCGTAAACGACATATAGAATAATAATCCCTACAATGTTGTTCATGTGCAGATCTGTCGTCACTTTGACCACAGGCAGCATAATAATCTGGAAAGGGATAAACATAGCACTGATAAAATAAAAGTAGAGTACTTTGAAAAATTTCCGCTTCATATTACGTGCTATCGCATAGGCTACCATGGAGTTGGTAAGCAATATGAACACAACAGTTGTAATAGTAATCACGGTACTATTTCCTAATGCATTGAAGAAATTCGTTGCTTTAATCGCATTGGTGAAGTTCTCAAAATGCAGGCCAGTCGGCAGTGCAAAGATAGATTGAGCCATTTCCTCGGGATTCTTGAGTGCGATGGCTATGGTCATGTACAGCGGAAACAGGATCAGTAGTGAGCCTAGGGCGATAAGAATCGTTACAGGCCAATTCGTTGATTTTTTGATCATAAGTCCATCTCCCGTTTCTGCAGAAATTTAAGCTGAAGGGCGGAGATAACGACGATCACGATAAAGTAAATCACGGCGTTCGCCGATTGGTAAGCAAATTCTCCGCCCTGGAAGCCACCTGTGTAGATTAAGTGGGCAATAGATTGCGTTGAACGTCCAGGACCACCGCCTGTCAAGGCGACGATTTGGTCGAATACCATAAGTCCACCCTTCATCGCGAGCACCATATTAATCGTGAAGAAGGAGGCAAGCATTGGAAACGTAATACTCCAGAATTCTCTCCAGCGGCTAGCGCCGTCCAGATTGGAAGCTTCGTAAAGATCATGAGGTATGGTTTGTAGACCGGCCAAATAAAGAATCGTGTTATAAGCAATACCTTGCCAAACGGCTACAATGACGATACCGATCCAGGCCCAGTCGGAGTTACCGAGAATGTTCTGCGAAAGGAATTCGCTGCCGAGCTTCTCACCCCAGATTGGGAATACATTAGCGAACAAGTAGTTGAAAATAAAGCCGACAATCAGCACGCTGAGGATATTCGGCAGGAAATATACACCACGGAAAAAGTTTTTGGCTTTAATTTTGGCGTTTAGTCCTAGCGCAATCAATAAGCTGATGATGTTGATAAGAATCGTTGTAAGAATGGCATATTTAAAAGTGAACACATATGAATTCAACACATTTTCGTCTTGAAAAATGTTAACGAAGTTCTTAAATCCTACGTAATCAAAGCTGTCACTAAAGCCGTCCCAGTTTGTGAACGAATAATATATACCCTGCAGTGCAGGAAAGGTATGAAAGGCAAAGAAAAGAAGTAATGCCGGTATAGTCATCAGATAAAAGGCGACTCGGCGTTTGGCCATCATGTAATCCTCCTCATTGTAAAAGCGAAAGAGAAGAGGGGAAGCCCCGTTCTCTTTCGCGGTTCATGTATGTCTGGTCTAGTTATTTCCGGTCAGCTACCTTATCCCATTCTGTATCAAGCTGTTTTAGGTAAGCATTAATATCTTTCTTTTGCAAGAAGGCTTGATTGATGGTTTCCACTTTCATTGCACTTGGGATGTAGTGGTCAGCAAAGTCAGCTAATTTACCTGCTGCAAAAGCTTCTTTGAAGCCATCCATTGTTGGATCATCCTGTGTTACACCTTGAATAGCTGGGAATGCTTTTTGCTCGTTGATGTAAAGGGTGACATTCTCAGGCTGAAGCAGGAAATCTATAAATTTCTTTGCTTCTTCTTTATGCTTAGTGTTCTTGGAGATGGTCAGTAACGTGTCTACGCCAGAAATGACCTTATTATCGGCAGCATCACTTGTTGCTGGGAACGGGAATACGCCAAGTTCAATGGATGGATTAGCTTTCACGATTTCTGGGATCGCCCATACCCCTTGTAGGTACATTGCTGATTCACCTTTTGCGAATGCTGTATTTCCGTCATTGTAATTCTTACCAAAGATATCTTTCTGTCCGTATTCCGTCAGCTTAAGCAGCTTTTCAGCAACCTCGTTGTAGCTGTCTGCGAAAGTCACAGTACCTGCTGTACGCTCCTTGAAGAAATCATTACCTTTAATGAGCGTTGCAAGGGAATTGAAAGGAGTAAGTGTTGTCCACGCATCCTTAAATGTTAGATAGAAAGCATTCTTACCGCTATCTTTGAACTTTTGAGCAACAGCAATGAATTCATCCCAAGTTGTCGGCACGGTTACGCCAGCTTCAGCGAACATTGCTTTATTGTAGATGACACCACTTGCGTTGGAGGAGAATGGAAGTGCATTCAGCGTGTCAGTACCCGTCAGGTCTTTCATCATTTGAACATATGCAGGCTGAATATTTTTAGCTAGCGGATCAGCAGTGAAGTCTTCAAACAGACCGCTTGCGGATAAAGTCTTGTAGGTATCTGTAGCACCCATACCAACCACGTCAGGAATGTCTTTCTTAGCCGCACGAGTCTTTAGTACAGTTTCAGCATCCGGTGGATTAACTTGGGAGACTACGATGTTCGGATTAGCTTCATTAAATTTCGCAACCAGCTTGTCGAAAGTGGCTTTCGCTTCGGCCTTACCTTGGAAAAATTCGATTTTTACTTTTTCACCGGAGGTATTTCCACCGCTATTCGTGCTGTTGTCAGCCGCATTGCTGCCGCTATTGCTACCACAGGCACTAAGTACAGACATAGCCAGTACGCTAACCACTACGGGTTTGATTGTTTTTTTCATGATAAAATCCTCCTAATAATTTGTTGGTATTATGAACATGTAAGAGATTAAACATGTACTTAAAATGAAAACTAATTGATATTCTGCTACTTTTAGGCGGTGGATATGCATTACCAATAAAGAGTAAACGTTTACGTTAAAAGGGTAAAAAGACTCAGGTAAGTGATCTTACCGTTTGTCTTTCCACGATGGAATGATCGACAATTTTGCTATCTACAGTCTCACCTGTTTCAATCATATGAATAAGCTTTTCCACGGCGATCTTACCAATATCGTACAGCGGTTGACGCACTGTAGTTAACGGAGGAATAATCATTTTTGCCATTCCAAGATCGTCATAGCCCATAATTGAAATATCTTCGGGAACACTTAAACCATATTTGATGACAGTGGAGAGAGCTCCAATCGCCATTTCATCACTAGCAGCAAAGACGGCAGTGACATCAGGGGCTTGCTCCAAGAGAGCTTCCATTGCAATGCTCCCGCTTTCATACACAAAGTCTCCAAAAGTGAGATACCGACTGTCGAAAGGAATTCCATTCGCTTCAAGCGCTTTACGATATCCCTCAGCTCTAGGTGCACCAGCGATAGCATCGCTTGGGTTTCCGCTGATCATGGCTATTTTGCTATGACCTTTGGAAATTAAGTAAAGGGTAGCATCATAGGCAGCCTGGTAATCGTCTACTTTCACGTAAGGTACACTGGCAAATTCCGTTTGGGAAGAGACCAACACAACTGGGATCTTCATAGTTTCTAGCACATCGTAATACTCTTTTTTCAAGACTTCACTAGAGTAAATAATACCATCGACCTGCTTCTCCCTCAGGAGCTGCAAGTACTTCAACGTTCGTTTACCATCCTGATCGGTATTACATACCATTACACTGTAATTGCGGTCATTGGCCAATTCCTCAATGCCTTTAAGCAGATCGGAGGAGAACGCTCCAGATACACTTGGAAACATTACACCTATAGTCTGCGTACGCTTATTGATTAGACCACGAGCAATCGCGTTAGGCTGGTATCCAAGTTCTTTGATGGCCTCATTTACCTTTTGTTTCGTCTTGTCGGAGTACCCACTTAAATTGTTTAGCACGCGAGAGACTGTCGCAATGGAAACGTTCGCTTTTTGTGCAACATCTTTAATAGTCGGGTTCATTCATATGTGCTCCTTAGATTTCCGGTTAGCCTTAGATTAAACGTTTACGCTCTGAAAATCAAATTGCTTATTGAGAATTACGTAAACGCTTACCCTGAATATAAATCCTGGCGGGTATGCTTGTCAACTCCACCTAAAAAATATGTGAATGATAAGAACCATGAAAGGCAATTGATTTTTAATAGAATGAAACCGATTCATTTACCAGAAAATTCTTTTAAAATAGTGGTGTTAAAAGGCTGAAATGAAGTAGGAGCAGGATATTAAGAATCGTCTAGACCTAGAATTGACAAAAGAATATTAGAGGGCTAACATTTAGAGGGTAAACGCTTACGTGAAGATCGAATGGGCATGTTGAACGTTTGTTTTAATGTTCGAACGGATAAGGAGCTGCGCTTATGAATATTTATCTCGAAATTCCGAATGTGGATAAGCACTTTCCCTTTAGAAGTTTACTTTGTGGAGGAGATGCGTTGTGTTATCCACATTGGCATAAAGAAATTGAAATTATCTATGTAACTAAAGGAAGTATAAATCTGGGAATTAATGATACCCCTATTCACATGGAGCAGGGTGAGGTTCAGTTTATCAACGGTGGGGATGTACATTATTTTCTCGCCTCACCTGAGAGCGAACGGGTAGTAATTCAATTCGATCTTAATCTATTTCAGGAAGTCGCAGCTTTGAGCGGAAGTGATTATTCGCTTCGTGAGATTTTTACGCTTATGGAGCATTCTAGTTCAAAATGGCCCGAGGCAACCGCAGCGAAGATCAAAGGGCTGATTGAGAGTATTTACGAGGAAGACGTGCAGCGAAATGAAGGGTACGCCTACTTAATCAAAGCTAGATTGTTTGAACTACTGACCGTTATTTTACGGGAGGTGCCAAGGAGTACTGTTAATAAACAGCCTAAGTTCTCGGAAGAAACGCTGAACCAATCTAGAGAAACACTGGAGAGATTAGAACGGATTTTTATCTATGTGGAGCAGCATTATCAGGAGGCCATTACGCTGAATGAGGTTGCGAATTACATGGGCTTCAGTCCGTATTATTTTACGAAGCTATTTAAGAAGAATACTGGCATGACCTTTATAGCGTTCTTAAATGAATACCGGCTGAACAAAGCCAAATGGATTTTGATGAATGAAGATCTGCCGATGTCCGCGGTGGCGGAAGAAGCTGGGTTTGGCAGCGTGAAGACCTTTCATCATTTTTTCAAGGAAGCAACGGGGATATCCCCACTTAAATACCATAAGACAATATTCGGGAATAATACAGCAAGAATGCAGGAAGAAAGAAGCTCCGGGGCTTTGTATGATAGAGATATCAAAACAGGAACAAGTGGAGGTTAGAACAAAATGACATTAACAGTAGGAATTATCGGTTGTGGAGGCATTGCGAACGGCAAACATATGCCAGCGCTTTCAAAAGTGGAAGGTGCGCGGATGGTTGCTTTTTGCGATATCGTTCCTGAGCGTGCCGAGAAGGCAAAAGCAGATTTTGGGGATGAGAGCTCCGTAGTTTATGCAGATTATAAAGAGCTTCTTAAAGATGCAAGTATAGATGTGATTCATGTATGTACACCGAACATTTCCCACGCAGAGATTTCCATTGCTGCAATGGAGGCAGGCAAGCATGTAATGTGCGAAAAGCCGATGGCCAAAACTACCGAGGAAGCGCAAGCGATGATCGATGCGTCTAAGCGAACTGGGAAAAAGCTGACGATCGGTTACCAGAACCGTTTCAGACCAGATTCAGCTTATCTTCATACGGTATGTGAGAATAATGGTCTTGGAGAGATTTATTATGCTAAAGCTAAGGCGATCCGTCGTCGTGCCGTTCCAACCTGGGGTGTGTTTCTGGATGAGGAAGCACAAGGTGGAGGACCATTGATTGATATCGGTACTCATGCCCTCGATTTGACGCTTTGGATGATGGATAACTACAAACCTAAATATGTTGTGGGTAACGCCTATCATAAGCTGTCCGGTCGTAAAAACGCTGCGAACGCTTGGGGCCCGTGGGATCCTGAGAAATTTACAGTTGAGGATTCCGCAATTGGATTCATTACTATGGAGAATGGAGCTAGCATCGTTCTCGAAGCAAGCTGGGCGCTGAATACACTTGATGTTGGTGAAGCTAAGACGGTGCTTTGCGGTACTGAAGGTGGAGCGGATATGGAGAAAGGTCTGCGTATTAACGGAGAAGAATACGGCAAGACATTCGAGAAGCATATTGGTCTGGATGCTGCAGGTGTCGACTTTTACGATGGCGCGGGAGATGATCCTGCGTTGACAGAGGCTGCACAGTGGATCGACAGCATTGTCAATGACACCGAGCCTGTAGTGAAGCCAGAGCAGGCGCTCGTTGTTACCCGTATCTTGGAGGCTATTTATAAATCCTCTGAGACTGGAATGCCTGTATTTTTTGACTAATTTGACTAATCAATTAAGTTTAATGGCATAGATAACTATGAACTAGGAGTGTGTCCAAAGTGACCAGAGTAACGGTATGGAATGAATTTCGTCATGAACGGCAGGAAGAGAGAATTCTCAAGGTCTATCCGCAAGGCATTCATGGACAACTGGCAAGTTTCCTTCACGAAGCTGGACTGGACGTAGGGACAGCTACGCTGGATGAACCGGAGCACGGACTAACACAAGAAGTGCTGGATAACACAGATGTACTAATCTGGTGGGGACATGTCGCCCATCAAGAAGTTAGTGATGAGATTGTAAACCGTGTTCACCAAAGAGTACTTCAGGGGATGGGGCTTGTGGTGCTTCATTCTGGTCATATGTCCAAAATATTTATGAAATTAATGGGCACCAGCTGCGATCTGAAGTGGCGTGAAGCAGGGGAGAAAGAGCGCCTCTGGGTCATGGACCCAAGTCACCCGATTGCTGAGGGCATTGGCGAATATATCGATCTGGAGCAAGAAGAGATGTACGGTGCGCATTTTGATGTGCCAGCACCAGAGAGTCTTATTTTTGTAGGCTGGTTTGAAGGCGGCAACGTGTTCCCAAGTGGATCGACCTATACTCGTGGGAACGGGAAGATCTTTTATTTCCAGCCCGGTCATGAATCTTACCCAACCTATTACAACAAAGAAATTCAAAGAGTAATCATCAATGGCGTGAACTGGTGTGCACCAACGAAACGTGATTATCCAGTTTACGGACATTCTGAAGCTTTGGAGCCAATCAAAGAAAAGGTGGTAGTATAAATGAAATTAGGCGTATTTGATCCTGTATTTGGAAGTTTAACTCTCGAAGAGATGCTTGATAAAATTGCTGCTGCTGGTTTGAATGCGGTAGAGATCGGTTCAGGAGGCAATCCCGGAAATGCCCACTGTCCTACGGATGAGCTGCTTGCCAGCGAATCAGCACGTAAAGAATATTTGGAGCAGTTCACGAAACGTGGCATTATGATCAGTGCTTTCAGCTGCCATAATAACCCGATTTCGCCGGATAAAGAAGAGGCTCGTGCAGGCGACGAAATTTTGCGTAAATCGATCAAGCTAGCTTCGCTAATGGGCGTTCCTGTCGTGAACACTTTTTCAGGAACTGCGGGTGATAGTGATGAGGCAAAAGCACCGAACTGGCCAGTTACACCTTGGCCTACCGTGTACAGCGACATCAAAACCTGGCAATGGGAAAATAAGCTGATCCCTTACTGGAAGGAAATCGGTAAGCTAGCCGAGGAGCATGGCGTTAAGATCGGTATCGAGCTTCATGGCGGTTTCCTCTGCCATACTCCGTACACAATCCTAAAGCTTAGAGAAGCAACCTGCGATGCGATCGGTGCGAACCTAGACCCGAGCCATTTGTGGTGGCAGGGTATCGATCCTGTAGGCGCGATCAAGATTCTCGGTAAAGCTGGCGCAATCCATCATTTCCATGCCAAGGATACGTATCTGGATCAGGACAATATCAATATGTATGGTTTGACCGATATGCAGCCTTATGGTGATGTGCAGACCCGCGCTTGGACCTTCCGCTCCGTTGGCTGTGGACACAGCATATCTGAATGGTCGGATATCATGAGCGCGCTACGTACTTATGGTTATGATTATGTGGTCAGCATCGAGCATGAAGATCCGCTTATGACAGTAGACGAAGGCTTTCAACGTGCAGTAACCAATTTGCAATCCATTCTTATTCGTGACCAGCCTCAAGGTATGTGGTGGGCGTAAGGATTACTTTTAAAATGAAAGGCCTTGATTCTCTAGTTTAGAGGATCAAGGCTTTTTTGCGTGTTTATGAGGGCGGTGGGAGCTGCTTAGCTCGGATTAGATTTCGGGTTTGATTTCTGGTTAGCGAACCGTTTTCTTCAACGATGGCAACCGGAATTCGTGCTGCTGTTGATTATTAGCCTTGAGTGCTGACAGCTGACAGCTGACAGCTGACGAATGACGAATGACCACTGACTACTGACTACCGCCTGCTTCGTGCTAGCTCGTGTCGTGTGTTAACGGACTCAGATGCAGCTATTGCCGCATTTTAGGCCTTTTGGAGCGATTTTCGGACCGGAGAGGCGTTATTCGTCATAATTAGGGGGGATTTCGCGTCTTTTCAGTCCAATAAGGCCCCTCGGGTCCGATAGCATCTCAAAACAGCGGAATTATAACAAATAAGGGCTCTGGAGTCCAAAATATAGGCTAGCTATTCTTCGAGGGTGAAACATAGTTAGTTTAGGGACTGGTGCGTCAAATACATTGGGTGGAAATTAAATGATGAGGAATTGTGACAGCGGACGAATATGAAGATGTATATATGAACAAATGTGGAAATGCAGGAATACAGAAATGTGCTAACGGCTGGACTCAGATGCAGCCAATCCTGTGCTTACTAGGACTTTCCTCCGTATATATTCTATTTTTTGTAACAAAATCGTTTGTTATCATATATAAAAAATACCAAATTAATACTATTGTTATGTATGTCTTTATAAATACATATTCCTACCATTCATGAAAACTTCAGGAGGTAAAATGAGAATAATAAAATTCGTACCGATCCTCTATTTTCTAATCATTAACTTACTTATTGTCCTACTGCTGTCCTCTTGTTCAGAGAAAGAGAAGCTTAAGGTAAACTGGGAACCAGATCTACAATATGCGAAGCAAGAGATGCTGCAAAATGAGATAGCTTTAAAAATAAATGACGATCTCGCTAAGACGTTCAGTGCACAAATGGACCGAATCATTAACTTTTTACCGAAATATAAGAGCGACGATCAAGTGAAAATCGATTTATCTAAAGCATTAGCCTCTATAGAACAAGTACATACCAAGCTGGAATACGAAAATGAGAACGTTCTTCCTTTCATAATATACTTGTATAATGAGAAGCTGTACGTTGTAAATACACTTCCACAATACTCTAATATTCTTTTTGCAGAGCTTACAGAGATTAATCATCAACCTGTTGCCAAAATAATGGAAACGTTAAAAGACGTAGTTTCAGTAGATAACGAGCAAGGTTTACTTGTTGAGATTCCTTCACATCTAGTGAGGTATTCCATTCTTCATGGACTTGGAATTGTAGGCGAAGATCAGGATAATTTACCTGTGTCGTTTTTGTTAGAAGATCATACTGAAATTAACATTAGTGTTCCATGGGTCTATCAAGGTGATACTACGCTGCGTTTAATAAATCCTTATAAAGACGATTTGTTATATAAAAAATTGAGGGACTCTAACTATACGTATACGTATCTGGCAGAAGACAATACATTGTATGCTGCTTATAATAGTTGCTCTGAGGATCCTAACTACAGCATGGAACAGTATTCTGATGATATTGTTCAGACTATTAATAATTTTCCAGTGGGAAAATTGATTATTGATTTGAGGAATAATAGAGGCGGGAATTCGGAGGTCATTCAACCTTTACTTGAAAAATTATTGAACATTCCCAAGATACAACATCGGATAGTTGTTCTTATGGGCCGATATAGCGCTTCTTCAGCTATGTCAGCTGCGATAGAGCTTCGTTCTAGACTGAATGCAACATTGATAGGCGAGCCAGTAAATGGTGATCCGAATAAACCTGGCGACATCCGCTCATTCAAGTTGGATGAGAGTGGTTTAAACATAATTTACTCTACGAAAGAGTTTCATATGTTAGATACAAAGGACAAGGGACTGAACCCAGATGTCTATGTAAACACTACGATAGAGGATCTTCGGAAAGGTATAGATCCTGTTATGGAACAAGCAATTAAGTATTAATTGTCGTGAGCAGGTCCTCAGAAGGAGCTCGCTAGGAGAGAATATCAAGGAGAAAATTCCTGAAATGTGAATTAAGGAGAGACAACAATGCTATTAGAGGTAATTGCTACAACATTAAGTGATGCAGTGCTGGCCGAGCGTAATGGTGCTGACCGAATTGAATTGATCACTGGGATTAGTGAAGGGGGATTGACGCCTAGTCTGGGTCTTATAGAAAAAGTACGCGACGCCGTCTCGATCCCGGTTAGGGTAATGGTTAGGCCCCATGCTAGATCCTTTTATTACGATAAGGATGATATAGATACAATGGAGCGGGATATTCAGCATATCGCTTCTGTCGGTGGGTTATCTGTCGTAATGGGCATGCTACGCTCGGATGGAACGGTAGACGAAGAGTTACTCCAAAGGCTGCTTCATGCAGCAAAAGGGTTAGAGGTTACGTTCCATCGTGCGTTTGATGAGGTGCGAGATCAGTTCGAAGCGCTTAAAGTATTGGAGCGTTATCCTCAGATTACCGATATTTTAACATCGGGTGGTCAGAGTACAGCTCCTAAAGGTGCGGAACGTATTGTACAACTAGAGCAGCTTACTTCGGAGAGATCCATTTCTATTCTGGCTGGCAGTGGATTATCTGCGGATGGGTTAAGTGATTTTATAAAACAAACGGGCGTAGGACGAGTGCATTTTGGTTCAGCCGTTAGAGTAGATGGTAGCGCGCTGAAGCCGATAGATCCTGCTCGTTTGCAGGCTGTTCGAAACATTCTGGATAAAAGAAAAGATAACTAGCCTCAGCGTTAATTATTGATTCGTTTCTCCAATACAGTTTTTTTAAATACTAAGCTGATCTTTGGTTATCCAATGGTCAGCTTTTTTGTCGTGCGTTCACTTGGTTACAGTATTGCAATCTCTGCGTCAAATGCTAGGGACGAGTTGAAAAGAATAGGTACAGGTTGGTATGCAACAAATTTGAACCGATTTCGTCTTTATATATGGAGGTGGAGGATATTGGAATTTTTCGTTTCGGGTAACAGGTTTCAATCTTTTTTACTGCGGAATATGAAGCTGATGCTTGTATTCGGGCTTCTGTTCGCAGCTTGTTTTACAGGGGTAGGAAAGGTGGAAGCTGCTGCTGGATCAGATCTGATTATCGTGAACAAAAAAACAAACAAACTCGCGTATTTCAGTGACGGCAAGCTGGTGAAGATTTTTCCAGTAGCAACAGGGAAGTCGAAGGAACTGACACCAGAAGGTAGCTTCAAAATGGTAGTTAAAGTAAAGAACAGACCCTACTACAAAGAGAAAATTCCCGGGGGAGATCCGGCCAATCCACTTGGCGACCGCTGGTTGGGGCTGGAAGTGAACGGGACTTATGGCACGACGTATGCGATTCACGGCAATAATAATGAGTCGTCCATAGGAAAGTATGTTAGCGCCGGATGTATTCGAATGCATAATGATGACATCCACTGGCTGTATCCACAAATAGCTAAGAATACACGGGTAATCATTACAACGAGCACATTAGCTATGGAGAATATCGCCACTAAAAATGGATACGCTGTGGGAAGTAATAAATTTGCGGGAGCTTTTGAGATCAATGGGGCGACTACAAAGCTGAAGGACTCTTTTATTGTTGAAAATTCTCGTGTGTTTGTTCCGTTAAGAGAATCCGTGGCTTTATTGGGTGGAACTTTGCAGAGCGAAGCGGGAACTGGTGCACTGCTAATTACGATAGGCAATCGTACGGTAACACATAAGCCCTTATCCAATAAGGCTATTGTGAATGGTAAATCAGTTACGATATTACCATCACGAAATGAAAATAACCGCTTACTAATTCCGCTGAGTATCTTACCTGATTTATTTGGGATTCAAGTGCAGTGGAATGGGCAAACTCAGGTGGTAAAGATTAAGTTATAACTGTTCTTTAACTTATATTTCTGATAAGAATGGTTGTATACTGTAGTTATTCTAAAAAATTCGGACAATAACGGAGGAACACCGACTGATGTATAACTAACACGTTTCCTAAAAACAGACCATAGAGCTTGTGAAGTGCATATGCACAAGTCACGGAGCACCCGCGCAGGGTGATACGGTCAGGGATACGTGTGTCAGTCGGGGACCTTACGTTGCTTTTATATGAATAGATCTTTCTATGGTTTGTTTAACTCTGCATGCAGCAGGTGAACACGGCCGTAGTCTATTCATGTTATGGTACATTCCCCCATCATACGCTATTCGACCGCAGACCGTTGGCTGCGGTTTTTTATTTGCAATCAAATCGGAGGAATGTAATATGACCCTAATAAAAGCTAAGAATTTACGTAAAGAATGGAACGGGACTCTGTTATTCGAGAAGGTGTCCTTTGAGATCGCGGAAGGAGAGCGTGTGCTCTTGTTCGGTCGTAATGGAATCGGTAAAACTACACTGCTTAAGGGATTGATTGGTCGCCTCAACTTTGAGGAGGGAAGTATATATCATGGCTTGCCACGTGAGGAATGGGGTGTGCTGGATCAGCAGCTAGAAGTATCCGAAGAAGTGACAGCCTTGGATTATGTTCTCGCCGGATCGGCAGAGCTACCTCAATTGAAACGCCGGCTTGAATCCCTCAGTCAGATGTTGCAGGAGGAGAACGACGAGAGCGAAGCGGGATTGGCTGAATACGCCGAAGTGTACGATCAATACTTGCAGCTCGATGGATATGGCTGGGAGGCTAAAGCGGAAAAATGCTTGAAGCAGCTCAAACTTGAGCGTTCGGTTTGGGATATGCCATACCCATCGCTAAGCGGAGGGCAAAAGACACGCGTGCAACTGGCAGCATTGCTAGCCCAGCAGCCGAAGCTGTTGATTCTAGATGAGCCGACGAATCATCTAGATGGAGAAACCATGGAGTGGCTGGAACATTGGGTACACACTTATCCCGGAACTGTGCTTTATGTTTCGCATGATCGTACGTTCATTGATCGAACTGCGACGGCCTTGCTGGAGCTTAGTTCAGAGGGATGTCGTCGGTATTCGGGTGGATACACGCAGTATCGGGAGCAGAAGACGGTGGAGGCGCGAACGCTAGAGGGACAATATAAAAAGCAGGAACTAGAAAAGGAGAAACTGCTGGAGAGCATCAGAAGGTATTCCGAATGGTTCCAGCAGGCACACCGTGCTGCCGGACAGCATGATTTCCTGCGTTCGAAATCTAAGAAGAACGTGTCTCGTCTACATGCGAAGGAAGCTGCACTCGAACGCTTGAATAAGAACCGTGTGGAATTACCACGCGAGACAAGCAAGCTGAAGATGAAGCTGGAGAGTGAAGCGTTTATGGCGGATACTTTGCTGTCACTCCGTGAGATTGATTTTGCATATAAGGGTAGTGTGCCTGTATTGAAAAAATTCAGTTTGTCATTAAATAGAGGGGATCGTCTCGCTATTTTGGGTCCTAATGGTGTCGGTAAGTCTTCTTTATTGAAGCTGATAGCTGGTATTCATAAGCCTACTCAGGGAGAGATACAATTGCATCCGCGGACGAAGATTGGCTATTTTGCGCAAGAACTGGATAATTTAGCGGTGTCATCTACCATTCTGGATAGTTTGCTTGAACTGCCGGGTATGACGCAAACGGAGGCGCGAACGATTCTGGGCTGCTTTTTATTTTCGCGGGAGGATGTATTTAAACGAATTGGTGATTTAAGTCTGGGAGAGAAATGCCGTGTGGCTTTCCTTAAACTATACTTTGGAAAAGCTAATCTACTGGTACTGGATGAACCCACTAATTATCTGGACATTGACACTAGGGAGCGTGTAGAAGAAGCGCTTATGGTATATCCGGGGGGACTTGTGATGGTCTCGCATGACCGGTATCTTCACGCTAAAGTAGCTAATCGTTTGGTAATACTGGAGCCATCTCAGACACCAAAGTTTTTTCAAGGTTCTTATGAGGAATACATCTCGAAAGACAGAAGCCGAATTCTTACCCGTAAAGAACAGGCCCTTGAGGATGATCTTGTGCTTCTGCAGCTGCGTCTGAATCAATTGATCCAGAGCGGGAGTAGGGATTCGGAGGAGGAGAACGAGGCGTTAATGGCGGAAATCGTTAATCTGAGAGCGCAGATTCAGGAACTACTGGGAAAGAAAGAAACTACACCATCATAAGGAAGAACCGACACCCACATAGAGAAGAACCGACACAACCCTAGCACAGGATAGAATGTATCTTGGGCTAGGTTGTTTTTTTAGCTTGGAAAGTAAATAAGGAATCGAATGTTCCGATAGGAGTTATTAGATGTAAGGTGTATAATTTGGGTTAATATGGATATCTGTTGGGGAAGAGGAGATAGAGAGGACGGTTAATAAAGATGATTAAACACCTGCCGATAGGGCTCAGCCTGAGCCTATGAGGATTAGAATTATCGGGGCCTGTGGAAGTGGCAAATCCTATATCGCTAGAGAGTTGTCTGAAAAGTTTGGTGTGGATTATTACGAAACAGATAATTTGGTTTGGGATAGAAGTGGCGAGAACCTCCGTTATTCAGTTGAAGCAAGGGATGCGCAATTGGAAGAAATCCTCGATAAGCCCTCATGGATACTGGAAGGTGCGCATTATAAATGGGGACAAGAGAGCTTTAAAAGAGCAGATTTAATCGTTATTCTGAACCCTAATAAAGTAATCCGGGATTTGAGAGTCATTACAAGGTTTATAAAGACAAGACTGGGATTCGAGCAAGCGAATTACAAGCAATCGTTTAAGAATTTGTATGTGATGATTTTTGAATGGAATCGGGGATATGATCAGGAAGCCATACATAGAATAATTGAATTAACGAATAATTTTTCTGATAGACGGGTGATTCTAAAGGATAATAAGGAACTGGAAACCATTATTGAAGAGCGGATAATCAGGATGAATGAATAAACTATGCATAGAGAGTGAGGCCCTAATATGGATAAGTATAAAGTTGAGCGTTTGGAACAGGAGGATTTCATAGGCTTTTGGAAAAGAGTTCTGGCTACCATTCTTGATGTCCTTATCATTCTGATACCTGCGGTTATTGTATACTGGATATTCAATTCATTAGCTGTATCCTTGCACTCGGAAATTCCCATCATCTTTGAGTATATTTTATTCGTCGTGTTTGATATTTTTATGATCGTTAGATTTGGCGGATCGCCTGGAAAGTTGGTTTTAAAGATAAAAATTGTCAATCAACAAGGGAATATCCCAACGTTGAAGGAAGCTCTAATTCGAAATATTTTCCGAATCATTAGTACGATTTTTTCAATGATTGTTGGCGTAAGCCTCTACGATCTCACTGTGATTTCCACCACCCTTAACTTATGGGCACCTTTAGCTACTGACCTCAGTAAAATACTTGGCCCCATCATGATCGTAGATTATCTATTTGTCGCATTTTCTCCCCGTAAACGGGCGCTGCACGATATGATGGCTGGTACTTATGTTGTTGATAAAACCGCAATCTAAAGGATGCTTTTATAAGCATTCTTTTTTTAATATTAAATATTTTACTGTTAAACAGTTTACTGTTAAATATATTAATGTTAAGATAAATACAGAAGTAGTCAATGATCATGAACGTCAAAGGAGGATGTCTTGGAAAACCCAGATATTTTTAGACTCATACATGCAGTTGAATTATTTACGAATGAAGTTATTGTTCGATGGATGAATGCCTTTGACCACAATATTGGGATATCTCCTGTTCTCGTCTTGGCAGAGTTGAATAAAAAGGGTCCGCAGAAGCAAACTACCTTGGCTAAGAAACTAGGTTATACGCCGGGAGCTATGACGAACATTGCCAATCGCTTAATTAAGCAGGAAATGGCCGAGCGCAAATATAACGAGGATGATCGCCGAAATGTACTGCTCGCTATAACCGACAAAGGTAAAGATGTACTGAAGGAAGCACAGTTAAAAGGGCAGGAGCTCCGAGTTGAAATGTTTCAGAAGCTCAATGAAGAAGAACTGCGACAATTGTTAACAATCTATGAAAAGCTGTTAACGAGCTTTGATAGCTCTGAAACATAAACGAAGTCATCTAAGAATCTTAATTACATTATAAAGGGGTATGAATATGAGAAGAGTTCAAGGTAAGGTTGCACTAGTAACTGGAGGCGCTTCGGGTATTGGCTTATCAGCCGCTACTTTATTGGCTAGAGAAGGAGCCAAAGTTGTCATCGCCGATTTTAATGTAGAGGCTGCCAAAGAAGCGGCGGCTAAGATTAAAAGTGAAGGCGGGGAAGCAGAAGGTCTTTTCTTGGATGCATCCCAAGCGGATTCGATCAAGGAAGCCGTTGATTTCACAGTCGCTCAGTATGGCACGATTACAGTTTTGTTCAACAACGTAGGTCTAACTAATTTGCAAAAAGACCTAGATGTGGTCAACATAGATTTGGAAGAATGGGATCGCCTGATGAACGTGAACACCAAAAGTGTTCTGTTAGGCAGCCGGTTTGCCATCCCGCATATGATTAAAGCGGGTGGAGGCTCTATCATTAATACAGCTTCGATGTCAGCATTTGCAGGAGATTCATTGCGTACTGCTTATGGCTCCTCCAAGGCTGCTGTGGTGAACCTTACTCGTTACATCGCTACACAATATGGCAAAGACAAAATCCGTTGTAACGGCGTGGCACCAGGGTTGATCCTAACTCCTGCGGCTGCAAGAAATATGCCACCAGCGGTATTGGATATTTTCCAAAAGTTCAACGCGCTTCCTTACCACGGTGAAGCCGATGATATCGGTAATACTGTTTTGTTCCTGGCATCGGATGAATCTAAATTCATCACAGGCCAAACGATTGAAGTAGAGGGTGGTCACTATATGTCCAACCCAAGTATTACAGACTTCCAGAATTACATGATGGAAGCTAAAGGTAACTAATATCGTACATCATTAAAAATCCGGTCCAATGCTCGTGTTCAACGAGCGGGACCGGATTTTTATTTGTTTCAATCGGTTAGCTTACCTCTTGAACGGCTTGCATAAAGGTCTTCAGAGCGGAGGACTTTGCCCCTTCGATCCATTGCTTCAAAGTATCCTTCTGACCATTTACATACCACCCGAGTTTTTCTTTCAGTTCTTGGTCAAAGTTATTAGGCTGTTTCGTTCGCTCGGTTATGAGCTGTTTAACCATTTGTGGCCAACGATACCCACTATGACCAAAGCTGTGTTCAGGGTAACGCTCAGCCAGTGTCATTGCAGAAGAGAGGGACTCACCAGCGTATAATTCTACCGCCAAATAGCTGCCAATAAAACGATGGCTGTTATCGAGCTCTATAGCCATAGCGAATTGCTCACGGGCTTCTTCTATTTTGCCTTGATGCATGAGAGCTACGGCGTGAATAGAGAGTACATAACCGTTATCTTTGGTTTGGCTTAGCTCGTTGGAGCGGGAATAAAAATCGCTATATGACTTCCAGTCCGCATGATCAAAATAGTACTGCGACAATGTGAAGGCGTAGTTAGAAGAAGGATGCAGCTGCATGAGCTTTTGGAGTAAAGGAATCGCCTGATCTTCTAATGAGTCATCCTTCGTGATGGAGGATTTGGCGAGCAACAGCTTCACAAGCATGTGCAGGGCATGAGCATTCTGTGGATCATCGGCAACGTTTTGTTGGTACATTTTTAGTGCCTGATCCGGTTTTTTATCCAGTAAGAGTTGGTCAGCCGTGGTAAGCTCTCTTTCCTTAAGATAAAAGAATGGCAGATTCGAGGCGGTGTCTTCGTTCAACCTGTAACCATTACTGCGGGTAATAAGGCGTCCATCTGCATCGAAAGCTTCAATATTCCAAGAAAAGCGCGCTTCAGGATTCATGAACACGAGAAAAGATAGTGGATCAATCGATTCAAAGCCTTCTCCGCCGCTGCCGTAGGAGAAACCACTGTTGTAATAGAGTTCATCTACTGGAATGGAGACTTGATTATCTGTAATGTGGTCCCGAATCTGCGAACTGAAGGAGCTCCCCACCATCGAGACCCCTCCGCTTAAACGATAGTAAGCTGCATCTTCAACAGCTTGCCAGCGGAATTCTACAGTCTGATCCGTTATCGTCTCTTGATTAATAGGAGACTGAAGCTCAAGCAACGGTTGTAGAACAATACTCTCATTTAACGTGTCACCCGGTTTAACTTCAATCCAATCATCATACTGTATTGGCCAAGTCCAGCCGTCGATCTGATCATAGCTAAGTCCAAGCTGCAATTGATAGAAGCCCGGAATCACACCGTGAAATTCGAAACGCCCTTCATCGTCGGTGACGATTAGATACGGTTCAGCAGCAGTAATGCTGTGATGAACCTCGCTTTCAGCACGGAGAAAAATACCTGCACGTGAGACCGGAGTTCCATCGCTACGGGTCAGGGTTCCAGATACGACTGCAGTCGAGTTACTTCCCATACCTATAGCCGACTGAATTGCGGATCGGAGCGCTTCTAGCTGCATCTCAGTTTCTGAAGTTCCTATCTCTGGCGCTGAATTTGATGATGAGCCTGATGCACCACTGTCTGCGGTAACACCCAGCCAGAATTTTTTGTAGCTCTCCAAGCCCTTGGTTACTACGGTAAGGGCTTCCTGTGCTTCGCCCTTCGTGAAGAGAAGCCGTCCGGTAAGCCATGCTTTCTGTGCATCTAGATTTTCCTGATACTCGGATGGAAAAGTGGTTTGTTCAAGAATAGTTTCAGCGGTTGTTATATCGCCACTATTTAGGGCTCGCTCCGCGCGAAGGAGCGCTAGTTCTTTTGCCAAGTGAGAATTGCTGTTTATCTGTTTCGCCGCGGTGATTAGCGCTTGATCTCCGTCGTCTTTACGACCAAGAGCATCATATTCATAGGCAAGCAGCTTAGCCGCGAATATACGTGTATTATCCGCAGGACCATCAAGGATGTATTCCTCTAGCAAAGCGATTTTATCCTCTGGCAGCAAATCTGATGAATGGGGTTCATCATGATTCCACTGACTCATAGTGGTACCGATATTAACGTTATATCTATACGGATCGTAGCCGTGCTCCTTATCGATAATGTTTGTTTGAATAAGCTCCATACGTTTACTTCCAGTTGTAGATTCCAGCTTTTGCAGAAGCTCTGTGCGGGCTAAGTTAGATTGAATAGCTGGGCTTTCCTCCATTTGTGCTTTTGAGGAAGGTAAGAAGTTAAATAGAAGAATGAGCAGGGAAGCCGGAAGCAGCACGAATGACACCAGATGTTTGACCTTGATCTTAATTCTCATGGTTCTTCACCGCCTGCTCATAGATATCCATCCAGTACGTATTGCCTCCGGCCTCAATAAGCTCCCGGTTCGGATGTTGCTCTACGCTTTGTTGTGGCTGATGTTTAACTTCTGGGTGATGCAATGTCAGCGAAACGACTAGAATAATAGCACCAATCGCGCCTATAGGTTTGACAGGGATTTCAATCTCCTTATTCCATAGTGCCAAGAGACGGGCTCCAAAGGTTGGAGGGTGGGTCATTTTGAGGACGTGTTCGTGTCCTTCGAAGTGGATGGGTTGTAGTTCTTCATCTAGCTGTTGCTTGATAGCTTCGCGTTCCGTATTCTCCGTGTTCCCCGTATTCATAAGAAATGTCCCTCCTTCTCCAACATCTTTTTTAAGAGCGCCCGGCCTCTGGCGAGTCTGGATTTGATCGTATTCTCAGATATATTTATTTGCTCAGATATTTCGCGGATGTTCATCTCATGAAAGTAATATAACGTCAGACATTCGCGGTATACATAATCGAGATTTCTCATGGACTCAGCGAGTCTAACATTGTGCCATTCCACCATAAAAAGCTCTTCTGCCCCAGCAGTGAAGCCTGCATTATCATTGGCTTGGAGCTCTGACCCACCCGATGGAAAAATATTACGCCAGCTCCACGTCCGTTGCTTCATGCGGCAGCGGTTGACTACGATGCGAATGAGCCAAGCCTTTAACCGTTCCGGATCCTGCAACTGACTCATTTTGGCATAGGCTTGAATGAAAGTATCTTGCACCGCTTCTTCGGCACTTTGTCTATCTTTGAGCAGTAAGCAAGCAGTTCGAAGCAGCATATCCCCATAGTCGTCCATTAACAGGCGGAGAGCTGACTCATCCTTTGCTTTGATTCTGTCGATAATATTCAGATGAAGCTCCCCTCCCTTTACTAATAAGATGCGACTTGGAGGATTAAGGTTGCGTTTATGTGGAATATTTTTACTAAGGTGGAGCTGTGTCCGAAGATGTGCCCACGATTGCACTTTGTACATTCAAACTAGGGAAGAAACGCCTAATTCGGAGGATTCTTGCGGATTCTGTTGCACGTTTTGCAATGAAGTGCTCCTACGGTGAGGGGTGAGCGCTTAATCTAATTGACGATCTGAAAATTGGGGTGAATAATAGTAGGCACAAGCATTTCTTGTCCAGTGCAACTTTTTCATTGTTCTATCGGTCTATACAATCAGTTCCATTTTTTGCAAGATGGCTTTGAGCGAACCTACTAAGGAGATGACATCATGTCAGCACAGATTAAATTTTTAGCAGCCTCTATTTTGCTCACAGGTATGATTGGACTAGCTGGATGCAGCTCGAACAATGAGCAAGCTAATTCAGCCGCCCCAACCACAGCGCCTACTGAAACGGCTGTAGCAGCAACCTCTGAGCCGGAAGTTAGCCCATCAGCCAGCCCTGAGGAAACTGCACCAGCAGCGGCTTCCTCCCCTACGGAGACTAATAAAGATACAGCCAACGAAAGCAAGCAAAATAGTGAAAAACAGCTTAAAGAATTACTTGCGCTTGCCAAAAAGGGTAAGGTTCCCGGTGTTAAATATGCTGCACATACTGGACTTATTGATGAAGTAGAAGGGGACTGGGGTAAGCCGGATCAACAAGAGTCAGCAGGTAAAGGCATTTATGCTACATACACTGACAAACATGTTGTATTTGGATTTAACAAAGGAAATTTAATTTTTGATGTTCGTTCCAGTGATTCTGCGCTGCAAAAGCTAACACTGAAGGAAATCGAGGGAACGCTCGGTGAGCCGGATGATACCAAGGTGAATGGCGAGGATAAGATTTACACTTATCAAGCCAATGATCAATACCAGCTAAAATTCATTATTCCAAGCTCAACCGGTACAGTGGGTCACATCTCCGTGTTTAGTGAACAGGATTCCATTAATCTTATGGCTGAGTAAGTAACCAGTTTAATAAGATGAGAGAGCAATCATACAGAGAAATCTGAGGATTGCTCTTTTTGTTTGTACATTTCGATCTGGAGTACGCCGTTAACTGACTGATATAATGAAGCCAATGAGCGGATTCGGGGGAAGGAGAGTGTCTACCATGCAGCTGGAATTAAACGAAAGTGAATATAAAGTGACCGCAGATGGGATAACGATAGAATTATTTCCAAAAGAATTTACGCTGTTTCAGTTCCTGTACAAAAATAGAGGACGTACGTTCAGCCGAGAACAACTGCTGGATAAGGTGTGGCCGCTGGAATATCCGGTAGAGCGAACGGTAGACGATCATATTTATCGGCTTCGTAAAAAGCTAGGCAAGCTTCAAGGCTTGGATATTAAGACCGTTCGGGGATTTGGCTATAGTCTGACGATGCAGGAGCCATCTGTTACTATGACCAATCCGACTACATATGACTTAGAGATGCAAAAGACGATGCGAGAAGTATTTGCGAAATACCACCAATACGGCCAAGGGAGATCCATGTTAACCTTAGCGCGACAGCAGGATGTTCTGGGATATGAGATGGATCCGTTCTATTCGATTTACATTCATTTTGTGCAAGGAGATTTGGAATGGCTGCTAAACACAGATGAAGCGGGGATAGAAGAGCGATTCTATTGCCTGCTGATATGTTATATGTTTTTGGGTGATCCAAAGCACAAGCTGGAGTTCTGTGAGCTAGTCCTTGAGAAAAAGATTCTTTTACCTCCTCAGCACAAGGAGATGGAGATCCTTAATATTTTGGAGTTATACACGCTTGCTGGGCAACCGGAAAAAGCATTGGAACGATTAAAGCTAACGCATGAAGTGATTAAAGAGCCTGGGTATGAGAACTTCATTCCTGTAACGGCAATTTCCGAAATGCTCGTACACTTGTGGATAGGAACTGAAGATCAAGAATTGGAACGGATGGCGAAAGACATTGAAGTGCTTTTGCAGGAGAAGCCTTTTTTGCGTGAGATCGGCAGTTATAAGGTTGCAAGTGGATTGTGGTTATTACGGCGAAAATCTTGGCGTGAAGCAGAGCAACTGTTGGATGATGGGCTTCAGGTGCTTGAGATGTCGGGGTTCGTGCCGATGCGGATATATGCATTATACCGAATTGTTCACTATTGCAACGAGTTTCCACCCAAGCCAGCCTTACATCATAAATATGTGGAATTATTTGAACGAGAGAAGGAAGAGCGGGGATTCTATCGTCTAGAGCAATCCTTGGAAACTGTGCTTATGAATATTGTAACAGCGCTCTGATAATTCTCTGACAATTCTCCATTACATTAAGATCATGCTTCATATGTTCTTAATCGTAACTTGGAGGAATGTCCGATGAATGCTTCATCACAAGCAGGGACGAGTCTGCTGAAGAACAAAGTATATATGCGTGTGTACAGCGCGTTTGCGACAGCTACCTTTGGGGACTGGTTCGATGCACTGGCGATTCAAGTGCTCGTGGGGTACCGTTGGCAAGCTAGCCCGCTAATGCTGGCTTTGATTCCGGTCTCCATGGCTTTACCTGGGATTCTGCTCGGCTCCGTGGCAGGGGTAGCAGCTGACAGACTGAATAAGCTAAAGCTTATGCGGATGTGTGATCTGCTCACGGCATTATTAACCGTACTCGTATTATTCGCTCCCAATATGCTATGGCTGCTTCCACTGCTGACGTTACGTGCTGCGATCTCTACACTAAACGTGCCTGCTCAGCAGTCGATGACTCGCAGCATCGTTAGAGAGGATCAGCTGCTTCAAGCGACCTCACTTAACGGAATCGTAAATCAGGGTTCCAAAATCGCCGGGCCTTTGCTGGGTGGTTTCGCGTTGTCTGTGCTTACCCCACAATGGTGCATATTGATCAATGCTTGTCTCAGAGGTTGCTCTTATCTGCTTCTACTAACCGTTAAGAACAGTGAGGTAGGACAAGTCAGCTCAGATAAGGGCGCTGAAGGGGAGAGTGTGCCCCTTCGCACCATGTGGAAGGAAGGATGGAGCTTTATGCTGCGCAGTAGACTGCTGCTAAACAGCATGCTGTTTGGTTTAGTCGGTGCGTTGGCGATTCAGATGATCGATTTTCAGTTCACTAGTCTATTTAGAATTATTTCGCCTTCTGAAGAATCTATGCTGGGCTGGCTTGTTGCGGCAACGGGTGTGGGGGCTATACTCATGATTTTGGTCATGAACAAAATGAACCGAGGAACAGGCTACGGCTGGAAGCTTGGTACGGGTTATGCACTAATTGGTGGATCGGTTGGAGGGCTTGGCCTGCTTCAGCCGGGAGTCTCTACCCTTCCTGTATTGCTGCTAGGATTCGTATTAGGTCTCGGGAATGGAATGTTTATGATCACGTTCAATTATTGTCTGCAAAAAGAAACACCTCCACACATGACGGGGCGTGTGTTCGGTATTCAAAGTACTATTCTTAGCGGAGTAATGATTGGAGCTCCACTACTCGGCGGCATGCTGGTTCAGGCTGCTGGGCCTAGCGTGATCTTTTTTAACTTTGGTATCGTAATTGCTCTGATTGGTGTGCTTGGAATAATGTTTGGTCGTATGCTTTGGCCTACGGAGATTGAAAAGGCGGATAGCTTAGTGGAGCAATCTAAGAAGGTTGAAGTGCTGGAGACTTGAGGATGCTGATGCTGATGTGTTCGGACATGAGTTTGCGAAAATGTGTAGTGAAGGTCAGGCAAACTAGCCAGACTAGAAAGCTTGAATAGCATAGACTATCTAGCAGGGCACCCAAGTATTTAGTTGCAGAAAGTGCAATTAAATTCTGTTCCATTGTTCAAAGCGGACTTTAATTGTATTTAGTGCAGTTATAATTGGAAGTTTTCCCTTTTAGGCTAGAAATGATGGTTTTTAGTTGCACAGAATACACTTATTCGCTCAGCAGGTCTCTTTTTACGCTTAATAGTTGTATATAGTGCAATTAAGAGACTTTTCTAGCTCGATAGGAAGATAGATAGAGATGGAGGAGGGAAAAGAATGACAACTTTTATTTATATGGTAAGGCACGGAGAGTCGCCGAAGCTGCCCGGAGGAACTGAAAGGACACGTGGATTAACGGCGAAGGGGGAGGCGGATGCCCTCAAGATAACGGAAAAATTACGTCTCGAAGGAATTCAAGCCTTCTATTCAAGTCCATATCTTCGGGCTGTACATACGATTTCTGGATTGGCGCAGGTGTTAGAGGCAGAGATTCAAAGTGTTGAAGATCTTCGCGAAATCCATTTTTCGGATGGAAATAAGTCATGACTGACCAAGAGTTATATCCATTACTGACAGCAATGTTTGCGGATCCGGATTTTGTTCCGGTTGGTGGGGAATCCATTCATGCGTGTCAGAAGCGATCAGTTAACGTGCTTACAGAAATACTGAACAAGCACAGCGGTCAAAAGGTTGCGATTGGAACTCACGGTGCAGTCATGACGCTTATGATGAATAATTTTGATGCCAAATATGATCTGGATTTTCTACTTCAAACCACAAAGCCGGATATTTATAAAATGGAGTTCACAGGCCGAACATTAATGGGTGTGGAGAGGTTATGAATGGTCTATCTACAAGCTATAAAATCGCTTAGTATTCGCAGTTAGTATCTCTTCTGCTTGACTAGAGGTGCAGCCATGGATCGCTCCCCAAGCGGCAGCGACCTCACGAATCATGGACGGATGGGTGACTTTATCCGCAAAAGGCCCTTCAAATGGCCAAGGCCCATCGGTTTCCGCCATGACAAGCTCTGGCGGATAGCGGCGGGCAAGCTCCTGAATCTCTGGTTCGTAGAGGATATCAGGGGTGAAAGAGATATAGTAGCCATTGTTAATCATACGGGCAATAGCTTCTTCGGGTCCCTTAAACCAGTGGAAGTGAGCACGTTGTATATTATGTTTCTCCAGAAGATCACAGGCAATTAGCGCATCCTCATAAACAGCATGCAGCACAACTGGTTTATCCAGACGAGCAGCAAGTTCTAGCAGTTGATCTAGAAGCTGAATATAAGGCTCCATATCAAAAGCTTCGCCACGCTCCAGTGCTTCAGCACGCGAATAATAAGGCAGCCCAATTTCACCCACAGCGATGAAATCCTCCTGAGCTTGACCCTCAATCCATTCCAGTAAAGTAGATAGCTCAGCTTCCTGCGGTAGTGGCTGCTCGGGATGAAAGCCATAAGCAGGGCGGACCATTTCGGGATATGTAGCCGCAAGCTTTTGAGTGCGAACGCAAGAGTCTAAATTCATGGAGACGGCGATCAGGGCTTCGATTCCTATGCTAGGCAGCATACTCACCATCTGTTCCACGGCTTCAGACTCATATTGTTCTAGATGTATATGGGCATCAATCATAGCTGCTTACCTTCTACGTAAGAGGCATATTCCTCATGAGGCTCAAAGCGAATGGACTCAGGCTCCATTCCATCATTCCCCGCTTTGTAGACAAGTGTTAGTGTGCCAATGCTCTCCAAAAATCCAATATAAACATTAGTCTCCGCCTTCAGCTGCCCAGCCTCCACCATGTATTGAGTAACCGCACCAATGCCTGCCTGTTCGTCGAAATTGCCGTCCTCTGCACGACCCGGAAGTCGCAAAGTGACCATGGATGGAGTGAAGCCTTTCAACTGGAGCTTAATCAGGAGATCCTCTTTTTGTTTGGAAATCGTTGACGAGACGAGCGCTGTGGCGGCTTTTTCTGCGGAAGGGATAGTTAGTTCCTTCCACGAATTAGGCTTAACAACGTGAATCTCCTGCATGGACATCCCCGTACCTGCTCCGAGCGACAGAATGACGATGACTTCCTCCTGCCCATCCTGATCTAAGTCAGCATAATGAATCTCAGGAGGATCATTAAGTAATCTGGGGGATTCCCAATTAAAAGTATGCTTTGTCCCTTTGACCTCTACATTAAATCCTTTGTAGGTATCCCCATCTTTAAGGACGGTATATAACTTAACTTTATCGTTTTCTTCAGCTACAGCGAGCGCTTGACTAGGCTTGCGCACAGTAGTGCTTACGCTGCCTGATGTTATCTTAACTGCGGTTCGCGAGGCATTCAGCTTCACATCCGCTCCGGAGAGACTGTTTAATGCGTCGGCCGGGATATAGAAGTTACCGTTTCGTAGAATTGCAGGTCCCCCGAGCGCATTTTGATATCCGTCACCTTGCATATACTCATTACCCGGCTTCAGAACGTATTTACTGCTTCCATCAGAGATGGTTAAGGTCTTCAGAGTATTATCCCATTTTTGTTCTGATGAGTAGTACTCCATTAGTACTTTTGCAGGTACATAGACCTTATCACCTGAGAAAAAAGGTGGGAGAGAAGGAAGAACGGCTTCGCCGTCAACGATTAGCTTTAGGGGTGCTTCAGTAGTTTGTGTTTGGTTAATCGCTATTGATGTATCCATATCTATAAATGCCGATGCTCCGCATCCGGCTAAAAAGAGCGTGCTAGCTCCGATTACGATGATTTTATTCATAATTACCTCCGAGGATAAAGTCCAGTCCCCTTTAGTATAGATTAAATCAGCGTGTTGTAGGTCACTTTCTGTAAACAAAGCGGAGACAAGCTTGTTACGTTCATTATTTATTTAAAAAGACGGTCCGATCAACTTGTGATTTAGGATCTACAGTTAGACTTTTGCTATAGCGAATTTCCCCAATAGAACAACCTGGTCCGATGATGATATTTTCACCGCAGACGAGATCAGCTGTCGTTCGATATAACGTGATGCTAGTTCCTTCAATCGTTTTGCAGGTAAGCTTCCGGAAGTAGTGCATCAGCGCATTAATAAGCTTGGAAGATGGCTTAACAATAATCGTGCCGCTAGAGCTCATGACCTCAATTGTGCTTCTGTTTCCTAAACGAATCTCAATCGATGTACCAGCGGTTAATCTATTGATCTTCACAGCACCTTCGGCATGAAAGGTATCAACTTCAGCGACTTGTGCTGCGGATAAGTATCCAGACGATTGCAGTCTGTCTGCTTGGATGTGCTGAACGCGAAGGCTTCCCAGATTGTTGACTTGATTCGCCTTACAATGACCTCCAATCGTACAATCACCAGACACTTTTAGCTTAGAGGTGGCAATATTTTTCTGAGTCCTTAAGTGGCCGATAACATCGACAGTAACCGTACGAACATCCTCTTTGAGAATCAGTGAACCTCTTACCTTCAGCGGTGGATCGATTATTTCTCTGAATTCATAAGTATCATAATCATTGGACATTTACAGGATACCGCCTTTCGAATTATATTTTAATAATTAAAATATATATTCATTATAATATATAGTCAATATAATACTACGTGAATATAAGCATAAAAAAACTGCCGTCAGTTTCCTGACAGGCAGTGTGTGTAAACGATAACGATCAAAATGGATGCTCTTATGCTGTTATTGCATCATTTTATCCATTAGCTCATTGATTTGTTCTAAGGTTCCGGAGATTTTATCCAAATCCGAGGTAGGAAAGGCTTCAAACAGGTGAAGAATTCGCTGATGACCTTGTTCTGTAAGGACAATGTTGACGACTCTGCGATCTTCCTTCGTCCGCACCCGTTCGATAAGACCAGCTTGTTCCATTTTATCGCACATAGAAGAGGCGGCTCCGGGAGTAATAACGAATCGTTCGGAGATGTCAGTAATGTTCAAGCTTCCTGTAAGCTGGAGCTGGAACAGCAGCATAATCTGATTGTGAGTTAGGGTTTCCTGTTTAGTGATCATATCAATGAAGGACTGGGATTTCTGCTGCACATTTGCCATGGATTCCATAACCTTATGGATAGCATATTGTTTATCTTGCTCTGTGCTCATAGTCACGCTCCAATTTACTTTAGTCCCTAAAATATATAGAAGCTATAATAAGCTTGTCAAGTTATGTGGATTCTGGAGCTTGATTGGAAGATTCTTTGTAATGGAATTTAGAATACGACGTATTAACAATTGAATTTACTTAGCTAAGTAAAACTTTGCTGGAAAGGAGAGTTTGATTGATGCAAGAGCGCGCATTGCTTCCCCCCTTTGTTAAAGAGAAAATACAAGAAAACATAGATATAGATGCTTTATTCACAACGATTTTTGAAACCTTCTATAAAAGAATATTCAACTATATCGCTTATCGGGTTAGCTCACGCCATACGGCTGAGGATCTGACAAGCTTGGTCTTTGAGAAGACCTTGGCTAAGCTTGCGACCTATGCCCAGGAAAAAGCTCCTTTGGAGGTGTGGTTATTTGCCATCGCTAGGAATGTGGTCAATGACCATTACCGAAGTCTGAAGAGGCGCAGTTTCTTCTCGTTGGATGCCGTTATGGAGCTGGTTTCTACTAGAAAAGAACCGGAAAGTTTAATCCTCCAGGGAGAACGTAACGACAAGCTAAATGAAGCGCTGAACACATTGAACTCGAGGGAAAGAAATATTGTGGCTCTTAAATTTGGCGCTAATTTGAGAAATACGGAGATCGCCCAGCTTACGGGAATTTCGGAGGGGAACATTGGCGTAATTCTCTACCGGACGATGAAGAAGCTAAAGATTGAAATAGGGAGCGTGGAGCAACTATGAATAGTAAAGAAATACAGCAGAAGTTCTCTGCGGATTTAGATGAAAGTATACATGGAGCGGAAAATGATTTAAACGGTGCTGGGGAGTATGAGGAGCTACTGGAGCTTGGCAGAGTATTAGCCCATAAAGATTTCAGCGAGGGCTCTGACAAGACAGCCATTCTGAACAAGGTACGGAGAAATAATGCCGGCCAAAAGGAGGAGAAAGAATTGCGTAAAAAACATAGAGTAAGACGCCCTGCTGTTATACTAGCAACATTGCTTGCGGCGTGCATATTAAGTGTAACTTTTGTGCAACCATCATTCGCACAGGAGCTGCTATCGAAAGTGTTGCAAACGATAAATTTGGGACATATCGTAGCCCATGAAGTAGAATATTCCGTGGAAAACAATGTGATTCCGGATGAACTTAAGGGGAAGATTTTTGATAGCAACGGAAATGCGATTTTGACACCCGATGCTGCTCAAAAGGCTGATGATGTGTACAATGCTGACGGGGAAAAAATCGTAGGGTTTGAAGACGGTAGGTTGGTTACGCAATCTGAGAGGGATCAAGAGAAACCAAAAGTATTGATCGTAAGGGATTCTAGCAAGCTAAACGAATATACCATGTTTGATGTAGGGTTGCCGGAGTACCTGCCGGATGGTTATGCATTTGATCGCGCAGAGTTTTATAAGAACGATAACGGGGAAGTAATTAAAAATAGTAAATACATTGATTTATATTTTATAAATAAAGCCACAAATGAGAGGATTACAATGCAGCAGCGATACGCTGATGAAGAAACGGCGTATGAGATGTCGACGGACGGTACAATAGAAAATGTAGAAATAAACGGAGTTGATGCTGTATTTTGGAATGGCAAAGCTATAGACTGGGAAGCTAATGGTGTATTATACGGTGTAGTATCATCTAGCCTGGATAAAGATGATTTGACCAAAGTAGCAGAGTCGATCCACTGACTAGTAAGTGGCAGGAGGCTTATGCTGCAGATTGGAATGCAACTAAACTTGAAGCCCGCATTTTGCGGGCTTTTTGAATATCGAAAAGGTCATCTAAAGGGAAATTCTCCATGTGATTTTGATTTTAACTCTATAATCAAAATAAATCGAACGATAAATCTTTTGTTTACCAATATATAGTGTAAGACCGAAGGAGGGATTGAGAGGGATGAAACATCCAAAAGAATATTCTCAGCTCATTGCGCTTACGCTAGCCGGCAGTCGTGAAGCGTATGGTGAGCTATATGAAGCGACGATTCGGGATGTGTATCAGACCGTTCATTTTCTCGTTCGCGAAACCTCCGATGTGGATGATGTTGTTCAGGAGATCTATATTCAGGTGCACCGGTCGCTTGAACAATTTGACGTGAATCGCCCCTTTAGGCCTTGGCTTATGGGATTGGTCATGCGGCAAATTTATGCCTATCGGAGGAAGAGATGGACGCATCTCCGAATTCTCAAAAAGGCAGAACATGCTGATTTGATCATGGAGTATGAATTTACGAATGATGTTGTGGACAGATTATCCAACCGCACCCTACTAGCAAGTGTAGACCGTCTTCCATTTAAGCTGAAGCAGGTGATTATTCTGCATTATTTAAACGAATATTCACAGGAAGAAAGTGCTGCGATACTGGGTATTCCGCTCGGAACCGTGAAATCTCGTATTCACGCTGCACTGCACAAGCTTCGTCAGAAGTCAGACAATCATACTCTTTTTAAGGGAAAGGTGGAGGACCTGCATGAATTTCAATGAAGAGTTACGGACAGTTCTGCAGGAAGAGGCGAGAAATCTAAGCGCCCCACCGGAACTGAAGGCGCAAATACTAAATAGGACCGTAGCTAACCGAGGGGGGAAACGTATGAAGAAATGGCTCGTGGCAAGTATTATGGCGGCTGCACTATTAATTCCTACTGGAGCTTATGCCGGATATCATTATTTGGCAGACACCATGTATGAGTCCCCAGCAACTGCGGCTACGATTGGAGTAACTCAGCAACAATATGATAGGCTTGAAGCCAAGCTGCAGAACGCGAAGCAAAGTTATAACGAAGAGGAATTCACAAAGCTGATGTCCTTATTAAAGGAATTGGGATCTTATAATCTGCAAATGACCGATGCTGAAGGCGTCTTTCACTTAGAGCATTTAAGTGCGAAGGAACAGAAGGCATACAAGAAATTACAGGCGGAGCTTGAACCTTATTTCGAGAAAATGAATGAAACGGAAATCCCTAAGGGAAAGGCATCTGCCGTAGATCGTGATACTTTCTGGAATAGCTTGCTTGAAAAAGCTGAACAGAGGCTTACTAAAAAAGAGTTTGAGGAGATCCAACGATTAATAATTGAGTTGCAAAGCTATGATACCAAGGTATTTGATTCCGATGGAAGTGTTCATATGGAACGGCTTTCGAAAGAGGAGATACAAAACCAAGAAAAGTTAATGGAAGCTCTCGACCCTTATATTAGAAAGATAGATTTGATGGTAAAACCTAGCTCTTAGTTGAATTTATATGCATGTATTGAATGACTATGGATAGTAGTATCGTTAGATGAACCATCAGAAACGGTGTAATACACCTTGTATTCTGGTGGTTTTTGCCTTTTACTAATCCAAAGTCTATACATTGTTTGTCGAATAATTGCATTTGAAAAGTAATGAAAAAAATAATTTGACCGCTGGAATAATTAGTCATAATATTATTAAAATACTATTTGCTTATATATGAACTATGTTGGCGGAAGGTGGCTTTGATCATGAAGCAGATGACCATTCGTGCAGAACTGGCGGACTATCTCAAGAAGCATGGGACAACGATCAATCAGTTCGCAGAGGTGTCTAAAGTAAATTCAGGCACGATCAGTAATATCATCAATGGGAATCGTCCAATAGCCATGCAGCAATTAGATCGGATCACAGAAGGTATGGGATTAGAAGAAGGCAGCTACTATGATTTGTATGTGGATGAGTGTTTTGTACACTCCAATCCGAATTGGAGACGCCTTCGGCCATTTCTATATCGCTGTGCAGAGCTAAACAAGCTGGAATGTATTGCACGGGTAGTTGGAATTATGATGGACAGCTTATCTTATACGCCTTCATTATTTGATACTGCAGAAGATTTTTTTGTGCAAGGGAAGCATAAAGCAGCAGCGATGTTATATCAGAGTGTGGCTGAGAGTGAGAAGTATCAGCATTCAGAGCGGTTAGCCCTTTGCCAATACAGGCTATTCACGATCGCCTTGGGCGAGGATCAGGATGCTAATTTACGAGCAGCTGTCCAATTTGAAGGATTTGTTAATCGGCTTGACGAGGTGGACCAGCTTGATGCGCTGAAAGATTTGGCGAATACATATAGTGCTTTGCGGCACTGGGATAAGGTAATGGCAATGGCTAAGGAAATGGGGAATAAAGCAACGATTCAATATCATTCCAAATACGAACGTACCAGAAAAAGTAGGCTTCAAAAGGAAACTGAAATACCACTATTCTCATATATTCAATACTCCTATGTGTTACGTTCAGTAGTTTATAGAGAGCTTGGAAATTATGATAGAGCTTTACATTATGTTAATCTCTACATGGATATGAGCTGGATTCGTGAAGACACGGAGGAAGCTCTGCAGCTTATGAATCAATGCATGGAGTGGGCACGGGCTAATATTTACTTGCTGCGAATTTTAAAAGGGGATGTAACGGTGCTATCGGAATATGTGGCATACATTGAACAAAGAGAGGAAGAAATTCTCTCAGGTCTGTTCAAAATCCTTCAGGTGGCTAACCACTATCAATTTAACGTGGATGATATCCTTCTGCGGTTTGAGCAAAAAATATCAGATTGCAGAGATCATCAATTAGAAATTAGATCCTATCATCAACAAATTTTTGAAGATAGATATACTAACTTAATGGCTGAGATCGCATTCTATTATATGAAAAGGAATAAATATGAGATTAGTATAAAGTATGTAATGGATAGTTTGGAATATTCAGTAAAGATAAATAGCGAATCAGGTATTATAAAGTGTGTTGGAATGTTCGAACAGCTTCGACATACTGCATCCTTAGAAACGCAAAAGGAATACCAAAGTTTAATCAGTAAGGTGCAGAGAATCAACGAAAATAAAAGGTACTGCACATTATTGTAAACTATAGAATTTGACATATACCTCTAATATATTACTTTGAGGAGGTAGAGTTAATGAATAACCCAGAAATTATCCAAAAGAGAATAGAGGGTGCTAGAGCCAAACTTTATTTGATGGAAAGGCAACACGGAGGATTGTTACATCCAAATGTGATCAGACAGTCCATGAAGTTGGATGAATTAATCAATCAGTACAATAAGGCCATACATAGTGATAACGAGAGTTGAAACAAGAAGCTATTCCCATAAATTTCGCTCTATTCAATAGATAAGACCTACATAATGTTATTGCATCTCTGTATAAAACATAAAGCCAGCGCTCTGCGTAGGCTTTTTTTGTTTGTATGTTCCTAAAAAATAAATCTAAGCCTCATGCTTGTCATGCCCGTCTGCATATTGCGGCCAAGTCCCTCATAGACATGTACTAATCAATGCATTCAAAACAGGTTAAGGGGATGATGTCATGCGCCGGACAATATGGGTACTCGCGATCATTATGAGCGTGGCCCTGGTGATGACGGGGTGCGGGAAGAAGGATGCCGCTTCCGTAGTCAAGGATTTGAACAATGTGGCCGACAAGTTGGAGAGTAAGCAGGGAACGTACCAAGCTTCAGGCGTTATGACCCTGTTCACCGGTGAGCAGCCGCAGGAGTATAAGGTAGAGGTATGGTACAAGAACCCTTCTTACTACCGGATCAGCTTGGCCAATGTTCAGAAGGATATTACGCAGATCGTGCTTCGTAATGATGAGGGAGTGTTCGTACTCACACCAAGTATGAATAAGAGCTTCCGCTTCCAGAGTGATTGGCCGGACAATCAAGGTCAGGTTTATTTGTACCAGACGCTAGTTCGGGGCATCGTCTCTGATAACAATCGTCAATTTGTGGAAGAAGGAGATAACTATGTGTTCGAGGTAGCTGCGAATTATCAAAGCAATGCTCTTGTGCGGCAGAAGATTTGGCTGGATAAAAAGACTTATGAGCCTAAACAGGTTCAAGTCTCAGATTCTGAAGCTAAGGTAGTTGTGGATGTGAAGTTTGACGCCTTTAAATTCGATACAGATTTCACTAAAGATTCTTTTGATATGCAAAAGAATATGACCACAGGTGCTGCTTCAGAAAGCACAGTAGCTGAGGTTGACGAAAATGGGAATCCGGTTGTAGTTCCGGAGGGCCAGGAGCAGGAAGGGCAACCAGTCGCTGCTGAGCTTGGTGACTTTGGTATTATTGAACCGGGTTATGTTCCGGCAGGTGTGGAGCTGAAGGACTCCCATAAATTGGAGGGCAACAAGGATCATGCCGTTCTCATCCGGTATGATGGGGTTTATCAGTACACCATTATGGAAGCCCGACCATTGGACCGCGCAGTAGCATTGGCTCCTGGAACGCTAATAGATCTTGGGTTTACCGCAGGAGTTCTAAGCGGTGATGAGCAGCAGACATTGACCTGGATGTCTGAGGGTATAGAGTACAGAATTACAAGTGCTAATCTTCCTGTTAACGAAATGATGCAAATTGCCGCTTCTATGGAGGCACAATCGGGTAAATAATATAAAGTAGGCGGATACTGCGTTTTGTGGGATTCTTTCCTCTACAACGTAGTATCCGCCTTTCTATATTTTTCAGCGCTCCAGCCTCTTTGATCTGAAGCCAAAAGATAACTGAGCTCACATTGACAGCCACCTTCTGTAGCATTACCATGAGTACTAAGACAATGATAATGCAGCTATGACGTTTTACTACAACGTAAGAAGGTGACTTTGAAGTGCAAGCAAGCTATCGACCGACAGTAGCCGAAATTAATCTGGATGATTTGCGTGCCAATTACGAAGCCTTTCGCCGCTACTTGCCGGCAGAGACAAAGTTTATGGGATGCGTCAAAGGAAATGCGTACGGCCATGGAGCAGTGGAAGTAACACGGGAACTGGAAAGACTCGGAGCAGATTACGTTAGTGTGGCTTTTTTGGATGAAGCATTGGAGCTGCGTCAGGCGGGAATACTGATTCCTATACTGGTGCTTGGCTACACTTCTCCTGAAGGAATAGCCGTTGCCTGGGAGAACCATGTAACTGTAACACTGTTCACACCGGAGGTATTGGAGGCGATTAGACAGCTTCCTATAGATCCGGAACATAGGCTGAAGGTGCATATCAAGATTGATAGCGGGATGGGACGACTGGGTCTTTTACCAGCGGACGCACCTGCATTTATCTCTGAAGTGCAGTCTGTTGCGCAGGCGGAGCTGGAGGGTATGTTTACCCATTTTGCCAAGGCAGACGAACAAGACAAAAGCTATACACTGGAACAGCATCGACGGTTCATGAGCGTGGCGGAAACGCTGCGGGAGCAGAACATTCAGATCCCGATCATACATACGGGCAATAGCGCTACGGCCATTGATTCACCTTATTTATCCAGCAACATGGTGCGGGTAGGCATCAGCTTGTACGGATTTTATCCCTCTACCGAGGTGAACCGTCAACTGGTGGAACTACATCCGGTAATGACGCTGAAGACGCAGGTTGTTTATGTTAAGAGCCTGCCTCCATATTGGGGCGTCAGTTACGGCACTCGATACGTCACAGACAGCGAGGAGATTATCGCAACGCTACCTGTGGGGTACGCAGATGGATATTCCCGCATGCTAACTGGCAAAGCGGAGGTGTTAATACGTGGACGCCGCGTTCCTGTCGTCGGTACAATCTGCATGGATCAGTGTATGGTATCACTCAAATCTTTCGCTGAAGAAGCGGAACAAATTAAAGCAGGCGAAGAAGTTGTACTCATCGGTCGTCAAGCTGACGTGATGGTCACGGCAGACGAGTTGGCTCTCCATCTTGGAACGATTCACTACGAGGTAATTTGCATGCTGGCTCATCGGGTGCCCCGCGTTTATATACGTGAAGGCACACTTCCTAAATTGGTAAATGCTCTGCTACAATCTTAAAGTTCTTGACAGTGATGTTATTCAAGGGAGAAAATAGAAGGAATTGTATCGTATTAGGAGATATGACTAAAAGCCTATACGAACCGCCATTTCTAGTTTATAATGGGATGCAGCATACTTGATATACTGGCGGCATATATTCCTTGTATAAAATTCCTTGTATATTGCAACACTGGAACACAAGGGCAGAAGGTTTGTGGGGGTGGAAGAGAAGGTGGCCAATTTGCAGAACACCAAAAGAATCATGATCAGCTTGCCCGATCATCTCTTACAGGAAGTGGACGGAATTGTTCAATTGGAGAATTCCAACCGGAGTGAATTGATTAGGCAGGCCATGAAGCTGTATTTGAGCGAACGGAGGAAACGTTCCATCCGGGAGTCCATGCAGCGCGGCTACATGGAAATGGCTAAGATCAACTTGACCATGGCATGCGAGGCGTTCCTCGCGGAGGAAGATGCAGACAGCACTCTTGGCCGCTTAGTAAGCGGGGTGTAGACATTGATCGTTAAACGTGGCGATGTTTTTTTTGCTGATCTTTCGCCGGTCGTAGGTTCTGAGCAAGGCGGAGTAAGGCCAGTACTGGTCATCCAGAATGATATTGGCAATCGCTTTAGCCCGACGGTAATTGTGGCCGCAATCACGGCCCAAATCCAGAAGGCTAAATTACCTACGCATGTGGAAATTGACGCAGCAGCTCATGGCTTTGACAGAGACTCTGTTATACTGCTAGAGCAGGTTAGGACGATTGACAAACAACGCTTAACTGACAAGATCACCCACCTTGATGATGAGACTATGAAGAAGGTGGATGATTCGCTGCAAATCAGCCTTGGTCTGATTGATTTTTAATCACCCGGGGTTATAGATAATCCATGAGATAGGCGCTCGGGTACGAATCCGAGCGTCTTTTGATGTGCATTTTTGCGTATGGGTAATAAAGAAAGATTAGGGGTTCACTTTTTTAAAATGATCTGATAACATTAGACCGTACGGTCGGTTTAGGAGGTGTTTAGAATCAAAGGACGTTCAGACGGAGAAGAAACCAAGAAACGAATTGTTCTTAAAGCCACCCAGCTGTTTGTTCAGAAGGGGTATGCAGCTGTAACTATGAATGAAGTTTGCGCAGCCTCGAATGTTAGTAAAGGCAGCTTATATCATCATTTTCCGAGCAAGGATGAACTTTTTCTTTACGTGGTAGAAGAGGATACGGCGCAGTGGCTTCAGGCGTGGGAGGATAAGAAGAAGGAGATTGTTGGTGCTCAGGAACGTTTATATGCATTAGCCGAGCATTATGCAAATGATTTTCAGAATCCGTTGATTCGAGCGCTTGAGGAATTCTCAAGAAGTAGAGCGCATTCAGAGGATATCACTAAGCGGCTTGCACTTTTATATGAGGCTGCCTCACGTGCGTGTCGCGATCTTCTGAAGGAAGGTATGGACACGGGGTACTTTATAAAGGGTGACTTAGAGGATTATGTGATTATTGTTAGTGGCATGCTTGAAGGGATCGGGAGAGTTTCCGAATACTCCATTCATGAAAAGACATCGGATGATATAAAAAAATATTACCGGGAGTCAGTACGATTGTTATTACAAGGGATATGTACGGGGTAAGATATAGGGGGCATGAAAGAAGCTTTACATTCAGGAATCATGAAGGCTGAAGCTTCTTGAAAGCACCAGAATAGGAAGGACTATTTTTTTTGCTTTAATTTAGACCGGATGGTCGGTCTCTACAGAAAAACTACTCGAAGATTTGGCTTTAGAAACCACGGAGGTTAATACAATGTCATTACTACTTAGAAACAGAGGCGCTATGCTTCTTGTTATGCTTAATATTTTTCTTGCTTTTACAGGAATTGGGCTTGTAGTCCCTATAATGCCTACTTATATGAATGAACTTGGGATCAGCGGTAGTACCGTTGGGCTGTTAGTGGCTTCATTCTCGCTTGCCCAATTATTAGTATCGCCATTCGCGGGTAGGTTATCCGACAGAATAGGCCGGAAAAAAGTGATTGTGGCGGGTCTGATCGTGTTTGCTTTTTCAGAACTGCTCTTTGGTCTGGCGAATGTGTCCTGGCTCTTGTTCGTTTCAAGATTGCTCGGTGGTGTAGGAGCTGCATTAATTATGCCGGCAGTTATGGCTTATGTAGCAGATACGACCTCTTTTGAAGAGAGAGCTAAAGGAATGGGGCTTATTAATGCAGCCATTACTACCGGATTTATTATCGGTCCTGGGATTGGTGGTTATCTTGCTGAGCTTGGAATGCGGGTACCCTTTTTCTGTGCGGCTGGTGCGGCTGGGGTTGCAGCTCTAGTGACGATTTTGATTTTACCTGAATCATTGTCTAAAGAGAAACGAATGGAAGCGATGGCATCGAAAAATAATCAGGAGAGCTTCATTACGCAATTGCTGCGTTCTTATCGTGAGCCGTACTTCTTCGGGTTAATTATTGTATTTGTCATGGCTTTTGGACTGGCTAATTATGAAACGGTGTTCGGATTGTTCGTGGACCATAAATTTGGCTTTACGCCTAAAGATATTGCTTTTGTAATTACCTTTGGCTCGATCGCCGGTGCTGTGGTGCAGGTATCCGCCTTTGGCTGGATTCTGAATAAATTCGGAGAGAATAAAGTAATCTCCACTTGTCTTATAACTGCTGCAATGTTTATTCTGCTGACGCTGTTTGTAAGTGGCTTTTGGGCGATTTGTGCGATTACCTTTATCGTATTCTTAGCTATGGATATTCTACGACCAGCAGTAGGTACCCAGTTATCCAAAATGGCGGGAGAATCTCAGCAAGGGTTCGTAGCAGGGATGAACTCAGCTTATACGAGTCTTGGAAATATTGCTGGGCCTATCGTCGCGGGTTATCTTTTTGATCTAAGTATTAACTTTCCGTATGGGGCAGCCGCGCTTGTTCTAGCTTTGTGCTTTGTGTTGTCACTTAGTTCCAGCAAAAGAGGAATGGGACAACGTGCTTAAACCCCTTGAATCTGCCCCCTCTCTAGGGTGGACTTTGGTACAGAGCCGATCTGTGATACTATTTTAAATATGAGAACAAGAATTGTATAAGCAGATTGTGTACGGGAAGAGGGATACTAATGACGGTAGATAACAGCAATACGGGAGTCATTACGGATGAGGCGGCCGCACAGCGGGAGCAGGAATTGATTACTGTAGCGATTGCCAAGGAATTGAACATTAGCCTGAAGCAGGTGCGTACAACGGTTGGACTGCTGGATGAGGGGAATACGATTCCGTTCATCGCCAGATACCGGAAGGAAATGACGGGTGAGCTGGACGAGAATGCGCTGCGTGATATTGAAGAACGCCTGGCTTATCTTCGCAATTTAGGCGAACGTAAGAAGGACGTTATCCGCAATATTGAAGAGCAGGGCAAGCTGACCAAGGAACTTCATGAACAAATCACCAATGCGGTCAAGCTTCAGGAAGTGGAGGATTTGTATCGTCCTTTCCGGCAGAAGCGTAAGACACGTGCTAGTGTTGCGAAGGAAAAAGGCTTAGAGCCGCTTGCGAACTGGATTATGGAGCAGCAGAGACAAGGGGACCCACAGACTGAGGCAACGAAATATATAGATGCTGAAAAAGGAGTGGAGACCGCAGATCAAGCGCTTCAAGGCGCACTTGATATCATCGCTGAGAACATTGCAGATGATCCTGCGATCCGCTCTTGGGTTCGGCAGTATACGGCAAGTCAGGGTATACTTGTGTCTGAAGCTAAGGATGCAGAGCAGGAATCCGTATACGAGAACTACTATAGCTACCGTGAACCTGTACACAAAATGCCACCTCACCGTATACTCGCCATTAACCGCGGTGAACGGGAGAATATATTGAAGGTAGGCATTGAGGTTGTCACAGACAAAATCCATGCCTACATTGCACGGAAGATTATTAAAGGGCCGTCCCCGGTGAAGGAACTGCTGGAAGCAGTGACTGAGGATGCCTACAAACGTCTGATTGCTCCTTCTGTGGAGCGTGAAGTTCGTGGGGAGATGACCGAACGGGGCGAGAACCAAGCGATTTCCATCTTCTCTGGTAATCTACGTAGCTTGCTGCTGCAGCCGCCTGTTAAAGGGCGTTGTGTGCTAGGTGTTGACCCTGCATACCGTACCGGCTGTAAGCTGGCCGTTGTAGACGATACTGGTAAGCTGCTTGAAGTAGCCGTGACCTATCCGACACCGCCGAATAACAAAAAACGTGAAGCCGCTGCTAAGTTCAAAGAGTTGATCGCCAAGTACGGTATTCAGCTCATCGTGATTGGTAATGGTACAGGCTCCCGTGAGACGGAGCAATTTACGGCAGAAGTGATTGCTGAAATTGGTAACCCAGAGCTGGCCTATCTGATCGTTAATGAAGCAGGAGCGAGTGTCTATTCGGCTTCCAAGCTGGCGCAGGAGGAATTCCCGGATCTGGATGTTGCGGAGCGCAGTGCGGCTTCTATCGCTCGCCGTGTGCAGGACCCGCTGGCAGAGCTGGTAAAGATCGATCCGAAGGCTATCGGCGTTGGACAGTATCAGCATGACGTCTCCCAGAAGCATCTGGAGGAGAGTCTTAAGGCTGTCGTGGAATCAGCGGTTAACCATGTGGGAGTGGATGTGAATACGGCATCTCCAGCTTTGCTATCTTACGTGGCTGGCGTTAACGGGACGATTGCTAAAAATATCGTTAAATTCCGTGAAGAGAACGGTAAGTTCACGACTCGGAAACAGCTACAAAAGGTGCCTCGACTGGGTGCCAAGTCCTATGAGCAATGTATCGGCTTCCTGCGGATTCCTGGTGGAGACAACACCTTGGACCGCACGCCAATTCACCCGGAGTCCTATCCGGTGGTGGATCGCTTGTTCCGTGAGCTGAGCCTCGATGTTGATCAACTGGGCAGCAAGGAAGTGGCTTCACAGCTGGAGGCACAAAATGCCGAGGAGCTGGCTGTGAAGCTGGATGTCGGCGTGCCTACGCTTCGCGACATCCTAGAGAGCTTGCAGCGTCCGGGCCGCGATCCGCGCGAGGAGCTGCCGCTGCCGATCTTCCGCACCGACGTGCTGAAGATCGAGGATCTGGTTCCTGGCATGGAGATGCAGGGAACCGTCCGCAACGTGATCGATTTCGGCGCATTCGTCGATATCGGCATCAAGAACGATGGGCTGGTGCATATTTCCCAGCTCAGCGGCAGCTTTGTGAAGCACCCGATGGACGTTGTCTCCGTAGGAGATAATGTCACCGTCTGGGTGATGGGTGTTGACCTGAAGAAGGGCAGGGTCAGCCTGACCATGCGTCCGCCGCGTGTTGAGGCGGGAAGTCTTAGCTAGAACTATATAAATAAAGCCAGCTACTTCGGAGTGAAGTAGCTGGCTTTTTCGATTGGAGACGGAAATTAAAGAGCGCAGTCTCAGTGATGTGCGGAAAATCGGAGGCATGCTGGAGAAGCCACTTCGCAAATTAGGGAAATCTTCCCTGAAAATAGTCCGATATCGGCTGAAATTGTGTGGATTAGGGAAATCCTCCCTAATTAATTGGAGAAAACCCCCTTTATGAAGGAATTACTCTGATAATCAGGGAGATTTTCCCTAATTATCACTTGAAGAAAGTTAAAACTCACATAATTAGGCAGATTTTCCCTAATCTAATCATTCAAACTAAAAGAGGCCTAATCATCCGAGAGGGTAATTAGGCTTCTTGGTATGAATGGTATTGAAACAGCTTGACCTATGAAGGTCTCGTTAAATTGTCTAGCTTAGTAGCTAATTCATTTAGATTGCTGATGCTGACCACCGTTTCAGAAACATGTTGCTGCTGGACCTCAGCGCTAGCAAGGACTTGTTCAATAGCTGCTGTATTCTCTTCGGTAATTGCAGCCACAGAATTGACCTCACCGAGTACAAGGGTGGAAGCGTGCTGGATGTGATCGCTCCGATCCTTCAAGTCTTCTGCTTGTTCAAGCACTTGGTGCGTATTATTCCGAATACCCTCGAACAATCGAGCAATATCATCAGCGGAATTTCTTCCTGATTCTACAACTAGCAGCCCGTTAGAAACCATATCGCCAACCTGCGCAATATTATTTTGAATGCTTCTGAGAATCTGAGCAATGTCTGCGGATGCATTGTGGGAGCTTTGTGCTAATTTTCGGATTTCATTGGATACGACTGCGAATCCTTTGCCATGCTCTCCCGCGTGTGCGGCTTCTATGGAAGCATTCAGCGACAAAAGATTCGTCTGCTCAGCAATCCCCACGATACTCGAAACGATCGATTCAATCTTCTGATTCTCTTCATTCATTTGTGTCATCAAGACAGCAGTTCTCGTTACGATATCTGTAACCTCGGACATATTTCCAGTTAAACGAACGATTTCTTCTTGTCCCTCTTGCGTGATTTGATCCGTATCACGGCTTCGATTACTCATCGAGATGGATGCAGCATTTGCTTGCATAGCCGATTCGTTTAACTGCTGCATGGCATTAGAGATATCGTTAACACTCTGTGCTTGTGATTCCACTCCACTGGCAATCTCTTGAAAGGCAGTCACGACTTCTTTGGAAATTCGATCTGTTGTCAATACGTTGTTATGCATTAGGTGACTGGATTGACTCAGAACACCTACAGATTCAGTAACACCTGTAAGCACGGTCTCCATTTCCGCTCTAGCACGTTCAGCTTCGTTGCTGCTTTTAGACATGTTTTTGAACATTTTCGTACCAATCTGACTCTGATAGATCAGAACCAGTATCATGACGATGAGAAGTGTATTAATTCTTAACACATCTACTGAAGCGTAAATTGGTTTGGTCATAAGGAAATAGTTGAGTAAGATCCAAGAAATTACACCATTAAGGAGTAATGGACGATAGTTGTGATAGAGGGATACGATGCCCAGTCCCCAATATAGAATAAATGTGCTGATGATGTTAGTCCCTGCATCGATGTAGAAGTATGTAATGATATTAAAGCCTATAGCTGTTATGTACATAATATAAGGTGTAGCTACACGTTTCCAAATTAGTATCGTACACAGTAAGCCGAGGGGTACCGCTGCTGACATAATCGCAATTATAGTTTGTGGAAATCTGTAAAGCGAAATCGAGCCCAACACTAAGCAGCCCCAAAACAAGTACATAATTAATTTGTTGCGCTGGTGTAACTCTGACATTTGATTTAAAGCCATATGCTCACTCCATTTAAAAAATATATTTCTGATTTTTCAGTTTAAGTGATTCTTGAAATGCTGTCTATGATGTTAGATTCAGGGATATTCAGAGAAATGAAGATTGGGAGATGGAGAGGAAGGGGATAGGGAAAATCTCCCTATAAAAAGCCGATAATTGCTTAAAAACAATGGAAACAGGGAATTCCTCCCTATAAATTGGGCTAATCTCTATATTTGCCTACGAATCAGCTGAATTATAGGGGGATTTTCCCTATTTAGTAGTCTAATGGGCAGAAGTCTCTGAACTATAGGGAGATAATCCCTAATTATCTATCCGGGCATCAGTTTTCCGAACCGGAGAGTGTGTTAGGACAACTGAAGAACAATCGGGGCTTCCGGCGATTTCTACTTCGTGGCATGGAGAAAATGAAGCTTGGGGTTGTTTGGCTTTCTCTTGTCTATAATGTGCTGAAGCAAGCTGCGAAGGAGCAAACACGCAAAGTAACGCTTCTCAAATATCCGGAGAAGCGTTCTTTGCTTACGTTTGTGATTGTTAGAATGATAAAAATTACTCCGCAATAATCAAGCTCGTGCGTTTTGTTTTAAACTTCTGCAGGTAGCTTCGATCTATATTACGGTCGGTAATAATGTAACCAATTTTATCGAGTGAGGAGATGCCAATCGTAACATCTTTCCCAAATTTAGTATGGTCTGCGGCGACATAAACCTCTTTAGAAAGATCGATAATTTTTTTACGAGTCTGGGCTTCCTCCAGATTATAGTCGGAGATGCCTTTTTCAAGGGTAATGCCACTTGCGCAAATAAAAGCCTTAAGTATATTTAATTCACTGAAATTAAACAGATAATCATATGCAATGACAGACTGTTCATTTAGCCGGACCTTCCCGCCGATGATAATAAGCTCAACCGCACTGTTCATCAGCTCGTTGACCACAGGAATGGAGTTCGTAATGACCGTGAGATTCTTTTTATTCTTAATATATTTAGCAATTTGATAGGTGGTAGAGCCGCTGTCCAGATAGATGCAATCCCCATCGTTGATATATTCGCTGCATTTTCGGGCGATCATTTTCTTTTCCTCTAAGTGGCCGACCATCCGCGCATCCATTGGAGATTCAGCAAACTCCGATTCCACCAGTTTAATTCCACCATAAATCTTCTTGATCTTCCCTTGCTTGTCCAGCAGGTTGATGTCTCTGCGAAGGGTATCGATAGAAATATTAAGCTCTTCTGCTAGCTCCGGCAGCTTCTGAACCTTTTTCAACATTAAGATTTCAATGATTTTCTTTTGTCTTTCCAATGGAAACATGTAATCACCCATTCAAAGTTTATATCGCTTTCGATAGTTGAAGTATAAAGGGATTAGCATAAGGTCGCAACAACTCCTTTGTAAGTTAGTCATGATATACTTATAATGTAGTCATAACTTATTTAAAATTTACATAGATTTTACGTAACTGTTTATCCTCAATAACAAATCCTTTTTATACTGAGGTTGTACTTGAGGAGGTGGAACCTTTGCTTAAATTACAAAACATAAGCAAGCATTACGATAACAAGGTTGTTCTAGAGGATATTAGCTTAAGTATCCAAGCAGGGGAAATTGTCTCCTTACTCGGTCCCAGCGGGAGTGGCAAAACCACCTTGCTAAACATCATCTTGGGATTGGCTAAGATGGAGCAGGGGCAAATTATTTTTAATGATCAAGATTTAAGCAATGTACCAATGAAGAAACGCGGATTTAATATAGTGTTCCAGGATTATGCACTGTTCCCCAACCTTAATGCTTACGAGAATATCGTTTACGGTCTGAAAAATAAAAAAGGATTGACGTCTGAGCATGAGGTTCAGGAGTATATCGAGTTTCTGGAACTAACACCGCACTTGACGAAGCGGATCGGAGCTCTATCGGGCGGTCAGAAGCAAAGGGTAGCTTTGGCAAGAACGCTCGTGATGAAGCCCAAATTATTACTGCTGGATGAACCTTTAAGCGCTCTGGATGGAATCATCAAGGAATCGATCAAAGCTCGGATTAAATCTATCGCTAGAGAATATAAGCTTACGACGATTATCGTGACCCACGACCCTGAAGAAGCTTTAACCCTGTCGGATAAAATCCTCATTATCAATCAAGGCCATATTGCCCAATTCGGAACGCCACAAGAGATCATTCAACAACCTAGTAATGATTTTGTAAAAGAATTTATTCTGGGGCAACTGCAAGTGAAACGGGATAATATCTATAACCTGTTCGGTGAGCATTATGCCTAAAGCTAAGCCGGAAATGCGGATCATTTTTATCCCAATCGTATTGCTATTTGTTGTTTTTCTCATCTTACCACTGGCTGTTTTATTTATCCGCTCGTTTGAAACGGGCCAAGGTTATTCAGTATCCAATTATCTCACCATTTTGGCAGATCAAGAGATTCGAGAGTCCATCGGAAATAGTATGAAGGTCTCCGGTGTTACCGCACTGATCACGACTGTTCTGGCCTTTATTCTAGCCTATTCTATCCACTGTACAAGAATCTATCGCCCGTTAAAAAGCATCATTAGAACTGGAATCCTGATTCCCATGCTGCTGCCTACAATTACTTACGGGTTTGCAATAATGTATTCTTTTGGCAACCAAGGACTAATTACAAAAATCTTCGGACGAAATTTATTCGAGATTTACGGATTTAATGGACTGTTGATAGGCTATGTGATCTATACCTTACCTTCGGCTTTCCTGCTAATTCATAATTCGTTCAAGTACATTGATAAAAAATTTATCGTCGTATCCAAGCTTATGGGGGATGGGACGATGCGAAGCTTCATGAACACGATCGTTCGGCCTTTGTGGGGGACTCTGGGAGGGGCGTTTGTTCTTTCTTTTATCCTAAGCTTCACGGATTTTGGGATTCCTTCATCGGTGGGTGGGACATATAACGTGGTTGCCACTCAGTTGTATCAAGTCATGCTTGGGGCGATACCGGATTTCAACAATGGTGCTGTTATTGCGGTACTGATGTTAATACCGGCGGCGTTTGGGGTTGTGCTGTTAACGTATCTTGAAAAGTTCAATTTCCATTATGACAAGGTGACTGAAATCGAGATGATCCGGAATAAAGGCAGAGATTCGGTGCTTGGACTGATCTCATCGGTGATTCTAATAGGGCTACTGGCGGTGTTTGCTGTCATGTTCGTCGCACCACTGATGAATGGCTATCCTTATGATCTAACGTTTACGTTCAAGCATTTTGTGGATGTTTTTCAATCAAGCGATTTAATCAATGTATATAAAAATTCCTTGCTGGTAGCAGGACTGACGGCAATCGTAGGTACGATAGTGGCTTATGCTGCGGCTATCATCAATGTGCGAACGCCTATAAAAGGGAGAGCAATTTTTGACATCCTATCGATGGTAACGAACACTGTACCGGGCATGGTTCTTGGTCTGTCGTATTTACTTCTGTTCAATAACAGCAGCCTCAAGGGAACCTTCGCCATTCTTGTGCTCTGCACCCTTGTTCATTATTTTACGACTCCTTATCTGATGGCCAAGAACTCTCTGGCGAAAATGAATCCGTCGTGGGAAACCACTGCCGAATTGTTAGGTGACAGCTGGCTGCAAACAATCCGCCGGGTCATTCTGCCGAACTCTGCATCCACGGTGATCGAGATGGTCAGCTACTATTTTATCAATGCGATGGTGACCATTAGCGGAATTATCTTTCTAGTGACTGCCCAAACCTCGGTTGTTGCCAGCAAAATAAAAGAGCTGCAGCATTTCGCCAAATTTAATGAGGTGTTTGTTCTATCCATCCTGATCTTTTGCACCAACCTTATTATCAAGCTTCTAGGTGACTATCTCCAGAAACGGCAATCAAACTCTCGTTAGTTAACGATTTTAAATATAAAAAAACCAGTTAAAGTGAGGGAGAATTTATGTCTAAGCGAATTAAGGGATTCAAGGGAATCATATTGTCTATTGTGGCTTTGAGTTTGGTGTTTACATTAGCAGGTTGTGGAAATAAAGCATCGGGCGATGCGAGTAAAGTAGTGATTTTGACCAATGCGGATGAAGAAGCTGTGGCCTCTATGGAGACTGCGTTAAAAGGGGCAGGGTACGAAGGTCAATATCTCTTTCAATCCTTGGGCACTTCTGAGCTGGGCGGAAAGCTGATGGCAGAGGGAGACAAAATTGAGGCTAACCTGATCACGATGAGCTCTTATTTTGTAGAAAGTGCGCAAGAGAAACACAACATGTTTAAAGATCTATCGTTCACGACTAACGCGCTAGATTCATATCCAGCCTACTATACGCCGATCTTGGCAAATACCGGTGCTATTTTTGTAAACACAGCGGTGCTTAAAGATAAAGGCTTGACGATGCCAACTACCATTAAAGATTTGACGAAACCAGAATTCAAAGGCTTGGTATCCGTTCCGAATATTATGGACTCCTCGACAGCTTGGTTGTTGGTGCAGGCGATTATTTCGCAATATGGGGAAGAGGAAGGTAAAACAGTTCTGCATGATTTGGTTGCTAATGTAGGCCCACATTTGGAGAGCTCCGGTTCCGGTCCGATTAAAAAGGTGAAGGCAGGAGAAGTGGCTGCAGGCTTTGGACTTCGTCATCAAGCGGTATTGGCTAAAGAAGAAGGCGCACCGATTGACTATGTAGATCCGACAGAAGGTAACTTCTCGCTTACAGAATCTGTAGCTGTGGTGAAAAAAGACGATGCAACGACAGAGCTGGCGATGAAAATGGCAGAAACGATTATTAAAGATGCTAGAAAAGACTTAATTACAAATTACCCAGTGGCTCTTTATAAAGATGAAACAGTTAGTGATATCCATAAACCTGCACACAGTATGAATTTTGCTAAGCCGTTGACTGTGGAATTGCTAGAGCAACATCAACAATTCTTTAAAGATGCGAAATAAAAAATGATTAGAAGGAGTGTAGGGCCATGAACAACTATAAACTGCTGACACCAGGTCCATTGACAACTACTAACACGGTCAAAGAGCAAATGCTCTTTGACCGTTGTACTTGGGACCAGGACTATAAAAACATTACCCAACAGATCAGATCGAGCTTACTGGATTTAGCGAGTGCAACGAACGAAGAGTACACGGCCGTTCTAATGCAGGGCAGCGGTACGTTTGCAGTGGAATCTGTGCTGACTACGGCCATTTCAGCGGATGATAAGCTTCTGATTATTACAAATGGTGCCTACGGTGAACGTATCGTGCAAATGGCTGAGTATATCGGACTTCATTATCGTGCGCATAGTGCTCCATATAATGAATTCCCACAAGAAGCAGAGATTAGAGGAATTCTCGAAGAGGACCCAGCCATTACCCATATTGCAATGGTTCATTGCGAGACAACGACAGGAATTCTTAATCCGCTTGAAATGATTTCACAATTGGCAAAAGCCTGCGATAAAACTTTAATTATCGACGCGATGAGCAGCTTTGGCGGAATTGAAATTAATGTCCCTGCGCTTGGAATTGACTATTTAATCAGCAGCGCCAATAAATGTATTCAGGGTGTTCCGGGATTCGGGTTTGTCATTGCGAAGCTGGATAAGCTTGAAGCATGTAAAGGAAATGCACGCAGCCTATCGCTTGATTTATATGATCAATGGAAGGCGATGAACACGGATGGGAAATGGCGTTATACCTCTCCAACCCATGTAGTGGCTGCATTTGCGAGAGCGATTGAGGAACTGATCCAAGAAGGTGGCATTCCTGCAAGAGCAGCAAGATACCAGAACAATAACCGTGTATTGCGAGAGAGACTTGAGAGAATAGGAATCCATGCGTATATCACAGACGACAAGCAATCTCCTATTATAACCACTTTTCTTTTTCCGAATGAGTCATTCAGCTTTGAAGACTTCTATGAATATGTGAAAAACAAAGGGTATGTCCTTTATCCAGGCAAGCTGACAGAGTGGGATAGCTTCCGGATTGGAAATATTGGTGAGATTTACGAAGAAGATATTCAGGATTTATGCAACATTATCGAAGCATATATGGGAGGAATGGCACAATGAATCAAATCGAAGGCGTAATTCTGGATTGGGCAGGAACAGCGGTAGATTTTGGATGCTTTGCACCGGTGAATGTGTTCCTTGATATTTTTCGGGAAGCGGGTATTGAAGTTACGATGCAGGAAGCAAGAGCACCTATGGGAATGCTGAAAATAGATCATATCCGTGCGATGTTATCCATGCCAAGAGTAGCTGCCTTGTGGGAAGCGAAATTTGGCAGAGCTTTTACTGAACAGGATGTAGAGAATCTGTATGCTGAATTTGAACCGGCCCTGATGGCATCCTTATCCGAATATACCGATCCGATTCCAGAGGTCATTGAGACCATGGAAGTGCTCAGAAGCCAAGGGCTAAAGATTGGTTCGACCACTGGTTATACTCAATCCATGATGGATGTTGTGATTCCGAATGCCGCTGGGAAGGGCTACCAACCGGATTTCGTAATCACCCCAGATGGCACTCATTCGCTGGGAAGACCTTATCCCTATATGATTTATCATAATATGGAAGCTTTAAAGCTATCGGCAGCATGGAAGGTTGTTAAGGTAGGCGATACGATTTCAGATATTCAAGAAGGCGTTAATGCAGGCGTCTGGTCCGTAGGGGTAATCATTGGAAGCTCTGAAATGGGATTAAGCCAGGAGGAATTTAATGCACTTTCAGACGTGGAGAAGGAAACGGTGATCTCTGCTACACAAACCTCGTTTATACAAAACGGGGCAGACTTCACGATTCAATCGATGAGTGAGCTGCCTCAGCTGATTGGGCGAATCAATGTCCTGATTTCTCAAGGAATCAGACCTTATGCGAGATAATCATGAACTGAAAAAAGAAGGCGACATCAACTTTAGCCCTTTGCGGACAGAGTGGATGAACCAGTTAAGCACTGTGAGTGTGGAGCGGATCGAAGCGGATGAGCGTGCTTTTATGCGACAATCCATGTCAACGCCGTGCTTGAACAGCATCGTGGATGCTGAGGGATGTTACATCACGGATGTAAATGGACGCAAATATCTCGATTTTCATGGAAATAGCATTCATCAGATTGGCTATAAGAATCCTTACGTAACAGAAGCAGTGAAAAAGCAGCTCGAAGAGCTACCGTTCATTCCAAGAAGATTCACAGCAGATATTGCGGTGAAAGCTGCAGAAGCCTTAATTAACAAAACGACCTCGAAGGACTATAAAGTATTGTTCACCCCCTCGGGGAGTGCAGCTGTAGGTCTGGCTCTAAAGATTGCTCGCAAATGGACGGGGAAACATAAGGTCATCTCCATGTGGGAGTCCTTTCATGGCGCAGGGCTGGATACGATTGCTGTCGGTGGGGAGTATGTGTTTAAAAAGGATATGGGCCCGCAGATGCCAGGCATGCTGAAAGCCATTCCTTTTAACGGGTACCGCAACCTGCTGGGAAGTCATTCCCATGAAGCAGTTGCTACCTTCTGCCTCGACTATGTGGAGTACATGATTCAGCATGAGGGTGAGATTGGGGCGATCTTACTTGAGCCTATTCGGGCGACGGATACGCATATCCCGCCTATATCCTATTTCACAAGATTAAGAAAAATATGTGATGAATATGGCATTCTGTTGATTTTTGATGAGATTCCAACAGCGCTGATGCGAAGCGGAAGGTTCTACGTCCATCAGAATTTTGAGATCGAACCGGATATCCTCGTGCTCGGAAAAGGGTTAGGTGGAGGAGTGATCCCGCAGGCGGCGGTGCTTACCAGAACGCAATATGATTGTTCGGCGGATATTTCTTTAGGTCACTACACCCATGAGAAGCCGGCGCTGGGCAGTGCGGCGATCTGTGCCACTATCGATTACATTGATGACTTGAAGCTGCAGGAACAGTGCATCAGGAGGTCTGAATTTGTAAGAGGCAAGCTTGAGTCTCTGCAGGTTAAACATGCTTGCATCGGTGATGTCCGTATCGCTGGACTACTGATCTCTATTGAACTTGTGAAGTCCAGAGAGAGTAAAGAGAAGAATGAGGAATTAGCTGAGCGAGTCCTGTATTATTGCTTGGAGAATGGTCTTTCTTATAAATTAGCAGGAGGGAACTGCATCACTTGGCATCCCCCGCTTATTGTATCTGAAGAGCAGTTAACGTTTGCTGTTAATCTTTTAGATGAAGGCTTGAGTAGATTTAGTTGAGCTAAAAGCAAGTTCCAAAAAAGGCTTCTTCTGCTCTGTATATGGGGTTGAAGGAGCCTTTTTTGATTTCAAATTTGAACATAAGGTTAAAGTGACGGAGGGGAATTTTGGAGCTGGAGGAGCGATAGCATCCGTCTTTGTCTTCAGATTTCTACCACTACTAGTGGTTTAAAATCAAGAAATCTGAAGACAACAACAGCCGGAAGTCCAAACATTCACCGCAGTTACGACCCATACCTTTTAATTAAACGATTGGGCTGGAGCAGCATTTAAAAAGATCCGCAACAGCTCGTCCACCGCAATGTCCAGGCGGGAAGGATTGTCGGCTGAAAGCCAATCCTCTTGAACGATGATATAGCTGCAGGAGCTGCTTTTTAAATAGCTATATATAATTTGTGCTTCGTCAATTTCATGGCGGCTAATCGCTGCAGAAACCTGATCGAGTTCACCGTGGAAAGTGTCCACAATCGCTGATGTTATAACGGCTTGCAGGTGGGTAATATCGGGTTGATCATATTCGAGCTTAGTATGCGACAGGATGCGGTTGCCCTTGAGCAGAATGAGTTTGAGGGTCTGTTCATTCATGGCCTCAAGGATGGCGATATTCTGATTCTCTTCAGCAAATTCGATAACCTTCTCTTTGTGAATCAGGAAGCTGATGGCTCCAATATAGTCCCTGTATTTGGCGGCGGTTTCGAAGTCATATTGTTCGGCAGCCACTGCCATTCGCTGGTCCATTTCTTCAAGGATGCTGGCATCCGTTCCGTTTAGTAAGCCTATGACTCTATCAATGATTGCATTATATTGAATGGCGGCATCGCCGCCTGCACACATCCCTATGCATAAGCCAAGCGAATGGTTTAAGCATAAGGAATTTTTGAAGCTAGGGTTGCTGCAAAGGATTCTTGAGCTTTCTTTGATGCCTTGGACTGCTCGTTCTACAGTACTTCTGCTTGTGTAGGGACCCCAAATCTGGTTACCTTTTTGATTAGCAGGAGGATCATAGGTTATCTCTAACGAACGCATCTTGTCATTTGCTCCTATTACGATATACGTATAGGCCTGTGGGTTTTTCATTTTTCTATTGTACATGGGCTTGATCTCTTTAATTAATTTGCACTCCAGCATAAAAGCTTCAAATTCGGTATCTGTAAGGATAATATCCAAATCTTTAATATGTCGAACGAGCTGTTTTACCTTTGGGGAATGAGATTTCGAGTTTTGAAAATAGGATTTTACTCTCCGTTTCAACTGTTTTGCCTTGCCAACATATATTATATGGCCGAGGCCATCCTTCATAAGATAAACGCCGGGAGTTAGGGGAAGGCTCTTTAGTTTTTCTGATAAATCGATAGTAACCCCGTCCTCTCCTAAGATTGGTTTGATAGTTTTAGTATAAGCTTGCAACCTTCGCTTGATCAAATAAGTCTAAGTAAGGAACGCTCAAATGGTGAGGAGGGATCATATGCACAGTGTAAGAAACATTGGAGGCATGCTTCTGGTGGCGGGCATGTTATGGCTTACGGCCTGTAGTGTAACACCTGAAACGGGAACAGATCCGAAGCAGACACAAGAACAGTCTCCAACGGAACAACCATTGACCTCAACGAAGCCAACGCAGACGACACAAGAACCAACCCGAACGGAGCAGTCACAGGAGACGCAGGAACCATCGAGTACCGATCAGGTACAGGAGAACCAGGAACCATCGAGTATCGATCAACCTCAGGATCAGGAAGGACTTCCACCATCGGTAACTGAAGCAGCATCTACAGTGATGAATGCTCTTAAGAACAAGGATATGAACCAGCTGGCAGCATGGGTCCATTCGGAGAAAGGACTTCGATTTTCTCCCTACGCTTATGTAGATACGAAGAATGATATTGTGTTTACTAAATCTGAGGTGGAAGTATTAATGAACGACACCACCAAAAGGGTCTGGCGAACGTTCGCTGGCTCGGGTGATTTAATTGAGCTGACATTCGCAGATTACTACAAGCAGTTTGTTTATGATGCGGACTTTATTCAGACAGCCGAGATTGCAGTGAATAAGGGACTTGGGCAAGGAACGACGATCAATAACTTAAACGAAGTGTATCCTAAGGAGCAATATGATTTCGTCGAATATCATATTGCTGGCATCGATCCTTCGGTGGAGGGGATGGACTGGCGCAGCTTACGTCTAGTCTTTGAGAAGATAGGAGAAGATCATGCGCTCGTAGGTATTATTCATGATCAATGGACGCCTTGAGAGGTAGGGGATTGTTATTAGTCCTATCGGCTACATTCATCACATCCGCCGAGTCTACCGTATTCGCCGTATCCACCACCTACCAACCTACCGCATCCACCAACCCACCAACCCACCGAATCCACCAATCCATCCACCCACCAACCCACCGCATCCACCAATCCACCGAATCCACCAATCCACCAACCCACCGAATCCACCAATCCACCACATCCACCAACCACTGCATCCAACAATCCATCCACCCACCGCATCCAATAATCCACCACATCCACCAATCCACCACATCCACCAATCCACCAACCCACCGAATCCACCAATCCATCCACCCACCAACCCACCGAATCCACCAATCCATCCACCCACCGAATCCACCAATGCTTACGGACCCAGATGACGCTATTTGCATGTTTTTAGCCTTTTGAGCTTGTTTTCGGACTCCAGTGCAGCTATTCCTTAGAAATAGGCTCATAATAGGTGTTTTTTATGCCAATAGCGACTATGGAGTCCGATAGAATTCCAAATGTGCGATTTTGCTGCGAATAAGGTCATTTGTGTCCGATAGCGGCTGCATTCGCGCAAAAGTTACGTAGTCAAAAGAAGCGTGGGCCTTGGATCAAGAGGAGGCCCAAAAAAACGAAGGTGCCTCAGCAGCCATTCATGGCTTTTGGGACACCTTCGTTTGATTCGTTCCATAAGAACCCGGAGCCTTTATTGCGTGGCACTAGAAGAATAAGATGTAGATCCGGATACCGATTTAGCGACCGCTTTGTATCCCTCTGGCAGATAAGTGACAACAGATGCTTTTGAGATCACCTGTGCGTACATTTTTCCTGGGTCAGGAGCGGTCACGTTAAAGTAAATTACAGCGGTCTTGTCTTTGCCGAATTCGATTCGCTCAATCACTAGTCCATATCCCGGATGTGGCAAGTTGTTAACGGTTAGTGTAGCTTTGTTTACCCCTTCCCCTGCTTTGGTTAGTGTAACCTCAGTCTCATAGGTTGGAGTAGTGGGACTGCCATTAGACACAATTACGCGTTTGGCAAAAGCAGCTGCATCATAGGTCAGAGCGGCAGCCTCTGAGCGAGTAATTGCATCATTTGGTCGGAATTTACCGTTCTTATCGAGCGTGGCAATATGTGTATTCAGAAGGATCTGGAGACTGTTCATAACCTCATTGGAAAGCTTATCGCCATCCGAAATGTCTACATACATTAAGGTAACTGGGAAATTACCTTTACTCTGTAGCGCCTGAGTCAATAAATGGGCGAACTGAGCGCGTGAAATGGTTCCATTAGGGTCGATTGTCCGATCGAGTGAGAGACCATTCTGCTTGGCAATCACGAATGCTGAAGCGTACCAGGCTTTGTCGCTCACCTTATCAAAATAATCACTAGCTTTGGAAGAGCTACTACCCGCCACGGGCTTCAGATTCAGACCACCGACGATGAACTGTATTCCTTGCGCAAAGCTTACTTTAGATTTAGGGGCAAACTTATCTTTGTTTACTCCGTTAATAATCCCATCTTTATGCAGAGAGTTAATTTTTGCTTCCGCAGGATCGCCTTTCAAATCCGAAAAAGCGAAAGCGGATGCTCCAAATGACAGGCTTGCTGCCAGAATGCCGCAGGCTATCGTCATTTTTTTGGCGTTACTTATAAATAATGGTTTCTTCATTATGCGTCACCTCCATACTCTTAGATGGTAGATTAGACCAAAATGTTGCAGAGAATTTAAAATATTATAATTCAACTAAGGCGTTAACCGCGCAGTAATGATTCGGCACCATCTACAAAAATCTCAGTTCCGGTGACATGAAAAGACTCATCCGATGCGAGGAATAATACTAGATTGGCTACTTGTTCAGGCTTACCGGGCGCATTTTCCAGTGGATGATTGCCCTCCGGAAATTCTACAGGAATCTTCACTTCCTGAAGATCATCGCTCTTATCTGTATTATCCCCAATTTTAGTGTCAATCGATCCAGGACAGACCGCATTCACGCGTATGCCATATTGCGCTAGTTCTAGTGCAGCCATTTTCATAAAAGCGACTTGCCCAGCTTTGGAAGATGAGTACGCAGAAGCGCCGATGTTCGAGAATACTCGATTTCCGTTAATGGAGCTGGTGATAATGATGCTGCCGCCACTTTCTTTCATATGGGGGATGGCGTATTTTACTGTGGCGAAGGTACTACGTAGGTTGGTATCCATCGTCTGGTCCCAATCTTCAATATCAAGTGTTTCGATAGGAGACCAAGTACCATTAATTCCGGCATTAGCAAAAATAATATCAATCTTCTGGACCTCATCCCCAACCTTACGAATACTTTCTTCGACAAGATCTGGATTGGATACATCACATTTAATTACTGTAGCTGAGCCTCCAATGGATTCAATCTCACGTTTAGTCTCATAGGATTCCTCAGGGGTGCGGTCAAGCATATATACCTTAGCACCGTGCTGGGCAAACCGTATGGCTGAAGCTTTTCCGATGCCTGAGCCTGCGCCAGTAACTACTGCAACTTTATCCTGCAAACGTTTATTTTTCATGATGAACTTCCTCCTCGGTGATTGGATTTCCTAATAGTAATTACATACCCGGCGGATCTGAAACGAACCATTTTGATGTGGAAGAGTGGAACAACAGGGAGGGATATATTACTATTGAACATAAGAATGTATACCATTAAATCTAGCTCATGATAGGGGAACTATAGATGATTCAGCAGCAGGGGTTGGAACGGATTAATGTGGGGATATTCGCCCATGTAGATGCCGGGAAGACGACGACAACGGAGCATATTTTATATGAAAGTGGTCGTATTCGAGCGCTCGGCAGTGTAGACAGTGGGACAGCATTGACGGATTCTATGGATGTGGAGCGGCAACGGGGGATATCAGTACGGGCGGCATTGGCTTCATTGACTTGGAAAGACGTGCAGATCAATCTCGTCGATACACCGGGTCACGTAGATTTTCTGTCTGAGGTCGAACGCTCTTTGCGAGTGATGGATTGTGCGGTGCTTATTTTGTCGGCGGTAGAAGGGGTACAAGCCCAAAGTGAGATGATCTGGAACGCACTGCGGAAGCTCGGAATTCCCACGCTGATTTTTATGAACAAAATGGACCGTGTAGGCGCTGACCCTGAAGCTGTGCTGGCGCAGGCGCGTAATTACTTATCTAGTGACATTATTCCAGTTCAACAGCCGGTGGGCAAAGAGCAGGAGTACATAGGGGCCAGAGATTTGTGGGGGAATGAAGCTAGTCCTGCTGCACAGACCGAATTGTTGGAAGCGTTAGCCGAACGGGATGAAGATCTGCTGGAGACGTATATGTCAGGCAATCCTATTGATCTTACAGCTTGGAAAAAATATATGAAGAAAGCTTCCGCTTCGGGACGCTTCTTCCCAATGGTCTATGGCGTCGCCGCCAAGGGGCTTGGCATTACTGCATTGCTGGATGCGATGGTTGAGTATTTTCCGCGAGCCGGTGGAAATGTTGAAGGTCCGGTATCCGGCATTGTATACAACATTCAGCGTGATAAAAGCATGGGACGGATGGCGTTTGTCCGCCTTTATGAAGGGACAATCCGTAACCGCGATACGGTGATGAACTACACGCAGGATATTCAGGGAAAAGTGACCCAGATCCGCAAGGTCGAAGGAGGTCGTACTGAGGATGTCGGAGCGCTTGAAGCGGGAGATATCGCTGTAATCTACGGTCTTTCAGGGGTACGAATCGGGGATGTGCTTGGGTCTCCGGAGGCGATTCCAGAGGAAGCAAAGCTTGCTGTGCCGCTGCTAACGGTGCGTGTATTCTGGGGAACCGATATGGATGACCATAAGGTTATCGGAGCGATTCAGGAGCTTGCCGATGAAGACCCGCTTTTGGATGCCCAGTGGCTGCAGGATGAGCGGGAGCTGCATATCAAAGTGATGGGACCTATTCAGTTGGAGATTCTGAACAGTGTTCTGGAGGAACGGTATGGACTCAAGGTTACTTTTGGTCAGCCTTCTGTCATTTATAAAGAAACGCCTGCTAGTAGGGGAGAAGGCTTTATTGCGTATACGATGCCGAAGCCATGCTGGGCGATTCTGCGGTTTCTGATTGAGCCAGGTCCTCCGGGTAGCGGACTGGTCTACAATTCGCTAGTTCGGAGTTCGGATTTGCTGCCGCAATATCAGAGTGAAACGGCACGTCGAGTGCCAGAAGCGTTGCAGCAGGGCTTGTATGGCTGGGAGGTTACCGATTTGAAAGTAACTCTGATTGAGGGCCAGCACCATGTGTGGCATACCCATCCGCTGGATTTTGCCGTAGCGACACCTATGGCGATTATGGATGGACTCGCCCGGGTAGGCACTAAGCTGCTGGAGCCGATTCTTCAGGTTCGCATCGTAGTCCCTGAGGAGAATGGCGGTCGTGTAATGAACGACCTCGTTCAGATGCGCGGCACGTTCGAACCGCCTGTGCTGCAAGGCGAACGGATGATTATCGAAGGGCGTTTGCCGCTGGCAACGTCGCTCGATTATCCTGTGAGCTTAAGCTCCTACACGAAGGGGCGTAGCACGTTTACTTCTTTTTTTGCCGGCTATGAAGAATGTCCACCAGAAGTATCCGCTGAACGTACCCGCCGAGGTGTGAATCCGCTGGATCAGGCAAAGTATATATTAAGCGTGCGCAAGGCATTGCAGGGTTAGTGAGACAGATGGGGCTTGTGGCCAAACGGGTAGGGAGAAAAAACTAAGGAGAGTGCCGGCGATGTTAGTACTTAGATATACTCAGAAATTATTAAAAGATATGAAAGTAGCTCCAGTCGCAGTGGAAGAGGTCTCCACATTTTTCAGTTGGCATGTGAATATTATGCAGCTCAGAAAAAAATATATTTTATTTGTTCATGATGCAAGTCGGTTATGTATAGTGTTGGATGGAATAAGAAGCGGACAAGCTGATAAATTGATAGAAAAGTTCAGAACAGAACTTAAGGAGTACTTGCTACAGGAGGGTTTTAAGAAGCAGTTGATCGATCAGTATTTATTGGAGGCAGGAGAAATAATTATATCTAGTACGAACAGTAAAGGTGTTCTTGGAACCATGAATGAAATAACATTCTTCAATACGGTTGACCGCGATTTCGACAGCTTGTACGAGAGGAATAAATGGTTGAACACTATGATACACAAACCCATTGATTATAATAAACCCATTAATGTCTTTAGAGAATCCCTAAGTAGTCGCTATTCATAGTAATGTCAATGATGGATTGTTTGAAGCTTTTATCAGGAATCAGGAATCCTTAGGGGGGAATAAAGTGAAGATCAGAGAAGCGACATCTAGTGATATAGACGGGATCGCTTTCGTCCACACTGAGAGTTGGAAAACCACGTATAAAGGGCTAATAGCAGATGAGTTTCTTGATAAAATCACAGTGGAAGCCAGAAGGAAGCTTTGGATTCGGAATTTTGAAACTCCAAATAAAGACGAGGTTATGTATGTGGCTGAAGATGAGGCTGGGACGATCATTGGTTTTGCAAATGGAGGGGCACGCAGAGATCCAGATCTCTATGATGCAGAGCTATATGCACTTTATTTGCTTAAGGAATATCAAGGAAAAGGTCTAGGAAAGTTGCTCATAAGGAGCGTAGCACAAAATTTAATGGAGAAGAAATATAGCTCGTTCATGACTTGGGTGCTGGTGGGTAATCCGGCGATTGGTTTCTACCACAGCGTCGGGGGAGAGTCTATCTCAAATATAGAAGTTAAGATAGGAAATGAGTTATTAGAAGAAGTGAAAATAGGATGGCAAGACATTCGAGTCATAGGGATTGATTAATGGCTTTGGACGCAAAAAAAGACTCATAAGGAATACAAATCGCATACCCCTTATGAGTCTTATAATTATTTATTTAATGTACGTACGGCTGACCAGAACATCAGCAATAACATCTGTTGGAATGACGAATTCTCGAACGCCCATGTAACCCGGAGCCACATCATATTTGTTAAAGGAAATGACCAGCTGGTACTTATCGTTGATATAGAAATCTTGCTCTTTAGCTATACTTTCAAATTGATAAAAGAGGTCTTCATTCGGTTCATCTGTTGAAATCCAATAGAACATATCCTCATCTGCTTTCATTTGGGCGCGCATCTGTTCTTTAATATTTTCACTTATGATACTGATATATCGATCATCCTTAAATAACATAGGCAGACTTAGCAGGATTTGATTCTTCTTGTCTATCGTATCGTGTTTTACTGTAGTTGACGATGAACCTACGGTATCTACCACGTATCTGCTAATAGCAAATAAGTCATCGTTGTCAGTTTTAACCTCGAACCCGGTATCTACCCCTAAATGACCCTCTCCGGATTGCTTTAAAGATTCCATCTCTGCTTGAAACTCATCATATAGCTTTTTATTTTCTTTAAGATATTTTTCATTCAGAGTCGATTCCAGCTCTTTATTCTCCAGGTTAGTAATGATAGGAACCTTTATGTCTGCATTATAGGTCTGCTCATCCACCTTGTATTCTCTAAAAGTCAGCACTTTTACAATGTTGTCTACGCCAGGTATAGAGGAGAAAGCATTGGCAATGTTAACATTGACATTAATCCCAATTACGAAAAATAGGGCTGCCGCACTAATCCCAGATATCCACTGGTAACTGATTCTTCTTATCTTCCTTTTCTTTAATGCTTTACTTACGACGAAATCCAATTCCTCAGGGATCGGTAGTTTGTTATAATCTTCTTTAATTTTTTTGATTTGGTTATTCATTCTAATTGTTCTCCTTTGAGGATTCTTCCTGCATGGTAACTCTCAATAATTGAAGTGCTTGGTATAGCCTAGTCTTTACTGTATTTACGTTTTCATTTAATATTTCGGCAACTTCCTCAATTTTTAAATCTTCAATATATCTAAGGACGATGACATTTCGATACTTAAGGGGTAAATCATCAAGCGTTCTTTCTAAATCAAAATCTGGATATACGTCTTCCGCACCAGGGATAAAGTAGTCGAGTGCTTCATCATCTATAGGTTGAACTCTCTTATGTTTCCTCAGAAAATCCAGAGAGGTAGTTACTACGATTCTAAACAGCCAACTCTTTACGGATTCTGGATTCTTTAATAACCCTATAGAGGAGAGAGCTTTATAAATGGATTCCTGAACAACATCTAGTGCATCCTCTTTGTTCTTCACATAGCTGTAAGCTAGACGGTATATGTTCTCCTTGTTATCTGTAATACAAAGAGTGAGTAATTTCTCTTTATTCCTCTTAAGCATATTCCTAAAACCCTTCTCTTTTTATATTGCATAGCTTTATCTTGTTAGATTACAATTCTCATTTATTCTCCTTTTGTATGGCTTTAGCTATAAGCGCAGCATAGGATTTAGCACCTTCTCGTTTTAGATGAACGCCATCCTCATAGAAGTATGAAGCCTTTCCTTCGCTTGAGGAATGCCAGTCTACAACCGTAGCATTGGGGAATTCTGCAGCCACTTTCTTAATCAGAGCATTCACGGTATTTTGCCATTTTTTCGGTACACGAGTGTTTACCAATAGGATTTGCTGAACATCTTCAAGCGAAGTAAGTAATTTCCGCAATTGATTGGAGTTAAAAGCTCCGTTCGTGCCTAGATTAATGATCACCCGAGTGCCAAGTTTCCCTTTCGCCCTAAGTTTATCGACGACTTCCTGTGCCTGTGACATCTGTCTGCCGACCTTACCGTCGATCACAATGCCTGGCAGAAGATCTTGTAAATAAGGAGCAGCGTCGAGGATTACGGAATCTCCAATCGCGGTGACACCTTTACCTGCTTCTTGTACTTGAGCTTGAGGTTCTGGTTTCTTTGGTGGATCTAATGGTATTGGTTCTGGCACAGGTGTTGCTACAGGTAAAGGAACCTCCGGTTTGCTTGATGGTTCTGGTGTCTCCTGAGTGACTATTGAATCCTCTTCATCTTGAGGGGGCACTAGTGTGACATTATGTTCATTCTTATCGGGATTAGTAATAGTACCTGTATTCGGATCAGCTGTTATCTTAGTGTCCAAGTTGCTGCTGCAGGATATGGACAATATGATTAACGGGACTGCAATAAAAATGAATAAAGGCCGAATCTTAAAGCGCAGACGAGTACTTAAATTCGCACACCATCTTCCTAACAAACCTTGACGAATGGGTTCTTCGATATATTTCCACGATAATGAAGCTAATAGGAGGCTAACTCCCAGCTGAAAAAGAATCCGGAAACCATCGAACTCACCTGTATCTACTGTAGGATTAGTTAGAATGATGACTGGATAATGCCATATGTAAATGCTATAGGAACGTACGCCAATCCAACGCAAGGGCTTGCAGCCCATGATTTTAGCTAGTCGGCTTGCTGGATGTGCCAGGACAGCTATTACAATCGCGGAGAGGATCGACACGAGAACCAAACCGCCATAATAAAGAAATTGTCCGTACTCATTCGTCCGCCAAATCATAAGGATGAGGGTGAATAGTCCGATTGCTCCACTGAAGTCAAGGATATAGCGAGATCTTCGTGTGATTTTATCGGTCAAATTTTGACTCGGCCAAGCTAGAGCGAGAGCGGCTCCAATCAGTAGAGCAAAAGCTCTAGTATCGGTACCATAATAAACTCGGCTTGGGTCAGCTCCAGGTTGATAGATTAGCGCCATAGCCAGTGCCGAGAGGAATGCCCCTGTAAGACACATCACGATGAGTTTACCTCGCTGAGGTGCAAGACGTAACCCCACAATAATAACCAATGGCCAAATGAAGTAGAACTGTTCCTCAATCGCAAGGGACCACAAATGACCTATAGGAGAAGGGGGACCAAAACTCTCGAAATAAGATACATCGTGAAAAATAAGCCACCAGTTATTGAAGTATAACGTCGAAGATATAAAGTCTCCTTGTAATGCTGCTAATCGTGAACGATCGAACAACAGAAGCCACATAGCAGTAAAAAAAAGCATAACAAACATAGCTGGCAGTAGCCGACGCGCTCGTCTAATCCAGAAATCTTTAAGGTCAAGCCGGAGGTCTTGTTTCCACCTGAGGATGATTTGATCCGTGATCAGATATCCCGACAGAACGAAGAATATTCCGACGCCTATGAGTCCTCCTGGAGCCCAATTGAGGTCCAGATGATAAGCGATAACTGCGATCACTGAGAGTGCGCGAAGTCCGTCTATTCCCGGCATATAACGCCTGCTAGTGGTGGAATTGTCATGATCTAAAGAGTTAGTCGGTTGTGTAACCTTGATTTCTTTCATGGTAGTTCATTCCTTCGTCATGAGTTGTCTTATGTCAGCAAGACGTATGACTAACTTTAAAAAGTTCTCAATTTATATTGGTAAATAAAGGAGTGACCATGAATGGATCAGAAATCATTACACAAAAGTGACCTGTAAATTAAGAAAGGCATTCTAGAACAAGAAATCATTCTGGAATGCCATTAGCCAAACTAGCCGTTCATAACTTCTACACGTAAAATATCGGTGACAAATTTAACCGGAACGTATACCGTATCCTTCTTTAAGATAGGAGCTGTGCCTAAAGAGACAGGTGCCATTTTGGCGAAAAAATAAGAATCTTTATCCACGCTAACATTTGTCCACTGTGCACCTTTCTGTAGCTCAGCTGAGCGTGAAGCTTGATCCCATTTGATTTTATATCCTAAATGATTCGCCACGTCTCGTAATGACACCATTGAAACGCCATTAACATTCTTAAATTTAGCTACTGTGCTTAAATCGAGCTTAGGGTTGTTCGTAAGATTGGTACTGAAACGAAATTCCGGAGTTCCCATGGCGCCTGGAGCGATACTATATTTAGGGAAGAGGATGACAACCTCACCATTTTCAATATAAAAACCTTGTTCGTCGTCGATCCCTTTGAAATCCTCTACAAAATAGTTCTCAGGTTCCTCATTGATCTTAGCAAGGATACCAGCATTCAACTTCTCCTTGAAGTCGTCCCCAAAAAAATCTGACAAGGCAATTCGCTGAGCTTGTTTCGTATTAAATACATTGTATGTATCAACACGAGGCATGCCCGTTCCACCAGTGTCTCCTTGAGTAGTAACGACAAGTGATATCATTCCAGAAGGGTTATCCGTTTTATTTTCCTTTAAGTCATAAATAATATATAGCTCATAAGGGCGATACTCGAAACCAGCCTTTTTAGCCTCAGCGGCATCTTCAGTTGCATCCTTTTCCCAAAGAGCAAGGTCTTTCTGCGCATTAGATAGAATGATACTGTTGATCTCTTCCTGAGCCTTCGTATCCAACATACCTACGATCTGTGGCACTTTAATATTTGTATTCAGGTACTCCGTTGAAGATGTAAGAATGACTTCTTTGATCTGGATCCCGGTGTTATTAATGCTGGAAATCGGTACAGCTGAAATCGGACCATTGATGGCAGGCTTAGTGGTGTTCACTGCATCAGCAAGAGCGGTTCCACTCATAGGTAACATGCCAGCGCATATCCCCGCAACCGTTAATCCGACTACACCAAACTTCAATACGTTAAAAGGACTCTTTTTCATTGTTTGTTCACGCTCCATTTAATTGTTATAAGTGTGCAGTTGCCGCACTTACTAGCAGGACGTATGGAGGGGGGTGAAAAGTTTTGGAGTCGAAATGAACTGCCACACTTTCACGAGGTTGCCACAAGCTTAATCATCGCAGTATCGCTTAGAACGGTTGCGTGTATCATCGTAATACACCCAGAGACAATCGGTTTCCAACCGTAGTTTTAATTAGAACCTCTACATTAAAAAATATAGACCGCACTCCACTGTTCAGTTTACCTGGTGCAGCTGTGGTGCGGCTTTTTGTTTCAATTCCGAAAGCCTCGGGTTAATGGAGACTATCTACCAGCCTATATTTGAAAGGAGAGATTGATGATGGAACCGGGCTATAAAGATAGAAGTGTTGAAGTGGAGCATACGGAGGTACAACGAAAATCGGATTCCAGCGTTGTCGCATCTACCTTTATTAAATACGCAGCTTATATCATCATTTTTTTTGGAGCACTTTTCTTTTTGGTTAGATATGTATTCCCAATGTTCTGATTGGGATTTCAACGAATTCTATACAAAAATCCATCCCCAGTAAGTAGCGGGATGGATTTTTGAATTTCAACGAATCCTATAAATTTCTTTGGATGAAATCCGGTGATTCCGCAGAATTACGATAAAAGAACCAGCACTCGTTCAGCAGCTTGATCTGACGGCGGTCCTTCTTGTAATAAGCTTTCATCAGTTGATGGCAGAGCCACTGTGGCAAAGGGTATCACTCCTCTAACTGCTTACGTAAGTTAGCATATGGAGAAATGAGCCTAAAGGTGACGATTTACAGAATGCTTTCTGCTTCCTCTTCATACCACTGCTCTAATTGAGCTTGCAGCGCCCGAATCTCGGTTAACAGGGAGATCAGCGGATAGTTCTTCTGCTCCTGAACAGAGGCAAAGGCCTGTTCCAATCTATTGATATAGTCCAGGCCAGATTCCAGGGAATAATCCTCACGCAGCAGATCCAGTGAATCACACTCAGCAATGGCTAAGGGCAGATCCGGTACATTATCGGCTGTCAGCTTGTCGATTTCTTTGTTTAGACGTAAATTGAGCGCACTTAGCTGGTACGCATATTCCTCGGGCATTTCCACGAATTGCAATTCTTGATGCTGCTGTAAAATTACATATCGCATTTTCGGCATTGGTCATTCTCCCTCCGTACTTGTCTTCCTTCTTGACAGTTTAGCCTATGCACAAGTTACAATTCAAGTAGAGATCTTAATTCCCGTGGAAAGGACTTGTGAGAGAACGCTATGGAAACGATGACCAACGAAGAGCTGCAGCTGTGGATTGAGCAGGTATCACGGGACAGCTTTGGCGTACCCTTTAGGCACAAGGCGAGCTTTAACAGCCGATTATCTTCAACAGGCGGCCGATATTTTACCAAGAGCCATAATATAGAGATTAATCCCCATCAGCTTGCTATTTTCGGTAGAGAAGAGACAGAGAAGATTATTAAGCATGAGCTCTGCCATTATCATCTGCATTTGGCGAAGCGAGGATATATGCATCGTGACACGGATTTCAAAAGCCTACTGGCACAGGTCGGTGGGAGCCGTTACTGTCAGACATTGCCGGGTGCGAAAGCTCGGAAGTCTCTACCTTATCGGTATAAGCTGATATGTACAGCGTGTGCCATGGAGTATCCGCGCAAGCGAAAAGTAGACCCAAAGCGCTATCGCTGCGGCAAATGCTCGGGCAAGCTGAAGCTGCTGGCGCTGGAAGTCCAGTAAGCAGACAAGGGCGTTATTTTATCACCAAACCCATCAATCCCACAAAGGAAACAGCTTGCTGAGGCGAAATGATACATCCCTCCAAATCTTGTATATCTACGATCAAGCCACTGAACTCGCAGTCACTAAGATCGATCCCGTTTAGCTTAGAGCCTGACAATGTGGCTTGATCAATATTACACTCGCTAAAGCTGACCTTCTGGAAGTTAGATTGGTAGTAATCAGAACTCATTAATGAACTATTTTCAAAAGCAACCTGCTTCAGATTAGCCAATCGAAACGTAGCAAAATCCCCGATGCAATCTACCACGCGAACATTTTGGAATCTACCTCTTGTAAAGTCTGTGCCGATAAGCTTGCAGTTTCTAAATTCGGTTCGATGAATAATGGCATTCGTAAAATCGACATTGGATAGATCGCATCGCTCAAAAACCACATCCATTAGCTCAATACCAGTTAAGGACGACTCGATAATCGTTACATTTTTAAAAATCACTTGATCAAAGCTAACCTTGTTAGCCTCTTGATTATCAATAACCGTATCGCTTATGCTGCAGCGACTGAATTCATCTTTGGATTGCAGTGAGTATATTTGTTCAGGGAGTAGAGCATCTGGATCTGTTATTTTTGGTGAATCCATTTTGAATTTCATAGGTACCTCCATTTGATGAACGCTTGTTTGTAACTAAATTAACTATCTTAGGGTTCAGTCGAATTGTCAATCTTTCAGCAATCCACAGATTTCGGGAGATTCGTACAAATACACCTTTTTCTGGATAAAATCACACATCGCGTTGTAAGCGTTACCAACTTAAGATGGAAGGGAAGTCCATATTAGGTAGAGGGGGCACATTTATGAAACGATTCAGGTCCGCGTTGGCGGGTCTGCTCGCGATGCTGCTGATTTTCTCAAGCTTGCCTGTGATGGGAATCGGTAGCGGTTCCGTAGGAGCAGAAGGGGTTGGAGGAACAGGCGCAGGGCTAATTCCATCAGGGACGGTACTAATCAAGAATAAGTGGAAAAATAATTTTTTATATGAAACGTCTGACGGCATTGTGCGTTATGGAATGACCAATCCAGCGGATGCTTCATCGCATTGGACAGTGGAGACGGTAAATGGTCTGTCACGAATTAAGAATGTGAAGACGAGCCACTACATTACAATGGCTGGTAATAACGGCAAAGAGGATACGCTTAAGGCAGTTGATCTCCAAGGCTCAGGAAGTGTAACGGATCAATGGTTGATCGATACTTCCAATAGAAACGGATACATGATCATCCGAAGTGCGACGGTGCCAGAGAGTAAACTGGTTATCCACGAGGAGAATCAGCTCGGTTATGCGCAAGTAAGCTCGGATATCAATATTACGTTTGAGAGTCCGCAGTGGGCTTTTATCGACCCAAATGCAGCACCAGTACGGCTGGAAAGCCGGATGCGCCCCGGTCAGGTGATGTATGAGGAAAAAGGAAATGTACTTTACGGTAAACAACCTTTGAAGAATGAGGCTGCCCAGTGGTTTCTTGAGCCGGGAACGGACGAAGGAACACTGATGATTCGAAACCGTGAGACGGGTCATTATATTAAGCAAAATGAAGTGACTTGGGCTGGAGTTTTTTCGCAAGAAATCGATCCGGACAAGGTGATGCTAAGTGAATGGGTGAAAGAAGATGCACCAGGCGCGGATGGGGCGGGTTTTATTACCTTAAGTAATAAAGGATTAACCGACGGAGTTAAACCTTTATGGCTGAATCCTCAGTTTGAGGAAGATAACAACGTACGCTCTAACAGCTGGCCGGGTGAAGCAACCAGTCATAATGCCCAATGGAAAATTGTACCTATTTCCGAGTTGCAGCCTGTACGCTTGGCAACTTATACAGATGCACAAGTAGCTACAGATTTCTTGTATGAATCCGCAAACGGCGCGCTTAAGCACGGATTAATTGCTCCAGATGCTGCTGATTCATCCGATTATCTATGGTATATAGAGGATTATGACGGCAATAAACGTATCCGTAATGCAGCAACCGATCATTATGTTTCTTATAGTGAAGGCACAGCCAAGGCCTTACAGATCAACGAAAGTCAGTCATCGGATCAGTGGGATTTTAAAGATTCTGATGATTATGATGACTATCAGACGTTAGAGAATCTCGGGGTCAGAGGTATTTATCTTTCTACCTTAGGTGTGGACAGTGCTGGAGCGAATGGGGATGCGACTTCCTTGAGCGCGCAGTGGCAGCTTTTAGAACCTAACATACCGACTGACGGCACACAGCCTTATTATAGGATTCAGAATGGCTGGAAGTCTTTTTATTGGTATGAGTCTGCTGATGGCCTTTTGAAATATGGAAATATGCAAAAGGATGAATCTGATCAATGGCTCGTGGAGAAATATAACGGCCGTAAGCTGTTCAAGAATAAGAAAACAGGCCACTACGTTAACACGATGAATATGCCAGATGGCCATATCCAGGTCACTGAGCTTCCAGACAGGAATAATGTGGAGCGAGAATATATCTGGACAGGCAAAAATATTGGCGACAACACATACGTAATCAGCAGTGTTCTCGACAAGGAACCTAACAAACGCCCTGAGAAATATATCTCGCTTCAGAATCTCACCAAATATGCCGAGTATGGGGTGATCAATCCAGGCTGGGGCAGCCCACAGTGGCGATTTGTTACCGTTACTGAGAAAAAGCCGGACTTGTTCCGCTTCAAGCTAGACGCTGTAAATGGTGAGGATCAATATCTTAAGGATGGTCCTTTGTTGACTGCTCCAGATGTATTAGAGAAATTGCTAGAATCTAAGACTGTCACTGAAGCTGTCTATGACTCACAGGCCACTGAAGCAGTGGTGCCGCAGGATAAGCCTGAATCTGTAACCGCTGACCAAAATCCTGCAGCTCTAGCTGCTGCGAACGAGGATGTAACAGTAGGTCAGGCTACTTATGGCTCACTTGATATGAATGATGATTCCTTTGTCTGGCAGCTGCAAGAAATTGCTGGTAGCAATGGATCTGTGAAGATTAAAAATAAAGGTACTGGACGTTATCTCTCCCTGGAGCATATAGGTGGTGCAGTAGATGAGATTGAGCCTAATGTAAATGTTCAGACATTGCAAACTGTGTACGATGTATGGGCCAGCATTAAGTGGAAGGTTGATATGCTGCCGTCAGGTGTGACTACCATTATGAGCTCATGGGCAGGTCACTACATTTACGGTGCAGCGGATGATAATGGTAATCCTATTCTACGCATCAGTAAGGCGGCAGGTGCGGCGGATAGAAACAGTGCTCATTATACTGCCGAAACCGTTGAAGCGATTGCGCCGCCGACCCCTACTTACCCGGTAAGATTTAAGAATGCAAGCAGTGGGGAGTATTTATACGAGAATGAGCATGGGGTTGTTCTATACGGACAGCCGTCAGCAGACAATGGATTCTCGCATTGGAATATATCTGTGCAGGATGGTAAACAGACGATTATCAATCGAGCAACAGGTCATTTTTTAACATTGAATGGAGATTATTCATACTTGGAGAGCAGTAGCGCGGAACCGGCTATAGACGGAGCATCCGCTTGGGAAGTAAGCTTGGCCTCCGATTATACGCATTACACCATTCGTAGTCTCTATGGAGAATACGATGATGAATTAATAAACATTGCGAATAAGACAGGATATGCTGAACGTGCGCTCCTACTAGAGAGTGACGGCTTAGCTCAATGGACACTTGAAGCGGCTCCACAGGAGTTTATTACTCCGTCTGGAGAACTGCGCAATAACAATACAACAACTCCAGTTCAGAATGATACCAACATTATAACGATCGTGCCTAAAGGTCTGACTGGCAAAGTATTGGCTGAACAAGAAGGGGCACTCGTATATGCAGAAGCTTCCGACAAGGAGGCTCACTCCCAATGGATCGTACAGGATGTAAATGGACGTAAACGCATTATGAACGTTCAGACGAAGCAATATCTTTCTTTAAATGAAACAGATCAAGCCGTCTTGTTAGCTTCTGGCGAAACAGAACGTTCCCAGTGGACGCTGGAAGAGAAGTTAGGCTACAATCTCACGACGCATCAGCTGTTCAACTTGGTTCTGCTGTGGGGACCGATAGCATACTTTGGAGCTTCTTGCCTATCCCTACAGATGCAATTTATTCAGGAGGAGAAGCATTCCAAGGGGATCATGTTATACGTTTTGCAGTCAATGCCCAGCAAGCTGGTGAATATGATGCCGTTGTTCGTTACAAGAATACTTCCAGTGATGTTACGGATCTGTTGCTTGAGGTGAACGGCCTGAAGGAAGCGGCTAAAGTTAACGTGGTCGAGACTTCCTCTTGGAAGACTATGCAGGTGAAGTTGAAGCTACGTGCAGGGATCAATACGGTTTCTCTAAGCAACGACAACATCGATTGGGGTAAAGTAACTATTGATAGGCTGACAGTAAAAAATAGCGTGAATAAAGTTTACCGTGGAGCAACAGTTCCTTACATCAGCTATGAAGCTGAGGATGCAGTGACTAACGGAACACTAATCGGTCCTTCGCGAAAATATCGTACTATGGCTTCCGAGGCTTCTGGACGACAAGCTGTCGCCTTGAAGAATACTGGGGACTATATAGAGTTCAAGCTTGCAGAAGCAGCTAATTCTATTGTTCTTCGCTATTCCATTCCGGACAGTCCAGATGGTGCTGGTGCTGAAGAAACCTTGACTCTATATGTAGATGGAGTTAAGAAACAGCTTAATCTGACTTCGAAATACGCTTGGGAATATGGCAGCTACCCATGGTCTAATGATCCTCGTCAAGGTAGTGGACATCGCTTCTTTGATGAGATTCATGCTCTGATTGGTGATGCTCCTGCTGGAGCAACCATTCGCTTAGAGAAGGGGACAGGAGACAATGCAGCTTCTTACGTCATCGACTTAATGGATATGGAGCAGGTCGCTCCTGAGCTGACTCGCCCTGAAGGATTTATTTCCGTAACGGATTTTGGAGCGGTAGCGAATGATGAAGGCGACGATACCACAGCCTTTAAGGCAGCGCTTGAGGAAGCGAATGCTACGGGTAAAGGTGTTTGGTTCCCAGCAGGTGCCTTTAATGTCGGAGATGGTCTACTCGATTTGAATACCGCTGAAATACGTGGTGCTGGCATGTGGTATACCGTTCTTAATGGAGCCAAATTCTACGGCCACGGCGGCAAGATTGGTGTATACGATCTATTGATTGAAGGCGGTATTAATGTACGGGATGATGAGGGGGTCACGAATGCGTTCCATGGTGCTTTCGGCCAAGGCTCAGTCATTCAAAACGTATGGATTGAACATACCAAAGCAGGCTTGTGGTTAACACAACCTATTGGTGAGAAGGCTCGCACGAATGGTCTGTATATGGCAGGTCTACGAATCCGTAACCTAATGGCGGATGGAATTAACTTTGCCGTAGGTACCGGCAACAGCATGATGGAACAAAGTGACATCCGCTATCCAGGGGATGATGGTATTGCGATGTGGTCGTTCACAGATGCCAAATTGAATGATGTGAATGGAACAGAACGGACACTGAGCTATAACAATACGGCGCGTTTTAATAACGTCTCACTACCATGGTTGGCTGATAACATTGTGGTCTTCGGTGGTAAAGATAACAAAGTTCAAGATAACGTGGTAAAGGACACTGTAACTAACGGAGCTGGGATCGCTGTATCTACCCGTTTCTCCGCAGAGCCGTTCCAAGGAACGACTATCGTTGAGCGGAATACATTGCTTCGCACAGGTAGTTATGATTCGGGTTACGGAGTGAATCTCGGTGCGTTATGGCTGTACGCTGGTGAGAGTGACCTAAAAGGAAAAGTGCTCATCCGTAACAATACGGCGCTCGATAGCACCTATTCTGGTCTGATTGCCCACGGTAATCTGGTGGGAAATGCCCTCACGACTATTGATGGAGTTGTTCTGACGAATAATGTATTTGACGGGGCAGGTACGAGTGGCATAGAAGTTACCAAAAATCTAAAAGGTAATCTGCTCGTCGACAACTTGATTATTCGTGGTGAACGAATGAACCTCCTGACCAATGCGTCTCCTGAATTTAGCATCTTCGAACAGAACCAAGGAGTAGCGACGGCAATTAAGTCCTTCTCCATTAAGCTGGCAGATGGACAGAGCGGACCTGTTGTACTGGAGCAAGGAAAGTCAGAAACCCTTCAGGTATTGGACAAAGAAGGGGTGGATATTACTGCACAAGCTACCCTTAACGTTATGAGCAGTGACATTGCTACATTTACAAACGACAGTCTTAATGGAGTTAAAGCGGGAAGCACAGACTTCACGGTAACTGTTGGCAACGATAAAAGAGTGTATACGCTTGAGGTGGTAGTACCTGATGGCGGGACAGATCCTGTGGACCCAACGAGCACACCAAGTCCAACGAGTACACCTGGTCCAACAAGTACTCCAGGTCCAATAGACCCGACTGGTCCAACGAGTACTCCAGGTCCAACGAACCCGACGAGTTCACCTGATCCATCAGGGCCAGTAAACCCTGTTGCACCTGTCGCTACACCTACACCAGCTGCGAATAATGATGCGCAGCTAAAAGCTAAGGCGACTGCTGGGCAAGCTCTTATCGAGATCTCAGCTAACGGAGATGGTATAGCTCGCTTTAGCGCAGAAGCATTACGCAATGCGGCAGCACTTAGCCCAAATGCGGTGCTTGTCATTGGAAGTGGCGATATGAGCTATCGCTTCCCGTTAGGGCTCGTGGAGAGCGTGCTGAAAGCTGCACAAATGCCAGCAGGCACTCTAGAGTTCCAACTAAGTCCGCTAAGCGGAACAGGATTGGAACAACTGCTTGCCAAGGCTAAGCAGCAAGGATTTATTGTGCAAGGAACACCGGCGAATATTACCTTAAAGGTCACAGATGGTAAAACCACTGTACCTGCTAATGGGTTTGGCACTACGTATGTAGATCGTACATTTTTGATAGCGGGAGCACTGGTTGCAAAGACGGGGGTTGTCCTTATTTACGATGAGCAGATGGGTTCCTTCCGTTATGTACCTGCATTGTTCGAGCTCGTAGGTGGGATGACCAAGGTTACTGTTAAGAGCAGCAGTGCTAGCAGTATATTCGTCGTTGCACAACACCCTGTGACATTCGGGGATATTTCTACACATTGGGCGAAGAATGAGATTGAGATGCTTGCTAGTCGACTGATCTTGACCGGACAATCCACAGATAACTTTGCGCCTCAGAAATCTGTCAGTCGTGCTGAGTTCGCAGCTATGCTAATTCGCTCTTTAGGCCTAACCGCTGAGAACACAACAAAGACCTTCAGTGATGTGTCCGATTTATCTTGGTATGCGGCGGATGCCAGAGCCGCAGCGGCCTTAGGGCTGGTTCAAGGCTATGAGGATGGAACCTTCCGTCCGAATGCTCCTATTACACGGGAGCAAATGGCTGTTATGGCAGCTAGAGCATTGAAGATTTTGAACCTTGGAGCTGGGGAATCTGGAGCTACCCTTGAGACAAATGCATTTACAGATTCATCTGCCATTTCTTCTTGGGCCAAAGCGGCTGTGAATGTCTTAACAGCAAAAGGAATCATGAAAGGTCAATCGGCAGATAGCTTTGCGCCTGGCAATGATACTAGCCGTGCAGAAGCAGCTGTGATCCTAACAAGATTGCTTAAAGCAGCTGGATTATTGAATTAATTTTCGCAGAAGAAGTTACAACCTTTTATACGCAACAAAGCAGCGATTCTCCAGTAATTGGAGAATCGCTGCTTTGCGTTTTTGGACGGTGACTGCCTGCCAAAAGCAATTATAATCAGACGGAAGCTGGTCGACGTTCATAACGAGTTTCAACTAGACTCCACTAACAACTAGACTCTTTAACACGAACAACTAAACTCCGTTAACACGAACAACTATAGCTCCACCAACAACTTTACTGCTGAGCACCTCATTTGCTGGGGCTTACGGTCCCAGATGACGCTAATTGCAAGTTTTTAGCCTTTTGAGCAGAGTTTCGGACTCAAGTGACGCTATTCCTTCGAAAAAGGCTCATATTTGATAGTTTTTGTGCCAATAGCGACTATGGGGTCCTTTAGTATGCCAAATATGCGATTTTGCTGCTTATAAGGTCAACTGGGTCCGATAGCAGACTCATATGTGATACAGCCTTATTTAAGCTTTCCCATCGATAGATTGACTCTGTAATTTCCGAACTTCAGCAGCTCGTCGAGAAAAATATTCAAATCTTCTTGGCTTCCTGTACGGACTCGTATCCAATAGCAGCCTTCTCCGCTAACTCGATGCATTTCTTTTACGCTGTCATGCTGCTTTGCAAATGTCTGAAAGGCTTGATGTACCGTATTCGAACCTAGAAAAACATTAATAAAGGCATGAATACTCTCCCCGACCAAATCTGGATTCCAGCGGACGGTGTAGCCTTCAATCACACCAGTGTCCTGCATTTTACGAATACGCGCACCCACAGCTTGACCTGTCATATGTACTTGCCGCCCAATGTCTCTGTGACTGATCGTGGAATCTTCAATTAGAAGCTGTAGGATGCGAAAATCCACATCATCTATGGAATAAGAACTCATCATTATCTAAAATCCTTTCTGCGTGAAAGTAGAACAGATCAATCTCTTTCCAATCTCAATGTATTCTGTTTCAAAGCCCCTCTATAATTAATTGTAGCAGAAGATATCCGAAAGAAAGAAGGGCTTACGATGAAAATACAGCATATTCGCAATGCGACCCTATGGCTGGAGTATGGGGGAAGTACATTTTTAATTGATCCTATGTTGAGTGAGCAGGGCGCTAATCCACCTGTTTTTAATACTGAAAATGACCGCCGGAATCCTCTAGTTCCTTTGCCGGGAGCAGTTGAACAATGGCTGAGTCCTAATGCAATATTGGTTACGCATCTTCATCCAGATCACTGGGATGCCGCTGCTGTTTCCTTGCTACCGCATGATCTACCGCTATTTGGTCAAGAGGGGGATAGGGATACCCTAGTAGAGCAGGGATTTGAGAACGTCACGGAAATCATCGATAAGCTAACATTTCAAGGAATAACTATAACACGTACCGGTGGACAGCATGGAACTGGAGAGATTGGTCAGCTTATGGGCAAGGTATCAGGGTTTGTGTTTCAGGCGGAAGGAGAACCTGTTATGTATGTGGCAGGAGACACGATTTGGTGTGATGAGGTGAAGATTGCACTCGATGTATTTAAACCTGAGGTGACGATCGTTAATGCTGGTGGTGCGAAGTTTATAACCGGAGGTCATATTACAATGAATGAGCAGGATGTCGTAGACTTATGCGAATATGCTCCTTCTACTAAGGTGATTGCAGTACACATGAACGCCATCAACCATTGCCTAGTTACCCGGGATAAGCTAAAAGCTCACTTGGAGAAGGAGGAGCTGCAGGATCGAGTAAAGCTTCCGGAAGATGGAGAATGGTGTAACGTATAGACTAAAGAGGGGAGTAATCCCCTCTTAAATCTAACTAGAGGTAGAAATAATGCATGAATTTGAAAACGATCACAAAAATTATTTTACCCGCTTGACTAGACCTTCAAATCATGATAAATTAATTCATGTTCACTTCTAATTTACTTCTAATGTTCCCTGATAGCTCAGTTGGTAGAGCACTCGACTGTTAATCGAGTTGTCACAGGTTCGAGTCCTGTTCGGGGAGCCATTTTTATGGAGAGATACCCAAGTGGCTATAAGGGGACCCTCTGCTAAGGGGTTAGACTGCGTAAGCGGTGCGTGGGTTCGAATCCCACTCTCTCCGTTCTGAATTACATGAGAAGAGCTTCCATTATGGAGGCTCTTTTTTTGTTGTGTAAAATTATTCTGTAGTGGCTAATAAGATCTTTATGGAATTGAGGAAGTACCGAGAGGCAGTTCACTCTTAATGGGTGATTTGTCTTTTTTTATCTGAATTATAAGTGATCATATTCTATATTTTGGAAGGGTAATGGGATGAGAAAAGCGAATATTTACTCAATAAGTTTCACGAAGTCACTTACATCAGCTAACACAGCATAAAGAAAGAAATTTAATGGAGGGAACATGAAAACTATAAATCAATTACAAACTAAAGCTTCAAGTAGATATGATAGCTTTGAACATGTTCAAGAAGGTAATAAAAACACCAAATTTGCCGACATAATAATTGATGGCAGGTCTCTTTATCAAATGCTGAAAAGGCATGACATGATTCCATCCTTCGGGTGGGGTAGTGAAGAGCATCAAAGAACAATAATTAACTATTTTTTATTAAACCAAACGCACGAATATTTGTATTACAGATACCCCATATTAGTCTGCCCATGGTGTGGAGATGAAGAATGTGGCTTTATATCCGTATTTGTTGAGAAAGAAGAGGATCATATCATATGGAGAGATTTCAAACTGGAACCCAGCAATGAAGCTATTGATGTTGGGCCTTTTTATTTTAAATGGGATGAGTACGAGAAAGTTATAAATGAGACTTTTGGGATTGCGGGGATTCAATAAAGAGAAGGTAATACTACGGACTAACATTCTGGGTCTATGATGAGAAGTTGGTGAAATGACCGGGAAGGGAGTCATCAATAGATGAATCAGGTTGATCAAAATTCTGGGAATTCAATATCTTGGTTTGTTGAAGAAATACAGTTTGATACAATTCGAGAGGCATATGAATGGATTTCTAGTGGCGCTTATAATGAGATAGGTCACTTATTTGATGGTTATAAAACTAAAGACTCAAAATTAGCTTATGCATTATTATTTGAACTAGTAATGTCAAACACAATTCATGGGCACAGACATGATGTTCATTGCGACGAGGAATATCTAGACGGATCAATTACCTATAAGGTCTGGATAACTAATAAGACATATGAGTCTCCTTAAATTACAACGGGAACCGAAAAGTATGTAGTTTATAGAAAAAACCATCAGGAGGAACTTATGTCGAATAATTCTAGGATACTTTATAGCACAAATGAAGAAACCGATTACGTTAGAAAAAAACTTATTGAATTCAACTCTAAACAAGTACCAAACGGCATTTACGAAGAGATAAATTTATGTTTGAAGGATGATAAAGGGGAGGTTATTGCCGGTCTCAACAGTGCAATTTGTTGGAACTGGATGGAGATTGATATTTTATGGGTGGACGATAACTATCGTAGTCAAGGATACGGGAAAAGATTATTGGAAGAAGCAGAAGAAGTTGCTAGAGCGAAGAAATGTACTTTTATCAAACTAAATACATTCAGTTTTCAAGCGCCTGAATTTTATAAGAAATATGGATACAAAGTAATTGCGACTATCGAAGATGCTCCGCTTGGGAATAGGCACTATTACTATAAGAAGGATCTTAACTATGAGTAAGGTGGTTAGAAGAAGGTATAAATGGCGTCAGAAATTTCATGGATACGTCGTCGCGCACGCCTTTTAAGTCATGTTGAAGGAGTGGTGAAATGGAAATTTCTTTATTCAAATCAAGTCTTAATGAAGCTTCGATTATTCACGAAATGCAAGTCAAAACCTTCATGCCTTTTTTAAATAAATATCAAGATTATGAAACTAGCCCTGCAAATGAATCTGTGGAACGAACAATAGATCGATTAAATCAATCTTTTACGGAGTATTACATTATTAAAAGCTCTGATCTTAACGTAGGTGCCATTCGAATTGTTAGGAAAGAGAATAAGACCTATCGTGTGAGCCCAATATTTATTTTGCCTGAACATCAAGGAAAAGGAATTGCTCAAAGGGTATTTTCGATTATCGAAGATAAATATAACGATGCGAGAGTTTGGGAGTTGGATTCAATATTGCAAGAACAAGGGAATTGTTATCTCTATGAGAAAATAGGCTATCAAAAGACGGGAGAAACAAAACAAATTAACGATAAAATGACCATTCTATTTTATAAAAAAACCTTGATTTAGCTTAAACTTAGATTGTTTGAAAAATAAAATTGTAGGTAACTCAATGAATCCAGCAACAGCAAAATCAAAGGAGCTGAAACAACTATGGAGCTTTTTAAACAAATACCGTTGTATAGATTTTTGGCATTATGTAATGAAAGTGGTATGGAAAAGACCATATTAGATTGCGGGGCAGGAGGGGATTCGCCTCCATTAAGCTTGTTTGAGAATTATGGATATAGTACATACGGGTTAGAGATGAATGTTGAGCAAATGAACAGAGCTAATCAGTTCGCAGCGGAAAGAGGGCAGAATTTAAACATACACCAAGGCGACATGAGACAGCTTGCAATAAGCGATGAGTCAATGAGTTTTGTGTATTCGTATAATTCTATTTTTCATATGAAAAAACAAGATGTAATAGAAGCGATAAATGAAATGAAGCGGGTGCTAAAACCTGGTGGATTATTATTTGTAAATTTTTTAACTCTTAAGGATTTTCGAGTCGGCGACGGAGTTGATTTAGGAGAATATCAGTATGAACAAATGGAAGATGATGAATTGGTAATACACTCTTATTATGATTATCATGAAGCGGATTCTATGTTTGATGATATGGAATTAATATATAAAGAAGATCGAGTGCTTGAAAGAAGGTTTGAAGGCGAATGGATTCGACAAGGATTTATCGATTACATATATAAAAAATAGTTGGTTGGTAAACTCTCCACGGTGGTTGATTTTTGAATAAATGCTGAAGTCAAAATCATAAAAGGAGGTGTGCTAATGAATAACAGATCAGACTTGCTAAATCAGTTTAAAGAATTGAACGAATTTGTTCTGGGTATTATTGATTTGGATTGGAAAACACCCATCGCTGAAGGAAAATGGGCAATTCATGATGTGGTTAGTCATATTATGTTATGGGATAAATACTTCTATGAATCGACGATAGAACCGATAGCATGCGATAATGCGATAACACTTCAACTTATTGATTTCGATCAATTCAATAATGATGCTGTTACATATGGTAGGACAAAAACCAAAGACGAATTAATAGAATTGACTATGAAGTATCGTAACTTAATATTAGAATGTATAAGCAGTCTTGAAGAGGGGAAATACTCGAAAAAATATGTTGACGGAAGGTTTTCCTTTGAGTCCTATTTAAAGGATTTTATATCGCATGACCGACATCATATGATGCAGATTAAAAAATTAAAATGAAGATTGTGAGCAGCTTATTCTCATTCCGTTTATCGGTTGGGAATAAGCTTTTTTGTATGTCTTAGATCGAAGTATCAAGACTCAATGAGACAAATGTTATATTATTTACCATCGAATTCAGCATTTGAATGAATATCAAACAAGGATCAACGAAAGCCAAACTTCGAAAATCTCCGTTTTCTTCGGTTTTTCTCCTTCTCAGACATTTCGCCTAGAATAAATTTTCGGAGTCTTAACTTTCAATGTTATATAATATAACGTAAATATTGAATTATTTAGTAAATAATACAATTTCCGCAGATAAAATAGTATAATTATGTTAATATAAGTGACATAAAATGATGAAAATGAATGTAAGCTAAAGAAAGGGGTTTTTAAAAATAAATATGGGGATTGGGGGATAGCGATGGAGTATTTCATTCAACAGTTAATTAACGGGATTTCTGTAGGGAGCATTTATGCTCTGATCGCATTGGGTTACACCATGGTCTACGGGATTATTAAATTGATCAATTTCGCCCATGGTGATGTGTTTATGGTTGGGTCGTTTATTGGATTGTTCAGTGCCAGGTACTTGGCTTCAGCAGGGCTTCCTCCGATACTGGTCTTACTTATCTCATTGGTGATTTCTATGACAATCAGTGCGTTGCTGGGGATGTCGATCGAACGGCTAGCGTACAAACCTCTACGAAAAGCTTCGCGAATCGCTGTGTTGATTACTGCAATTGGCGTTTCTTTTTTTCTGGAATACAGCGGTGTGTTTGTGCTCGGTCCTCAGGCTAAAGGATTTCCGGAGATTCTTAATAAGCAGCAATACAACTTGTTTGGTTCCTCGATTCAGGTGGACTCCAATCAAATCATGATCTTGGGGACAACGGTTATTTTGATGATCATCCTTCAGTATATAGTACACCGTACAAAGATTGGTAAAGCGATGCGGGCCGTTTCTTTTGATATGGAAGCTGCGCGTTTGATGGGGATTAATGTAGACCGGACCATTTCAGCCACCTTCGCTATAGGATCCGCACTTGCGGCAGCAGCAGGTGTTATTTTTGGAATGACTTACAATTCAGTTGATCCTATGATGGGGGTGCTTCCCGGGCTTAAAGCTTTTGTGGCTGCGGTTCTAGGTGGCATTGGCAGTATTCCGGGTGCTCTGGTAGGAGGGCTACTACTGGGCACAGTTGAGACAGGAGTTTCTTCTCTGGGATACTCTTCGTGGCGTGATGGTGTGGCATTTGCTGTACTTATCCTAATCCTTATCTTTAAACCGTCCGGGCTGTTTGGTAAAAATGTCCGCGAGAAAGTGTAGGGAGATGCCGTATGAAGAAGATAAATAAATCATTTTGGATAGGCATTGTTTTTTCAATTGTTCTATATATCGTCATTAAAGTTCTTCTAACAACGGGAATATTTGATGATGTTATGGAGTCTACGCTAATTTTAATTTGTATAAATGTCATGCTGGCAGTGTCTTTGAATCTGATTAATGGGATAACGGGGCAATTCTCAATCGGACATGCCGGATTTATGTCCATTGGTGCTTATGTTTCTTCCATTCTAACTTTGAACTTTGATATGCCATTCGTGCTGGCGCTAGTGATCTCTGGACTGGTTGCTGCATTTTTCGGTGTACTTATCGGGATTCCAACCTTGCGGCTGAATGGAGACTATCTGGCGATTGCTACGCTGGGATTTGGTGAGATTATCCGGATTGTCCTGCTCAATACAGAATATGTGGGCGGGGCTTCAGGTCTAAGTGGCATTCCCAATCAAACGACTTGGACAATTATGTTTCTGTTCACACTGGTCACGATTGTTGTGATCAATAACTTTATAAGTTCCACTCACGGCCGAGCTTGTATAGCGATTCGGGAGAATGAAATTGCTGCTGAAGCGATGGGGATTAATACAACTTTGTACAAAGTCATTGCTTTTTCACTTGGAGCATTATTTGCGGGGATAGCTGGTGGTGTCTCTGCTCATAAGTTCTACGTCATCAATCCTGGCAGCTTTAATTTTCTGAAATCTTTCGAAATTCTAGTTATGGTTGTATTAGGTGGACTGGGAAGTACAAGCGGGGCCATCGTGGGTGCGATTGTACTGACGGTACTCTTCACCGTGCTTCAGGAATATCCGGAGTTGCGGATGATTATTTACTCGGCGATTCTAATTCTGATGATGATTTTTCGGCCTAAGGGGCTGCTTGGCAGCACAGGTTTTTCTTTCTTGAAATTTTCTAAAAAGGAGGTCAAGCCAAGTGACAGCATCAACAGTGGAAGTACTTCTTGATGTTCAACAAGCAAGTCGTGCATTTGGCGGGCTTAAGGCGCTTAACGAGGTATCCCTCCATATTAATAAAGGCGAGTTGATTGGGCTCATCGGACCTAATGGTGCGGGGAAAACAACCCTTTTTAACTTGCTGACAGGTGTATACCCGCCTTCCGGTGGAGATATTATCCTCAGCAATCAGGCAGTGGGTGGAATGAAGCCTTATCGGATTAACCGAAAAGGGGCAGCACGGACATTTCAGAATATCCGTCTATTTACCTCTATGACGGTGCTGGATAACGTTAAGATTGCATTTCACCAGCATGCCAGACATTCGATGTTTACTTCCATGCTCCGCCTGCCTAAACATTTTGCAAAAGAAAATGAAATTACACAAAAGGCCATGGATATTCTCAAAATTTTTAATCTTGCCGATCAATGTAATGAATGTGCCGGGAATCTTAGCTACGGAAATCAAAGGCGTTTGGAAATTGCGCGTGCGCTTGCAGCGGGGCCTAAGCTTTTGCTATTGGATGAACCAGCCGCAGGGATGAACCCGAACGAAACCAAAGAGCTAATGAATCTGATTGCTTGGATTCGTGAGTCCTTTGATCTATCGATCTTGCTTATCGAGCATGATATGTCCCTTGTGATGGGAGTATGTGACCGGATTTATGTGCTGGATCGCGGAATGCTGATTGCTGAGGGTACACCGCTGCAGATAAAGATTCATCCAAAAGTCATCGAAGCCTATCTAGGACAGGAGGCGTAGTTGACCATGCTTAGCGTACAAGAAATTAATGTATATTATGGGGCTATTCATGCCTTGAAGGATTTAAGTATGAATGTAAGAGAAGGCGAGATTGTAACTCTAATCGGCGCAAATGGAGCGGGCAAGTCCTCATTGCTCAAGACACTCTCTGGGCTGCTGAAACCCAAAACAGGTTGCATAGATTTCATGGATAAATCTATTACGAATCAGAGTGTTCAGTCCATCGTAAAACAGGGGCTTATTCTCTGTCCGGAAGGCAGGCGTGTATTTGCTAATATGTCTGTGGAAGAAAATCTGGAGCTAGGAGCTTTTTTACAAGATTCGGGCAGCTTAGCTGCTGATTTTGCCAAGGTCTACTCCACCTTCCCGCGTCTTTTAGAAAGAAAAAGACAGCTTGCTGGCACATTATCCGGCGGAGAGCAGCAGATGCTCGCTATGGGGCGTGCGATGATGGGGCATCCCAAGCTTTTACTATTAGATGAACCCTCGATGGGTCTAGCTCCATTGCTTGTTCAGGATATTTTTCGGATCATTCAAGAAGTAAATGCCTCTGGAACAACAGTGCTTCTTGTAGAACAAAATGCACATCAGGCGCTTAAGATTGCTCATCGAGCTTACGTAATTGAGACGGGCAGAGTGGTGCTTGAGGGGGATGCCAAGGAATTGGCAGATTCGGAAGAGATCAGAATGGCTTATCTGGGACATTAATTCATCGGCTAGTTCACAACAGCATCGCAGAAAGAACCTATAAATCATTTATTTTGGGAGGCTGGAAGAGGATGAAGAAAATCGGGGCCGTATTGCTGACTGTGTTACTGGTTGGTGGATTGCTGGCAGGCTGTGGGAACAAGACGGATAACGCTACCGCTGAGGGTGGGAATACTGGGGGAGGGACTATCAAGATTGGCGCAGATTTAGAGCTTACAGGCGGCCAGGCTTCCTTCGGTGATTCTGCACTTAAAGGGGCGAAGCTTGCGGTAAAAGAAATTAATGATGCAGGTGGAGTGCTCGGCAAAAAACTTGAACTGATTGAAGCGGATAATGCTTCTAAGTCGGAAGAGGCGACACGCGCAGCGCAAAAGCTGATTACTACGAATAAAGTTGTAGCTATTATCGGTGCTACTACATCTACGAATACACTCGGGATTGTTCCCGTTACTCAAGAAAAAGGCATCCCACTGGTCAGCTCCTCAGCCACCAACCCTAAAGTAACTGTTGACGAACGTACTGGGGATCTGAATGAATGGGTATTCCGTGCCTCTTTTATTGATCCTTTCCAAGGCGAAGTAATGGCTAACTTTGCTAACGATACACTTAAAGCGAAAACGGCGGTTATTTATACGGATGCTTCAAGCGATTATTCCAAAGGGCTGCAAACCTTTTTTAAAGAAACTTTTACTAAGAACGGTGGCTCTATCTTAAGCGAAGAATCCTATCAACAAAAAGATTCTGATTTTAAAGCTGTATTAACACGTATTAAAGAAGCTAATCCAGATGTTATTTATCTTCCAGGTTATTATGAGGAGGTCGGCAAAATCGTAAAGCAAGCTCGCGAAATGGGGATCACAGTTCCGTTTATGGGCGGGGATGGCTGGGATTCACCTCAGCTGGCTGAGATTGCCGGAGCGGATGCGCTAAACAATACGTTTATGTCCAATCACTATTCACCTGAGGATAGCTCGCCAGAAGTAAAATCGTTCGTAGATGCCTTCAAAGCTGCTAACGGTGATCTTGTTCCAGATGGGATGGCTGCGCTTGGATATGATGCTGTGAAACTAGTGGCAGATGCCATTACACGTGCGGATTCAACAGAACCTAAGAAGCTGAAGGATGCACTGGCGGGGACGAAGGATTTACAACTGGCCACGGGTAAAATCACAATGAATGAAACACATGACCCGGTAAAAGCAGCTGTAGTTCTGAAGTTTGTAGATGGAGTACAAACCTTTGAAGCAAAGGTTAATCCTTAAGCGGATGGGTAGCAAGAAGCTAGTAATGGTTCTATAACACGAAGTAGACGCTGCAGGAACGACGAAGACAATACGATTAGCGTATCATGGCAAAAAAGAGCAAACCCAGATCATCCACTGGGTTTGCTCTTTTTTTGTCTAAATTATTACAATTCTTAACACTCCGCTTACACTGCCATGACCCTTGCTACTTGGCATCAAGTTAGAATGGGCTCAAGAAGTAAATTGAAGGAGGAAGCTATGAAAGTTGAGCTGCACTGTCATACGAGAATGTCGGATGGTTCACTTCATTTTGCAGAGCTGCTGGAGCTTGCTGTTCAAGAGCAAATTGGGCATTTAGCTGTTACTAATCATGATACCACTCAGGGGATCGCTGAGATGGACGAGATGTGCAGAGAGCGTGGTATCGAATTTATCCCTGGCATTGAGATATCAGGATATGATGCTGAGCGTCAACGTCGGATTCATATTCTTGGCTATTTTATCGAACAGGATCATGAAGCCATTGATGCTTTATGTAGTCCTCTACTTCTACGGCGTCATGAAGGTTGTCGATTGGCAACTGAGCGTCTAATCGAAGCGGGCTATAACATTCGCTGGGAGGATGTACAGAACTACGCAGCAGGTGGTACGGGAGTGTATAAACAGCATATTATGCATGCGCTAATCGACCAAGGATATACGGATCGAATTTATGGCGACTTATATAAAAAGCTTTTCTCGCGAGGTCAGCGAGGCGAACAGCCTGGCATTGCCTATATTCCAACAGAATATGTAGATGCCAGAGATGCAGTACGAACTATTATTCAGGCAGGTGGTGTTCCGGTGCTAGCGCATCCGGGCCAATACCAGAGCTTTGAGGCTGTAGATGAGCTTGTGGAGGCTGGCTTACAAGGGATTGAGGTATGGCATCCACTGCATGGAGAGGAAGATGAGCGTCAGGCACGGGAGCTCGCATTGAATTATAACCTGATCATGACCGGAGGGACGGATTTTCATGGCTTCTATGGTGAAAGTCCAGTAACACTGGGCAGTAAAAGTCCTGATGCTGTAGTTGTGGGTGCGCTGAAGGAACGTAAAGCATTACTGCTGTGGGGGTGATCAGAATGTCTGAAGAATTGGATATTATGGATCATTTAATAGCGTCTATTCAATCAGGCGAGTATGTGTCTGACGATAAATTGCCATCGGAGCATGAGCTTGCAGAGCAGTTCAAGGTTCCACGTATAACTGCTCGGAAAGCGTATGAGCGTCTGCAGGAGCTGGGACTCATTTATTCCATGCAGGGGAAGGGAAGTTTTGTTCGGGATAGAAAATTGCGCATTCCGCTCGCCCTCTCAGCTGGAAAAAGCTTCAGCAAGAAGATGCGCGAGCTTGGATTCGATTACGAATCGATAAATATATTCTGTGATCCGATGGAGTCGAATCATAAGATTGAAGCAGCGCTCGGCATTGGTGAAGGAGATCGTGTATTCAAAGTAGGTCGACTACGCAAGATCGATGGTTGTCCCGTCGCGCTCCATATTTCTTATGTGGCGGAGTCGCTATTTCCGAACATTGAACAGGTGGGTCGAGAGATATCCTCTATGTTCGAATATTATGAACGGCATGGGTATACTGATTTCCAATTGTCAGAATCCATATTAAGTATCACATATCCGATCAAGCATGAACGAGAGCTTCTGGCGTGCTCCAGCTTGATTCCCTTGCTAGTTTTAGATTCGGCGTGCAGGGATAAGGCAACAGGCCGGACGATAGAATACAGCAGGGTTATGTATCGCGGAGATATGTTCACGTATGAGCTGTAGTAAAGAAGGAGGTACATATATGAACCGTAGACAACGAACTGAAACGTTAATTAATAGCTCATCTAATCTGGTAACTGATCTGGCTGATGAGATCAAGGGCCGTTACGATATTGACCTTATGGAGGAGCCTAATCATGGTCTAGTGATGGTAAAGGTCAGAGAAACAGCTAGGAAAAGCCTATTTTATTTAGGTGAGGTGCTAGTTACAGAGTGTAAGGTACGGATTGCCGGGAAAATGGGCGTAGGACTTATTAAGGGTGACGAACCGGGAAAAGCGTATGATCTTGCTGTAATTGACGCGGCATATGCGGCTGAATTAGTGGAGACAGCGGCATGGTCTGCCAAGCTATATACGGAACAAGCCCTTCTTGAACAGGCCTATGCAGCAGAACACGCCAAGGTAATGCGAACGAAGGTGGATTTTGAGACGATGGACACCGACTCGTAAATGAGATCAGAAGGGAGAGCGCACATGATGCTCGATATGGTTCATGATATTCAATCCGTATACCGCAAATTAGTTCATAGCATGTCAAGACCAGGTACGATCACAGATCTCTCGGAAGAGGCTGAAAAGCTGGACCATCTAGGAGTGTTTCCTAGCACACAGTTGATCGCTCGTACCCTACTAGATACAGAGGTTACCTTCAGTATTGTTTCATCGCGAGCAGCGGAGATCACTAGCCTATTTAGCCAAATGACCTATGCAAAGGAAGCTGCCGCCCAAGCGGCAGATTATATTTTTGTGCTAGAGGATGCTGTCCCTGGTGCATGGATTGATACGATTCAAGCAGCTAAGGTCGGTGAGTTGATTGATCCTCACGCAGCGGCCACGATCATTATTGAAGTGGAGGATTTATTCGGTGCTACTAAACTGCGTCTGGCAGGTCCGGGAATCCAAACTACAGCTACAGTGGCTATGAATATGAAAGAAGATTGGGTTGAACTGCGTGCTGAGCGTAACAGTGAGTTTCCGTTAGGTATAGATCTTCTGTTTACAGATGTAAACCATAGAGTTCTTGCCTTACCAAGAACGACACAGGTCGTGAAAGAGGAGGTATAGCCATATGGGTTACGTAGCAGTGAAGGGCGGTACTCAGGCCATCGAACAATCGTTACTGCGGCTGCAGTATGAGCGATTGCGTAGTGGAAAGGTACTGGAAGTGGAAGCCATTGAAGCAGGCATGCGTGGGCTTGTTGATCAAGTGATGTCAGAGAGTAGCTTATACAGCGAGGAGCTTGCAGCACTCGCCATTAAACAAGCAGAAGGTAATCCAGAGGAAGCCGTTTTCTTACTTCGAGCCTATCGCTCGACCTTACCTCGAAAACACTATTCAAAAAGCGTGAATTCAGATGAGATGCGTGTCGAAAGACGGATTTCGGCTTCGTTCAAGGATATTCCTGGAGGGCAGATTTTGGGCGCATCCACAGACTACTCTCATCGCTTACTGGATTTCGACCTGATTGATGAAACGGAGTCAACGATCGAACATTGGCTCCAGGAGTTCAACCAAGTAGAGGAGAATGGCGAAGGACAGGAAACCGCTACACAAGTCGGTTTTGTTCCGAAAGTGCTGGATTACCTACGCCAAGAGGGCCTGATCGCTGACTGTCCCGTCGACTTCAGTGAACCAGACGATGTTACCCGAACGAGCTTAACATTCCCTGCAAGCCGCAGTGAGAAGCTCCAAATTTTGACCCGAGGGCAGACAGGAGCTTTAACGTCACTCGCATATGCTGTCATTCGGGGATACGGGATGGTGCACCCCACCGTCGGTGAGCTCCGCGTCGGGCTGCTTCCGGTATACATCGATAGTCCGCTGTATCCCTCGGATGACGAGGCTGAAAGTTACTTTATCGGGGATATCAAGGTGACTGAAGTTGAGATGCTCGTTCCTGCCATGATCGAACGAGAGAATGGGCAGAAGGAATTGAATCTAGAGTTCGGCTATGGATTGTGTTACGGACAGAATGAAACGAAGGCGATCGCGATGAGCATCTTGGACAAAAGTCTTGAGCAAGGCGATAAGACCATACCGACGCAGAACGAGGAATTCGTTCTATTTCATATCGATTCTGTAGAATCCACAGGCTTTATCTCACATTTGAAAATGCCGCACTATGTTACATTCCAGGCAAAGCTGAACGATGTGCGCAAGACACGTAAGGAGGGATAGGCTGTGCGAATCCAATATAACTTTGCATTTCTTGATGAAGGGTCTAAGCGTGAAATTCGTCGAGCGACATTGAAAGCCATAGCGATTCCTGGTTACCAGGTACCGTTTGCTTCGCGGGAGCTCCCTGTCGGTCGTGGTTGGGGAACGGGAGGATTACAGCTCACGCTGTCGTTAATCGGAAAAAACGACGTTCTGAAGGTTATTGATCAAGGCTCGGATGAATCGGTGAACGCCGTTAGTATCAAGAAGCTGATCGACCGAACGACAGGAGTTCCTTCCGTAGACGATACAGAAGCCGCTACACTCATTCAATCTCGCCATCGCATTCCTGAGGTCCCACTCAAACCGGATCAGATTCTGGTGCTTCAGGTTCCGATGCCGGAGCCGCTGCGGATGTATGAATCCAGTGAGCTAGAAACGAAACGTCTGCACGGGGAGAATGACTACAGCGGTGCTTGGTTAATGCTATTCGAGCAAATTATGAAGTACCGGTCCGTTTCTACAGGTGCGGATCATCCTGTTAGCGTGCACGATCGTTACGTCATGGCACCGAGTCCGATTCCTAAATTCGATAATCCGAAGATGCATTATTCAGATGCACTTATCCTGCTTGGAGCAGGTCGAGAGAAAAAGATTTATGCAGTACCACCATATACAAAAGTGATTTCGATGGCTTTTGACGATGTTCCGTTTGAGCCGGAGACGTTCAATGGGCATAGCTGCAAAATATGTGGGGCTAAAGATACATTCATGGATGAGCTATATGACCAGGTGGCAGACGAAACCTACTATCAATGCAATGATACTAGCTACTGCCTAGAACGCTTGAATCAGCAGGCTGAGAACAAAGTGTTGAAAGAGGAGGTGATTTCATGATTACTCAGCAAGATGAACCTATCATGACCGTGAAGCATCTCAACAAGCAATTTGGCCCAGGTTGTAAGGTATGTAGCCAACCAGAGCATCGTCAATTGGAAAAAAACTTCTGTCGTTCTTGTGGCACGGTGTATGGCTGTCAGGATATTTCCTTCGACTTATACCCTGGGGAAGTGCTCGGGATTGTAGGGGAAAGCGGAAGCGGGAAGTCGACATTGATGCGTTGTTTATACTTCGATGAAGAGGTTTCATCAGGTGAAGCGGAAATTCATCCATATAAGGATGGTCTGCGAAATATCTTCATGGAGTCCTCTCAGCAGAAGAAATATTTACGTAATCATCTGATGGGGAAAGTCTATCAGAATCCAGTACTAGGACTTCGGATGACGTTCTCGTCCATCGGCAATATTGCCGAGAAGATGATTGCTGCTGGCAATCGTAACGTTGCAATGATGGAGAATCGCGGCGGAGAGCTGTTAGAACGTGTTCATATTCCCCTTGCAAGAATGAAGGAAGCACCCAAGAATTTCTCCGGAGGCATGCAGCAACGGGTACAAATCGCGAAGGCGTTATCTAATAATCCTCCCATTCTACTATTAGATGAAGTGACAACCGGGCTGGATTTATCTGTGCAAGCGAACGTGCTGGACCTGATTAAGCATCTGCAGCGTGAGCTGAAGATCAGCATGCTTCTCGTATCGCATGATCTTGGCGTTATCCGTATGCTAGCAGATCGAACGATGGTGATGCTGGATGGCCGTGTCGTGGAACAGGGCTTAACAGATCAAATACTAGAAGATCCACAGCACGCCTATACGCAACAGCTTGTCCATTCATTATTATAGAGATTTCTTAGAGGAGGCCAGCTGATGTTATTAATAACTAACGGAACAATTATTACGGATGAAGCCCTGCTAGTTGATTATGATTTGCTCATTCATGAAGATCGCATCGCACGGATTATCCCTCGTGGGGAATTTATGCCAGACGTCGATATGGAAGTTATCGATGCAAATGGAGGGTATGTAACACCTGGGATGATCGATATTCATTCCGATTATATCGAGCATATGACAGCACCTAGACCCACTTCACTGATAGATTTCCAGATCGGGCTACGGGAGACAGAAAAAGAACTAATCAGTCATGGGATTACGACAATGTATCACTCTTTGTCGATATTTAAATCCATTGATTACAAATATCGCCCGATTCGAGAGCCTGAAAATGTACGCAAGCTGATTGATCTGATTGATAGCACGCATACTCGTAAACACTTGGTTCGTCATCGCTTCCATGCTCGCTTTGAGATTGATAATATCGACCAAGTCGATAATTTGAAAAGCTACATTGAAGAAGAGAAGGTACACCTCATTTCCTTCATGGATCATACGCCTGGTCAAGGTCAATATCGTGATTTGGAAGTGTACAAGAAAACGGTTCTTGGCTACGATACGCTTTCGGATGATCGGATTGCAGTACTGATTGAGAATCATCAGACGAAGGAGAAAATGACCATTGAAGTCATTCGGGAAATTGCAGAGCTGGCAAGAGAGAGAAACATCGCGATCGCCTCGCATGATGATGATTCACTGGAAAAGCTAGATCTTGTGAAGAGCTTCGGTACGGCGATCAGTGAGTTTCCAATCACGCTGGAGATTGCTCGCAAGGCGAAGGAAAAGGGACTGTTCACGGTGGCAGGTGCACCAAACGTTATCCTCGGCGGCTCACATACCGGCAACCTATCTGCAGCGGAGGCCGTGCAGGATGGATGTATCGATATTCTATGTAGTGATTATTATCCAGCCTCTATGCTGCATGCTGTGTTCCAGCTCGCTGGCGCTTTTCCTCTGGATTTAGTAGAGACGTTCAAGCTGGTAACGTTGCATCCAGCCCAAGCAGTGAATATCGCAACGGATTATGGCTCCATAACGGTAGGTAAAAAGGCGGATTTACTGATTATCGAACGACTGGAGCCAGATCACTTCCCAGTAGTTACAGGTGTAATTGTAGATGGCAGGCTGATTCAGAAAACGAATTACAGAATCTAAATCCAAGGTGGTGATGACGTGGATCATCTGTTATCTATCAAACATCTGTCCAAATCGTTTACATTGCATAACTTAAATAAACATATTCCGGCTGTAGAGGATGTGAACCTGCAATTACAAGCAGGAGAGTTCGTAGGCATTACAGGCAAGAGCGGAAGCGGCAAGTCAACAATTCTGAAATGTATCTACCGTACATATCTGCCTCATGCGGGTAACATATGGTACCATTCGTCGAAATATGGCGTCATCGATCTGACAATGGCTTCTGAGCGAATGATCATTGAATTACGAAAATTTGAGATTGGCTATGTTTCGCAATTTTTGAATGTGATGCCACGGACAACGGCAAGAGAGCTTGTTCGCGAAGCAATCATGGAAATGGGATATGAACTCGAGGTCGCTGAAGCAGAAACCGTGCGTATGCTGGAGCACTTTGAACTGGATCGCAGCTTATGGGACAGCTATCCTGCAACATTTTCAGGCGGTGAAAAGCTTCGTTTGAATATTGCTAGAGCGATGGTGAAGCGACCAAGACTTCTCTTATTGGATGAGCCTACAGCAAGCCTTGATCAAGCATCTAAGTATAAGGTGAAAATATTGATTGAGCAGCTTATGAAGGAAGGCACGACCATGCTGGGGATCTTTCATGATCTTGAGTTTATGCACGATCTCTGTAATAAAGAGTATCACATTGAGGGTGGGAAAATGTCTCTCTCTAGTGATAATCAAAAGATTACAAATTAATTAATTAAAGTAAACATTAAGATTATATTCCGAAAATATTCCAGATATATACTAGAGTTATTGAAAGATAAATAAAGATTTGAGAGGGGTTAAATCAATGAAAAAGATGTTACTATCAACAATTCTTACACTATCACTTGTCACAGTAGCAGGTTGCGGTTCAAATGATAGTGAGGCATCTGGTGCAGCAAATTCTACGAAATCGAAAGAGAAGGATACAATTACCATGGTGTGGTATCCAAATGAATCAGGCGCGGATCTGCAAGCTACACGCGATGAATTCTCCAAGCTTATTGGCGATGCTACAGGTAAAAAAGTAATTAATCAAACAACAACTGACTATATTATTGCGATCGAAGCTATCGCAAATGGCAATGCAGACTTGTCCTATATGGGACCACAAGGATATGTTGAAGCACATACAAAGAACGATAAAGTACTTCCGCTTGTTGTACCTAGTGGAGAGTCTGGAACACTCGATGATGCACTATATTACAGCTGGTTAAGTGTTAAAAAAGGTGAAGAAGCAGCATATCAAAGTGGTGACAAATTTGCTATCGATAATATTGCTGGCAAGAAATTCTCGTTTGTCTCGAACTCTTCAACCTCAGGCTTTAAAGTTCCTGTTGCGGGTATCTTGGGTTACTTTGGTAAACAGGATAAGTACAAGGAACTTACTAGTGATGATCTCTTACAAGGTGGCAAGGATGATTTTTTTAGTGAAGTACTTTATGGTGGATCTCATCAAGGCTCCGCAGTTAACCTGCTGACTGGCAAAGCAGATGTTGCAGCATTTTGTGATACATGTGTTGCCAACTACGTAGATTTGGAATCCGGTTCAGAGAATAAACCAGGTGCAGTTTATAAAGTGAAGGAAGGCGCTGCTGAGCCATTCAACACTTTGGTTGGTAAAGAATTCTCATTGATTTCTGTAACGCCAGTATTGAACTCGCCGATTACAATTAATACGGAAACAGTAAGCGCAGAAGATAAGAAGAAGCTTGAAGAGCTGTTTACCTCTGATGCTGTAACCAAGAATACGAAAATCTTCCTTCCAAAAGATTCGAAAGAAGTAGGCATATTCAAGCAAAAATCAGGCGAAGAAAAATTCCTGACGACTGATGATGCATGGTTCAATCCGATAAGAGAATTGACTCAATAATTAGGCAGCAAGAAGACATTGATCTAGCGAGGGAGTTAACTATGACAACGTTATTGGAATTCAAGCACGTATCAAAACAATACAGCAAGGATACAAGAGCGTTATCAGATGTCAACTTCGCTGTGAAAGAAGGAGAGTTCCTGTCCATCATTGGACCTTCAGGAGCGGGTAAATCCACTCTCCTTCGTTGTATTAACCGAATGATCGATGCTAGCAGCGGAGAAATCATGTTTGATACCGATAATATTATGAATTATAAAAAAAGTGAGTTAAAGAAGCTTCGAACCCAAATTGGAATGATTTTTCAACATTATAATCTCGTAAATCGTTTAAGCGTCATTGAGAATGTCTTGCATGGTCGACTTGGTTACAAGTCGACCATGGCAGGCATACTTGGTCTCTATTCGAAGGAAGAGAAGAAGCAGGCCTATCATATCTTGAACCTTCTTGGTTTGCAGGAACAAGTTCATAAGCGCTGTGATCAATTGAGTGGCGGACAAAAGCAACGTGTCGGCATTGCGAGAGCACTAGTGCAAAATCCTAAGCTGCTCCTTTGTGATGAGCCGATAGCATCGCTAGATCCAAATGCATCTAAGACGATTATGGAATATTTGCGTAGAATTTGTTCTGAAATGGGCATTACCGTAATTATCAATTTGCATCAGGTGGATGTAGCAATGAAGTTTTCTGACCGCATTATTGGCGTGAACGAGGGATCGATTGTTTATGATGGCCCTCCATCCGAAATCACAAATGAGCTGCTGAGAACCATTTATGGAGCAGAGCTGGATGAATATATGACGGAAGAAAGGGATACGTATGCAGGATAGCTTCTTTCTTCGTAAGCGTTTAAACACGTCGCTCTATTGTGCATTGCTTTTTCTTATCACGATCGCTGCAATCATCATTACACAATATGATATTGTTAAGGGTTTTACGTCTATACCGAAGGCAGCGGAGTGGGCAGTTAGTAACTTTTATCCGAATGCAAAAGCAATGACAAAGCTACCTGATATCCTGGATTCCTTAATGGAGACCTTGCTGGTGTCGATCGCTGCAACAACTGTAGCGGGCATATTCGCATTCCTGTTCGCTATACTTGGTTCTACAACGACTGGTATAGGCGGAGTGTTCAGTCTATTAAGTCGCTGGATCGCCACCTTATTTCGGAACATTGATGTCGCGGCATGGTCGATGATATTACTTATTTCTTTTGGACAGAGTGTGATGACAGGATATCTAGCCCTTTTCTTTGGCTCCTTTGGGTTTCTGACCCGTGCCTTTATGGAGTCTATTGATGAGGTTAGTAATAGCTCTGTAGAAGCTTTAAGAGCGACAGGTGCCAGCTACTTCTCAATTATCGTACACTCGGTTATCCCATCCAGTATTCCGCAGCTCATTAGTTGGATTTTATTTATGATAGAAACTAATATTCGACAGGCTACACTCATTGGGATATTAACAGGCACAGGTGTTGGTTTTTTATTCAGCCTGTATTATAAGAGCTTAAACTACAGCTCTGCTTCCCTAGTTGTGATCGCAATTATCGCCGTAATATTTATTATTGAAGCAGTCTCCAACTATGTCAGGAGGGTGATTTTGTAGTATGGAACTTCAAGAAGCAGTTCGAGCCCCATATGAACGAGAGCGCTACAATGATCGCTCCCCAGATTTGTTGATCCCGAGAAAGCCGTTCAACAAAGGCTCGTTTGCTATTCTAATGACGTTGCTCGTTCTCGCTTTTCTAACCATGTACGGATTTATCTCCTTTGATTATAAGGATTTGGACTTCGGAGCAGCCATTCAATCGACACTGCAGACGCTTCGCACGATGTTCTTTTCACCTGCGCTTAATCATTTCAATTTCAGTCATGCATTATACCAGGTGTTGATTACGTTAGGTCTTGCATTTCTAACAACGTTGTTTGGCGCAGTGATTGCTTTGTTTCTGGGACTATTAGCATCGCGTAATTTATCCTCCCCATTGCTGTCAACCATCGTAAGAAGTGTCGTTGCATTTATCCGCGCAGTTCCTACAGTGCTTTGGGTACTTATCTTCGCCGTCGCAGCTGGACTGGGTAGTGTTGCAGCTGTCATCGGCATGACCTTTCATTCCATTAGCTATCTAGTAAAAGCGTATTCGGAATCATTTGAAGAGCTGGATAACGGAGTTATTGAAGCGTTGAAAGCAAGTGGTGCGGGCTGGTGGCAGATTGTCTTTCAAGCCGTTATTCCTTCGTCCATAACATACTTGATTTCTTGGACCTTTATGCGACTGGAGATTAACTTCGCTGTAGCTGTAGCCATGGGGGCTGCGGCGGGAGCGGGCGGTATTGGATATGATATGTTTATGGCGAGTGCTTTTTACTACGATGTGAGAGAGATTGGAGCTATAACGTATTTCATTTTAGTCCTAGCCGTTCTGATGGAGTTGTTCGCGACCCGTTTAAAGAAGAAATTGAAGGTTAAAGTGTAAAGCTATATTTTTTACAAATTGTATTGTTCATAATAGTATGCTAAATTATAATCTGTTTGATAGAACACACAGGTTAGAGCCTATATGGGCTCTTTTTTTTGTTAGGTAGCGGGGTGAAGAATATGGATACTAGAAAAATAGAGCGTTCAATCAAGTATGCAAAAGTGTCGTACTATATGAACATTGTTATGGCCGTTGGAAAAATGATTGTCGGGCTTTATACCGCCTCAATCTTCTTATGTATATATGCTTTGTACAATGTAGGGCTGGCCTTAGCGAAGGCAACGGCGGTCAAAGGACATCATGCGGGGAAACAGCCGCCTGACGAATCACATGCTTATGGATATGGCAGAGAAGAATATAAAAGCTATTTCAAGGTTGGTATCATCTTGACTACGTCTAGCATTCTTTTTATCATCTATTGCTTGCGTTTATTTCTGTATGGTAGCTCTGCGAGTTATTCGATGAATATTGCACTTGCGATCGCGTGCATGACTTTTGTAGAAATTGGTATGGCAGTGCATGGATCGATAGTCACGATGAAAAATGGGAATGTGCCAGCAGTTTCTGCAATCAAGTTATCCAATCTAGCTGCCTCCTTGATATCCCTCGTTCTAACGCAGACAGCTATACTTTCGTTCACACATCAAGGGGATATGTCTTATTATAACGGCCTTGCGGGCCTGATCTTCGGTGGGCTTGCTGTTATGATCGGTATGGGTATGATGCTACAAATGCATCGTGTACTGAATGGTAAGCACTACTCATCTGTTAGGAGAAAGCTATTCAAGACTGTAAAGGCTTGTGGAGTGAATCTTTCTATTGCACCTGTTCGTTACGAAGATCATGGTCCTAGAAGGAAGCTTCTATATGTCCATGAAATACACAGGGATTCAAGGGAACAATATGAGGAGGTCAAGGTCAGGTTTAAGCATGATTGGAATATTGAATTGATTGAAGTATCGAAGGATGCTATGGGCTGAAGTAACACAAAAAAAAGTGCTTGCCATGTCATTATATTTCTGGTATCATAATTTTTGTTGTCACGTTGAGACAAGCTGTTGCTAAGGCCCGTTGGTCAAGGGGTTAAGACACCTCCCTTTCACGGAGGTAACATGGGTTCGAATCCCATACGGGTCATATTATGCGGTAGTGGTGGAATGGCAGACACGCTATCTTGAGGGGGTAGTGGGTGTATACCCGTGGAGGTTCGAGTCCTCTCTACCGCATACAAATAAAAAGTAAGAAATCCTTTGCTTCGCAGAGGTTTTCTTACTTTTTTTTTATAAGATGAGACAAGCTGATTTAATTCTTGAAAGCTCTAGCATACTGTGGATAGAGCTGTTTGACACAGTCAGGGCAGATGTCATGGGTGAATTGCAGAGAAAGCTGATGCTTTAAAAAATGTTCAATGGTGATCCATTCATCCTTAGAATTTCGAATGGATTTGCAGGAAGCGCAGATGGGGATTAACTCATGTGTTGGCTGGCCCAAATCATATAGAGAAATTATAAAAGCAGCTTCTAAGTAATGATCTGAGAGAAGAGGATAGATCTCTAAACGGAAGATTCGGTTCCCTTTATTAGCGGTTTGTATGGAGAACTCAGAAGTATAAACCTGACACTCTCTGCGGAGTATATATTTCATCGATTCATCAAGCGTAGCGCATTGATCGGAATCGACAATCACATCTTGCATAAGTTCCGCATAATAAGCTCCAATCCATTTGTTGTGAGTGGAAAGACCGTATTCATAACTAAACACCTTCCACTTACTGTTGGTGAACTGGATAACTCCTTGGCTGTTGATGACCACTGCATTGTGGGGGAGGCGTTCAAGTGAATGGATAATGGAAGATGATAAGCACTTTGACAAAAGTCACCGCTCCCTCCTAGAGATCCTTCAGGATGACATGCTAATAAAAGGGGCGGACGGCATTACATCAGAACCTTGTCACCGGAGTCGCCTCTTATCGTCACTCTAGCCATATGATATAATCGGATAATACATAGTAGCACTAATTATATACTTTTTTACGTCATTTTGCAATAGCTAATTACTTAAATAAGTGTCTTTTTTTATTTTTTTTGAAGGGCGGTTTACTGATGCAGACCATTTACGAACGTATAGAGTATTTGATTAAGCAAAAAGGTCTGACCAAGAAATCATTTTGTGAGCAGTTAAATATAAGCACAGGTAATATGGGAGATTGGAAGCGTGGCAAATCTACACCGGGAACACATAAATTGATTGAGATCGGTGCTTTTTTTCATGTAAGCCTGGATTGGCTGATTTTAGGTAGAAATACATCTGAAATATTGAAAGAGAGCAGTGAGGACTATGATTTCGGAGAAGTGAAGCTGAATGAAGGTCAACTGGATGAGTTGCTTCCAGAAGAAAAGCAATTCATTAAAGAATACATAGCTTTCGCTGAGTATCGTAAGCAGAAATTAGTCGACGAAAATTCTTGAGTCTGCGCCTTTACTTTTTGGGGAAGTGCATTTATAATAATGAATGTTGACCTCAAACAAAGTTTTATGTTTAACACACCGCGCGGTAGTGGTGGAATGGCAGACACGCTATCTTGAGGGGGTAGTGGGTGTATACCCGTGGAGGTTCGAGTCCTCTCTACCGCATACTAATAAAAAAAGCAAAAAAACCTTGAAAAATCAAGGTTTTTTTGCTTTTTTTATTTTTGTCAAAGAACTAACACCTGTAAAATACTAATGCCAAAACTTATGGACTCCAAATAAAGAAGAGGAATTCAAAAAAAATTAAAAATTGACGGATATTCAGGTGATTTAAAAAAGCAACTTGTCTGATGACAAGTTGCTTTTTTATCTAAACTAGTTAATGGATGTAGTTCAAAAGATATTTGTATCAAATAGCTAATAAAGATACATGAGGAGAGAAGAGAATAATCAATAAAATGGTGTTTGGAAGAATACTTTAAGTGAGTTTTAAACTGAAATTGTAAATCTGTGACTCAGAGCCCCAGGATCAACCGGTGCTGCTAGTTGTTCAAGTATTTTTAGCCCGCTGCAAAGCCTTTCTAAGAATGCGGTAATTCCACACGGTCCAATCGGTAGGCAAAGCTCCAGCACAGTGCGTATTTCGAAACTCAAGCTATAAACTAGCGACAGAGCTGTCTACCGAAGTGGTCTGTCTATTGGGAAAACTAAGATATACTAGTGTCCATTTTTAAGTTAATGTACAAGATAATCCAATTGAGCACCATCATGAGGTTACTAAAAAAAGTAAGTCAGAACCTTCATTAAGGTTATGACTTACTTTTTTTGATTTGATCTGATTTGATTTGTTTATTTTCCTACTGTATGTAAATGGATTGTGTGTTTATGGTTTAAGTGGAACGATAATATTACATTTAGTCTTCATTTGAGCACGAATGAGAAGCGATATGCATATTAATACAATTTTTAATTATTGAAAATTAGTGAATATATTACATAGTAAGGAATATTATATATATGAAACATTTAAAGTTTTTTATGGGAATATATGGACTATAAATATAGTAATGTGGTATAACATTGTTATGAGGGGGTGCCAAATATGAATACGGCTATATATGTTAGCGATTTATCCCACATTTATGAGTCTAAAAAAGGAAAAGTTACGGCGCTGAAAAATCTTAATTTAGATATTAACAAAGGAGAAATATTTGGAATATTAGGTCCGAATGGTGCTGGGAAAACCACCTTGATAAAGATTTTGTCAACATTACTTATTCCAATGAATGGAAATGTGGAAATTTTGGGATATGATATTTTGAAATTTAGAAATATTATCAGAAAAGAAATAGGATTAATCAGTAGTGGTGAAAGAGGCCTATATTGGAAGCTAACAGGAAAAGAAAATCTCAAATATTTTGCAGAACTAAATAATTTAAAGTCTTCAAGTTATAAACAAAAGATTAATGAAATTCTCGAATTTATGGGTTTATCTGATTCTAAAGACAAGCTAGTTAGCACATATTCAAAAGGGATGAAACAACGATTACATATTGCCAGAGGATTGTTAACAGATCCCAAAATATTGTTTATGGATGAACCTACATCGGGTTTAGATATCGAAGTATCAAAAGAAATGCAAAATTTAATAAAGGATCTATCGAAGGAGGGTAAAACAATTGTCTATACAACTCATTACATGAAAGAAGCAGAAGAATTATGTGATAGAATAGCTTTTTTAAAAAAGGGGAGGTTGGTCGAATTAAACACTCCTGAGTATTTAACTCAAAGCTTAAAAGGGGTAAACATTACAAGAATAGAGTTCCAAGAAGTGTCAAAATTAGATGTTGAAAGTATAGTTGGGAAAAACATGATTTTCAATAAAATTAATGATTTCATTTTAGAAATAGAAGTTCCATTAGAAAATAACGTTCCTGAATTTATTTTTTCGAATTTTAAAACAAGTAAGATAAAGAATTTTTCTGTTAAAAAATATGATCTTGAGGATGTTTATTTAAATCTTATGAAGAGAGTGGATGATTAATATTTATGGTGTTATTAGGAAGATATTGGCGATAACTTATTTTTCGTTCTTATCAATGAGAAGAGAAAAAAATTGGATAATTAGTATCTTAGGCGTTCCATTATCTTTTTCGCTTTCAATTCTGTTTATTTATGAAGGTGATTTTAGTAGTTACTATATTTCATACATAATTATAGGATCAATAATTTTAGGAATGTGGAGCGCTAATGTAATATTTACAGGTTTTGAATTAAGGAAAGAATTTGCTTTTTCTACAGTTGATTACGTTATTTTATCCCCTACGAATTTATGGTTTTTTATCTTCTCTAAGAGCATCCTTTACTCAATTTTAGGTCTTATTAATTTTTTTATACTTACATTTATTAGTGTTTTGATCGAACCTAGTTGTTTGAACGATTTGAGATTGTTTCCATTGATACTTGGCATTTTATTATCAATATTTTTCTTTTCAATATTAGGAGCATTTTTGTGTGGGTTATTTATGATATTAAAAGACTTTAATTCACTTTCTACAATACTAACCAGATTAATATTCATTATCTCTGGTGTAATGTTTCCGCTAAACTATCTTCCTAGAGAAATAAGGTTCTTCGGATATTTGGTCCCAACGACATGGATTGTTAATATGCTGAGAGACATTTCAACTAATAGTTTTTCGTTTATTTTGTTTTTCCAGTATGTGATTATTATCACTTTGTTGTCTGGGGTATATCTTTTCCTGTCTTTAAGGATATTCAGCTTAATCGAAAATAGATACCAAAAAAACAAATTATTCGAGGTCTAATATGTCATATCTAAGAAAAATGTTTACTCTATCAATATTATCTTTTAAAGGTTCAAATATTTCAGTTAATGGCCACCAATATGTAATCAATAAATTATTAGTTCCATTCTTGGAAATTACTTTTTTTTATATAGTGACAATGTATTTTCGAGGAAATGAATACAGGTATTTGGAATTCATGTTAATAGGTAATTCTGTGTATATGGTTAGCCTAAGTACTGTTATGGGAATTGTTTTCACTATTGCTAGAGATAGAGAGATTGGAATGTTACCTATTGTTTTGATAAGCCCTATTCGAAAAAGTAATTTGTTTATCGCAAAATCAGTTCTACATATCATTGAGGGTGTTTTATTAGGATGTATTGGGTTTATTTTTTCAGTGCTTTTTTTAGGATTGGAAATTGAACTCGATAGTGCTTTCTTAGTATTTGTTATTCTATTCCTCATTTCTCTTTCAATGGCTTCTTTAGGAATTCTATTAGGGTGCCTCACGATGATACTTAAGGATACAATTGCATTTGCAAACTTTGCACTTTTATTTTTGCTGTTCGTTTCTGGAGTAAATTTTCCTGCCGAGGAGCTCCCCATGAGTTTGGCTTTTTTTTCCAAACTGTCTCCATTATATTATGGCTTAGAAGTAATACGAGGCATCATAGTGTCAAAAACATTCTCAATTGAATCTTTAGTGTCAATGTTACTAGTAAGTTTAGGTTATTTTTTATTGTCAATTTGTATATTTAAAACAATTGAGATGTTTGCACTAAAAAAATCAACATATGAATAGGAGGTGTTGTTATGGGATCCGAAAGTATTAAGCCAATCCGATTGTTTGAAAAAATCCAAGAATCAATTAAAGCATCTGTAAAAATAACTACCCTTAAGGAACAAACCAATAAGAAATAAGTAATTTATACATGGTGGAAATTGAGCTAGGGGAGCTCTTCGGTAGGTGAATTTACTTTTATTCAATTTAAAATCAATATTTTTGTAATCATTGGAGGCTTCTTTATGATATTCGAACATCTTAATGAAGTTATTGCTGATTTTACAATCTCATTAGACTATGACTCTATTATACAACCTGAAATATATGAAATTGGAGTTTCAAAAATTCCAAATTTATATTTTAATTACAAGCATAATTTAGGAGAAAGAATACGACCTGGAGTTCTTAAAATCGAAAAAAAAGAATATGAAGAAATAAAACTCGATGTGTGTAATAAATTATTATTTGAGAATGAATTTGTTGACAACTTGGTAGTAAAAGGAACTAATAGTCTCAATGAATTAGAAAACACTATTGAAATTATGAATCATACTAATATTTCAAAAATTGATCGTGATTTGTTTAATAAATTAATTCAACAAATGACAGACGTGTCTGCAATGACTAGTTTCAATTGGTTGATTCCTTTAGAACAAATGAAATATTCTTTTCTTTTAAGTTTGGGACCTGAAGCGGGAATTGAGACATTTTTAAGAATTGCAACCCCGGATGTGTTACCCCATTACTCACTTTTAGAGTTGAAAACTCTAGAATTAGCTAAAGAATTCTTCAGTGGATATTCTATTGATTTAGAATATTATAAAGACTACTATGGATGTTTGTTTGATTTTGGAATACGGGATTCTCAGATGGAGAACGATGATATTATTTTGGATAAAATAACTAGGGTTTTTGATGAATGTAATAAGGATGTTGGAGAGATTGATAAGCGTATTGATAGTATCAATTTCACTAAAAAATTAAGTATAGATAATAAAAATAGAAGCATTCGAAATATTCTACGTAAAATTAGCGGAGGAACGTTAGGAAATTCTCAAGCCAGCGAATTATTACAATATTCTAGAATGCTAGAATTTATTAATGAAGAAGAAGAAAGAAGACATATTTTACAAATGCGTTTTCAAAGAATAATGAAAAAATTATTAGAGCACTATAAATTTAACATAGAAAATACAACAATTGATGAAATTGAATCTGGTTTATAGAGGAGTTAATAAGGTGAAATATATTATTGATATTGATGAGGAATATACTTATCTAAATGAAGTGGGAAGAAAAGCATATAATTTGCATCTATTAAAAAAGAATAATATTCCTATTCCCAAAACACTAGTACTATCAAAATCATGTGCAGAATATTATCTGAACTTTAATAACATTAAAAACCCAATAGAACAAAAAGAAAAAATATTAACGGGAGTCTTTCCTCCTGAGATTTCTCATGCCTTAGAGAATGCTTTGAAAATAAATTTAAGTAATCAAAAACTAGTATGTAGGTCTTCTTCACTAAATGAAGATAGTGAATTTACTAGTTTTGCAGGACAATTTACTTCTATTATTGGGATTTGTAGTTTCGAGCAATTGATTCAAGCAGTAAAAATATGCTGGTATAATAACTACAATCAAAATATTTCAGAGTATAGTAATTATTTTGGTGTTCCTGAAGCATTGTACCTTCCGCTAATAATTCAAAGTATGGTTCTTTCGCGAAGCGCTGGAGTAGCATTTTTCGATGCTATTAATAATAAGTTGATTATTGAATCTAATTGGGGTTTAGGAATGTCTGTAGTAGATGGAAGTACGACGCCTGATAAATTCATAATTTATAAGGATGAAATATCTATTCAAATCAAAAAAAAAGCAATTGCTTTTTTCTCTTATGAAGGAATTAAAAATCGTAACACTGGAGATGTAGTATTCGTAAAGATTAATGATGTTGATTATAGTTGTAATTTAATTCATGTAGATGCTTTTGACGAAACTGCTCTATTTCAACTAGGCAATGAGTTAAAAGAGAAAGCATCAATAGAGGTTGATGAAGCAAAAGCGATTAATGATTTAGCCTGCAAGATATATGATTTATTTAATGTGGGGATTGATATTGAGTGGACCTTTGATTTTTCTGGACGATTATTAATACTTCAAGCTAGACCAATTACCGCTACGATAAATTTTGACGAAGGCAATGTAGAAGTGCCCACTTTTTCTATAATAGGTGTTCCATCTTCTCCTGGACAGTACATAGGTAATGCTAAAGTTATAAAAGATACAACTGATTTTAATAAAGTGATGAAAGGGGATATTTTGGTATGCAGATCTACTAATTCATCATTTATGAATGTTATGAAATTAGCAGGAGGGATAATAACTGAAGAAGGAGGAATTTTAAGTCACACAGCAATTGTGTCAAGAGAAATGGGGATTCCTTGTATAACAGAAGTTAAAGATGCGCTAAATAGAATCAAGGACTTGGATCTCATAATGGTAAACGGTACTAAAGGTGTAATAAGTTATGATATTAATGAATTTAATACTGATAAAGCAGTGCAATTAAAAGAAACGATATATAAGTATGAGGAGATTACTTTTCATGCTTTTTTATTATTCTATAATTTTAAAAAAGAAAGGAACCTAACAAATAAAGATATATCATATGAGGAGTTTGAAGATTATATTTTGAAAATTTCAAATATAGGGAGAGAGAAAAAAGTTCTAATATGCGATAAAATTCCAATTAAGAAATTTCGTTATCTTGTTGAAAAGATAAAAAATTCTGAAAAAATCAAAAAATACTTTATTTTCAGAGAAGGGGTGGAAAATTGAAAGTATCTGTTATTATTCCTACCTATAATAATGGCGATATTATCTTTGAGACTCTTTCTGAGATTATACAAAAGATGAATACGCTGAAATATTTATTTGAAATAATCGTTGTAAGCGATGGAAGTTTAGATAATACAATATCAGAAGTAATTAAAGCAAAAAATCAATATTCTGAGATCAGACTAATTCACTATTCTATGAATTCTGGTAAAGGTGCAGCTGTAACAGTTGGTTTTGCACATGCGCATGGAGAATATGTTGGATTTTTAGATGCCGATAATAGTACAAATCTAGATAGCTGGATAGAGATTTTGAATTTGGCAGTTGATGAGAAGTACGATTGTATAATTGGATCTAGATATAAAGAATATCAAAACATAAAACAACCGTACATTAGGAAGCTTTCAGGGTTTACATTTAATCGTATTGTAAATAGTCTATTTCATTTAGGTGTTAAAGATACACAATGCGGTACGAAAGTATTCTCTCGAAAGTCTGTGGATATTATATTAAGCCACGCTAGTCTAAAGGGATTTGGATTCGATGTGGATTACTTAAATTTGATCAAGAAAAACAGCATCAAAATTATTGAATATCAAATATCTTGGATTCATCATGGAGATTTTGGAACATGGAATAATTTATTAATAATAATAAATATTGGATCATCAATGTTATCTGAAATTTTATCGCTAAAGACAAAGAAAATAAACCCTATAAATTGGAAAGAGATAATAAATAGTTAGTTTTGGAGGGATGGTTTATGGATAGATTAAGTACATCTCAACGATATAATTTTCTTTCGAAAAGCAATAGTACAAACTTTTATTATGAGAGAATAAAAGAATTCGTATATAATCTTTCAGAATCATCTAATATTGTTTTGCCGATTGATGTATACCCTGATGCATATCTAAAGAGTTGGGGATTTCCATCGGGAATAAAACTAGTTTCAGAAAAAAATGGTCTGATTTTTCCGGCGGCTGTACCAGATATTGGTTGTGGGTTTAGAATTATTAAAACTAATTTATTTAAAAGTAATATTGGAAAAACAACAGCTGAAAATATTTTGGAATTATTGGAGGTGTATGCTGGGAAACTGTCACAGTCACGTTTTGATAGGGTGAAGGGACTAGATATTAATAAAATTCTAGAGGAAGGCGTTCATTATCTAATAAAATTAGGCATTGGTAACGAAACTGATTTAATGAGAATGAGAAAAAGTAATAATACTAGTGAAGCCTGTTTACTGATTTCAGATAGTGAAAAAGAAGAACTGAAAAAATATTTTGGTGTATGTGCAGGACATTTTTTAGAAATAAGAATTGTTGAAGAAATTCTTGAACCTGAAATTTCTAATGAATTACAACTTTCAAAGGATCAATTGATTATAATCATACATGCAGGTGCCATGTCTGGTAAAACAATTCTGTTAGAAAATTACTATTATTCAGCAGTGGACTTTGTAATACAAAATCGTTTATTTGAAGTTGAAAAAGTTGAAAAAGGTTTGTTTGGAATACCAATAAATTCAGAGGCTGGACTTCAATATTTGCAAGCGGCCTCCGCTTTAATAAATTATAGTCATGCTAGTAGACATTATGCGCATTATCTTATAGAGGAGTTGTTTAAAGAATACGTACATACTGATTCAAAGTTCGAGCTCATAAGTGATATTTGCCATAGTAAGGTAGAGGTTATAGAAAATGAAAAAGTATTACATGCTCGTGGCTTACAAACGTTATATCCATCTCAACATATAAATACTCTTTCTCCATTTAAAAAGAGTGGTGATATTGGGTTACTTGCTGGAGAAAAGGGAACGAACTCCCATTTAGTAGCTGTTAATCCAAAAATAAAATCTATGGATTATCAATGTAGTCATGGTACTGGTAAATACTTAAATCATACCCGAATTAATGATCTTCCGAATAAGGTAGTGAAAAAAGCTCTGAATTGTTTTTTTGATACGCACTATGACATTATCAATGATTTACCCAAAGATTTCTTTAGTACAAATGAAACACTAGATATACTTCAAAATAAATATAAATTAATTACACCTTGTTTGAGCCTTGCTCCATTTATAAATTTTTGGGGAGAAAAAGACCAATACAGATGACTGTGGGGGGAGTAATAATGAAAGAGAGTGATATTGCATTAATCACCATAGTACATGATCCAACAGGGTTATTGGTAGAGCCTCTAAAAAAAGTTATAGCAGTAATTACTAATTATTTTAATTATAAGTATGTTGCTGTGAGTGAATTTACGGCAAAAGAGTTAGTGGAACTATTAACCCTACATCATTTCAAAGTTTTTACTGTAGAGAAAAGAGGCGCAGCGGAGGCTCGAAGAGGTATAATTAATCTGGTAGGGCCATTTTCTCATGGATACTATCATTATTGTGATTTAGACCGATTAGTTACATGGATGTTGATGTATCCAGATGAACTGGAAATGGTGCATGGAGAAGCGATTAACCATGACTACTTAATATTAGGTCGCACAAAGAAAGCATTTATTTCACATCCTGTAGCATGGCAAGAAACAGAGTTGATATCAAATAAGATTTTCTCTGTTAATTTCGGGCAAGAAGTGGATATTTGTGCAGGCTCTTGTATTATGAGTAGAAAAGCTCTTATGCAGATCGCAGAGAAATCAAAATCGCGAATTACTGATGCTGAATGGCCCCTTATTGTAGGGAATATGTCTACAAAACAGGAGATTGGCTTTATAGAGACGGATGGATTAATGTACTTGGATTTCAACAAATCAAAAGCAAGTAGCGAGTTAGAGGAGTGGCATGCAAGAGTAAAACTGTTATTTTATATAAGTGAGTCAATTCAAGAAGTACAAAAGGCAAGGGAATGAAAAAAACTCAATGAATTATCGACGCAGAACTTTTCCAATATTAAATTTTAATGAAGCTGTGACGATATTCCTGAAGAAACAAGATATCAGCAGGCAATCATACATTTGATTTTGCCAATGTAATATAAATTTAAAAGTATTATTAAACGGAATATTAAATTGAAGGAGAATAAGCACAAATAAATCCCTATAACACCTACATAAATTTGCTAATGAGCCTTCGGCTTAGGATGGGAATTTCAAAAAGACCTAGCATGAAAACAATAAAAAATGATGTTTTTAAGAATCTAATGCGATTCTATATGGGTAAGCCAATGGCAGCAGATTCGCAACGTTTCAGTCCCACATATCACACCTCCATTATTGCTATGGTAAGTTCGAATTTTCCTTCTTTTCCTTGCGGAAATGCAGCGTTTGTCTGGTCAGGCAGGTCCAACTATCCTCGGCTTCGTTGTACGTCCAATTCTCAATTTTTGCGATATCCGCTTTTCAGGCTTCACTCTTCTCTTTATACTAGCCTTCATACTTCACCACGGCCTGAATCTCTTCCTTTTCCAAGTAGGCTTAGTTATCTTCGTCACTACGATACCTAGCATCCTCAATGACTGTCTGTGGGAGTTTTCCGAGCGTCTGGCTTGCCTTTTCCATATGCGTCTGGAAGCAGCGGATATCCGTCGGTCTTTGCTGTATACTGTACGCCATAATGAATTGGTTTTCGGTTCCAATTTGTACATTGCATCCGGGTTTGAGCTGACCGTTTCTCATGTGATCTTCCTTCATACGCACGAAGGTCGCGTCCGGATCCGTCTTGCTGAAGCTGTTCTGGCTCTCAAGCAGCGCTTGGTACTGTTCGTATTTCAACAGTCTGGGAAGCAAATCTTTGCGGAGCTTCGGACGGATTTTTTTAGAGGCTTGTTTTTGATCTTCTCTAATAGCTGGGCTTCGAGTTTTTGTGTTATTTGTTAGAGTTTCACACTGTTCATCTCCGATGACTCGCCGAGTTCAGGAAGGTCTCTTTCCTGATATTCACGTTCTTCTTGGTTCTCAGCCGCTTCGATGCTAGTAAAGAAGGGGTGTACCTTCTAATGCAATTTCGCCTTATGTTTGCTGACCGCTTTGCCCCCAACAAAGGTGTAGCGATTAGCATTGGCCTCGATCTTAGTGCCGTGGACAAAGTAATGCTCCAGAGAGATGTGTTTTTCGTCTGCCAGAAATTTAAAAATGGCGGTAAATACAGTTTCGATGACGTCCTTCATCCGCTGTAAACGGAAACGGCTAAGGGTACGGAAGTCTGGTCGCTGCCAGTCCGCCAGCCACATGAAGGGGGTGTTCTCCGTCACGGCCGCCACCGTGATAGGCAGCGTCAAAGATGGCGTCGTCCAGCCGATTGACGGCGGCATTCACGACACGAACAAGGTGGTTTTCTGGAATATCTTCTTCCAGATCCATTGGCAATCAAAGTTGGTCCATGGTAAATTGAATGTACAGAAGAAACCTCTCCTTTAAAATGGTTGTGTGGTTTACCAAAGGGCGGTTTCTTTTTGTCAATTTTAGAAAGACTTCTAGAAACTTTTCCCACTTAAACAGCGGAGAGGACGGACTGATTGTGGAAAAGCGGCAGCGTTCGCCTTGGTCTCCGGATTTTTACCGCTAAGGAAAATAAATGAAATCTGGAGACCACAGCGATTGTAACAACGGTCCGTCCGCGGAGCGTCCTCACCAAGATTAACGTTGATCCTACTTAAAAAAGGGTTGATTCCAGGAGCCGTTTGCATGGCTTTTGGGACAGCCCTAGGAACTCATGATCCTAAACAGCCTGTTCCCACAATCGTGGTACGGATGTACGATTCGAAATATACCGAGATCTGGAAAATCTCGCAGTTCAACCATTACTTGACCCTTCCAGTATAATTTTTCGTTAATATTATAAAATGTTCCAACAGATTTTGTGCGCATGACCTATTATAGATTAGTAAACATATTTTCAAATGCAATCCTAATTACATCCGTGCAAAAACCACAAGCACTGGTTTGAATATGGGTCCTATTTTAATTCAATCTAAAATAATGTATGATGTGATGATAAGTGAATTATACGAGGAAGGTGTATGCAAGTGGTTTACATCAACAAGCTATCATCAGGTGAATCGATCTTTAAGGCGCTAGATTCTCCAGTGAGGATAAATATTATTGAGACACTTTCTGAGCATAATGGGATGAATATGAACGAACTAGCGAAGCATCTTAATTTAACAAACGGTGCGGTTACGATGCATATTAAAAAGCTCGAGGAAGCAGGCATTATCCAGACATTTTCCAATTATGCGAAGAATGGCATCCAGAAAAATTGCTTTTTGGTTGAGGATAAAGTATTAATCGAGTTCGGCACTAAAAAGGAAAATAACATCTACGAGACAGAGCTACGCGTAGGACAATATAGCAATTACAAAGCAACGCCGACATGTGGTATGGCAACCAAAGAAATGATTGTAGGTGAATTTGATAATCCACAGGTGTTCGCGGACCCCAACCATATTGATGCGGGTATCATTTGGCTTACGACGGGTTTCTTGGAGTATCGCATTCCGAATTACACGGTAGGACGTAAAATGAGTGAGCTGCAAATTTCTTTTGAAATCGGGTCGGAAGCACCATATCATAAGGAAGATTGGGTTTCTGATATTGAATTTTATGTGAATGAAATGTATGTAGGATACTGGCAAAGCCCTGGAGATATTGGAGGCGTCAAATTTAGTGGGAACCCGATCTGGTGGCCACCACATTTGAATCAGTATGGCTTCTTAAAATTGCTGCGAATAAATAGACAAGGATCTTTTATAGATGGACGAAAAATCTCGGATGTGACGATTGATCAGCTTCAGGAGGGGCGAGCAGAAGAACCGTTGCTGCTGCGTCTTGCTGTGGATCCGAATGGCGAGAATCCACGGGGATTAACCATTTTTGGACAACATTTCGGTCGATATGAACAAGGTATTCTTGTAAGAGTTATAACAGAGGAATAACAGTAAACGAGATATGATGATCTACTAAAAAGACGTCATTCAAACCACGGTGTATGTGGAATGGATGGCGTCTTTTGTTCGTTTTGTTCTAAAAATGTCCAAATATTTTGAGTGCATCATGATTGACATCGCTTTCACTCGAGCGTATAATCCAGATTGAAGTTTAGGTATATTTAAACTATTTTAAATCGACCTAAACTACAATAATAATGAGAGGATTGGGATCATACATGGCAAATCCTAGTTCGGGCAAACAAAGTTGGTCAGACCGAAAGCGATTTACGAGAATTATTCCGATGCTTGCAGTGATGTACCTGCTTGCATTGATCTGTCGGAATAACATCGGCTACGCTTTTGGGGGTATGAATGAATCGTTTAATTTGAGTGCTACGATTACCGGGCTTGTAGGGGGGATATTTTTTATTGGTTATCTTCTCTTACAAATTCCAGGTGGTCACTTTGCGCAAAAGGTAAGCGCGAAGAAAATCATTACGATTTGTATGATTGCATGGGGGCTTGTGAGTATCTCGATGGGCTTAATTCAAAGCGGGAATCAGTTACTGATTATGAGATTCTTGCTTGGGGTCAGTCAAAGTATGTTATATCCAACGGCACTCATCCTGATCGGGAAATGGTTCCCGCAGAGCGAGCGTGCTAGAGCAATTGGATATTGGTCAATTGGAGCGACAGCGTCTAGTTTTATCGTAGGGCCGCTATCGGGGTTCTTGGTTGATATGTTCTCATGGAAAATGATGTTTGTGATTCAAGGGATTCCAGTTCTAATTGGGGTATTCTTCTGGATCTGGCTCGTGGCTGAGAAACCTTCAGAAGCGAAATTTCTAAGTGATGCAGAGAAGAAATACTTGGAAGAGGAGTTCGCTAAGGACGCATTAGCCCAACAGGGCAGTGGTCAGGACAACTGGAAGTTGGCGTTGAAGGATAAATTCGTTTGGATTTTGACGCTTGTATTCTTACTTAATAACATGTTCAACTACGGTCTCAGTATTTGGTGGCCAACAATCGCAAAATCATTTACGGGTTCTAGTTATACGATTGTAGGGATGTTATCCACTTTAGCACCATTGATTGCATTGCTCGTTATGTTCATCGTTTCGAACCATTCGGATAAAACAGGTGAGCGTAAATGGCATGCTGCGTCCATACTTTTGGCAAGTGGACTAGCACTGCTCGTATCTGCTTTGACGGGCGCTTCTCCGTTCATATCGGTTGCATTTATTCTACTAGCACAAGGGATTTGGGGGGGCTTCAGTGCGGTATTCTGGTCAATCCCATCGATTATCATTAGTTCGGCAGCAATTGGTGCTGCAACAGGGTTGATTAACGGAATCGGGAATTTGGGTGGATTCGTAGGTCCTTATCTATTCGGATATCTGATTGACTCTACAGGCAGTACGAAGGTCGGATTGTTCTTTATTGTCGGTGTACAGTTGCTAGCGGGTATTCTCCTTGCTACGCTTCGTAATCCGAAACTAAAGGCGGCACAGCTAGAAATTCAGCAGAAAAATAAAGATCGCATGAAAAACGAAGGAGTGAGTAAGTAATGTCGACGAAGGCTAAATTTATTCTAGATAAGGATTATGTCATTTCTAAGATTGATAATCGTATTTATGGTTCTTTTATTGAAAATCTCGGTCGTTGTATTTATGGAGGGATTTATGATCCTACGGATCCGACTGCTGACAAAGATGGATTCCGGCAGGATGTAATTGATGTTGTGAAAGAGCTTAATGTCCCAATGGTTCGTTTGCCAGGTGGTAACTTTGTTGCTACATATATGTGGGAAGATGGTGTTGGACCACGTGATCAACGTCCCCGTAAACCGGATTTAGCATGGAAATGTATTGAGACGAATCAAATAGGAACAAATGAATATATGGATTGGGTTAACCGCATCGGTGCAGAAGCGATGATGACTGTAAATGTAGGAACAAGAGGGATTCTAGATGCGTTAAATCTACTCGATTATTGTAATCGTGAAAAAGGAACGTATTACAGTGATTTACGTGTTTCCCATGGATACAAACAACCCCACAACATCAAAACCTGGGCAATAGGTAATGAGTTAGATGGGGTATGGCAAGTAGGGCAGAAAACACCGTTTGAGCATGCACGCATTGCAAGAGAAACAGCGAAAGCGATGAAACGGCAGGACGGCCGTATCGAAGTCGTAGTAGCAGGAAGTGCAGGTCAGGAATATCCAACTTTTGGCGAGTGGGAGCAAACCTTGATCCAAGAAGCACATCCATTTATCGACTATCTATCGCTTCATCAGTATTATCTCAATGTAGAGAAGGATACTGCAAATTTCCTTGCAAAAACTCTTGCCTTTGATGATTATATCAAATCTATTGGTAGTTTAATAGATTACATGAAGGTGAAGAACAAGTCGAACAAAGACATTCATATCTCCTTGGATGAGTGGAATGTATGGTATCATACCCGCCGTGATGATATGGCGACAATTCGTGACCGCGGGGAGGAGTGGCCGATTGCACCACACTTGCTTGAGGAGCCTTATAACTTTGAAGATGCACTCGTGGCGGGAGCGATGTTGATTGCGCTACTTCGCAATAGTGATCGTGTCAAAATCGCAGCTTATGCACAGCTCGTGAATGTGCTTGCTCCTATCATGACTGAAGAGAATGGTAAGCTGTGGAAGAATACGATTTTCTATCCTATCTATTACACATCTAAATACGGCCGTGGTACGGCAATTCAAGGCATCATTGAATCACCGAAATATGATAGCCGTGATTTCACGGATGTACCGATGCTCGACGCTGTGGCGGTGCTTAGCGAAGATGAACGTGAATTAGTTGTTTTTGCTATTAATAAATCGATGCAAGATAACCTTACAGTACAGTGTGATTTCCGTTCATTTGGTGATTTGAGAATGATTGAGCATGTCGCACTGGAGAATAACGATGTTTATGCATTGAATACACTTGCCTCACCAAATGCTGTACTGCCGGTACAAAAGGAAGTATCGAAGGATTGTACTGAGATTGTTCTATCATCGCTATCTTGGAATATGCTTCGATTTAGCATTAACTAACTTCTTAGAAGGAGGAGCGAAATGAGACGGGGACTTTGTGTTATTGTAGCTAGCTTGCTGTGTATTTCCTTGTTAAGTGGTTGCATGGGAAAAGTCACATCGGACACAGTGAAGGACAGAACTGTTATCCATCTGTGGCATCCGTTAACCGGTGGCGATGGGGATTATTTTAATGAAATTGTGAAGCAATTCAATGCATCCAATCAAAAATATGTTGTGAAGGTCTCAGTGTTCAAATGGGATGATTACAATGCCAAGCTTGCAAATGGTATCGCAGCAGATGCAGGTCCTGATCTTGCGGTAGCTCGTAACTCCTTCTATCAATTTTTGCGAACAAAGGATATGACGCTGGAGCTGTCTAATGTGGCTCGTTCAGTAGGCATTCCATGGGATGAATACAATCCATTAGCACTCTCTGTTGTGAAAGAGGGGGATAAATACTATGGCAGCCCGTTGGATACCCATCCAGTCGTCATGTTCTACAACAAGGATATTCTTGCAAAAGCTGGGGTTCTCGATGCACAAGGGCAACCCGAGTTTGAATCTACCGAGGAGGGCTTTCGGGCCTTTCTCGATAAGATTGCAAAAGTAATGCCCGCTGGCCAATATCCGATTGCCTTGCCAACCTATGCTAAAAGTGCAGAGCAATGGTACCTATGGTATACCTGGTATGCTCAGAATGGCGGAAAAGGACTGTTTAATTCGGATATGTCAGCTCCGGGTATTAATAAAGCAGCATTTTTGAAGAGTGCGAGCTTTGAACAAAGTTTATATGCCAAGCCTTACATTCAGCCTAATGATACAGACTTTACCCAAACCTTTATTAGTGGTAGGGCTGCTATATGCTTTACTGGTGTTTGGGCAACATCGAAATTTATGAATCAGCTACCTTCACTGGGTGCAGTAGCAATCCCGAATTTATGGAATGATCAACAGATCTATTATGCAGGAACCCACGTGCTTGTGATTCCTTCCAGTGTGAAGGATCCGCAACATCAAGAGGGTGCAGCTACATTTATGAAATACTTTAACGAGCATGATTTGAAATGGGCTGAAGCGGGACATGTCCCTGTTAATATGAAAGTATGGACACAAACGGATTATCTCAGCATGCCATTCCGAAGTCTGTACACCGACATTGCGCAAAAAGTTCAGTATGTTGAGCCTCAGAAGGATGTATTCGGTCTCTATGAGAACCTGCTCTCTCCGGGCTTGGAGATGATCTGGCGGGGAACACTCACACCAGAGGAAGGTTATCGTAAAATAACATCTGATCTTCAATTCTATTTAGATTACTAAGAGGGAGATATGGGGATGTCGAACAAGATGAAGAAGGAGAACCGATACCGATATCTGTTGTACATTGTTCCGTTTATGATTATATATTTGGTCTTTACGATTTGGCCGATCATGTATGGTCTGTTTATGAGTGTTTATAAATGGGGAATTACAGGTCCCATATCCTATACAGGTTTAAATAATTATATATACTTATGGCGGGATAGCCAGTTCTGGTCATCATTGTGGCATTCTAGTTTCTTTGTTTTGTTATCCACGCCATTGATGATTCTATTAGCATTAGGAACGGCCCTAATGTGTAATCTAAATACACCGTTAAAAAGCTTTTTTCGGACAGTTTTTTTTCTTCCTTCGGTGCTATCAGTGACTGTTATTTCCTATTTGGGAATCTATATATATAACCCTTCGATTGGACTAATGAACACATTATTACGCTTTGTACATATCCTACCTCCTGATGCTAGCATTTCGTGGTTGGGTCAGACAGGTACCGCATGGTTTAGTATTCTGTCGGTAACTTTATGGTGGACGGTAGGTACGAATATGCTGTTATTTCTCGCAGCGCTGCAGGATATACCTGACAGTTATTACGAAGCGGCATCCTTAGATGGAGCTACAGCTTGGCAACGATTTCGCTTTATTACAGTGCCTCAGCTGCTACCAATTACAAGTACGATTGTGATGTTACAAATTATCGCTTCCTATAAAGTGTTCCCTCAGATCTATTACATGACAAAGGGTGGACCGAACAACACGACAAAGCCGATCATTCAATACATTTATGAGCAAGGATTTACGAACGATCGCATTGGGTATTCCGTGTCGATGTCCATTCCGATGTTTTTGATATTATTTATACTTGCACTGATTCAGCTACGATTACGTCGAAAAATATCTGAGGATGTGTTGTAAATGAAACCGCGCTTAAGTGCTATACTGTTTGCTTTTATATGTACGCTTACGTTCTTATTACCCGTTCTTTGGATGACTGTCATCGCTCTGAAGCAGAATGCAGAGAAGATTAACTCTTTTGTCGATTGGTTCAGTCCACCTTACACCTTCGATAATCTTGTGCGTATTTTACGAGACACGATGTTATTGCAATGGTTAAGTAACAGTTTAATTGTTGCTGTACTGCATAGCCTTCTTGTGATCGTGTTGTGCTCCCTGACTGCTTATGCTTTATCGAAGCTGAATTTACCGGGAGGAAAATGGATCTATCTATTAATTATTGCGGGGATGATGATTCCTGTTGAGGTCATCGCAATCGCTCAGTTTCAGGTGGCTAAAAATCTACATTTGCTCAATACGTTGACTGTGCTCATTATTCCAGGTGCAGCAGCCCCGTTTACTGTTATCGTATTAAAGGTGTTCATGGATGCGATTCCGAAGGAATTGATGGAAAGCGCAGAAATAGATGGTGCGGGTAAATTCACGATTTTTTGGCGTATGATTATACCCATCGGTTCTTCTTCACTATTTGCATTAGGAATTCTAGCCTTTTTGCAGTCATGGAACAGCTTCCTGTGGCCATTCCTAGTCATTACGGATATGACTAAATTTACATTGCCGGTCGGAATCCCAACGCTACTAAGCTCCTTCACTGTAGATTATGTGACTCCGATGGCGATCAGTCTGCTCTCGTCACTTCCTGCGATTATATTCTTTTTGATTTTCCAGAAAAAGATTGTGAAGGGCATCGCGTTTACAGGGATAAAGGGGTAGACCAAAAAAAGGATACTTAGCCGCATATCAGCAAGGGCTGATTGATGTGGGGAGTATCCTTTTACAAATGGATTATTTCAAAAGCTTGGAGATATAGGATTCGATCTGCTGAGGAGTAGTTTTAGGAGCGAACCGTTTAAGAACACGTCCTTCTTGGTCAACCAGGAATTTGGTGAAGTTCCATTTTACGCTTTTTGAGCCTAAGACACCCGGTGCTTCCTTGGATAAATATTTGAATAGTGGATGAGCTTCATCGCCTTTTACATCAATCTTTTCGAACATCGGGAATGTTACTCCATAATTAATCTCGCAGTATTCTGAAATTTCATCACTATTGCCAGGCTCTTGCCCTGCAAACTGATTGCTTGGGAAGCCAAGCACTTCGAATCCGCGATCTTTAAATTTCTCGTATACTTCCTGAAGCCCTTTATACTGGGGAGTAAATCCACATTTGCTAGCTGTATTCACAACAAGGAGCACTTTGCCTTTGTACTTGGATAATGATTCCTCTGCACCCCGAAGAGTGTTGACTTCAAAATCATAAATACCCATGGATGCCACCTCCTTTGTAATTTCGAACTTTAATTTGTAGCAATTTAATTGTACACCATTTATGACGTGGAGCCAAATAAGAAAGTATTGTGAATCATTAACGTCCATGCGTTACGTTTCAAATTGCGCCAGTTGTTTAAAGTAGAATTGAGGTTCAATTAATGTTTATAGATTAAATGTATCTGTATATATTTAATGGAAATAATGGCTGAATAGAGACGTTGATCATAAAAGAGTGATAAATAGCCTCCGTGTTAGCCGTCTTTGGTTGACATCACCCTTAAAATTCTTTAATATGTCTAAGTATCTGAGAATATGTTGCGTGTGCAATTTACAACCAAAAATTTAAATAATGGGTGATGAAGATGTCTTACAGACCGAATATTACGAATGTGACCAAAGCCAGCAGCAACGATAAGGAAGGATTGTACGAGTTCATTATCAAGCTTGCTGATGGAACGGAGTGCCGCGCGTTTTATAATCGGGTTCCGGAATGGAAAATGACGAACATCAGCCGCCTGCTTAAAACTCCATGTCCAATTTGCCGCAAAGACTTCATCTGCAAATGCATGGAAGCATTCACTGCTGATTTCGAAGGACAAATGATCGGCGATCAATGGATTGAAAAGGCAATTGCTGAATAATTAAAGAACGGTACATGTTGGCGCGGGATTGATATCCCGCGTTTTTGTTTACCCAAAATATGCGATACACTTATCTTTATTAGGGAGGGGGAGTCATGGACGAGGAGCTGAACATTATGCAAAATAAATCCATTGTGTTAATTGATGGGGTGTGTCATCTTTGCCAGGGGTTGATTCGTTTCATCATCCCGCGTGATCCCAAGGCCAAATTTCTATTCGCGCCTTTACAAAGTGAAATTGCCGCTAAGCTAATGCATGAGGCTGGACTTCCGACTGGACAATTGAACACGGTTGTATTGCTGGAGAACGGTGTGTGTTATACAGAGTCAGCCGCAGTACTGCGCATTGCGCGTAGACTGAGATTTCCTTGGCCTGTAACGTATGTGTTCATCGTAGTGCCGCGACCAATCCGTAATGCCCTGTACCGGTATGTAGCTAAGAATCGTTACCGTTGGTTTGGACGTGATGAGCAGTGCTTACTTCCAACACCAGAGATTAAACAACGATTTTTGTGAACCGGAATTTGGGTAGTCATGGCTAATCCGGTGAGACCAAGCTAAGCACTATGCAAGTCATACAAAATGAGGAGATGAATTATGAATAAAGGAAAGCCTAAAGGATTTATGCGTTTCGATTGGCCTTATCATTTTGTAACAATGCCGCTTGCACTAATCTTGTTTGTATGGTCGGCGATTTATGCTGTTCAAGAGATACGTGATGATGGTGCTTTAACGGCGCCATTGCTGTTATTCGGCTTGTCCTTATGCCTACTATTTGCGATTACAAGAATTCGTATATATGCGACAAAAAATCAGGACCGTATAGTGAGAGTGGAAGAACAGTTCCGGTATTTCCGTCTGACGGGTGAGGCTTTGAGCCCAGAGCTTGAATTAGCTCAAATTATAGCACTGCGTTATGCAGGGGACGATGAGTTTCCAGCACTGTGTCAGCGGGCAGTGAAGGAGAAGCTCAAGCCTGCCGATATTCGGTCTGCCATTAAGAACTGGCGTGAAGATAAGATGAGAGTATAGTATCCAGCTAGTGTGCGAAAAAACTTATTGCTGCCTTCTTATATATATGCTACTATAGCTGTAAATTAAAGGAATAGTGACGGAAGCACCGTTCAATTACCGTATCCACGGTTATTGTCGGTGCTTTTTTTGCTGTCTTTTTTTGAGACAATAATGGATTTTCTTCTTATCGAAAGGAGAGTGGTTTCATGGCGGCAAGGATTGTGCTCGCAGTGCGTGAAAGTCAATATATCGAACCATTGCTGCACTATCTACATCACAGTGAGTACGGGGAAATGCTACGTATTACGGCTTTTAGTCGAATGGATGCTTTTATTGAATTTATGAGGGGGGAGGATATCCCAGATGCTGTTGTGGGGGACTCTTCTTTCATCGAGACCTGGATAGTGGAGGGAAGAAACACAGTTCCATGGGCAGTCTTGAGTGAGGATGGAGGTTATCTCAGTAAGAGTGCTAAAGGATTGGCGGGAGGCGTGATGATTGCAAAGTATCAGGCGTTACCTTCTCTTCTGGGAGCATTTCTTCAGCTTTGTGAAGTTCAAAGAAGTAGAGGTACCTCCGTGCTAGATGAAACACTGTTGCTGGGTATTGTCTCTTCTAGCGGGAACACAGGCAAAACCACGATAGCACTAAATATGGTCAAGCAGCTTGGTGAAATGGGCCTCTCGGTATTTTATCTGAACCTTGAAAGTGTAGACAGTAGTGGATTGTTTCTCCGGCTACCTGCAGGAAATACACCTGGACTAGAGCGGCTGCTTTATGAAATAAAGGCCAGCCGAGATAAGGGTGAAGCGGATACGATTGAATTAGGACAATACTTCATTAGATATGATCACCTCCGAAGTGCTGCTTTTAGGCCGGTTAATAATGTGAAGGAAATGCTACAGATGACTATGCAGGATACGCTAGATTTGCTAGAGCGGCTAGTAGCGGAGAGAAACTTTGACATTGTAATTGTGGATACCGGAAGCATTGAGGAAGAACGAGCTAAGGCGGTGCTTCATAGATGTGGAATTCTATTGTGGGTGCTGAGAAATGATGCTGTAAGTGTACACAAGACGATGAGATGGCTGTCGCATTGCAATACTCCTAATTCGGGTATGCCATCCCATGTAGTAGATAAGAGTAGATTTGTAGTGAATTTTGCTACGGATATTTCGGATGAGTGGGTGCCGCCAGAAGGAATTACGATTGAAGGAGCGTTCCCCTTTATTCCTTCATGGACACTCCAGCACCGCGAGGAGCTCTTTTTGAATTCTCCACAATTTCAGCGAGAAATCCTGCAGCTATGTAAGCGGATAGTTGAGCCAGCGCTTCCGCAGGTATTTACCGGGAAGAACTTGCATGAATGAGGAGATGTTCAGGGCGCTTCGGAGCGATATTCGTGCAGGACTTGACGTAACTTCTGCCGTAGAGAACCGTGAACTCACCAGTTATATTGAACGGACGGTTCTAGAAAGTGGAAGTCTCCGTTATTTAACAGCACAGGAGAAGCATGAGCTTGTGAAGAGATTATTCGACTCCTTCCGAGGATTGGATGTGCTTCAGCCATTAGTGGATAATCCGGCGATCACGGAGATTATGATCAACAGTCATACTGATATTTTTATAGAAGAGGAAGGTCAGATTCGTCGTCTTCCTTTGGAATTTGAATCCAGCAGCAGACTGGAGGATATTATCCAAACCGTGGTCTCCGGTGTTAACAGGGTAGTGAATGATTCCTCTCCTATCGTTGATGCTCGGCTGAAGGATGGATCCCGAGTAAATATTGTACTTCCACCAGTCTCGCTGAAAGGGCCAGCGATGACCATTCGTAAATTCCCAGAGACACCAATGACGATGGATGAATTAGTAGGGCGTGAAGCCTTAAGTCAGGAAGCAGCAGAGCTACTGCAAATTTTAGTAGCTGCTAAATACAACATTTTTATTAGCGGTGGAACCGGCTCGGGAAAGACCACTTTTCTAAATGCGTTATCTCAGTTTATCCCCTCACATGAGAGGGTCATTACGATAGAAGATTCCGCTGAGCTACAGATTGTAACGGTGCCAAATCTTGTTTCACTAGAGACTAGGAATGCCAATACAGAAGGTAGAGGGGAGATTTCCATTCGAGAGTTGATTCGTTCTTCGCTGCGGATGAGACCTAATCGAATTGTTGTAGGTGAGGTACGGGGAGCGGAATGTCTTGATATGCTGCAGGCGATGAACACTGGCCACGATGGTTCACTATCATCGGGTCACTCAAATAGCGCGCACGATATGGTTAGTCGACTGGAGACGATGGTGTTAAGTGCTGCGGATCTGCCGGTAACGGTTGTTCGTCAGCAAATCTCATCGGCGATTGATATTTTCGTACACTTGTCCAGGCTGCGTGATCGATCTAGGCGAGTGATGGAAATTAGTGAGGTTGCGAGTCTAAAAGATGGAGAAGTAGTCTTGAATCCTCTATATGAATTTCAAGAGTCCGGTGAGCGAGAGGGAAGGGTACAAGGGGGGCTGGTTTCTTGTGGAAACCCGCTAATGCATACCGCAAAGCTTAGAATGGCAGGTGTAACCTCCTACCCGTTATCACAGCATGGATTCTGAAGTCTAAAAGGAGGTAAGAGGTAGTGCTTAAGCTTAAGATTACTGCTGCAAAGCCTGTGGAAGCAGATTCTGGAGGTCGTTCATTATTGCCGGATTATACGGTATACGAGTTGACCTTTATACAGAAAATTCTGGCTATCGCTGTAGGTAGTTTGTTGCTGTTTGGAGTGGGATATCTTTTTTATCATCACTGGATATTGTCGTTACTACTAATGCTGGGCGGTCTTTATGCACCTCGTATGCTGCGTAATTATTTGCTTAAAAGACGCCGAAGTGTGCTTAATGTTCAGTTTAAACAGACGTTATTCTCGCTGTCTTCCTCACTTTCAGCCGGGCGTTCGGTCGAGAATGCTTTCCGGGAAGCGGTTCAGGATCTGCGTATGCTTGATCCGGAAGGGGGCGGCGATATGATCTCGGAGCTAAATATTATCTGTACGCGCATGGAATACGGTCAGCCAGTGGAAGAAGCGCTTCGTGATTTCAGTGAAAGAGCAGGAATGGAGGATATCGAGCGGTTCGCTGACGTGTTTTCTGTCTGTAAACGAACAGGTGGTGATCTTGTAGAAGTAGTGCGCCGTACGTCAACAATTATCGGGGAGAAGCTGGATATCCAGCAGGATATTGCTGTAAGCATAGCTCAGAAGAAATTCGAGGCTAAGGCGCTGCTAATATCCCCATTGATCATGGTGATCTTTATGAGTTTAACTGCCGGGGAGTATATGGAACCTATGTACACGGGAGCAGGGATATCTATATCGACGCTCGCCCTTGTGGCTTTGTTCTTATGTTATCTCTGGACTACTAAAATAATGGACATTCCGCTGTGAGGGGGATGGAATCATGCGATGGTTATGTGCAGTAGGCACTATTGTTTTACTTGTTGTTTGGGTTATCTTGCGATTTCAATGCGGGAAAAGGTACGCCGGATTACGAGGGCTTCCTATGGATGGCTTACGACTTCGGAAGCTGGGTGAACCGCTGTTGTTGCTCATTGAGAAAAGCGGCATCGTCAGCCGATTTCCATCGTTGATGTTCAGAATTCAACGTTCCCTGCAGCGAAGTTATGGTATGCGTTACAGCGCAGAGCGAACCCTGCTATTCACGGGTGAGATGTTAAGCTACGGCTGGCTGCTGCTAGTGGGTGGGAGCTTAATCACTTGGGTCAGCGACGATCAGACAGGCGTGATTTTGGGTTCTTTTTTGGCAGTAGCTCTACCAGCGGCAATGGTCAGTGACTTACATAAAAAGGTGAGGGTAAGAGAGCAAAATATTATGCTCGAATTGCCAGAGCTTCTGAATAGCATTGTGCTGCTGGTTGGAGCAGGTGAGACTGTGCAACGGGCGATTATCCGCTGTGTGGAAAGCTACCGAGGTGATATTAATCATCCACTGTATATGGAGCTTAGGATCATGACCAGTGAATGGGAGGGGGGTTATTCATTTCAGCAGGCTTTCGAAAATTTCAGTAAGAGATGCGCTGTGCAGGAGGTGTCGTTATTCACAACGACGGTACTGCTGAATTACCGCAGGGGTGGAGCAGATTTTGTGTTGTCGCTGCGTGATCTATCGCGGATGCTGTGGGACAAACGGAAGGCTATTAGCCGGACACGTGGGGAGCAGGCTTCCTCAAAATTGGTGTTTCCGATGGTAGTTATCTTTTTAATAGTAATTGTGCTGGTGGGAACGCCAGCTTTCATGATGTTAAAAATGTAGGAGGGTGAAACTAATGATGATGACAATGTTAAGTGGTGCGAAGAGCTTTTGGAATGACGAGGAAGGCCTGGGGACACTGGAAATGATTCTGATTATTGCTGTGCTGATTGCGGTCGTTCTTTTGTTTAAGGACAAAATTCAGGAGGTAGTGGAGGCTTTGATTAAAACTGCGGGAGAAAAGAGCCAGGAAGTATTCGAGTGAACAAGCTTAAGGACGATCGAGGTAGCTTTACCATTGAAGCTTCTCTTCTGTTGCCGATGGTCATGTGTATTACGATGCTTCTTCTGTTCTTCTGTTTGTACAGCTACCAGAAGTCTATGCTGCTGCAAGTGGCCTCAGGGGCTACTGAGCGTGCGGCTTACAATTGGGACAACAGCCATAAAGAGGTTTCTGGCTCCTATGCTGCTGGTGAGTATGACTCCCTTTATTGGAGAATTGGAGACGATGCTTTGCTAGCCTCATTATTCGGCGGAGAAGCTGGAAGTGGTGGCGTGACTATAGAGTTACCTGGTGAAGTGTCAGATGAAAGTGATTTACCAGTGCTTAAACTCAGACATTCGTCCTCTATGATTCCGAATAATATGCCGGGAAATATGAACTACGCATATTCGCTTACCGGACGGAAAGTAAACGCTGAGTTAAATCGTCTACTGCACTTACCTGTGCTTGATGAAGTCCTGTCAGATGAGGCGAGACCCAAGGTAAAAGCTCAATCTATCATCGCTGAGCCTGTTGAGTTTATTCGTACGGTCGACCTGATGCGTTACTTCGGGGCTAAGTTTAAAGGAGGCTCGGAGGGGAGTGGATCTGCAGTCAACATGGAGAAGAAGGATGCTTCCGCAATGATGACCAAGCTTCAGAAGGAATGAATATACCTTTGCTAGTGGAGCTTGTATTCATACAGAGCGGGGATAAGGAGGGAGGTTTTGATGAGAAGCATCTTTACCAGCTGCCTTGTTAACGGAAAGAGTCGGAAGAGTCATAGACAGGGGCAGATTAAGAGCAAAACGGAAGGTTCGGTCTCGATTTTCCTAATCATGGTGCTAGCTTTCGTCTTTTTATTTACCGCTGTGCTGATTGATTATGCACGGATTGCTGCATTCAATGTTCAGGAAGAACGTCTAGCTGGGGCTAGCGTCCGCTCTGTAATGTCATCCTACAATGTTGAGCTACGAGAAAAGTATGGTTTATTCGCATTCGGAGAGAGTGACGGGGATATGCTGCTGTCCCAGGTGTTAAATGATAATTTGTATAAAAGTGGTCGGAGTGATGCATTCAACCTCGTACCCATCGCGCTGGAATCCTCATCTTTGGAATGGAGTCGACCACTTGGTAGCTATGATGTTGTTCGAAGACAAATACTGGAAGAGATGAAATATAAGGCTCCGGTAGATTTCGCTTTGGAGCTGGCAGGTAAATTCAAGCCAATGTCAGGAGTAATGGCAGAGGCCTCTCGGGCTACTGAATTACTCAGTAAGCTGCAGCCGCTTTATGACGAGCGAGAAGAGGCATTGGATCTTATGTTAGAGCGGAGAAGCCAAGCTGCGGAGAGTGGAAGGGGGTTGCTTTTATGGATCATGAATCCTCCCGGTGAGTCCATTTCAGGCAGTTCGCTCGGAAGTATGCAATCGGCCGCGGATATACCCGCACAGTATAGCGACTACCTTGGAAAATACTACGATGATCTTTATCGTGATAGTAAAAATCCAGCAAAGTACACCTATCAATTGTCACTCTACCAGAGTCGAACTAATGAGATGCTATCGCGACTTCCTGCCTTATTAACAGCTTTTCATGAAGAACATGGAAGATTAATAGAGGAAGCGAAAGAAGCATTAAACAAGGCACAGCAATTGAATGACGAGATGAGAGATGTATTGGAACAGTCTCGAATGGAGGGCGGAAATCTATCGGATGATCCTGCTAATGACTGGGATATTCCGGGAAGCTCAGGTGAGATAAGCTCAGAGCCACTTAAAAAGCTACGTGAGCAGGAAGAGGCGTTGATTCTCTCCTCGACTGATTTAAGTCGTATGGAGAATAGTTTATCCACGCAACATAGGGCTTATGACGCTATTGAACCGATAGTAACAGGTTTGTCAGGAGTATTAAATGAAGCTTTGGGTGTTTATGGTGACTCCTACCGAATGATTTCCTCTGTTCTTGAAGCTTCACGTGTGATGAATAACTATCTAGAAAATTACGGTGAGAATGGAAGTATTGTCACTAGTGATTTGGCTGTTATCGAACAGCACCGTAGCTCAGATAAAGAGCGTAAGCAATTGGAGAAAGAGGCTAAATCGAAGCTGGGTGAGGGAAGAGCATTGCTCGATAAGATTCGATTGATGGGTGAAGGGGTGACAGATTCTCTGGAAGGCTATCAAACACTTCGTCAATACTATGAGGAGAATGTTGCTTTTAATGAAGGATTATTAACTGATTCACTCATTAAATCTGAAGTTAGCTTAGACCCGTATGCTGCTGGGAGCTCGGCGATGGAGGATATGGACGGAATCTATGCAGCAATGGGTGGCATTATGGCAGGAGCAAGAGACAGGCTTTTTCAAACAGAGTATTCTGCCCACTATTTTCAGCATTTTGATGTTTCGAAGTTAGCTACTTTAGCACCGGGTTCCGCAGAGAGCACAACCGAGCTTACAGACCAGCTTAACCCTCACGCACAGGAGCTAGAATACATTCTTTATGGATTTCATAATCCCGCTGGAAATGTGGCCGCAGCCTATGCTGAAATATTCGCGATGCGGCTGTCCATTCGAATGATGGAAGGTTTTATAGAGAAGGCAAGCTTGGGAAATCCGCTGGCTGTTCTGGCCGCGGCACTGTTGTATGGTATCCAGCAAGCCTTTCAGGACATGCTGCTGCTATGTGAGAAGAATGAAGTTCCTTTGTCCAAATACTTGCCAGCCAAGCTGACTTATCGTGATCATTTACGTTTGTTCATGATGATGCATGGAGGTGGGGACGTTCAGTTATCTCGGATACTGGCTCTAATCCGTCTGAACACAGGAATAAATCCAGATGAAAAAAACACATATGTATCATCGAATATTAGGCTCGGAATGCGGCTATGGTTTCTGCCAGGTGTAGTGAAGCTATTGGATTATAGCGCTGGGTATTCTGGAGATGTGCAAGGCAGTACATATTTGAGAGCAGTGCAAGCTGATTTTTCCTATTAGCGGGAGGTTAGAAAGGATATGAGGGACGGGTACCGGATTAGGGGGGAGACGAAGGAAGATGGCAGCATGGTAGTAGAAGCGGCGATGGTTCTTCCGATCTTCCTACTGTTTGTTCTGTTCCTGATTTCTATCGTACAGATGACCTTGTATTCGACAGCCTTACAAAGCACAGCATCCGATACTGTGAAATCTATTTCAACGCATATGTACCCGGCAGCTTTGGCGGTGCAGAAATGGGGAGCAACAAGTGAAACTGATGCTGATCCAGTGAAGGGTGGTACGGATCTATCCGCTGGCAATCAAGCTAAATCGAATTGGACGATTCCCCGCTTGTCACTTACAGATTGGGGCAGTAGCTATGCAATGTCATTACCCAAGCCGCTGAATGAGTGGGTCATGTCGGCTTTAGAGAAGGGCGAGGGACCTCTGCAGAAGCTACAGGCTGAGACCTCTGAGAGTGCACTGGATCTAGCGATTAAACCCTTATTGAAGCCGTATCTGTCATCAGAATTACTGGATTATGAGCGAATTCATGTATCCAACATTATCGTGCCTGAGTTAAAGAAGGATACCCGACCTTACTTTGGATTGGTTGTTAGCTATGAGCTACCAATGAAGGTGCCCTTTCTAAACCAAAGCATTGTCCTAGAGGCAAGTGCTGTTGAACGTCTTTGGATCGGGGATACAGGAGAGGGTATAAATAAGGTCGTTGACGGTACTGGAAAACCAGAGGATTTCATTGAGATTTTAGAAAAACCGAATCCAGCTGTAGCCAATAAACAAGGCAAGGTTCGTGCCAAAATTCCGCCGAATGCTTCCGCTAACTTGTCCGTATTTTATAAAAGCGGGGGGAGCACTGCTAAGTATTTAGGCTGGAAACAAGCGGATGCGGAGGGATATATCGAGTGGGAGTGGAAAATTGGTGTAAATACCACACCGGGCTCGTGGCCATTTGTAATACAGCTCGATGATGGGAGATCTATTGAGGTTATGTTCACAGTAGTGAAATGAGTGGAGGGGAAAGGAGTGTAATCTATGGCGGAGTGGGCCTTCTGGGGGTGTCTGCCGTTTCTGGCAGCAGCACTTATTACAGATATTAAGTCAATGAGAATACCAAACTGGATCACTGTGTCAGGCTTGCTTGCGGGTCTGCTTGCTCAAGCGCTGATGAACGGCTGGGATGGACTGTTGAAGGCTGGTGTGGGTGCTACTGCAGGATTTACAGTGCTTCTGATCATGCATTTGGTGGGGGCGGTTGGTGCGGGGGATGTTAAGCTTTTTGCCGGGATCGGGGCGTGGACAGGAATATTGTTTACGTTGCAGGTCGTGATGTACTCCGTACTGTTTGGAGCTTTAATAGGGTGGCTAATTGTCTTAAAGAGACGGGAGACAGGCAGACGTTCGCGTAAGATCATTAGTACAATTTCTGGATTCATATTATTGAAGAGCCATTTCCTATTAAAAAATAAAGATAGTGAACTTTTGAGATTTCCTTTCATGCTGGCTGTAGTCCCCGGTTCCATATGCGCTTATCTATATTTTTAATTTAGGAGGTGATACTTGTTGTTCGGATTAACCCGTGACTTTATGCAGCAGGACGGTATATATATGATGCTTGGCGAACCAGAAGGGATGCCGGCATGTAAGCTTAATATGGTTCAAGCTCGTATGCTGATGAACACTGACATTCCTCATCATTTAAGATTGTTACTTAGGGAAATCGATTTGAAGGTTACCATGGAATATGCTGTTTCGCGTAAAAAAATGCTTAGTCATTTGCTCAAAAGTGAGAAGCTGAGCATGACCTCATTTTTTGGATTACTTCTGCAAATTTCTCAAGGGATGGAAGATGGCAGGTTATATATGCTGCGGGCGGATCAGTATGCTTTGCATGAAGATTATATTTTTATAGAAGGAACATTGCAGAGTGGGAAGGTATACCTCACCTACATCCCTATTCAAGGGAATGTGCCTGCTTCTAGGCTGGGAGAGTCCCTCAAGTCGCTGATCATGGTGCTAATGGCGTCTATCACAGAGCTTACGGGCAGTGGTGTTCAGAGATTATTGCAATACTGTGGTGAAGAAGAATTTACACCAGCAGGCTTAAAGGGTCTTCTCTCAGAGTTGTTAACGGAGGGAGATTCTAGTAGAAGAGCATTCAATAGTAATGAAGAAATGGCACCCAGCACACTTAAGATGACAGAAGCGCGTCCGATAGAACCAGAAAGGCGAATGCAAGAAAGAGCAAAGGAACTGTTTGTGAATGAGGTAGCTGCTCCCCAGAAAAAAATAAATGAGCGGAATGAGGAAAAGGTTCTAAATACGCCACATAACTCAGCTCCTTGGTTAAGTAGTTATCCCAGTCTAAAAATAAAAGAAGAGGAGAGGTCGCCTCATTTTCTAGAGGATGATACGTTGACGAATTCACAATCCTCAAGTACAAGAACTTATTTAATTCTAGGATGCTTATTGGTAGATGCTTTATTATGGAAATTTCTATATTTGGATAGTCCAAAGCTATTATGGCTAACGGTTTGTGGCATTGCAACGATCGTATTGGCTGTCTTTAGCTGGATGGTATGGAGCGGAAGGCTAAGGCTTGGAGATGACGAAGAAAAGGATCATACAAGTGAAGATGCTGAAGATACAAACTGGAGTTCGAGTCGAAGAGAATTGGAATGGAATTTCGGTAGGAATCCAGTAAGTACTGCTCGTCAGGCGGCATCGATTCCAAAGGCAGATCAGCATCAACCTGATCCCTTATCTAGCGTTCCATCTGCACGATTTGAATCAAGATCAGAGGAACATAGTTTTGTAACACCACCAGTGCCTGTAGCGCCAACGGCCTTATTATCACGGGAAGAAACACCTGAGCAAGGCAAACGAAATGACAAGATAGCTCGAAATGTTCCTTATCTCAAAAGAAGCGATGAGGAAGAGGCGGAGGTGGAAACCATTGCGTTAAACCGAACTAGCTTCATCATCGGCCGCTCGGCAGAAGTAGCTCAGTATGTAGAAAGATCAGAAGGAGCATCAAGAGTGCATGTTGAGATTTCTAGGAGCCCAGACGGGTACGTTCTAAAGGATCTGGACTCCAGAAACGGGACGTTTTTTCAAGGCGAAGCCATGATCCCTTATAAAGAATACCCGCTGACAGAGGGGGCCGTATTTAAGATTGTAAAAGGAAGTTACACATTCCACATGGGATGAAGGGTACAAGAAAAGAATGTTGATTCTGCTATTTTTGGCTTTTCAAATCTTCTAAAGCGGTTTGAAGTGTGGGGAAGGTAAAGATAAAGCCTTGCTCTAATGCCGCCGATGGAAGGACACGTTGTCCTTTGAGGAGGATCTCGGACAATTCACCTACTGCTATTTTTAACAGGATAGCGGGCAGCGGGAACCAATGTGGTCGTTTGTACACTTTGCCGATCGTTCTACCGAACTCTTCGTTCGTAACCGGATGTGGAGCAGTGGCATTAACTGGTCCTGCTATCAAGGGATTCTGAATGCAAAAATCGATCAGACGAACGATATCTGTCAGGTGAATCCAGGAGACCCACTGGTTTCCCGTGCCGATGTTACCGCCAAAGCCCAGTAAATAGGGAAGATTCATCTTGGGGAAAGCACCGCTCTTATTGCCGAGCACAACCCCAGTACGCAACTTGATCACACGGATATTCTTGTATGCTTCATCTGATGCTTGTTCCCATGTCTTAACCACGTCAGAAGGGAAATCCATGACATGGGATGCTGATGATTCACTAAAGGTATCTTGTAAAGAAGTTCCGTAAATAGCTACAGCGGACGCTTGAATGACTACAGAAGGCTTATGATTCAAACGATCGAGTAGCTTTGCGGCTGAGGAAACGGTTGCAAGACGTGATTGCATAATCGCTTGCTTACCGCTTGGACTCCAACGTTGGCTAAGAGAAGCTCCAGCGAGATTGACCAAGGCATCCGCATTTTCCACGGGTGTTGAATCAGCGTTAAGGCTGTCCCAAGTGTGGTAACTCAGCTTAGGATGATATGACGCAGCTTTAGGTAGATTGCGACCGACGATTACAACTTCGTTTCCTGCCAGTAGCCAGTATTTTGTTAGTTCGCTGCCAATAAAACCGGTGCCGCCACATACCACATATTTCATAAGGTTGGCCTCCGTTCTGAACGCAACATTTGATACAATCACTTAAATAAATGCTGGTAAGCAGAGTAGTCGATTTTATTCTTTTCGAGAAAATTAACGAGGAAACGATTGTCACGTCGCGGTGTGGCGACTATGTAACCTTTAATGCAGTGATCACGAGTAACCTCTTTCGCATTGCTTTCTACTGCGATCTTACCGATCTCGGCAGCAATAGAATGTTTGGCGATATCGCGAAAAGGAGTAGGAACAGGCTGTACAAGCTGGTCCAAAAAAGCTTTTGATTCATCACTCCAGAGTGAACGGCTGCGTTCCACCCAGTAATTTTGCCAGTCTAGCTTTGATTTTCCATCGGCTTTAGGCAATACCTTTAGAAATTTTCGGAACATAAAAAAACCGCCGATACACATGGAACCCAGCAGCATAAATGTCCAGAAAGCGATAGAGTTCATGAACCAATTGCTCGGTGTTGCGGATAATAAACCAAGTCCTGATTGGATAGACATGCATACACCACCTTTTGGCAATGAGTATTCTCACAAAATTTAATCTCATATTAAAGTATAGCTTATTTCCAAAGTTTTGCGAAGCAGAACCCAGCATATTGACCTTGTCTAGATTTATTTTTCTGATCACGGTAGAATAGGGGGTAATTCGTGAAGGAAAGAGGGAAGAAGTATGCTGAAAATAGGTTCACATGTGTCTTGCTCGGACAAGGGTCTTTTGACCGCAGCAAATGAAGCAAATGAGTATGGTTCCAGCTCATTTATGATATATACAGGAGCGCCACAGAACACGCGCCGCAAGCCGATTGATGCCATGTATCCCGTTGAAGGGAAGCAAGCAATGAAAGAAAACGGTGTGGAGGAGATTGTCGTCCACGCACCTTACATTATTAATCTCGCTTCCTACAAGGAGAATACGTATCAGTTAGCCGTTGATTTCTTGCAAGAGGAAATTCGCCGTACGCATGCACTTGAGGTCAAGCATATCGTATTACATCCAGGTGCGTTCACTGATAAGGATGCTGAATATGGTATCCAGCGGATTGCTGATGGTCTAAATGAGGTTCTTGGGGGAACCAATGAAACGGAAGTTCATATCGCCCTAGAAACTATGGCTGGTAAGGGAACAGAGATCGGACGCAGCTTCGAGGAGATTGCTTCGATCATTAATAAGGTTGAACATAACGAGCGTTTGTCCGTATGTCTTGATACTTGTCACATTCATGATGCTGGCTATGATATCGTTAATGATTTGGATGGCGTTCTTAACAAGTTTGATGAGATTATTGGCTTGAATCGTCTTGGGGTCATCCACATCAATGACAGTAAAAATCCATGTGGAGCAGGTAAAGACCGTCATACTCCAATTGGTTCGGGTTGGATCGGTTTTGATACGATTAACAAAATCGTCCATCATGAGAAATTGGCAGGTCTGCCTTTCATTTTGGAGACACCATGGGTTGGCAAGGATGCGAAGAAACAGCGTCCGATGTATGAGGTGGAGATTGCTTTGCTTCGTGGTAACGTAGCTGAACGATTTGGACCGGAGTTTATAGAGGATGTTGAAAAACTGCGCGAGTTTTTTGCTAATAAGGAGATCGATTCCCGTCAATATGTGCTTAATGTCTGGGAGATACTGAAGAACGATGCCAAGGCTAAAAAAGCTGATCCACGTGAACCGTTGGAGCGTCTATATGATGAAGTCATCGCTGCCGAGCTATTCCCTGGGCTGAGCGAGGAAGCTATTAATCATCGCTTGATTGCATGGTTAGCTGGCAAGTAATTGCTCGTTCATGCTTAAGCTAGACTTCAGATTGCACATGTAGATGAGAGGATGGGATGAGGATCATGGAAGTACACGTAAAAAGAAACAATTCGTCAGGTGCCGAGTCATATTCCAACCGGGCGCGTATGCTCATTTCCTGTCCTGACGGACCGGGAATTGTGGCAGCTGTATCACACTTTCTGTATCAGCATGGTGCGAATATTGTGCAATCGGATCAGTATACGATGGATCCAGATGGCGGAATGTTCTTTATGAGAGTTGAGTTTGACCTGCCTGAATTAGGAGATCGTCTGGAAGAGATTCGCTCTCAGTTTGGCGGAGTGGCCGAGCGTTTTAAGATGAACTGGAAGATTTTTAATGTTCGTCATAAGAAAAAACTAGCAATATTTGTCTCTAAAGAAGACCACTGTCTTGTAGAGTTGCTTTGGCAGTGGCAAGCTGGCGATCTAGATGCCGACATTGCTCTCGTCGTTAGTAACCATTTGGACATGAAATCGTATGTCGAGTCCTTTGACATTCCTTTTCACCATATTCCAGTTACGGCGGATACTAAGGCTGAGGCGGAAAAACGTCAGCTTGAGGTCATCGGAGATGATATCGATGTTATTATTTTGGCACGATATATGCAAATTATTTCTCCGTCGTTTATTGAGCATTATCGCCACAAGATTATTAACATTCACCACTCCTTCCTGCCAGCCTTTATTGGCGGTAATCCCTACGCTCAAGCGTATCAGCGCGGAGTGAAAATTATCGGAGCAACTGCTCACTATGTTACAGAAGAGCTTGATGGTGGCCCGATTATTGAACAGGATGTGCAGCGGGTGAGCCACAGTGATGATGTTATCGAGCTGAAGCGAATTGGACGCACCATTGAGCGGATTGTTCTGGCTCGTGCGGTGAAATGGCATATCGAAGACCGGATCCTCGTCCATCAGAATAAGACTGTAGTATTTAAATAGAGGTTAACTTCCGGTGAAAGCTACGATGTAAGCCTGAGGGCTTTCACCGGAACCCAATAATCTAATAGTTCTCTAAATCTCTACAGGTAAAAAAGCATTTTACCAGCAGCTTGGCTATTTACGCCAAGTTGCTTTTTGTCGTTTCAAAAATTATGTGGTTAAGGAGGTGGAAAGTTTGGCTTTACAGCGCAGGCAATTGTTAAAACGTAACTATTTATTCGCAAGTCTTATTTTGATTACTGGAGTCGGCGGACTGCTGGGCTATGATCTTTATTTCAAGCCCTACGTACTATCGCGGACCGTGGTCAAAATTAAGGTGGTGGGCGGGGAGTTTCTTCCCAAAAACTATGAGCTGAAAGCAAGTGATGTGTATTTGGATTCTGTTCAGACCAAGGATATACCTTCTGGCGTAATTACAGAAATCTCACAGGTGGAGCATAAAATTACGAATGTAAATCTGACTAACGGAAGTATTTTGACGGCATCGCTCGTGGATGTTAGTGATTTAGAGCCCTTAGAGGATGAAGGGATCTTTCCTATACCGAAGGAGGCCATCTATGCCATCAATGGTTCACTGCGCAGCCGGGATAAGGTAGATATTTATCTTGTAGATGGAGACCGAGAGAAGAGGAGTGAATCGCTTAGCTCAAATAACAAGGAGGAAGGGGAAGAATTGAGCGTGCAAAGCTCACTTAGTGAACCTGCAAAAGAGGTGTTTTTATCTGGGATCACGGTGAACTATGTGCGAACAGAAGACAATAATGATGTGCTGGATTCAGAAAAGGGCAATAACAATAATCGGTTCACTTCGACTGGCAAGGTGGCGACACCGGAATTGAAGCTGAAGAAAAGTGATGGACAACGCCTCGGACAATTTTTGGAGCAGGGTAAGAAGCTGTGGATAGTACGGGTCGAGTAGGAGGGAAGAGCCTTGAAAATATTTAGTCTAGGCATAGACCAGTTAACCATTAATGATATCAAAAATGCAGGGTTTATTGTAATCACACAAAGTGTTCTTCCTGATCCATCTCATGTAGAGGACCATATGTTAATGGTTACTAGTGACCAGATCCAAGCTCAGTCACTTAGCGAACTGCGCCGGAATTATCCAAGATCAACGATCCTGTATGTATATTTGCAAAAGGGAATAAGTGGTTACCAAGCTGTACATATGTTGTGTGAAAGCTTAGGGATATATTTTATCCCTCCTCGTTCTACCTCGTCAGTGGTGATAGAGAAGATTCGTTTTATTTTAGACGAGGATGGTGAGGAGCGAAGGAATCTGGTTGGTTTTTTTGGCTCAGGACCGGGGATTGGCTGCACTAGTGTAGCAAAGCTGTTCGCAAGGCGGATTGCCGCGGCAGGCCTTCGTGTTATTGTCCTTGGACTTGATTTGTATGATCCCGGATTTGACTGTAAAACGATCATCAGTCTGGATAGGCTTCGATCAAGGCTTACAGGGAAGATGATTCATGATGAGGATTTTGAACAATTGATTAAGCAAGATGGTTATTTATATCTTCCAGGCAACTACGATTATTTGAGTGCACAAGATTATCAGGAGGATGAGATTGAATATTTTTTGGCTAGAGCTAGGGCGAATGCTGATGTGGTTATTGCTGACTTTGGCTCTATTCCGGAAAGCGCTGCGTGGTATGTCGGAATGCACAAATCAGCACTGCGCATGATCGTAACTCATCCAAAGCATGAATACAGACTCGAACCTTTACTAGAGCTTGCTGGGCATATGGATCTACGTCCACATGATTTTCAACTGATTATTAACCGCCGTAATGTGGAAGAAATATCTTCGCCTAAAAATCTAGCACTTCGCTTTGGGACTGAAATCTTGCTGGAGCTACCGTATTACCAGCCCTTGCAGGAAAGCTTACCACTAGGTAAAAGAGATCTGCAGCATGTGGATGATAAGGTACATTCTCTGCTCGTGTCGATGGGGTTGGCGCCAGAAGCTAAAAAGAAAGGTATATTCCTATGAACGAAAATCAAACGAATCGACTGTTGTTCTCTCTAAAGCAAAGTATCCTACGCATGAGCAAACCGGGCAAGGAAGACTTTTACGCATTTTTGCAAAAAATGAAAAACGATATGAACGAAGGGCTGGAACGTGAGGATGATGCCTACTTCGAGCTAAATGCGAAGGCGCTAATTGGCGATCCGCAGGCGGTTAGCTTTTTTATGAATGAGATTGAGAAGTACTTACGGAAAACACCTTTTACGGGCAAGGTACCAGAAGCATACCGAACGGCGGCAGAAGCGTTGTATCACGAGTGGAAAGGTTTCGGACCAGCGTATCGATGGTTTACTGATCGTGCATACAGTGAGTCAACTGGACTTCAGATGATCGGAAAGCAAATCTTTTATAACCATAAAGGTGAGTTCATAGCTTATCCGTACGAGATGCCTTCGCTAGATCGGGTTGAGCAGTTAAAGCGTTCCTTATTAAAAAGTGATCCCAACAAAAAGCTGAACAAGGACAACCCCTCGGTGGAGTTTAAAATGGATGATCCACTCTGGCCCGGTCGATTTATTAGACTTGCGATTTGGGTATCCCCGAGAGTATGGGATGGCTTCACTACAATATCGCTACGACGACAGGTTGTAGAGTTTCTAAGTCTAGAAGATCAGGCGGGTACGGAATGTATTCCAGTGGAAGCGGTTGAATTGATTCGGGCGTTATCATCCACCTTTCGTAACACCATTATTGCGGGTGCTGTAGGGTCGGGGAAAACAACTTTTGCAAATACGATCGTCGGCGAGCAATTGCTCGGATCCTCATCCTGTATGGGTGTGGTGATGATCGAGAAGCATCCGGAGTCGATTTTACCTTATCAGATTAAGGGGCACCGAATTATTCCGATACAGGCTGCGAACGAGGAGTTGATGGAGGTAGGGGTGGAGTCTCTGCGGCATGACCCAAACATTTTGTATATGACGGAGATGCGGTATAACGAATGGGAATTTTATTTGTGGAGTGGGGAGAAAGGGTATGACGGCATCACCGGAACCTTTCACACCGTAGATTCGGAGGATATTCCTTATCAAGGTGCTTTTGCCGTGTCGACAAGAATTGGCGGAAGTCTTAAGGGGCATTTGATCTCTGCACTGAAATCATGTGAGCTGGTGTTTATTTTGGAAAGTGTTCCGAACGGGAAGAAGCGGCTAACGCGAGTATCGGAAGTCTTTTATGAAGAGGAAAAGAACTCCGTATTTGCGAATGATCTGATGCGCTGGGAACCTCAGAAAAGGGGTTGGTCCTATAATGACAAGCTGACGAGGAACCTAATTCTGAAGATGACTAAGAAAAATGAGCAGGCGACACAGTTGCTCCAGAAAGAGCTGGGACGACTTGCAGCAGCAAAACCAATGGATCAGCCTATCAAAGAAAGCTTGAAATCAAAGATCGTTCTTAACGAGTGAGGAGGTGAACCCGTGGATTTATTATTGTATATTCTTCGTTTTGTCCTTCATTTGTTAATTGTGTGGGGAATGTGGCTGCTTATTAAACCTCTAATCGAACGACATTTACGGCAGGTTGGTCAGAAAGTAGATTTTCGGATCAAACATAAAATGAGTATTTTTGGAAAAAGAGTTAGCTCGGTTAGAAAAAGGCTGTGGCTCTACCGTCATCTAGATAATCTTCTATATTTCGTACACCGAAAGTATGAACCGGGCATTAGCGTTATGCGTTTTGTCATGCGTACAGCAATAGTGTTTATCGCGGTTTTTCTATCAGGACTACTGACGCTAAGTGAGCTTCCTGGGCGATTGAGCTTTAACAATCCTTTTCTGGAGGGGATCACCTTTAATGAAGAACACTCGATCCAGGGGGCTTGGAGATTTTCAATTTTTATGGCTGTGATTTCTGCAACGATTCCTTATTTTCGTATGAGATATATCTACGCGCAGAGGAAGGTGCATGGAAGCTATGATTTGCTCGATGTAGTCAAAATCTCCACCAAATTCACTCACTTGTCGGTAGATTCTATTCTCGATCGGACAGCGGATTTTCTTACGGATAAGAATGTGCTGAAGGCTCCTTTGAAGCTGCTAGGTGCCGCCTTTTCTAATTACAGTAATGAGAGGGAGCTTGTTGAGGAAGCTGGAAGATTCTCAAATGCGATTGGCACTACCTTCGCACTAGAGTTTATATCGGATCTGCTCTATGCCGAGAAGGAAGGAACCCGTTATTTAAAAAGCTCGCTGATGTTGTTAAACCGTTCTATGGAGCAACAGAGGGAAACTATTCTGACCGTAAAAGCGGGAAGTAGAGATGCGATCAGCCTTGGGTTATATGGGAATCTCTTGGTGCTGGTATCTACGGTTGGAACTTTTATGTATATGCTGAAGCCCGATATTTATTTCAAATTGCAGTTTGAGACTACGGTAGGACTTTCCTTTTTGATGGTGATTGTCTCTGGTCTTTTTATCTCTTTTGTGATCAGCACTATTCTTGCCAGACCTAAACTGGACTACCACTAAGGTGATGAGCTATGGACAGATTGTTACTATTAATTACTGTAATCGGGATTGTGTATGTCGCATTACTTGTCTTTGTAAGCAGTAGCAGTAAGCAGGAACGATATCTTGTTCGATTAGGACTAAGGTGGAATGAGCTAGGGGAACGCGTGCAGGGGGATAGACTTCAGCAATTATTGAATGATTCTGGTTTATCGATTTCGGCCCGTAAAATTACGCTTTTCCGTTACTCGGCAGCGCTGATTTATTTGATAACTCAAGTCGTCAGCGATTTCATTCGTTCCAATTCGTTTTCCATCTATGACTCACTAATTGCTCTACTAATTCTCGTAATCAGCAGTCCGATGCGTTATCTTCCCTTTGGCTGGGTGCTTGCATGGCTTCATCAAAAAACAGTTATTCAAAAAGACGGTGAGCTGATCTCTTTCATTCGTCTATACGAGAATAATCGGCTACGCAAGCGTGGATATGCGCAATTTGGTGCTTTTTGTGGGAGTACGGCTGGACATTTTCAATATATACGTCAGGACTTGTACGAGTTGTCAGAACGAGCAGTAGATGAGGGTGTAGAGGGGGCAATTGAATGGTTTTGTGCAAAGTTTCCGGATAACCATAGTTTTATTAATGACATCCGGTCCATTTTGCTGGCTACAGAAGGGATGGACGACGATACAGAAGCTGCGAATTATTTGCGTGAGCAAGGTAAGATTATCTCCAAAATCTCCAGTGATCAGTATTTGAAAAAGTGGTCTTTTATCGGTGATCTGTCTACGATCATTAATGTTATCCCGTCGATTGCTACTTTTCTGATGATTGTCGCGTTGGCGATGCAGTACATTTTGCTGATCAAAGGGAATTTTAATGGGGTCGGCATGTTCCAGTGAAAAATTGTATATTCAACATTATTTTGAAAATATAAAATAAAAGGGAGATATTAACAATGAAAAAGGACGCTATTTCTACAGGTTTGTTTATTGCTATCGGTTTTTTATGTGTGGCCATCGTAATTGCCGTTTTGATTCCAGTGGTGCGAGAGGTAATTGATGCTACGGATGATAACAAACCGGATATCCCGGGTGTAACCTTAATTCAGCCGCTGGATTCTAGCCAAACTGCAACTGCTCGGATTTTGACCCACACTTCGGTTTAACTCGGTTATGAAAAAAGACTCTATCTCCATTGCAATGTTTCTGGCCATTGGTTTTGTGATCGCAGGGATGTTTATCACAGTAGCTACGCATATCATTGGGAGCAGTCAGGACGACATCATCACACATACTAAGCAAGTAGAGCAATATTAGAAGGAGGCGTTTCTATTGAAGGAGACCGTCCTCCGGGCATTATTCATGTGGCTTGTCCTGTTTATTATGCTGCAGCCCATCTTCACCTATATTGATTATCTGCTAGATTTACAGGTCAAAGCTAATACGTCCTACATCACACAAAAAGCAGCAACGGAGGGGATGGTCACAGCGTCTATGCGGAGCGAGGTGATTTCAAATCTGAAGGCGATCGGATTCTCTGAGGGTTCCATAGAAATTACGAGTAGTACGGATACCGTTCAGGAGCGCAAACAACGAATTGATGTGTATATAACTGCGCCGCGGGTAAATTTGTTTCCGTATAACTTTTCGACGGTCTCGCAGCCGACCCGATATTACGGCCATGGGTCAATTATGAGTGAATATCTCGATTGATTAAGGGATGAGCCTAATTTATGGATTATATTATTAAGCTGGCATTTGTCCTACTGATCTTTATCTACTCCTGGTTCTTTCAGATCCAGAACCAGGAGTGGGACATGCTGCGCAACATGCTAAAAGACGCAAACAATATAGCAGTTCACGATGCCGCACAGGAATTAGATGAAACTGAACTCACACGAGGTCGCCTAATTATCGATCCCACGCTTGCTTACGATACTTTTCAGCATGCCTTGCAGGCGAATCTTGGACTTGATAATGGTCTTTCCCCTCAGGTGGGCAGCCGTTTTAAGAATCAAGTGAAGATCGTGAAGTTCGATATTGTTGATGATTCCGATGGAGTGACCTTCCCACTGTTATACGAGGATAGTGAATATGGCATTACCAAATACATAGAGGGTCCTTCGGTTGTTGCCGTCATTGAGACGGAACATCCGCTGCTGATCTCCAGATCCAAAACACAAGAGCCAATCAGAGTGCCTGCAGTGCAGGAGTATAAGTTCAATAAGTAGGAAAAATCCAATTGAGACTAAGGGGAGATTTGGGGATGAAGAAGAGAGTGGTAAAAGCGACTTTGGCAGCGACAATGTTATTTAGCGTGGTATTGGGACCGGGAGTGGTTGCAAATGCGGAAACGGTTACACCAGTAGTTACGGCTAAGCCAGCAGCTGCGGTGAAACCTACAGCAACCGTGAAACCTGTAGCAACACCAGCACCAGCGCCTATTATGAGGGATAACCTTAGTAAATTTGGGCTGAAGAAAGACTTGGAGTTGCCTGTTACTGTTACGGCGGGTGGGCTGAGTTACACTTTGGAAAAGATCATGATCTATGATGCACAGTCCAAAGATGCACAAACACTGATTAAGAAGTTCAATTATTCTGGAGAAGGGAAGTACTTTATTTGGACTAAAATTACAGTGGGAAATAATAGTGGGAATACAATTAAAAAAGATTATACGGATTTAAGTGAGAAATGGCGTTTAGGATTCGGTAACAAATTAGATGCGTATCCGACTATGCCAAGAAGCAAGGATACTTCTGTGAATGACAAGGAGGCTTTATGGGGTTGGAAATTAGCGCCGGGACAGAAAATGAATACCTACCAAGCCTATTACTATGATGGAGATTTTAAGTCTTTTGTTATTTGGGTAGACAACAAAAAATATTCGGCTACAAAATACATCGTAAACTCTCCAGAAGTTTAAGAGGTGATGGAGTTGCGGATGAAGAAAAATAAAAAAATCAGGATATTCTCAATTATTCTTATAATTTGTCTATTATTTTCACTAAACTTGATGCATTCAGCTCAAGCAGCAGAGCTGAAATCTGGATCAGTAAGTATACCTATTACAACTGGATTAACCGGATCAGGGAATGCAGCAAAAACTTTTTACTTAGTCCTGCCTAGTGGAGTAAACATCGCTGCAATTAAAGCAGGAACTTTTAAATATTCAGGTAATAACAGCTTAGTTGGAGCAATCAGCGTCGAGAATGGAAAAATAAAAGTTACTCTCAAAGGTAATGAAAAAGTTGAAACGTTTAATGTTACAGGAGTTGAGGGTAACGATCCTAAAAAAGTTTTTAAAAGTACGCCGGGTAACTCTATTTGGCGATATGCAGATGGGCGAAGATGGCAGATTAATGACTATAATCAAGATCGTGGAGTGAACACAAGCAAAAACGTAAACGCCACAGATTTTGGAACCCCATCAGATGCACCGCCAAAAACAACTGTTACCACAAAATCTGATCCAGTTAGTCCGAGTCAAGCAACATGGTTTAGAGACAATGTTAATACTATCCCATACAGCAATATTATTCAGTCTAGCATTAAGCTGGTACCAATGGCGCTTCAAGGGGACATAGGTAAAGTAGGTCAGAAAGATGGGAAATTCATTGTTACTTATCAAGTACCATCAGGGCAATATTCACCCGAAAATGTATCGGCTTCGTTTGATAAAGGGGTTTGGGTAATTGGGCGGCTATATTATATCATTTTGCCATACTACTTCACTGCCGAAGCGAAAATGACCTCATACAGCTACGGTGGTACTGTCAATTTTGATTATGCACTACCAGATCAAGTTACTTTGAATGCTTCAGCTACATTAACCCAACCCAACCCGAATCCTGCGAAGATGACTGGTGACAAAGTTGTGGTAAAAATTAGTGTTAAAGGAGAATTACTAGCCTATACAGACAGTTCTAATATTTCTGAATGGGCATTTTATGCAAGAGAGAAAGAAATAGCTGTTGCGGATATGAAGAAAGAATATTCAAAAGTTCTTACTGCGGGTAAAGACTTTGATTTTGATATCCCAGCATCCCAATTGGTGGGAAAAGATAATTATAAACAAGACTATGTTTTAAAGGTTGTTGTACGGTTCAAAAATCCAGTACAAACAAAAGCAGGACCTATTTCATCATTAGAGGCAGGACCTGAAATTTCAGCTGGAGTGTATAAGAAAGATCCTCCTAGCGATCTTTTCCCTCCTACCACAAACCCGCCAACTAAACCAGAAGGTAAACCGCCCATCGCACGGATCAGCGCCCCTAAATATATCAAAGCCGGAGACGACATGATGGTGTACGGAGGAGCTTCCTCTGATCCGGACGGTTATATCACGGATTATGCCTGGGGTACACAAGGAGCACAGGGTGGGATCGGTAATACTTCACGAGGATACATATGGTATACAAGAGATGATGTAGGGCAGACGTTCCCAATTGGTCTCACTGTAGTTGACAACGATGGTCAGATTGGGAGTACAAGTACAGAAGTAACAGTGATTGAACCTATCCCAGCTGCTGGTTTAAATATTTCTGGTACGCTAAAACAAAATCGGAAAACGACGCTCACGAATTCTAGCCAAAGTCCTACTCGTTTTCCGCTGATCCCAGCGAAAACTCAAGTCTCGATCAGTGCTGTTTCTGGTGGTTCGAATGCAGATATTAAATATAGTGGTACGTTAGCTGAGTTTCAGAGTAAGGATATTCTTTTTAAGAATCCAGGGACATATAAAGCTACGATTTATGTTGAAAACACGTTAGGTTATGCTGCGAGTAGTGAACTTATTTTTGATATTGCTTCCGATGAGTTGCCTTTCGCTTACTTTGCTGTACCGGGAAAAGTATACCGTGATCCCAGCAATGGAAATAAGGCAATGGTTTCAATAGATGATATGTCTTTTACTAAGGATAAAGATCCACTCATCCGTCGGATTTGGGAATATCGTTACGATTCAGATAACAACGGATCTTTTGCAGATGAGAGTTGGGTTCGGTTTAACGAAGAGAATCGCACTCGTCTGAATTTGGAGCTATATCAAGTCGGTAAATATGAAATTCGTCTTACAGTTCTCGAAGAATTTGGACAACCCACCATTGAAGAGTTTGTAAGTGAAGATGACAGAAGATCGATAAATTCTGATAGCACACAAAATCTCCTTGAACGGATTGTAGAGGTGGAGAATCGAGCACCAGAGGTAGATTGGGATCTATAAGTGAAGAACGGAGGATCTGCTTGTGAAACATTATTTTAGGATAAGCTTCATTATATATTTCCTATTAATCTTTACAATATTGCCAATCTTACCTCGACCATTATTAGAGAGAGTAGGAATAAGTGCAACAGTTCAGGCAGCTGATGATGATAACATTATTCACTATAGGGATATCAACTTTAATAGTGGGTTTGGAACACATGCGATGGCCAATACAATTAATATTTATTTTCCAGCAATTAAAGTAACTAATATCTCCTACAATAAAACGACTAAGCAACTCTTATACGACATAGCACCTGGTGGGTCTCCTATGCACATTGATATTAATTTAAATGGAAGAAGACCTCCAGGCCAGTCCCGGTTATGGGACCAAAAACTTACAGTGCAGATGTGTGGCTCTGCCTATACACAACAGGGCTATGACCGGGAAAAAGGTAGCCTAAATGGACGAGATGAGCAATGGTCCTGTACAGCAGATTATTTTCAACAATACTATAGTCATAATTGGAGTACTGAATGGGGTACCCTCTATAATATTGGTCTTGATTCGCGTGACCAACGAAGTCTAGATTTTGACCTTTCTACTATAAGAGATGCAATGAAAGTTACTCAGCCTTACGAATTTCAACAAGGATACAACTGGTTTGGTCCGAGTAATTATGACGATTATATAAATGATCCTGAACTTTTTCGTATAAGGATTGTTGCACATTCGGGCTGGTATAGAACAGATTTGGGTCCAGAGGATGGCCCCTTTCGTGTAAGTTATGAACCGGCGGGCTATACTCCTTACATGACTGAAGTTGCTAGACTAATTCCTAATCATCCCCCAACAATCTCTGTGGGGACACCAAACGGAATAACTTTGGTCAATGCTACCGATTTGAGTGGTATTAATATTGAAGGATATGTAAGTGATCCAGATAACGAAGATGTGACGGTTACTGCAGAAATTCCTAATGTATTTTATAAGAAAACTACAGTATATCAAGCGCAATTGTCAAAACCATTTTATATCCCAATAGACGCAATTGACGATGCTTTGTCACCCGGGTCTTATAGTATGACAATTACAGCATCTGATCCTTCGGGGATGAAACAATCAAAGAATTTAACTATAAATGTAAAACAGCAGATGAGGAATAAGTCATTTATCCTTATCAACACCCCTGTTGAAACGAGAACTAAATTCTTTGACTCTGAAGGAGATTCTAAATCCGCAGAACGTTTCAGATATGATCATGATCCTTATTTTTATGATAACTCTATGGGGATTATTGGAGATTCAGGATTATGGAGAACATCTACTTATCTTTCATTCCCCTACAGTGGGGTATATACAGCGACCTTTCAGGGTCGAGATAATCCAAAAAATGATGACCGGTTTGATATTTATCGGAAATGGAGCCGCGATAATTTATCCTCCATGACTTTTCATGTGCATCGAAAGCCGATAGCTTTATTCAGTGCCAAAATAGTGGGTGGATATCTTCAACTCACGGATAGCTCCTACGATTTGGACCATATTACTGCTTCCAATAAAGGGCTTGTGGATTGGCAATGGCAGTATAAGAAAACAGAAGCTTCGATATGGAATGATGGCCGGCCGCCTAATCCGTTGCCAAGTAATGATCAATATGATATTCGGTTAAGGGTAAGGGATATGGATGGTGAAAATGGGTTAGGCATATGGAGTGATTGGTGCCAGAGGACAGTAGGAGCCGCTGCTAATTTACCTCCAGTAGCGTTATTCACGGTTGAGCCTAATATAGTTTCTTATCGTAAGGCTACATCAATAGTAGATAAGTCTTTTGATCCGGATAATGATCCATTGGATGTGTATTACTGGACTGTAATCAAGGATGGTTGGAATAAGGTATGGGAGCATTGGGGTGGAGCGACAACACCGCCGAATATCGCCACATTTGGACTAGGAAGTTATCAAATTAATCTACAAGTACATGATAATCGTGGTTTATGGTCGGAGTGGTACAGTCAAAGTGTTCAAGTTATCAACCATCCACCAGCAGCTGCTTTTAATATGCCATCTGAAGTATATCGAGATACGCTCATTACGATGCAAAATATGACACCTGATCCAGATGAAGATGGAGATTCGCTGTCTTACGCCTGGTACGCTAGACTTAATAGCAGCCCTTATTATTATGCGGGTAGCAATCGCAATCAATCCATGACAATCAGGGATTTAATTGCAAGGAGTGGAGTTTCACCACAACAAGCGATATCTGATGGATGGGAAATGCGACTTAATGTTACAGATATACCAGTAGGCTCGAATGTCACAGCACTGACTTCGTATGCTACACGTATGTTTACTGTTAAAAACCATATTCCAACAGCAGGAATTAATGGACTAAGCAGTGTTTATCAGTATGATACTATAACATACTATGGGGTGGATTCTGATGATGATCCATCTGATATCAGTAGTTTGCAGTATTACTGGAAAGTTACAGATAGTGATGGTGTAACTGAAATGTATCGAACTCCTAATATCAAGATTGATTTTCCTGAGTCTGGGATTTACACATTAGAACACTGGGTTGTGGACCAGATCGGTGCTAAATCAAACATAGCTACCCTGAAGGTAAATGTAGATAAGAATCTGCCTCCAACCTTAACTCTCACAACTCCTGCTGGAACCGCAACTAATCCGTCGGTAATAGATGCGGAGTTACAAGGAGATCCACTCATTAAGTGGACGTATACAGATCCTGAAAATGATCCACAGGAAAAGTATAGATTGGAGTTTTATGCAAAAGATGGACTCTTGGCTAAATCAATTGAAAACCCAGACACCTCAGGATTGCTGCGCCAGTATCAACTCCCTAACTATACATTTAATAGGTTTGAATATTTCACCGTCTATGGACGCGCCTTTTCAAAATTATCTTGGTCAGAAATATCTAACGAAAAAACATTCATTATCGATAATCCGCCGCAGCCAGGATTCACCTTAATTACCGATACTGGTAAAGATGCGACAAAGGTACCGGTCTACCGGACAGACGTTCTGAACATTAAGAGTAACGCAACTGATCCGGACGAACCAAAGAGAGACAGCCTCAGCTATCAGTATTTCTTAAAACCAACAAGTGGTGCAGAAGCCCTTGCAAGCGTCCAAAGGGACTTCACAAAGCAATTCACATCTAACGGCATATTCACCTTTAAACAACTCGTGACAGATTCACTGGGTCTGTACCGCGAGCTTTCCCAGAGCATCACAGTAGTCAACCGGATACCGACGGCTACAATTACGTATCCAACTAGTATTGATCCATCTAAGCCTACAATTGCAAGCACACTCACCCCAATCCTCAAATGGGATTATCAAGATGAGGATGACGATCAGCAGCAGCGTTATAAAGTTCAGATTATAAGTTTAGCCACAGGAGCGATCAAAGTTCAATCTGGTGAGCAAGTATCGAGCGCTAAGCAATGGCAGGTACCAGCTGGTTCACTAATCGAGAACGAGAAGTATGCCGTCGAGGTTGAAGTTTTTGATGGGTTCAGCTGGAGCAATATTTCTCCTCGGAAATATCTCATGGTGAATCTACTGAGTATTAAAGGTGGGGTTAAGCACACCGAAGAGTGGAACAACAACCGTAAAGGCTACAATCTGAAAAAGAGCGGTAATGAGGAAAGCCCAAGAGGTTACAACGTATTTTGGGCAGGAGAACGTTTTGTTCTGCAAGGCACTGCAACGGGTCTTCCAGATACTGTGCAAGTAACCATGAACGGTGGGTTCAGTACGGAGCTTAGCCCAACCAACGACGATAAAACCTTCTGGACAGGTGAAATGTATGACAGCTCTTTTGAAAAGCTTCCGGACGGTCCGGTTACATTTACTTTTACAGCTCAGAACGAGTACAACACCAAAACGGATACCGTTACAGTCGTTATATCATCGGATTGGTCGGAGTATTTCCGAAGTCATCGAATTAAGTAGAGTAGGACTCTATATTACTTACCCTATCAATTTCTTTGCGTGGCTTCCCGGTATCATGTTAATGTTGAAGCACTGTATCAAACGTTCAAAGGGGTAGGGAATATGATTCGAGAATTAACACAAGCGGAAATGACATCAATTTTGAGTTCGATCCATAGGGAACAGCATTTTTTATACTATTCATACCTTACAGCTCGTAAGCATAATTCGGTACATTATGGACAGTTTACTGACCAGGGGGAGCTGCTCGGCGTATTGGCCTTTTTAAGGGGGCTTCCGTTCTATGCTTTTTCTGTATTTCCTGTTGAAAAGTCATTTTGTTTCCGGTCAGTGCTTTCATTAATGAAAGAACAATTGCATTTACCTGACAATGCTGTCGGTAATGTGATTGTTAATGAAGAAGTTATGGCTGTACTCGCTTCTCAGCTTGAGCTTGTTAAGTCACCCAATAAACTGCTTCTAATGAAGCATATCCATCAAGAAGCATTGCCACCGGTAGATACAAGTGTTTTACATTTGGGTCCTACTTATTTTGAGCTTATTGAGTCGAAAATGGCCGATTTAGATACAATGGCTTTTTCAAAAGAAGAATTACAGTATCCGTTCTATGGTGTGATGGAACAACGTGAGCTGATTGCAGTAGGGGGATACCATATTTATAGTGAGGATTACGTTGAATTGGGGAACATCGGAACGGATGTAAGATGGAGAAGGCAAGGCTACGGGAAAAAGATTTGTGCAGAGCTCACCCGAGCGGGGAGAAGGGTTACCTCAAACGTGTATTTGAATGTCCTTGAGGAGAATGTAGGCGCAATTTCACTATATCAATCGATCGGTTATGAGCTTATGTGCAAACAGCACATGGTTGAATTTGTTATTGGCAGTTGATTGGCAGAGTAAAAAGGGCTACGCGGAATTATAATCCGCGTAGCCCTTTTTGCAAGACCCTCTTAAATAACCCCTTCAGTCCGGTCTTCATTCATTCGCATCATTCGTGCTGCAACCGAAGTAGTGTGTAATGGTAAAGATGATGGACGTGCAGAGGCTCTCTGAGCTCTACGTAAATAATAGGATAGCTTGCCGCTAAAAATTTTATGGGCGCAGAGTGAAAGAGCAAAATCTTCCGGTGTTACGAAGCAGGAAGGCTTATTCACAGGCTGAACTGCAGTTTCTTCAAATAAAGAGGCAACGAAGTGGGAACAAAAATAAGCATTTTCTCTATCGATTTTAATATTCAGAAGCACACCGATCAGTCCTAAAAGATGGTATTTATAACGTTCCTGATTTTGCATCATCCCTTGGACGTGGTTATACATGGTATCGTATTCCGTCTCGCTTACACGCAACTGGTATATGGAACAATTAGCACTGTTATAAAAAGGGTCGATAAAGTTCTCCTGAATTAGACCTGCGACGAATGGATTGTGCATTTTTTTTCTTCCGAAGCTGTATACCTCCCGCAGTTCACAGTCAAAGGCGATCGAAGCATGATTCAGATCGGCTTTTGTAAACCACTTTATAAAACCACTAAAGGCCGTACCTGTACCGGTAAGCACAATAAAGATGTCCTTATTCGAACTCATGTTCAAAGTTCCTTTCCACTAGGAAATGTTGGGTAATGAATGAAAATTATGCTTAACTAACTCCATCTTACTGTATATTTGAGCATTGTAAAACAAACTTTAGTCGTAAATAAAAACTAGACCATAGACTAGTGCAACTTTGGCTTGTCTCATAGTTCTTTTTGTGTATATAAATACGTCGATATTGCAAAACATAAGCTGTTCAAATAAAGAGTTTTTAAAAACAATTGGAATTGCTTCCACACTAATGATACAATAAGAGTCAAAATGACATTCTTGAGATTTCAGAGGAGGAACTATTAAATGAGTGAACAAGAACAAGCGATTCAAAAGGAAGAAAACTCAACTGTAGATAACCTGTCGATTACAACGATTCGTACTTTGGCGATTGACGCTATTGAAAAAGCAAATTCCGGACACCCAGGTATGCCAATGGGTTCTGCACCAATGGGCTACCAATTGTTTGCAAAAACAATGAAACATAACCCTGATCATCCAACATGGGTAAACCGTGACCGTTTTGTATTGTCCGCAGGACATGGCTCCATGCTTCTATACAGCTTGCTGCACCTTAGTGGCTATGATCTGCCAATGGAAGAATTGAAAAATTTCCGTCAATGGGGCAGCTTGACTCCGGGTCACCCAGAAGTGGGTCACACCGCCGGTGTTGATGCTACTACAGGTCCACTTGGACAAGGTATTGGTATGGCTGTTGGTATGGCTATGGCTGAAGCTCAACTCAGCGCTACCTACAACAAAGATGAACATAAAGTGGTCGACCACTATACTTACGCTATTTGTGGTGACGGTGACCTTATGGAAGGGATCTCTTCCGAGTCCGCTTCACTCGCGGGTCATTTGAAACTGGGCAAATTGGTTGTTCTATACGATTCAAACGACATCTCTCTTGATGGTAAATTGAGTCTGTCCTTCTCTGAAAATGTAGCTCAACGCTTTGATGCTTATGGTTGGCAAGTTCTGCGCGTAGAAGACGGTAATGATCTTCCGGCTCTGGAAAAAGCTATTGCTGAAGCACAAGCTGATACTAGCAGACCGACTTTGATCGAAGTGAAAACTGTAATTGGTTATGGTAGCCCTAACAAACAAGGTAAAGGCGGCCATGGCGGTACTCACGGTTCTCCACTTGGCGCTGAAGAAGCTAAGCTGACCAAAGATTTCTATAAATGGGTATATGAAGAGGATTTCTATGTACCTGATGAAGTTCGTGCTCATTTTGCAGAAGTGAAGAAGAACGGAATCGAAGCTAACAAGGCTTGGGACGAAAAATTCGCAGCTTACAAAAAAGCATATCCAGAGCTTGCTGCACAGTTCGAAACAGTAATTAATGGCGATCTTCCAGAAGGCTGGGATGCTAACCTTCCAACTTACACTACTGAAGATAAAGCAGTATCGACTCGTGTCGCTTCCGGTAGTGCGCTTAACGGTCTGACTGCTGGCGTTCCTCAGCTTGTGGGCGGTTCCGCTGACTTGGAAAGCTCCACTATGACGCATTTGAATGGTTTGACATCGTTCACACCAGAATCTTATGATGGCCGCAACATTTATTTCGGCGTACGTGAGTTTGGTATGGCTGCTGCAATGAACGGTATCGCACTGCATACTGGTCTTAAAGTATTCGGAGGAACATTCTTCGTGTTCACAGACTACTTGCGTCCAGCAATTCGTTTGGCTTCGATCATGAAATTGCCAGTAACCTATGTACTGACACATGACAGTATTGCAGTTGGTGAAGATGGTCCTACGCATGAACCAATCGAACAATTGGCTTCCCTGCGTATCATCCCAGGTCTGACTGTTATTCGTCCGGCTGATGCTAACGAAACTTCTGCAGCATGGGCTTATGCTATGGAAAACAAAGAGAATCCAGTTGCTTTGGTTCTGACTCGTCAAAACTTGCCAATTCTCGCTGGAACCGTTGATGGCGTTCGTGAAAACATCAAACGTGGTGGTTATGTAGTCTCTGATTCCAAGAACGGCACTCCACAAGCACAACTTATCGCTACTGGATCTGAAGTACAACTGGCTGTTAAAGCACAAGCTGCTTTGGCTGAAGAAGGTATCGATGTTCGTGTAATCAGCTTGCCAAGCTGGGATCTGTTCGAGAAACAAGATAAGGAATACCGTGATTCCGTAATTCTTCCAGGAGTCAAGGCTCGTCTTGCTATCGAAATGGCACAAACCTTCGGCTGGGAACGTTACACTGGTGACCAAGGCGATATCCTCGGCATCACTACTTTCGGAGCTTCCGCGCCTGGCGACAGAGTAATGAAAGAATACGGCTTTACTGTTGAGAACGTAGTTAGCCGTGTGAAAGCACTTCTGTAATTAACTGAATAATCATTAGGGGGAGAACAAGTAATGAGTCAGTTTAACAACGCAACGATTGAAAAAGCAGCCAATGTATATTATGGAGGACAAGTAACCAGCCGTACGGTAATTTTGCAGGATGGAACTAAGGTGACACTTGGCATCATGTTGCCTGGTGTATATGAATTTGGTACGGATGGTCCTGAAATTATGGAGATTCTGTCCGGTGATCTTAAAGTGCTGCTTCCCGGCACTGAGGTATGGCAGGAGATCGAGGGAGCGGCAACGTTCAATGTTCCTGGCAACTCTAAATTTGCGTTGGAAGTATTTGAAGTAACTGATTATTGCTGTTCTTACCCAGTAATTTAGTTCAAAGTATAGAAATGAAGAAGCATCCTGGCAGCCTCGGCTACCGGGATGCTTTTTTTGTGTAAGTACGTCCTTATAAGGATGTACGCGTTTATACTTGGTAAGCAGGAATAGAGCAAAAAGCCTAAAGGAATATTCAACTATTCAAAAAAAGATTAATATAATTAATTTATTGACGAAAATATGACATCCTCCTATACTTCTAATATCAATTTAGTAGACTGATATTGTTTATCAGTAGACAGAAATAGGAGATGCCAACATGAGAAAGTCAGATTTTCGCAAGCGAATACATAAGATTACACTATTGTTGCTCAGTTGTGTGCTGCTGATAACTTTATTCGTAGCTGCAGCACCGGTTCAGGCAGCGGCGACGAATATAGTGAATCCCAATCAAGTCTATTCTTATAACTTAATGAAAAGGGATATTGAGAGGTTGGTGCAGGAATATCCCGATCTAGTAACGTCCGAATCTTTAGGAAAGTCTCCTTATGGACGGGATTTGTGGGCGGTGAAGTTAGGCAGGGGAGAATCAGTGCTGTTTCTTAACGGTTCGCATCATGCTAGAGAGTGGATGACAACTAATCTATTGATGAAAATGCTCGATACATATGCCCAAGCTTATAAAACTAATGGGAAAATAGAAGACTATAACGTACGCAGTTTACTTGATCAAGTCAGCATTTGGATCGTTCCGATGGTCAATCCGGATGGTGTTACTTTATCCCAACAGGGCACTGTAGGTCTTCCAGCCAATTTGGCTAAAACGCTGATTAAATATAATGGGAACAGCACAAATTTTAGCCGCTGGAAAGCAAATATGCAGGGAATTGACCTTAACCGTCAATATCCAGCTAACTGGAATACGATTAAGAATTCGGTTTCAACTCCTGGGTATCAGAATTATAAAGGGAAGAAGCCAGCTGAAACCTCTGAAGTACAGATGATGATGAAATTGACAGAAAGAATTGACCCGGAAGTAACCATTTCCTATCACAGCTCTGGTGAAATCATATTTTGGAATTTTAATACGCTCAGCAGCAATCTAAACCGCGACAAAACAATAGCTCGGACGCTTGGTAACCTAACAGGCTATTCTCTAGTAGCTCCGGAAAAGAACCCTTCTGGGGGTGGTTATAAGGATTGGTTCATTCAGAAGTATGGCCGTCCCGGGTTCACGATTGAAATTTCAAGCTATGTGGGTGAGACCAGTGTTCCCTTAAGAAAGTTTGATAAGATCTGGTCAGAGAATAAGGAGGTTGGGCTTTACTCTGCGCTACAATCCTATTCTTTATGGCTGAATAAGCAGAAGCCTCAATATCCTCAGCGATCCATGAGTTTGCTGGCGGGAACGGAACTTTATACTAAAATAGGGGCTTCAACAGGAGGCATCAATCTGCAGCCACAAATGCTTCAAGTGATTGCGAAGAAGGGCGACTGGTATCAGGTTCAAGCAGCGGAAGGCCTCGGATGGATTCATCCTTCACCGGGAAAGCTCGTTATCGTCGAGGAAATTTTGGCGAATGCTGAATTCCAGCAAAGTATACCTGCTTATAAGTATCCAGATACTTACGCTCCTAAAGTGGTTTCTCTCGATCCACAGTCCGTCCAGGTCACGGGAAGATGGGGCACTTGGTTACAAGCCTCTACCCCGAGCGGGAGCTGGTGGATTGATGGGCGTAAGGCAAAGCTCGTTTGGCCGATAGAGGAGACAGTGCAGGAGCAGCAAGTGAAACTGGAATAACCAGCGAAGAACAACCAGATGTTAGGACTACTCCTTAGTAGTACATACATATTTGCAGTAACATTAAAGGGGGTCTCAAGCCAAGTTCATTCTTGGCTTGAGACCCCCTTCTAAATAATGCTTCTCTTCGATCTGAATCTTGTATCTATTACTGGTCTGCTTTACTGCCGATTTTTTGTCCGATCCATTCTTCATAGGATTTAACCACTGCGGACAGATCCTCATCAGCAAAGCCGTTGTTGAATCCTGCCTGAAACATGCTCTTAGCTACACCAAGCATAGGGGTAGGCACGCCGGTGGAGTCGCTTAGCGAGGAAGCCAGCTTGAGATCTTTCAGCATAAGACCAAGAGAGAACTGATTGCTGAAATCATTATCGATAATTTTCTGACCCTTGAGCTCAGCTTGCTTGCTGCCCGCAGAACCGTTCTTAACAAGCTCTAGAAATTTATCAGCAGGTACACCAGATTTGACAGCGATGGAGAAGCCTTCAGCTAGAGCGACATTGTGGATACCAACCATGGCATTATGTGCTAGCTTAGCCGCAGCGCCGCTACCATTGTCACCCATATGTAGGAGTAACCGGCCCATAGTATCGAAGATATCGCGATGCTGTTCTATGACTTCAGCACTGCCGCCAACCATGAACACCAAGGTTCCTTCAATAGCTGCCGGTTTGCTTCCAGTTACTGGGGCGTCTAGAAAATGACCACCGCGAGCTTCTACAGCAGCGGCAATTTCGTGAACTAGTCCCGGAGAAATTGTGCTGGAATCAATAATCAAGCCGCCTGGCTTAAGAGCATCGAGAATACCATCCTGACCATAAAACACTTCACGAACCGAATCATCATTACTGATCATGGTAATAATAACATCCTTACCTTCAGCTGCAGCACGTGGCGTAAGGGCAGTCTGGGCACCTTCTGCTTCGAGAGGTTTGCATTTAGCTGTCGTACGGTTGTACACCGTTACCTGAAAGCCGCCACGAAGTAAGTTGGAAGCCATTGGCGCTCCCATCGTTCCAAGTCCGATAAAACCGATTTGTTTCATTTGTGTAGCCACCTTCCGTTTTCTTTATTCTATCACGGCACTTAGGCTGGCACCACAGCTCAACCATACCTATTGACGTAGGAAACGCTTCCATGAAACTTTCAAAAACTTGGTTCAAAAGCCCGTGATGTGCCCGAAGACCTTGCCAGTCAAGGCAAATTAAAGTATCCTAATTATAAGTTGTAACAAGCGGTTTTAAATTTAAAGAGATAAACAGGAGGTTTCCATTACCGATGTCTAAGAAGATTAATTTTGACTACACCAAAGCTCTTTCGTTCTTTAACCAACAAGAAATTGACAACCTTGCCGCTCCAGTTAAGTTAGCACACGAACAGTTGCATAATAAGACTGGTGCAGGTTCCGACTATCTTGGATGGATTGATCTTCCATCAGCTTATGATAAGGAAGAATTCGCACGTATTCAGCAAGCTGCAAAGAAAATCCAGAGCGATTCCGAAGTACTGATTGTCATTGGTATTGGGGGTTCTTATCTGGGAGCACGTGCAGCGATCGAAGCACTCTCGCATTCTTTTTACAATAACCTTTCTAAAGATAAGCGCAAAACTCCAGAAGTTTATTTCGCGGGTAACAACATCAGTTCTACATACATCACGCATTTGCTTGATCTAGTAGAAGGCAAAGACTTCTCTGTGAACGTAATTTCCAAATCAGGAACTACTACTGAGCCAGCCATTGCTTTCCGCATTTTCCGCGCAGCTCTGGAGAAGAAATACGGCAAGGAAGAAGCTCGTAAACGTATTTATGCTACTACAGACAAGGATAAAGGCGCCCTTAAGAAATTGGCTACTGAAGAAGGTTATGAATCCTTCATCATTCCAGACGATGTAGGCGGACGTTATTCTGTATTGACACCTGTAGGCTTGCTTCCAATCGCAGTAGCAGGTATTAACATCGAAGAGATGATGCAAGGTGCTGCAGCCGCTGCGGACGAGTTCAGTAATCCTGATGTAGCTACTAACCAAGCTTATCAATATGCTGCAGTTCGTAACGCTCTGTATCGCAAAGGTAAGACAACTGAAATTCTCGTTAACTACGAGCCTTCCCTACACTTTGTATCAGAGTGGTGGAAACAATTGTTTGGCGAGAGCGAAGGTAAAGATTTCAAAGGAATTTATCCATCTTCCGTTGATTTCTCCACAGATCTACACTCCATGGGTCAATTTATCCAAGAAGGTAACCGTAATATCTTTGAAACGGTGATCCAAGTAGATCAAGTAGCTCATCATGTAACCATTGAGAACGATCCAGATGACCTGGATGGCTTGAACTTCTTAACAGGAAAGACAATGGATTTCGTGAATAAGAAGGCTTTCCAAGGTACAATGCTCGCGCATACAGATGGTCAAGTACCTAACCTTATCGTTACTATTCCAGATCAAACACCATACACATTTGGTTATTTGGTTTACTTCTTTGAAAAAGCTTGTGGTATCAGCGGTTACCTGCTCGGAGTTAACCCATTCGACCAACCAGGCGTAGAAGCATACAAGAAAAATATGTTTGCGCTGCTTGGCAAACCGGGTTACGAAAAAGAAAAGGCAGAGCTGGAAGCAAGACTTACAGAATAGCATTACAGCAGTATTTTAGAGACCATCCATACTAGTGTAAGTCACCAGGAGCAGTCCATAGGTAATCCAATACCGGGGGCTGCTCCTGACATTATATAAAGACATCATATGTATATAAGGACTGGAATAATTATGTTAGAACAATATCGAACGGTGCGTACTTCTGGTTCCAAGGAAGTCGTAATCCGCAAATCTCGCTTCATTGGTCATGTTATGCCGGTTGAGAATGAAGAAGAAGCAATGTTGTTTATCGAAGACATCAAGAAAAAACATCGGGACGCAACGCATAACTGTTCTGCTTATGTGATTGGGGAGAGAGACGAAATCCAGAGGCAATCGGACGACGGGGAGCCGAGTGGAACAGCCGGCAAACCGATTTTGGAAGTAATCCGCAACCAGGGAGTTAAAAATGTCGCAATCGTTGTTACCCGTTATTTCGGAGGCATTATGCTGGGTGCCGGAGGGCTGATTAGAGCTTATACGGATGGAGCAGTGCTTGCGCTTGAAGCAGGAGAAGTAATCACCCGTGTGCTAAGACGAGAGGTATTCGTAGAAATTGAATACACTTGGCTAGGCAAGGTTGAGAACGAACTTCGTGGAAGAGGTATTCAGACTGGCGAGACTTTGTTCACCGACAAAGTAACGTTGTTATGTTTGCCGCGAAATGATGAGGGAGACGCATTTATGGCATGGATAACAGATCTAACCCAAGGGCAAGCCTTGGTAACAGAAGGGCGGCGGATTTACTACAGCGAAGGGGATTAAGTATATGGCAAGGAGAGCAGTGGAGCAGGAGTTGTCGAGGGAACGAATATTAGAGGCCGCTAGGCATCTGTTTATTACCAAAGGGTACCGAGCGATTTCAATGCGAAGCATCGGTCAGCATTTGGGGTACAGCCACGGCTCTCTCTATTATCATTTCAAAGAGAAGGCGGAGTTGTTCTACGCCATTGTTGTTGAAGATTTTAATCATGTAGCTACTTTGCTAGGCCAAGTAATGAATTGTCCTCCTGAAGAGGGGATGACTCGGGTAGAGCAGCTGATTATGGAATTTATTAGGTTTGGATTAGATCACCCCTATCAATATGAAATTATGTTCATGATTCGTGATGAAGAGCTGCTAGCTTATTGTAGAGCAGAGCAGGGACGATGTTTCGATTTATTCTCAAGTATTGTGCGCCGTCATATGAAGGAAGAGGGATATGTGTCTGAGGATTGGCAGAACGTGCCGCTAACCTTGTTCTTATCCGCTCATGGATTTATATCTTATTATATCCAAGACAAAGTATCATTTGAGGATGTAAAAGAGGCAGCATCAGCTCATATTAAGGTTTTATGTCGCAGCCTTTAGCTAGCTGTTTTTTTTATAAGTTTTCACTTTAAAGCTGTGCATTGGTATAACACTGCTTCTCTACTTGGTCAAAGTAATATTTAGTTTTAGTTATATTTAATGGCCGCTCCGAAGCAGTATCGGAAGCGGCCATTTGAATTTTTATATTGTTTATCCCTCTATAATTTTTAAGAAACATTGTCTACGTCTAGGCCCATCGAACTCGCAAAAATAAATACCCTGCCAACGTCCTAGTAATAGCTCGCCATCATGGATGATTATGCTCTGCGATGGTCCTGTCGTAATGGACTTAAGGTGAGAGGCGGTATTACCTTCCGCATGTCGATACTTCGGATGCTCCCAAGGGTAGACTTCATCTAAACGCATCAGAACATCATGCCTCACATCAGGATCTGCATTCTCATTAATTGCAATTCCTGCGGTGGTATGCGGGCAATAAACTACGATCACACCGTTTTGTACTCCGCTTTTTTTTACGTAAGAAATGACTTCACGAGTAATATCACGGAATTCATCCCGTTTCGTTGTAGTAATCTCCAGTGTATGCAGCATAATCATTCCCCTTTCTGATATGTGCCTCTTTTTCCTATACTTTGTTATATATATTTTACCCCAAATTCACTTGAAAGTAATTGACGACAACGAGAAGGATTTGGTAAAGTAGTAATAATATAAAACCAAGTATATAAATAGGAATAATTAGTGGAGATGTTGGTTAGTATACCGACCGGTTATCCGGAGGTGGGAGGGCAAAATCATTGAATTCGCTGCTTAGACACAAAGGTTGGACTTGGGGTTTCCGAACTACTATTTTGCTCTATTTTGTAGTATTGATCGTGCTGCCCATACTCGGGGTCTATTACAACTCTTTTACGCTGGGTTTCGGCAATTTTGTGGAAAGCATAAGCGACCCAATTGCCTGGAAGTCGGTGCTGTTAACCTTAAAGCTGGCGATCATCGCTACTTTAATTAATGTCTTATTAGGAACAATGATCGCCTGGGTTCTTATACGTTATCAATTCATTGGTAAAGCGTTGCTCAACAGTCTTGTGGATTTACCCTTTGCGCTACCGACGGCAGTTGGTGGCTTGATGATTTTGCTCTTGCTCGGACCTGGTAGTCTTATCGGCAAAGCTGCAGAAGCGCTTGGTTTTGAAATTGTTTTTCATCAGCCGGCTATCGTAATTGCTATGGTCTTCGTAACCTTTCCTTTCGTGATTCGAGCGGTTCAGCCCTTACTGGAGGAACTAGATCCTTCCGAAGAGGAAGCCGCTTATACAATGGGTGCCAAAGGGGCTAGGGTCTTCTGGCATGTCATTCTCCCATCCATGGCTCCTGGTATGATCAGCGGTGGAATGCTTGCTTTTTCACGAGCACTTGCTGAATTTGGTGCTGTAGTTCTTGTAGCGGGCAATATTCCAGGTCGTACACTCGTATCTTCTGTTTTTATTTTTGGTGAAGTTGAAAGTGATAATCCAGTCTCCGCCGCAGCGGTTTCTGTTATTCTCTTGACCTTATCCTTTCTCATACTTTGGCTAATTAATATGCTGCAGATGCGGGGGAGACGCTCATGAGAAAATTATGGATTGGACTCACCTACTTAGTGTTTTTTCTACTGATAGCTGCGCCTCTAGGGAAAATGGCTATAAATGCTTTTAGTGAAGGGTTTGGTGGCTTCTGGAATGCCCTGACTAGGCCGGAAGCGCTGCATGCGCTTATGATGACTGGGCTTGTTGTGATAGTAGTTACGTTATTGAATACATTATTCGGAATTATGATGGCTTTGTATCTTGTTCGGGCGAACTGGATTAGTAGACGTCTTAAGGGATTGCTAAACAGTATTGTTGATTTGCCTTATGCTGTGTCTCCTGTAATCGGAGGATTGATGATCGTTCTGCTCCTGGGTCCTGATAGTGCCTTGGGTGAGATTTTTGAAGGGATTGGGCTGAAGATTGTCTATGCGATTCCTGGAATGATCATTGCCACCTTGTTCGTAACCTTTCCTTTAATGGTGCGCGAGGTAATGCCGGTGCTACAGGAAATTGGTTCACAGCAGGAGGAAGCTGCTTCTACATTGGGCGCTCGTGGCTGGACTATTTTTTGGAAGGTGACTTGGCCTTCGATTCGTTGGGCGGTCGTGTATGGGGTCATCCTTACGGTGGCTCGTTCACTAGGAGAGTTCGGCGCGGTGCTCGTGGTCTCGGGAAACATTATGAACAAAACTCAGACGGCGACGACGCTAGTCTATCAGGATGTTGAAAATTTTAATGTAACGGCTGCTGGAGGAATAGCGCTAGTACTGGCTGCATTTTCTGCAGGTCTGCTGCTATTGATGGAATGGACCAAGAGAAGAAAGGAAGTGCAGTAATATGCATGTGGAAGTGCGAGGATTAAATAAGCATTTTGGAGATTTTCATGCGGTCAAGGACGTCAATTTCGCCATTACAAAAGGTCATCTGATAGGACTGCTCGGCCCGAGCGGAGGCGGTAAAACTTCAATTCTTCGCATGCTCGCGGGGCTGGAGTCACCGGATAAGGGTGAGATTATTTTTCATGGACAAACGGTTAATCATCTTCCACCACAGGAGCGCGGAATCGGCTTCGTCTTCCAGAACTATGCATTATTTAAGCACATGACTGTTTTTGATAATATTGCTTTTGGATTAAAGGTTAAAAAGGCTAGCAAAACTGCCATTCGTGACCGTGTTATGGAACTGGTGGAGCTTACGGGGTTAAAAGGCTTTGAGAAGCGTTATCCGCATCAGCTATCAGGTGGACAACGTCAGCGTGTAGCCTTTGCTCGTGCGCTCGCGCCTGAACCACAGCTACTGCTCTTAGATGAACCGTTCGCAGCTATTGATGCGAAGATTCGTCAGGAGCTGCGCGCTTGGCTACGTGAATTGATTGAGCGTGTGGGTATCACTTCGATCTTCGTAACCCATGACCAAGACGAAGCGATTGAAGTCGCGGACGAGATTATGATTATCAACCAAGGTCGGTTAGAACAAAAGGGCACCCCGTGGGATATTTACAAGGAGCCAAAGACACCGTTCGTGGCAACCTTTATTGGGGAGTCGACACTGATTGACAATGCTTCTGAGGTTAAAGGCTTTAAAGGTGCGGGGGACGGTAAGCCTACCAAAGCGCTGATTCGTCCGGAATATATTGAAGTTGGTAACCTGCATGAGTTCAAGATGGCTTCTGCTACGGAAAAAGGTGTCGTAAAACATCTACATTTCCGTGGAAGCGAATGGCTCGTTGAGGTTGAAGTCAATGGTCATAAGCTGGTCACTTACCGTTCCTTGGAGAAAGAAACCTTGCAGCCGGGACAGGATATCTCAGTGCTTGTGCACCGCGCCTACTTGTTTAATGATGAGCGAAGCTGGATTCAGGAGAACAACCTGAAAGAAGATCCGATGCCGATATTTATTTAATAAATGGAAAAAGCCTCTTACCACTCCTGAAAGATGGCCACCCGGAGATTGAACAGCTGATGATTACATTTTAGGGAAAACCTCCCTAAAATGTAGGATTTATCGTGATCTCTGCGATAATTAGGGAAAACCTCCCTAATTATCGTGGTGATTCCTTCATAAAGAGTGTTTTCTCGTATTTTTTAGGGAGGATTTCCCTAAAAGTGACTAAATGAACCGATAATTGACTGATTTCAGGGAGGATTTCCCTAATCCGCACAGAGTAGCGAATGTGATGAGCTAGGATTAGAGGAACTGAAGTGAAGGTATGAAGTAATGGAGTGGAAGTTTGGAACTGTAGGAGCGTAGCGACCGCCTTTGTTCCCGGATTTAATCCGCTGAGGATATAAAATTAATAAATCTGGGAACAACAGCGGCCGAAAGTCCAAACATTCCGCGTAATTACGGCAAATACCGAACGTTGGTTACTTGAATTTCAGATTCAGCCATAGAGATACGTTCAAGGAGACATTTAAAATCATTACCTCGAAGGATGTGGGCCGCAATGAAATTCAAAAGGAGCAGACAACTGCACGGATGTTTAGCTGCCCTAATACTTGCCGTACTCACACTGGCAGCAGTCGGTTGCGGGAATGAGAAGGCTATTACGGCGATGGCAGAACCTTCGAAGCAGGGGGATGTCACGCTGGTCATTGGCGCATATAGTGTGGCTAAGGATGCAATGGAAGATATTTTGCCGTTATTTGCAGCGCAGTGGAAAGCGGATACTGGGCAGAATATTAGTTTTCAGCAGTCTTATGAGGCTTCAGGAACACAGGCACGTGCGATTGTGGGTGGGTTCGAAGCGGATGTTACGCTGCTAGCCCTGGAGGGTGATGTCGAGAAGCTGGTCAAGGCTGGACTCGTAGCGCCAACGTGGAAAGAGCAGGGTGAACAAGGCATGGTAACACGTTCAGTCGTAGCTCTTGGTACCCGTGAGGGAAATCCTAAAGGAATTCATGATTTTGAGGACTTAGCCAAGCCAGGAATTAAAGTGTTATACCCAAATCCCAAAACATCCGGTGGCGCGCAGTGGGATATCAACGCGATCTATGGGGCGGGTCTGAAGCTGTCAGAGGAGCAAGAGGGCGTTAAGAATCCAGCAGCAGCCAAAGATTTTTTAGAAAGTGTACATGCCAATGTGGAGTCTCTGGATAAGAGCGGTCGCGCATCCATGGCAGCCTTCGAGTATGGAGTGGGGGATGTCATTGTCACCTATGAGAATGAACTGCTGGCCCGGATTGCTCAAGGGGTTAAATACGAAGTCATTATTCCTAAAAATACAATTCTGATTGAGAACCCAGCAGCTGTTGTAGAGAAGTATGCGGATGAGCATGGGACTCGCGCGGCAGCTGAAGCATTGATTGATTTTTTAATAACCCCACAGGCACAAAAAATCTTTGCAAAATATGGCTTTCGTCCCGTAGATAAACAGGTCTATGCCGAGAACAAAAGCCGTTACCCCGATCCAGCGGGCCTCTTTGATATCAATTATTTAGGTGGCTGGGATGAGGTGCGAAGCACACTTTATTCCAAGCGGGGAATTTGGTATCAGGTACTTGCAGGAATATAAGGTAGAGGTGTATGAAGAGAGTCATCCCAGCAGGTCTTCTGCTTCAGGGATGGCTTTTTTTAGTGAGCATCTTTAAGATAGACATATGATAATTAAAGACTTCCTTGATGGAACTGAAGGAGAGATAGTGTATGGATACGTTGGTATTTTTGGGTACTGGGGATGCCATGGGTGTTCCACGGGTATATTGCAGCTGCGAGATTTGCACAGAAGCAAGGGAACAAGGGAGCAATATAAGGCTGCGTTCCTCTGTACTTATAGATAATGGCAGTGACTTTCTAGTTATTGATTGTGGCCCGGACTGGCGACGTCAGATGGAGGCGCAGGGAGTACGGAATATGCGCAGACTGCTGGTGACGCACGCTCATTTTGATCATATTGGTGGGCTGCCGGAATGGGCGGATGCTTGTCGATGGACGGGCATTAAGGGTGAACTTTACACTCCAGCGGAAGTGATTCCGATTATTGACCGGCAATACCCTTGGCTGCGTAATCACATCGAGATGATTCCCTGTGATGAAGGCATGGAGCTGGACGGTTGGAAGATAGATACCTGGAAAGTAAACCATGGTAAGAATGGATACTCATACGCTTTTCGGTTGGAGAAGGAGGGCTACACATGGGTGTATTGTCCAGATTCCATATCTCTTGGGGCCGAGGAGACTCGTTTGATGCATGAAGCTGACTTGTTGGTCCTTGGTACAAGCTTCTATTACGAAGCGGCGGAGCTATCCACTCGTTCTGTATACGATATGACGGAGGCGGCGGAGCTACTGCAAATCGTGAAGCCTAAAAAGGCAGTATATACCCATATGTCGCATGATGTGGATATGAGAAGATCATATATTTTGCCAGAGAATGTTACATTGGCACAGACAGGTATGAGAATTCCACTTGGACCATTGGAGGTCAGATGAAATTAGTTGCAAAGAGGGACATCATTCGGGCAGATTTCGGCCTGGGGGTGTCCCTTTTGTGATATCTATTGCATTCAGTATTCAGATGTATGTTTATACTTTATAATCAGAAAGTGCTACCTACTTATATTTACATATATAGAATAATTATCAACGTAAGGAAGGGGAGTAACAAATGGCTAATTCTATGGATCCGATCCTGATTGAATTTCCTGAGAGCTTTGAGACCGAGCGTTTGCTCATCCGAGCCCCATTGTGGGGGGATGGGGTTAGCATGAACGAGGCTATCTGTGAAAGTTTAGAGGAATTGAAACCTTGGATGCCTTTTGCTCAAACGAATCCGACTTTGGATGAATCCGAGAAATTCACACGTGAGGCCAGACTGGATTTTTTAAAACGTAATCAGCTGCATATGCGCATTTTTAATAAGGGCACGGGGAGCTTTATCGGTTGCAGTGGCCTGCATCGTATAAACTGGGATCTAAGAAATTTTGAAATTGGTTATTGGATCCGAAGCTCCTGCGCGGGTAAAGGTTATATGACCGAAGCGGTAAATGGAATCACTGATTTTGCTATAAGGGAATTAGAAGCTAATCGCATCGAGATTCGCTGTAGTGCACGAAATATCAAAAGTGCTGCAGTTGCTGAACGCGCAGGGTATATACTGGAGGGCATCTTACGGAGAGAGCGCCTTGGGCTAGATGGGGAAATGCATGACAGCAAGCTGTTTGCCAAGGTTAGAGGTGTAGAATTTTAAAGGGGAGAGGGCTGATTTTTTGAAGCAGAAAGGTGTTTTCGCAAGATTAAGTACATACATGTTAAGGCACAAGCTCTTATATACGGTTTTATTATTTACGACTTTATTTGGGATTGTTCTGGATTTAACGATTGCCTGGCTGCTTTCAGTGATTACGGATGCGGCGGTTAGGCTCGATGTGGAAGCTTTTAAAGGGCTGATTATATTCGCTTTAATCTACTTATTAGTGACTGCAATTAACGGTTACATCGATCGATATCTCAAAAATAGAATCTCGGCCAAGATCAGAAATGAGCTGCGACTGGACATGATGCGACATGCTTTAGCGCTTCCTCAGTCTTATTTTGACCGTAATCACTCTGGGGATTTGTTGTCCCGTTTTACTAACGATAATCAATCGGTTGGTAATGCTACCGGCGAGGTAATGATTGATCTGATTCGTAACCCTTTGCTTGCCCTCGCGGCTTTTGGTTATTTGCTCTATATTAACTGGCTGCTAGCATTGATCTGTTTTGCAATGGGGCCATTGATGTTCCTTACGGGAAAAATCTTCGGTTCAGCGATGCGTGAGAACAGTGTGAGGATTCAGAATAATATGAGCAAGATTACTTCCTTTTTGCATGATATCTTAGGCAGTAGTATGGTGTTTAAAACTTTTTCCATCGAACGCAGACTAATGAAGCAGTATCAGGAACATAGTGAGAATATTACTACTGAAGAGTTAAAACGGGGAAGAATTGAAGGAGCTACAGGCTCGTTCTCGTCGTTTCTGGGAAACTTCACGTTTCTGCTGGCGCTGGTCGTTGCTGGTTATTTTGTGGCAAAAGGATCCCTTGAGGTCGGTGCGATGATTGCTTTTATACAGCTCATGAATTATCTAGTGATGCCGTTCTCGGCCTTGCCAGGACTGATCAATTCGATGCAGCAATCACTTGGGGCGGCGGGTCGAATCTTTGAAGTGCTGGATAGTCCTGTGGAAGTGGAGGCCCTACCCGAAGTAGATACAAAGCAGCCTGAATTTGAGCGTATGGTTATGTCCGCGGTATCCTTCTCTTATCCGGGAGCGGAGAAACATAGTCTGAACAAGATCAGCTTAGAGCTTCATAAAGGGGCTCAAATGGCGGTTGTGGGGCCGAGTGGTGGAGGGAAATCCACACTTTTCAAGGTATTGCTTGGGTTATATGAACCTGATGAGGGTGAAGTGTTTATAAATAATGAGAAGATAAGTGATATGAGCCTAGCTAAGCTTAGGAGTCACTTTGCTTATGTGCCGCAAGAGTCCGGGCTGTATACGGGAAGTATCCGTGATAATATCCGGAATGGAAATCCAGATGCGGATGAACAAGAAATTCTGGAAGCTTTGCGACAAGCGAACGCTTATGATTTTGTAATGGAGTTGCCGGAGGGTCTTGATACAGATATCGGTGAGGAAGGTTCACGCCTGTCCGGTGGACAACGCCAGCGACTATCGATTGCAAGAGCGATTCTTAGGAACTCCCCAATACTGCTGCTGGATGAAGCTACTGCTGCGCTCGATAATGAATCGGAGAAGCTGGTGCAGCAAGCGATTCGTAAATTAATGGGAGACAAAACCACACTCGTTATCGCTCACCGTCTATCTACGATTCAGAATGCGGATGTCATTCTAGTGATGGAAAACGGTGAAATTGTGGAGAGTGGTACCCACGAGGAGCTGCTTGCAGCCGAAGGAAGATATCATGGCTTGTATTATTCTCAGCTGGAAGAGGAAGAAGCTGTGGAGAGTGAGCAAGAGAGAATGGAGCTTGCTTTTACAGGAGTCCCAAGCTTACTGAAATAACAAAAGGGTGCTGTATCGTCATATATCATGACGTTACAGCACCCTTTTCTTAAGAAAGTGAATTTATATAGATTGAACTTTAACTCTATATAAGTTGAACTTTAAAACATTCCCCGCAGTCACGCACGTACCTTAATAGAAAAATCTTAAATTCAACGTATATAAAACCATTAAGTTCAGCCGATATAGTTAGTTCACTTTATTTAGAATGAATTTATCAATCGCGTATTTTACGCCATCTTCATTGTTGCTTAGGGTTACGAAATCAGCAATTTCTTTCAGCGCAGGAATAGCGTTCGCCATGGCAACGCCAAGACCGGCAGCTTCCAGCATCTCATGGTCGTTCCAAGAATCGCCTACAGCGATGGTTTCGGAAAGATCACAGCCAAAATGATTAGCTAAGAATTCAAGCGCAATTCCCTTGGTTCCTTCATGATGCATGATTTCTAGGAATTGTGGTTTGGATTTGGTAATATGCACGGAATCGCCGAGCAATTCACGCAGAATTGGAGCCAGCTCATCCAAGAATGCAGGATCATCAATAATCAGCATTTTTGGTGTTTTTTGAGGAACAAGCTTCTCCCAATCAGGTTCAATATAATATGGAGTTTTGTTCAGGTCTGTATAGTCTTTGATCTTCTGGTTGTCCTCACGTGCGTACAGCTTGTCGTCAATGTATGTTTGCAAATGCAGATCATGCTCCACGCAGTAAGTGAACAGCTTGTGTACCGCATCTTGTGGCACGTAACGCTCATACAGCACTTTTTCATCGAGCAGGTTCTTAACGAGTGCACCTTGGTAAGTGATGATTGGCACGTTAAGTCCAGTTTGACGGGCAATGGCTTGAGCAGAAGCATAAGCTCGGCCTGTAGCAAGGGTTACAACAACGCCAGCGGCTACAGCCTCTTCAAGCGCAGTTTGGGTAGCTGGTGTTACTTCCTTGTCATCGTTAATTAGAGTGTCATCAATATCAATCGCGATCAATTTGTACATTTGTCTCTCTCCTTATCTCTTTCTAAATAGATGTAATTTGGAAAAATAACTCTTCTTATGTTGATTCTGACCCGGTTCCGGACTCAGCTCTGCCATAAGCATAGCCCCCAGAATACAACCACAACCGAGCAGAGCGGACATACCGAGCGTTTCTCCGCCAAAAGCTAAACCTGTCAAAACAGCGAATACAGGTTCTGTGGCATAAATAATTGCTACCCGGGAAGGGGTAGTGTACTTCTGGCAGGCGGTTTGAATCCAGAAGGCAAAAGCGCTGGTAGGGCCAATAGAGATTAAAAGTGCCCAGAGCACATCCGGGTCCTTGATAAGCTCTGCGCTGTGTGCCAGCGGTGCAGCGCCTTCAAAGACAAGCGAAGCGACAATGCTGAACAGTCCAACGAAGGCGAGCTGCAGAGTTGCCAGCGGCAATGCTGGATAATGAGGTGCATAAACGCCAGTATATGCGACTTGCAGCGCAAAAGCTATGGCGCAGAGCAGGATCAAAGCATCGCCTTTATTCAGGGACAAAGCAGAGCCGGTGAAGGTCAGAAGGTAAAGACCTATTGCGGCAAGCGCCGCGCTGAACCAAGTGTAACGTGAAATAGCATGCTTTAGTAGCGCGAGAGAGAGAAAGGGAACTAATACGACCGATAGACCGGTAATAAAACCAGTATTGGAGGTGGTTGTATATAGAAGTCCCATGGTCTGGAAACCATAGCCCATAAACAAAAAAAGGCCTAGCAGCAATGAATCGCGTACCATGCGGAAACTTAGCTGTTTCCATTCCTTGCGGTAAAAAATAACAGTGATTAGAGCCAGCAAAAGGGCAGCACCCGTAAAGCGGATGCTATTAAACGCGAGCGGTGGCAGCACCTTAACAGCATTTTGAACAATCAGAAAGGTACATCCCCACATCATCGCCACGAGTAGCAGACTCAAATCGGCCATCCGGGAACGCTTCACTTCTTAGGTCATCCTCTCTTCGGCAAGTGCCGTTCTAATGAGAACGACAAGGTCAAGTTGTCCAAATTGTATCGTATATTCATGGTAAGGACAAGATAGAAATCGCTCAAAGGCTTATATTTAAAGGGATTTATGGGATTAGGCTAGACAAAAAAACAGCCTCTTGGTATACTTCGATAACCGCACATTTGTTCTTGTTTTTCGCATCTTAGAAAGGAGCGGTTTCACCATGATGGGCAGATCCCATTTAATAATCAGCACTGGGGTTACCCTATCTGTAATGAGTTTGATGAACCATGAGATTACGATCCCTGTTATTGCGGTCGCAGCATTAAGCTCCTTGCTGCCTGATATTGACGAGCCGAATTCGCTGCTGGTGCGTAAGGCGATTCCAGAATTTCTATTAAGAGCGCTGCAAATTGCTTTGATAGGCGCGGCGATTTATCTCTATTTTGCCGGAATCGTGGAACGTCCTTGGAATATTGTGCTGGCACTGCTTGTTGGGAGTGTATCTTTCCTGCCCAGTCGAAAGCTGCGCCATTTGGTCATGATCTTGATCGCCATAGCACTCTTTGCTTTCGGGGAAGCATATGATCCATGGAACTACATCGCAGCTTGCGTGCTCGTGATATCATCGATTGTTCCGCATCGTGGCCTGACACATACCTTGTATGGAGTTGCGGGCTGGAGCGCCTTATTGTATTTTGCCTCTTCTGGTATGAATGATGGTGGCAGTCTATGGATAGCTGGCGGTATGTCGTATGCGCTCCATCTATTGGCAGACTCTCTAACCCAACGAGGAATCACACTATTACCGCCAATACCCTTTAAGCTGCGTCTAAAGCTAATGAGTACTGGCACAAAAAAAGGTGGAGCCGTAGAGAACATCTGCATCATGCTGACTCTAGCGTTCGTTGTCTATGTATTTATACTTTCTCCTTGAACTAAAGTGAATATGAAAGAGGGGCTTGTCTATTCTTTACGCAAATTGCGCATAGGATAAGCAGGCCCCTTTATTTTTAAAATATTATTCTTCTAAGAAAACCAGTCCGATAAAGTCCTCCGGCTCAATACGTCCGAAATAATGCTTCAAATCCAGATCAGCTAATGCTTCTCTAACTTCAGCCTCATCATAACGTTTGCCACGAAGGGCATTTTCAACATCTACTACGTCACCAACTCCGAAGAAGTCGCCATAGATTTTGATGTCCTTAATGAGGGAATCCTCAATATCCATACGAATATCAATGATACCAGCAGGGAATTTGCGCGTATGCTTGACGTTGCTTTTTGGTGACAGACCATAGTTCCAATCCCAGTTCTGGTAGTGCTCTTTGGAGATTTCGTGGATTTTGACCCAGTCGGCTTCCTGGAGCTTGTACTGAGGGACCTCGGATGGCTCCATGCCAAAGATCGAACGCAGCAGGCCGGAGCGGAACTCTTCAATGGTAATATCTGTACCTAGCAGCTCTTTGATGTTCGCTACGCGACTACGTACGGATTTCGTGCTTTTGGATTTGAATTTCTCTGGATTTACTTTCAGTGAGGCTTGTACATTGTCCAAATTGAGATCGAACATCAGTGTGCCATGGCTGAACATGCGTCCACGTGTGGAGAACTGAGCGTTTCCGGAAATTTTTTGTTCCCCTACTTGAAGATCATTACGTCCACTAAGCTCAGCGTTAACACCCATGCTTTGCAAGTAGTCGATTACCGGCTGGGTGAATTTCAGGAAGTTATGGAAGGATTGGCCGTCGTCCTTGGTAATGAAGCTGAAGTTCAAATTTCCGAGATCATGATAGACAGCTCCACCACCGGATAAACGACGAACTACCTTAATATCATTCTCTTTAACATATTCCTGATTGATTTCTTCAATCGTATTCTGGTGTTTACCGATGATGATAGATGGGCTGTTAATATAAAAAAGCAGGTAACTCTCGTCCATCGGCAAGTGCTTCAGCGCATATTCCTCAATCGCCAAATTGATGGATGCGTCAGTAATCCCTGTGTTATCAATAAAAAGCATAGTGAATTCCTCCGTTGCAGCAAAATTGATTACAGTTTTCATTTTAAACCAAAAGTGGTTTTTTAACAAAAGAGATAGCTTCGTAGATATTAATGTTTAGAGGCAAGCAGGTTATTCGGATGATTGCTCTGGGTAAGCATTGACGTACTTCTGACAAAGACGCAATAATGGTGGGAATGACATACATATTGAGCAGGAAAGTTGATAGAGGGAGTGTATATATGCTTGAAAAATATGGCCACGGCGGTGATTTGCTAACGGCAACGGAACTTTATGAGGAAGCTGGTGGCACATTTCTCGATTTCAGTGCCAACATTAATCCACTCGGGCCTCCGCCAGCGGTTTTGGAGCTACTTAGAACAGCGTTGTCTACGGTGGTTGCATACCCGGATCCAGGGCACCGGCGCTTCAAAAGCCTGCTAGCGGAGAATCTCGGCGTAGATAGCAGTTGGCTGACTATAGGTAATGGAGCGGCAGAATCCATGGCTTTGTTACTGCTTGCGATCGCCCCGCAAAAGGTCGGTATCGTAGAACCTTGTTTCTCCGAGTATCGGCAGCTATCTATGCAATTCGGCGCAGAAGTATTATCTGTTCAGGGGACAAGAGAACAGCACTTTCGAGCTGGAGTAGATGAGATTGCTGGGCTGCTGGAGAAGGTGGAGCTATTGTTCCTCGGACAGCCGAATAATCCGAATGGAGTTCAGTATGCTGTAGATGAGCTGCGCTGGTTAGCGCAGAAGGCCGAAAGCTGCGGAACTTATTTGGCTGTGGATGAAGCCTTTATTGATTTTATTCCAGAAGCTGAACGGAATACGCTACTGCCGGAGCTGGATCAGTTTCCGCATACGGTTCTGGTGCGGTCGATGACGAAGTTTTATGCGATACCGGGACTGCGTCTCGGGTTTGCGATTTCGCATCCGGAGCTGGCGAAGGCAATGACCGGCAAGCAGGTCACCTGGAGCGTGAACGGTTTGGCGCTGCTAGCAGGGGAAGCCTGCCTGGAGAGCGGGCGCGAGTATGAACTGCGCACACGCGAGCTGATCGCAACGGAGCGGGAGTTGCTGCGGCAAGGCCTTATACAGCTGGGCTGTGATGTACCACCAGGGGAAGCGAACTTTTTGCTCTGTGGGCTACCCTCGCCGTGGAGTGCGGCTGAGATGCAGAGCCGTCTTGGGCGCGTCGGTATACTGGTGCGTAGCTGTGCCATGTACCCCGGTCTGGGAGAAGAGCATATCCGGGTTGCTGTTAAGGGACATGAAAATAATGCCCGGCTGCTGAAGCAGATGGGGGAAATTGTGGCGGATAAGTAGTTACTATGTGATGCTGCTAGGGAAGTGAAGAAGCGACCGCCAAGCTGGTTGGACAAATGGATGAAAGAGATAAGCTGTGGAAGGAGCAGGATCGGATATGGTGGAAGTGAAGACTCCATTTAATCTTGCAGGAGGCGTTAGAGAGTACCGCTCAGCCGTTTGGCCGGGGCTTGTGCTGGAGTGGAAGGGAAACCATCTGCTACTTGAGCTACCTGCTGAAGCAGATGGTTTATCGAGTGCGTTCTACGGTGGAGGAATGAATCGTCTGCAGCGGGCCGTCAATTTATATGTTGATCGCAATTATGAATGCAGTGATCCTGTCCAAGATATGGAGAATAAGCTACGCGTTTGGGGTTATTCATTATCTGGCTGTGCCGGTCTGATGACGGCTGTACCGTTAGAGCATGCAGCGGTAGCTGAAGAAGACACTGGCTCAGCGGGGATATTTGTTTGCGTGACTGCCGCCGCTGGAAATGCTGCGCGCGCAGGTGTGGAGCGCAATGTGCTGGCTGTTTATCGTCCGGGTACGATAAACATTATGCTAGGTATTGATGGCCGCCTGACACCGGCGGCGATGGTCAATGCTGTGCAGACAGCTGTGGAAGCCAAAGCTGCTGCACTAGCCGATCTCGGGATTACTGATCCCGAGAATGGCCTGATCGCAACCGGAACAACTACGGATGCGATAGTACTCGCTGTGAGCCAAAGCGGGCGATACAGCGCAGAGCATATATACGCTGGAACTGCTACCGATCTAGGGGGCGCAATCGGCCGCCTAGTATATAGCGCTGTAACGGGAAGTTTGTTATCAGTTCAGGCAAGGAAGGACAGCGAATGAGAATGGATTGGTGGAATTGCTGGAGATTGTTCAGAGGTGATCGCCTGTGACAATCGCTTTGGTACTGTTAGCGGCTTATGTGATTGACCGGATCGTAGGTGATCCACGTAGCCTGCCCCATCCCGTCATCGGTATGGGCAAAGCAATCACTTCTCTGGAGCGGATGATCCGCCTTATATGGTCCCGCCCGCAAAGCCTGCGGAGAGCGGGAGTATTACTTCCGCTGTGTGTAGCGGGCGGTGCTTGGGCATTGACAGCCATCTTGCTATGGCTGCTATCGTTCCTCTCACCTTGGCTCGTATGGATCGCCGCGGTGTGGCTGATTTCAACCACGATTGCTTCGAAGGGACTAAAGGATGCGGGGATGGCGGTGTACGTGGAACTCCGTAAAGGAGATATTCCTGCTGCTCGTAAGGCATTAGGAATGATCGTGGGACGTGATACGACCACACTAGATCCCCCGGAAATTGTGCGCGGCACGGTGGAGACTGTAGCAGAGAATATCGTCGATGCGATTATATCTCCGCTATTCTACGCGCTGATCGGCGGAGCGCCGCTAGCAATGGCTTATCGTGCGGTCAATACGCTCGACTCTATGGTTGGTTATAAGAACGATAAATATCGTGATCTCGGATGGGCATCCGCTCGGCTCGATGATGTCGCCAACTTCATTCCGGCGCGGATAACGGCATTGCTCTTGGCTCTGTGCGCATGGTTACTTCGTCTGGATTGGCGCAGTTGTCTACGAATGGTGAAGCGGGATGCACGACTTCATCCAAGCCCCAATAGCGGGTTTCCAGAATCTGCTGTTGCAGGTGCACTTGGTATCCGGCTTGGGGGAGAGAACGTATATCACGGTGTCACCTCTTTCCGGGCCTATATGGGTGATCCGGTAAGACCGATGGAGCCGGATGATATTATTCAAGCCTCGCGGATGATGATGCTTTGTTCTTCTATATTTGTTGCTATCTGCGCAGCTCTAGCATGGATATGGATCGGGGGCTGATGCAAGGCATGACGATTCCCCCTATAGTGCTGGAATTGGTGCTTGTCCGCCACGGGCAGACCCAGTGGAATGTTGAGCATCGTTACTTAGGATACTCGGAAATCCCGCTGCTTCCTGAAGCAGTAGAGCAGCTATCACAGCTTAAGCAGCAGCTTGGTAGGCTGACTGAAAAGCGGGCTGAAGTATCAGATGGTTTTTGGCGTGTATATTGCAGCGACCTGCTTAGATGTCGGGAAACCTTGGCTTATATTGCACCTTCGCTAGAGAAGGTTACTATCTACGATCAGCGCCTCCGAGAAATGAATTTCGGAGCTTGGGAAGGCTGCACCTATGAGCAATTAATGGATAACTCATTGTATCGACGTTGGATTGATGATCCTTCCAAGGTTACACCACCAGAAGGAGAATCCTGGACGCAGTTCGACGAACGTCTGCGTAGCTTCCTGTTAGATCTAGGACAAGCGGCTGAGAATGCTTTTGTTCATGCTGCGAGCAGGGAGAACAAGGGTGAGGTTATTACAAACAGGATACTCGTAGTGACACATGGCGGTGTAATCAGGAATTTTCTTGCACAGGTGGTTCCGGATCTTACATTCTACAGCGCAGCTGCACCTTCTCCAGGAACAGCAATGGAACTCAAATTATTCTGGGAGAACGGGCAATGGTCGGCTAAAGGATAAAGGATAAAGGATAAAGACTAAAGGCGGAAGCGTCTGGCGTTCTAAGAATAAAGTAGTTGTCTTAGAGTAGAATAGAGTATTTGATCAAGTGGAAAGGGGATGCTGTATATTGTTGAGTGAACAGATTGTGATTGAAAAAATACTACAGCATAAGCGTAAAAGTGCAGCTCCCGTCGTTGTGATGATGTGCGGTGTAGCAGGGTCGGGCAAAACGACCTTTGCTCAAAAGTTGGAGAAAGAAGGATTCGCCCGGCTCTCGATAGATGAGGATATTTGGGCTACATACGGACGTTTTGGAATGGATTATCCGGAGCAGAATTATGAGCTCTATAAAGAACAATCGGAAATAAAGCTGAGAGGGGAGCTTAGAAATCTAATTCTGGCTAAACAGGATGTTGTCATCGATTTCAGCTTTTGGCAGCGTCAGAGGCGGAACGATTATAAGCAACTTATTGAAGCGCATGGCGGCGTCTGGGAGCTAATTTACTTAAAGGTTCAGCCAGATGAGTTGCGTCAGCGACTGCTCATCCGGAGTGAACGTTTTGACGCTAATGCGGCGTTTACGATCACTGAGGACACGCTCACTCGGTTTCTAAGCGGTTTTGAAACCCCTGAAGGAGAAGGCGAAACGGTGATTGAAGCGTAAGTCGTTATTACTTAACCGACCCATCGCACTAAAATAAGAAAAATTGCTCTATAGACTGAGCATATGAATATTACAAAAAGTGAGAAGGATCGGAGGGGAATATTGGAACTGTAGGAGCGCTAGCGACCGCCTTTGTCCCCGGATTTCCACCGCGAGGAGCGGTATCAATCAAGAAATCTGGGGACAACAGCGGCCGGAAATCCAATGATTCACCGTAGTGATTACTGAACTTTAAGTTAATATCATTGGTTCAGTCTATATAGTCTGTCCCCCCATAGAACCACAGCCGGAGTAAAATCCCTTGGCTGTGGTTCTTTTTTTAAGCGCCTGATTATGCCATGATAGCTATGGAGGCGACCAAAGAGATGTTTAAAGATTTTAAGCTCATAGCCGGACGGCCGGTGTATATACAAATTAAAGACTATATGAAGCACTTAATTATAAAAGGCGGTCTGCAAGGGAATCAAAAGCTGCCCTCCACACGAGAGCTCAGCACACTGCTTAAGGTTAGCCGCAACTCAGTAATCTCTGCTTATGCAGGACTAGAGGATGATGGGTTTGCTTATGCTGTGCAGGGGCAAGGAAGTTATGTGGCACCTACACCTCCCGGCAGTGAAACAATCTCTTCCTGGACGATGGACTGGAAGACGCGTATCAATGATCATGCGCGGCTGGCGGAGGAACTGGATATCATGAAGCGCGGCATACGAGCGGAGAAGGGTACGATCTCCTTCACGAGCATCGCACCCGATGAAAGTCTTTTTGATCTAGATAATGTGAAACGCTCCTTTATGGATCGTATGTCGGTGGAAGGCAATGTTTTACTAAATTATGGTTATGCCAAAGGGTATAAGCCTTTAATAGACTATTTGAAGCAATATATGGAGCACAAGGGCGTGGAAATGAAAGGCAAGGATATATTGATCACCAATGGCTTTACAGAGGGATTCGATATTGTATTGTCTGCACTTAGCAAAAAGAATGGTTCGGTCATCTGTGAGAATCCAACGCATCATACGGCGATCAAAAATCTGAAGCTGAACGGCTTTGAGATCACCGGGATTCCTATGGAACGTGATGGGATTGATCTGGTAGAGCTGGAGAAGGCGCTGCAGCAGCAAGCTTTTGACTGTGCCTACTTCGTCCCTTCTTATCATAATCCCACTGGAATTGTAATGTCTCCCGAGAAAAGACAGAGGCTAATGAAGCTGATGAATCGGTACCAAATACCGGTGATCGAGGATGGTTTTAACGAGGAATTACGATATTCGGGCTCACATGTGGCTCCACTTATCGCAGCGGCGGGTAGTGGCAATAGCGTGATCTATCTCGGTAGTTTCTCAAAGGTATTATTTCCGGGACTACGCGTAGGTTGGGTGCTGGCGGATCAGGAGCTGATTTATTCCCTCGAAAGCGTCAAGCGCGCACGTACTATTCATACCTCGACGCTGGATCAATCCATTTTGTATCAGTATTTATTGGGTGGACATTTAGAGAAGTATTTGAAAAAAGCTAGAGCGGAATATAAACGAAAATATGAATTAACCCTGCAATGCTGCAAGGAGTTTATTCCTTATACGACGCTATCTGGGGATGGTGGACTGCATCTTTTTGTAACCTTTGCGGAGGGCTTTAACACAAGGACGCTGCTGGCGGCCTGTCATGAGCAAGGGGTTATTTTTACAGCAGGAGATATATTCTTCACAGACGGTAAAGGTCAAAATACGATACGGATCGGTTTCTCAAGAGTGACGGATGAGGATATCCGTAAGGGAATCGAGATTATTGGTAGAACAGCACAACAACTAATGGGATAAAGAGGTGCTTGAGATGAAGGTAGGCGTAATTATGGGTGGGGTATCGTCAGAGTATGAGGTATCCATGAATAGCGGTAAAGAAATATTGAAGAATCTGGATCCAAATAAATATGAGGTTACACCAATTGTAATCACGAAGCGTGAAGAGCTTATTGAGCAGGCAAAAGGGATCGATATCGCACTGCTTGCGCTTCATGGAGCATACGGCGAGGACGGAACCGTTCAGGGGACGCTGGAGACGATGGGGATTCCGTATACAGGTAGTGGCGTTTTGTCTAGCAGCATTTGCATGGATAAAGATCTCTCCAAAAAGCTTATGCGCTGCGCAGGCGTTAATACGGCAGATTGGCTGTGCTGGGATAACATGAAGGATTATTCGGTAGAGGCGGTAGAACGGATCGGATATCCTGTTATGGTGAAGCCGTGTTCAGGTGGTTCGAGTATCGGGATGGAAAAGGTGAGCAGTAGCGAGGAATTGCTGAGCGCAGTACAGAAGGCTTTTGCCTGTGATCAGTCGATTCTGATCGAGAGCTACATTCAAGGCCAGGAAATCACTTGCTCCATTCTAAATGGAGAGATGTTACCTGTTCTGGGGATCACCTCGGCACATGCGGAATGGTTCGATTACAGCGCTAAGTACGAAGACGGCGGGGCAGACGAACGGGTCATTGAACTACCAGCTGAGGTGTATGAGCGCGTAAGTGAAGCGGCCTTAGACTGCTACAAAGCACTGAAATGCAGTGTATATGCACGGGTGGATATGCTGCTGAAGGATGGGATTCCTTATGTGCTGGAGGTGAACACGCTACCTGGCATGACGAAGGCGAGTCTTTTACCAAAAAGCGCGCAAGCGGCAGGCTACACCTTCAGCGGACTGCTTGACGAAATTATTACCCTTTCTCTAACAGAAAAGAGTCCAAAAGAAGAGGTGTGCAGCCATGAGCAATAAGTGGATTTCACCGCGTGTGAGGGATATTGCTCCCTCGGGGATTCGGGCTTTTTTTGACCTAAGCGCTGGGGATCAGGATATTATATCGCTTGGCGTAGGCGAGCCTGATTTTGTTACACCTGAGCATGTTAGAGCTGCTTGTATTCGTGCTTTAAACGATGGGAAAACGATGTATACGCCGAATTCCGGTTTGCTGGAGCTTAGAGAAGAGATCGCTGCTTATCTGCACTCAAGCTTTAATCTCCGCTATGAGCCAACGAGCGAGGTTATGGTTACAGTGGGAAGCAGTGAAGCTGTGGATTTAGCTTTGCGAGCCTTTATTACACTCGGGGATGAGATTATCGTCCCTTCTCCGAGCTATATCGCTTATTCACCGATTACCCATTTGAGCGGGGGGGTTACGGTAGAGGTTGAATCTTCGGCTGAACAGGGCTTTAAGCTTACTGCTGAGGCGTTGCGGAAGGTAATTACCCCGCGTTCCAAGATTCTTATGGTTAATTTTCCGACTAATCCTACAGGAGCAGTAATGACTTACGAGGATTGGCTACCCATTGCCCAGATTGTAAAAGAGAATAACTTACTTGTCATTTCAGATGAAATTTATGCCGAGCTTACCTATGGTAGTCAGCATGTCAGCATTGCCTCTCTTCCCGGGATGATGGAACGAACCATTGTCATTAGTGGTTTTTCCAAAGCTTTTGCGATGACTGGCTGGAGAGTAGGTTATGCCTGTGGTGATCAGGAATTAATAGCTGCGATGCTCAAGATCCATCAGTACACTGCGATGTGTGCTCCGGTACTAGGTCAAATTGCTGCGATTGAATCATTGCAGAATGGTATGGAGCATAAGGAGCATATGAAACAATGCTTCGATGAGCGGAGAAAGCTGCTGGTTAGTGGATTTCGATCTATTGGAATACCTTGCCATGAACCAGAGGGGGCGTTCTATGCTTTTCCTTCCATCGCACATACCGGACTAAAATCAGAAGATTTTGCTATGCAGCTGCTTCAGGAGGTCGGAGTCGCCGCTGTTCCGGGTCATGTGTTTGGAGCAGGTGGAGAAGGCTATATTCGCTGCTCTTATGCAGCATCCTTACAAAAATTAACGGAAGCGCTGGATAGAATCGAAGATTTTATGAAAGTGAAGTTGTAATTCTAGTGGTCCCCATCTATCATAGATGGGGGCTTTTCTGCGAAGATAAGATAGAATAAGTTATACGGATATAATTAATTGGAGGTTAAAATATGATTTCAACTATCGAAGAAGTAATTAAACGAATCACACCAGCTGATGAAGAGTCCATCCTTAAGGCGGAGCACCGCTTGAACATTCTAACCAAACCACCGGGCAGCTTGGGACAATTGGAGACCCTGGCCGTTAAGCTCGCCGGAATTTCGGGTACGGAGCAGCCAAGTTTCACCAAACGAACGGTTGTTGTGATGGCTGCCGATCACGGTGTATGCTGCGAGGGAGTTAGCGCATTTCCACAGGAAGTCACAATCCAGATGGCCTATAATTTTCTCAGCGGAGGAGCGGCTGTGAATGTTCTGGCACGCCAAGCTGGGGCAGAGGTGCAGTGTGTAGATATCGGCATTAACGGCGATCTTAGTCATGAGGATCTGATTGATCGTAAAGTGCGCCGGGGAACGGATAATATGGCTGTGGGACCTGCGATGAGTCGTGAGGAAGCGATGAGTGCCGTGCTTGTAGGTATAAAAGTTGCACAAGAAGCGATCGAGAATGGGACGGAGATTTTTATTACAGGTGAAATGGGCATAGGAAATACAACGGCTAGTGCAGCTATTTTGTGTGCTCTAAAAGGAATATCACCTGAAGTAGCAGTTGGACGTGGAACGGGAATTGATGATGAACGTTTACTACATAAAATTGCAGTTGTGGAACGCGCATTAAAGGTGAATCAGCCGAATCCGGCAGATCCGCTGGATGTATTGTCCAAAGTTGGGGGACTGGAAATCGCTGGTTTGGCCGGTCTGATTCTTGGTGCAGCCGCTGCCGGGATACCTGTCATCTTGGATGGTTTTATTTCGGGTGCGGCAGCTCTTGTGGCAAAGGCGCTTGCGCCAGAATCCATTGCCTATATGATCGGCTCCCATGTATCAGGAGAACAGGGACATAAGCTGATGCTGGAGCAGCTTGGGCTTGAACCGTTGTTTAACCTTGGTCTTCGTTTGGGTGAAGGAACTGGGGGCGTATTATCCCTTCATTTAATTGAGGCGATATGCCGTATTTTGAGCGAAATGGCCACCTTTGAAAGTGCAGGCATTTCTGGAGCTGGGAAACAATGAGTATTCTTGTAACGGGAGGCGCACGTAGCGGGAAAAGTGGTTTTGCAGAAAAACTGATGTCGTCACTGACAGATCAGGCCTTCTATGTAGCAACCGGACAAGCGTTTGATGATGAAATGAAGGAACGGATTGCACTGCATCAGCAGCAGCGTTCGGAAAGCGGATATGCTTGGGAGACGCTTGAAGAACCCTATGATTTGCCAGATCTACTGAAGCGTTTGTCTGGTGAAAAGGCAGTCCTCGTAGATTGCCTAACGTTGTGGTTATCTAATGTACTGCTAGCAATGGAAACATTTACGGATAGGCAAGAGTTGATTGAGAGCGAGATTACAAGACTTGAAGACAGTGTGCGTTCCTTTCAAGGGAACCTCATTCTGGTCACTAATGAGGTGGGGGACGGTATCGTTCCAGAGTATGCGCTTGGCCGATTGTACCGTGATTTGGCAGGACGCATGAACGCGATGCTTGCTCGGCAATGCGAACAGGTTTTTCTAGTGACTGCTGGCATTCCAATTGAACTCAAGAGCAGGGAGTATCGTCTATGAGGGAGCGCAGGGATGCTGCCGCTGCTGCCTTTCAGTTTTTGTCGCGGTTTCCTGTAAAGAGTGATCCGGGATTTTCTCCTGAGCTGCTGCGCAGAAGTGTGATGTTCTATCCCGTGGTAGGTGCAGCTATCGGACTGTGCGTAGCTGCTGGAGCAGCTTTGACGGGGTTGGTTTTACCAGCTTGGCCAGCAGCTATTATTACCCTCATTCTATGGGTAGGACTCACTGGAGGGCTGCATCTTGATGGCTGGATGGACAGCGCGGATGGTCTGCTAAGCTACCGACCACGGGAGCGAATACTAGAGATTATGAAGGACAGCCGCGTGGGTGCGATGGGCGTACTCGCCTGCGTACTGCTCCTGCTGTTAAAGGCTTCTTTAGTGGCAGCATTAATCGAAGGCTACGCCTACTACGAGCTGCCACTGCTCTTGCTACCAGCGATCTGGAGCCGCTGGTATATGGTGCGGGCAATGGTGCGTTATCCTATTGCCCGCGGGAACGAGGGGCTGGCCGCGAGCTTCGCCGGCCTCGCTCCCTCGCATGAGCGGCGCGCGCTGGCGATAGCCGCGCTGCTCTCGCTAGCCGCAGCCGCTGCGCCTCTGGCGCTCGGCGCTGGCTTAGGTGCGTGGCCGGTGCATCTGGCGGCAGCGCTACTGCTGCCGGCTGCAGCCTTGGCCAGCGGCACCGTGGCTGCGCGGCGGATCAACAGCCGGCTCGGCGGGCTCACCGGCGATGTGTACGGCGCGCTGAACGAGCTGCTGGAGGTTCTGCTGTTGCTAGTGTTAGTGCTGCTCCAGCACAATTTAATGTGAGCTCCACGGGTGAACCTTAGGTAATTCCACGGATGAACCTTAGGTAATATGCTGTAGGTATCTCCACGGGAGAACCTTGAGTAGATAGCTGTAGGTATCTCCACGGGAGAACCTTGAGTAGATAGCTGTAGGTATCTCCACGGGAGAACCTTGAGTAGATAGCTGTAGGTATCTCCACGGGTGAGCCTTGAGTAGATAGCTGTAGGTATCTCCACTGGAGAACCTTGAGTAGATAGCTGTAGGTATCTCCACTGGAGAACCTTGAGTAGATAGCTGTAGATATCTCCACGGGTGAACCTTAAGTAAATTGCTGTAGGTATCTCCACGGGTGAACCTTAGGTGAATTGTTGTAGGTAGCTCCACGGGTGAGCCTTAGGTAATGTGCTGAAGGTGGCTCCACGGGTGAACCTTAAGTAATTTGCTGAAGGTATCTCCACGGGTGAACCTTAAGTAATGTGCTGTAGGTAGCTCCACGGATGAACCTTAGGTAATGTGCTGTAGATAGCTCCACGGGTGAACCTTGAGTACAATTTGTTATGATTAACCTTTGCGTTTTTATGTGATAGATAGGAATGAGGGATGACATGGTTGCTGCCATTCTGCTATTTGTAATTGCTGGCCTCGCTGAGATTGGAGGCGGATATTTAGTATGGTTATGGCTGAGAGAATCACGCCCTCTCTGGTATGGTTTGGTGGGGTCCTTGATTCTCATCGGGTACGGCATTATCCCTACATTGCAGAAGTTTCCGTCCTTCGGAAGAGTGTATGCAGCCTACGGCGGAGTGTTTGTCGTCCTCGCTGTGTTATGGGGATGGCTTGTAGACAAGAAGACACCTGACGTATATGACTGGGTCGGTGCTGTTATTTGTGTGATCGGCGTATCGGTAATTCTATGGGCGCCGAGACACTAAGTCTAGTCTATCGAGGTATCCTAAGCAGCTATGAATAGTGAGTCGTTTAGGGGCGCGAGGACCACTTGGGTTTGTATATTGAATTACTAAGTTTTCTCTAGAGTGGACTAGTGGCGGACTCAGGAGACCTTATTTGCGATAATAAGGGCATTTTGGAACGGTTTCGGACTCCAGAGTCGCTATTTGTACAAAATAGGCTTGATTTGGGCTGAATATCAGGCAATAGCGTCTCTCAGGTCCGTAAAAGCTCCAAAATGGCAGTTTTTCCTGTAATAACGTCATCTGAGTCCGAAGCTGCAAAAAAAGCGCGGGCACTAGCGAGAGAACCGAGCAAGAGAGCACCGAAGAGCGGACTAAGCGAGAGAACCGAGCAAGAGAGCACCGAAGAGCGGACTCTAAGCGAGAGAACCGAGCAAGAGAGCACCGAAGAGCGGACTCTAAGCGAGAGAATCGAGCAAGAGAGCACCGAAGAGCGGACTCTAAGCGAGAGATCCGAGCAAGAGAGCACCGAAGAACGGACACTAAGCGAGAGAACCGATCAAGAGAGCACCGAAGCGCTGGCACTAGCGAGAAAACCGAGCAAGAGAGCACCGAAGAGCGGACACTAAGCGAGATCCGCGCAAGAGAGCAACCTGGCGCAGACTGTACCGCAGTTATACTAAGGCACAATACAGTGCCTAAACCAAACAACCCGTTCAACACTTTCGTGTGAACGGGTTGTTTTTGATTAAGCCTAACGATTAGATCTTAAATTGTTGCACAGCTTCCTGAAGCTTCTTAGCCTGCTCATAAAGATGTTGCACGGTTACTGCATGCCCTTCAAGTTCTATACGCTGGCGCTCCGAGTTCTCAGATAGTGTGTCCGCACTTTCTTGGGATCTTGAAGTGATTTGTGCGGTTTCCTCAACGGAAGCGCTGACCTCTTCTGTACTAGCTGAGATTTGCTGCGTAGCCGCAGATACAGATTGAATATTCTGATTGATGCTCTGGATAAGAATCAGAAGGTGATTGAAGGCATCGCCCGCTTCTGCCACCTTGCCTACCCCGGAGGCTACCTCGGAATTCACATGGTTCATCTCAGTAACGGAGCGATTCATATCTTCCTGAAGTCCGAGTAGGAAATCACGAATCTGCTCATTTGCATTACGGGATTGTTCGGATAGCTTGCGTACTTCTCCGGCCACAACAGCAAAGCCTCGTCCATGCTCTCCTGCGCGTGCTGCTTCGATCGAAGCATTCAGCGACAGCATTTGGATTTGTTTCGTAATTTCAGTAATACTATGAACGACCTCTCCGATCATTACTGAACGCTCATTCATAATTTGTAATTGCTCCAGCGACTGCAGGGAGGCACGCTCAACCTGGCGCATTTGCAGAACGGCACTTTGAGCAATCTCATTACCGCCACTCGCCTCAGCGGAAGCTTCACTGATCTGCTCTGTGACTTCATTTGCTGAAGAGGCAATATGCTGAATGCCTAGATTGATCTCTTCCATAGCTTTCGAGTTATCTAGAGCGCTGCTGGCAATGGTCGTACTACCCTTGCCGATTTCTACAACAGATGAACTTGAGTGGTCTGCCATTTCATTTAGGACCTCTACACGATCTCTTAAGGAATTGGAATCGGTGACCACAGTGTTTGAGGTTACGAGTACATGTCCGATCATTTCTTTTAGGCGTAGGGTCATCGCTTGGAAACTTCTGGACAGCTGGGCTACCTCATCACTGCCTTTAACCGTTAATTCCTCTGTGAAATCTCCCTCTGCGAGACGAGCACTATAAGCTGCAAGATTTGAGATTGGTCGTGTAATACGCAAACTCATAAACCAAGCACTAGCTAGGCCTATGATCAGCGTTAGTAGTGTAATTCCAGCACTGGTCCACAGAATGCTGTCTTGTTTTTCATGAATAAAGCTTACATCACTGCTTACACCGATAACCATCGTACTTCCGGGAATTCCGATATAAGCTGACTTATGTATGCCATGTGCGTCCTTATATGTATCGCTTAGTCCGCTTTTTCCTTTAGCGGCTTGCTGCATTGCAGAGGATACCGTAACAATTTCTTTCCGTTTTAATTTTGCATCATGATCTACGGTTAGAACTTCAGCTTCCTTGCCCTTTAGATTGAGTAGAAAAATAGTCTCAACCCCGTGCTGTCCCTTCTTATCCTGAAAATAGAATTCAAGATTGGTGGCTGCTTGTTCGTTATTTTTTAGCGCTTGCTGAGCATGCATTGTGTTAATGTTCTTAAATACGTCCTGAGAAGCTGCGGTTAAGATTTGATTGATTTGTGGCATAACATAGCTGTTAAAAATATTGGTGGAAATAAAATAGAAGCTAATACTTAACATAAGAGAAGTGAGCAATAGAACTACAAACAATAAACGCGTGAATCTGCGACTGATTGACTGCTTGAAACGAAATATGTTGTTCTCCCCCTTTTTATGGACCGCGAGGCCCATTTCTTTTATATCCCTACCGATTGCTAGCGACTGACAACCCGCAATATATTCCATAGTTATGTAATATATCAACTAAATGGATCGGGAATGAAGTGTTTGATACTATTCTATAGAATTAACCTCTGGATGAATAGTGAAAATTTTAGGTTATAGAACATATTTTTCTGAAAAGAATGAATTATTACTGACACTTTTATTTTTAGTTAATAAAAATGGGCATAAATACCCATTTCATAAATTGTTTATTTTTATGGATTGTTTGGTAACAGTGTGATAGAGTATTAATGTTTTGTGCCTAACATAATGTAAGCCGCGGTTCGTAACCATCCCGCGTAAACAAAACTAGGAGGAGTTTAAGTAATATGTTTAATTTGTTGTGGGGAGTTTTATTTGTTATTGTCAATTTTGCCTTTTTTCTACTCTGTTACCGCCTGTTTGGCAAAAGTGGAATGTATGCCTGGGTAGGTATCGCTACTGTAATTGCTAACATTCAGGTAGCTAAGACGATTGCTATGCCATTTGATATTGTGATGACACTCGGAAATACGATGTATGTCACTTTATATATGACCAGCGATTTGCTTAATGAAAAGTACGGAAGGGCAGAAGCTCGTAAAGCGGTCTGGTTTGGTTTCTTCACCTTGCTTATGACGACAGTCATTATGCAGATGGTATTAATATTTACGCCGCAAGAGACCGATATCGCTCAGTCGTCTTTGAAGACCATCTTTGGCCTGATGCCTCGACTAGCTTTAGGTAGTCTTACTGCTTACTTCATCAGTCAGTTCCTTGATGTTCGGTTGTACTCGTGGATTCGCAAATATTACAGCACCTCACGTCAGCTGTGGATTCGTTCCAACGGCAGTACGATGGTTAGCTCCTTTGTGGATACGCTAATCTTCTGTACCATTGCATTTGCTGGTTTGTATGACTGGAGTGTATGGCTTGAAATTTTGCTTACAACGTATTTTGCTAAATTCTTGCTAACCGCATTGGGTACACCGATCTTGTATATCGCCCGTACCTTTACCTTTGCTGAAGATGAGAAACCATCATTTGTTCAAAAAAATGAATAAATAACTATGCAGCCAGCGCGTACCGATCACCATCGATACGCGCTGTTTGATTTTTACAGTTGTAAGATGGGCTTATTAGATCCATGGAATGGTGTACATAAAATTATTATAAAGCTAAAATAAGCTATCGTATAAATTTCCATTAGGTTTTGTGTTTGTTAGTCACAGAAATTACGAACAGGTGTGGTGAAGGATGAATCTAGTAGTGCCTATACTGCGTCATGCAGCACAGCAGCCCGATAGCATTGCCTTATCCCATGGCCAAGCGACTCATACCTATTCAACCTTGGTACAAACGATGCGGAGAATCGCATATGGACTACAGCTAAAGGGACTGAAGCATGACAAAATCGCCATTTTATCCACGAATCGTATTGAATTTGTAGAGGTTTTCTTAGGGGCAATTTATGCTGGCTGTGTTCCCATTCCCTTAGATTCCAAGTGGAGCGCAAATGAATTGCAGGTTATTATAGAGCAGTGCCAGCCGGCAATGATTTTTGCGGAGCCTGAGTCTGCAAGGAATTTGGTCTTCAAGGACCAAGTTATTCCAACACTGACTTTTTCAAATGAACGAACAGGCTCCTATGATCACTGGCTGAATGCACTAGAGCCTGAGGCTGAATTGGATGAAACGAATGAATTATTATTTATCGGCTTTACTTCAGGCACAACCGGGTTACCTAAAGGATATATGCGTACCCATTTATCATGGTTAAACAGCTTTGAGGTATCGAATGCTGCCTTTGAATTGGACCCTATGAAGGATGTTTTAGCACCAGGTCCGTTTGTGCACTCCCTATCCTTATTCGCGGTGATGCAGAGTCTATATTGTGGAGCAACCTTTCATATCACGCAAAAATTTAGTGCCACGCAGGTGCTAGAACTGTGCAAGCAGCTTCCGGGTGTGGTGCTGTTCGTCGTACCGACAATGCTAGAATCGATGATGCAGCAGGCTGTTCCTGGGCAGACGCAGATCGATGCGATTATTAGTTCAGGGGCAAAGTGGTCGGAGTTGTCCAAGAAAAGGGGTAAGGAAGTGTTCGGTGGAGCGCGGCTCTATGAATCCTACGGTTCTTCGGAAGCAAGCTATATTAGCTATTTGGATGTTCTAGCGGAGCATAATCCGAATTCTGTAGGGAAGCCCTATCCCGGTGTGCAAATTTCCATTCGTGATGAACAGTTCCGAGAAGTCCCTACGGGGGAGATTGGGCAGTTATATGTGCGCAGTGATATGATATTTCTAGGCTACCATCAGTTGCCGAATGAGACTGCAGCAGCTTTTCGAGATGGATGGCTGATCCTTGAAGATTATGTTTATCAGGATGAAGCTGGCTATTTATATTTGGCGGGTCGCTTGAAAAATAGAATCATATCCGGTGGGCTGAACGTTTATCCAGAGGAAATCGAGAGAGTGCTGGAGCATCTTCCGGAAATACAAGAAGTAATGTTGCTTGGCGTCCCTGACGATTACTGGGGAGAACAGTTGGCAGTCCTCGTGAAATGGAACGGAGAAAAGCACCTATCTATAGAAGAAATAAAGAATTATTGTCGCCAGTATTTAGCAAGCTACAAAGCGCCGAAGCAGCTAATTACAATAGATGAGTTTGTCTATACAAGCAGCGGAAAAATTGCCCGGCAAGCGATGAAAGACTATGTGAAGAGAGCGATGTTATGATAGAAACAGTAATTGTCATGGCAAAACGTACACCGATTGGCAGGATGGGCGGCTTACTAAGTACATTTGAGCCGGAAGCATTACTGGCGCCGCTTATTCAGCATATTGTGGCTGAAACGAACTTGCCAAAAGAGATGATCGATGATGTCATTATTGGGAATGTTGTGGGTCCGGGTGGAAATATTGCACGGGTAGCTGCGCTTGAAGCGGGGCTGCCTGTCTCGGTTCCGGGAGTCACGGTCGATCGGCAATGTGGCTCTGGACTAGAGGCGATCAATATAGCAGCACGACTTATTCAAAGCGGCGCCGGTGAGATTTATTTAGCGGGCGGCGTCGAAAGCACGAGCCGTGCTCCATGGAAAATGGCTAAGCCACAGACCTTGATGGGGGTTCCGCAGCTGTATACCCGTGCACATTTTACGCCTAGCTCTTACGGTGATCCGGATATGGGGATTGCTGCAGAGAATGTAGCTCGAAAATATGGGATTTCCCGTGAAGAACAGGATCAATATGCTTTAAAAAGCCATCAGAAGGCTGTTCATGCTCAGCAAAGTGGCCGGTTTCAGCAGGAGATTGTACCTCTTCTGGTTGAGGGGGAGTGGATGCATGCCGACGAATGTCCAAGAGCCAATACAAGTCTGGACAAGCTACGAAAGCTGCCGCCAATTTTTGAAGAAAAAGGTACTGTCACCGCTGGAAATGCCTGTCCTCTTAATGATGGTGCGGCGCTTCTACTAATGATGTCCCGTGAGAAATGCAGGCAACTCAAGCTTAAGCCTATTCTGCGTGTCGTAGATGCGCAAGCGGCAGGTGTAGATCCGAACTATTTAGGCATAGGTCCTGTTCCAGCTGTGCAAAAGGTGTTACAACGTCAACTGCTGACAGTGGCCGAGATAGATATAGTAGAGTTTAATGAAGCATTTTCCTCCCAAGTATTGGCTTCACTGAACGAGCTTCAGCTCCCACAGGAAAAGGTCAATCTTGGAGGAGGAGCATTAGCTATCGGTCATCCATATGGGGCGTCCGGAGCTATTTTGATGACTCGCTTATGTGCTGAAATGCAGCATACTCCTTATAAAAGGGGGCTTGCCACTTTGGGCATCGGCGGTGGGATGGGGCTGGCAACGCTCGTGGAGGCTACAGAATGAACAGTGTCCGACATCAGATTCTTATAACTGCTGAGTGGATATCGGACTATGCACAGAGTATTGAAGCACCCGTGCAGAAGATGAATGGTAATCTGATTGCGCCTTCTACGATGCCTATTATTTTTTGGCAGGTCTTCGATATTCCCTGGCTTAGCAAGGGAGAGTTCTTGCTTCACGGTACTCAGAAATTCACATATCAAGCTCCGATTACGGCAGGGATGACGCTGGATTGTGAATTAGCGTTAACGAGCAAGGTGCAAAAAGAAGGCAGACAGGGTACACTGACTTTTTACACACATACGCTTGTTTGTAGTTGTGAGGGCGAGCTTATAGTTACCGCAGAAACGGTGTTAATTCGGGTAGGTGATAATCATGATAAAAAAGTGCATAACAGCTGAAGCTATCCGGCAATATGCAGCAGCTTCCCAAGATCTGGCGGCTATTCATCTAGATGAGGCTGCTGCAGCCAAGACTGGATTCAAGCGACCCATTGCGCATGGAATGTATCTTATGGGATTAACCCAATCCTTATATATCGCTGAGCACCCTACACAGTGGATCACTGAGTATGAGATGAAATTTCATAAGCCTATAGAGGTCGATAATGACGTGATTTTTGATTTTGCGGATGATAATGCTCGTGTGAAAGTGACTCTTACAACAGATGCTGGCGATCTAATTGCTGCGGGAGCTTTTTCAGTGAAAGAGGTGTAGTGATGAACAAAGTAGCCTTAATTACTGGAGCAACAAGAGGGATCGGGCGCAGTATCGCCGTGCAGCTTGGCAAATCCGGTTATATAGTGATTGTAAATGGCACGAAGCAGGTGTTGATCGATGAGGTTGTGCGCGAGATTCATCAGGCAGGTGGTGAGGCGTTAGGGTACTCAGCTAATGTAGCAGATCCAGTTGCGGTCACTGCTATGGTAGATGAAGTTATTACGCAATACGGCCGTATTGAGGTGTTGATAGCTAACGCTGGCAATTTACAAGATCAGAAATGTCTGCGTATGACGGACGAAGAGTGGAAGGCTGTTCTGGATGTGCATCTAAATGGTACTTACTACAGCATTCAACGCGTACTGCCGCATATGCGGCAGACAGGCGGTGATATTCTGTTGATGACCTCTACAGCTGGATTGACAGGCTCCGTGGGTCAGGTGAATTATAGTGCAGCCAAAGCTGGAATACTCGGAATGATGTGGACGCTCGCAGCCGAGCTGAAGCATGATCAAATTAGGGTCAATGCGATTTCACCAGCGGCCTTAACGGATATGACCAGACCTGTCATTGAGCATTTGAAGGAAAAGCATGCGAGTCGTAATGAACCGTTCCCAGAGTTCTGGCGAATAGGCGCTCCGGAGGATATAGCTTCCTTCGTGGCTGCATTGTTGAGGGAGTCCGACGCGGATTTAACCGGTGAAATCTTTGCCGTGAATGGATCAAAAGTGACGAAATGGGAGAAGCCTGCGCCTGTATTTTCTGAGAACAGCATTGAGGTATTTTTTGCTACTTGGCACCGTCAAAAGGGGAGTAAATAATGCTTACCTTCGATAAAGTTCATTATTATTATAAAAAGGGACAGCCTGTCCTAGAGAATATCAGCTTTACGATAGAGGCAGGGGAGTTTGTGGCGATTGTTGGCGCTAATGGCTCTGGCAAATCCACCATTGCAAAGCTAATGGACGGACTGCTGCTGCCGCGAAAAGGATCGATACAATTTAAGAGCTTGGACACGGTAAAGCCAGCTGATCTTGCAGAAATTCATCAGCAAATCGGCTTTGTTTTTCAGAATCCAGAGGATCAATTTATCACCACAACCGTTATGGATGAGGTGCTTTTTGGTTTGGAGAATATTCGTGTGCCGAGGGAGGAAATGCGCAGCCGATTGGATCATGCCTTGCAGGCCGTTCATATGGAGGATTATCTGGATGCAATGCCACATCAGCTATCTGGGGGGCAAAAGCAACGTGTCGCTATTGCAGCTATATTGGCGATGCGCCCGCAAGTCATTATTTTTGACGAAGCCACCTCTATGCTTGATCCTCAGGGAAGACAGCAGGTGCTTGCCATTATGCAAGAGCTGCACCGTCAAGGGCTGACCATTATTCATATCACCCACCATATGGAGGAAGTGCTTTCAGCAGAACGTCTATTACTCCTGCACCAAGGACGACTTGAGTTTGATGGTGATCCACTGACTTTTTTTGAAACCATGCCTGTTGCGGACTATCATTTACAGCTGCCCTTTGCCGTGCGTGTTCATGCATTGCTCCATTCAGATGCGCGGCCAACAGCCGATTGGAAGGGGGGAATCCGATCACAATGGTCTACCAATTAGAGCGTTTAAGTGTGAACTATGCCGCTCATGTGGCTTTGCACAATATAAACTGTACCATTTCTGCGGGCAAATGGATTTCGATTATCGGTCCAACGGGCGCAGGAAAGTCTACCTTTGTCAAAGTGCTGAAGGGCTTGATTCCCACCGTAAAAGGAGACTATTGGATTGATCAGCAGCCTGCCAGTAGAGATGCCAAAGGGCAATTAAAGGTCGTCCCTGAGCTGGGCTTCGTATTTCAATATCCGGAGCATCAGCTATTCGAAACCACGGTATATAAGGAGCTTGCCTTTGCGTTAAATCAGCAGGGTACTTCACGCCAGAAAATTACGGAGGCGATTGAAAAGATTTTGCCGCAAGTGGGTCTGCCAGAAGAGATTCTCCCGTTAAATCCCTTCCAATTAAGCGGTGGAGAAAAGCGCCGTGTGGCTCTTGCCTCCGTGCTGATGACGAATCCGAAGCTGCTAATTTTGGATGAACCGACAGCGGGACTTGATCCAGCTAGCCAAGTATCACTGCTGAAGCTGCTGAAGTCATGGCAACAACAAAACAATCACACTATCCTCTTCGTTTCGCACCAGATGGATGATGTGGCCGAATATTCGGATGAGGTTATGGTTTTTCACAAAGGCCAGTTAAAAGGGCATTATGACACCAGAACATTATTTCTGGAAAAGGAAAAATTATTGATGGAACTAGGCTTGTCCATACCTGAACCCGTACAGCTCTTGAAGCTAGTAGAGGAATTATCTGATCAGAGGATTGAAGTTGCTAGCTGCAAAGAGCAGGATATTTTTGATGCAGTTCTACCGATTTGGCGTTCAAGGGGGCAAGGGCATGGCTGATTCCGTATTAGTGGGTCAATATGTGGAGACGCATTCGATTTTTCATCGTTTAGATCCTCGTACAAAACTCGTTAGTATCGTGCTTCTCATGCTTAGCTTTTTGATGCTTGGAACCGGGCTTAGCTATGTTGTTGCAACTATTTTTGTATTCGGAGTCTTGCTGCTGTCGAAGGTTCCTATTCATTTCTTTTGGCGCGGGCTGCGGCCGATATTATTTGTTTTGCTGTTTACCTTTCTTTACAATGCCGTGTTCACCAAAGGAACGATCCTCTGGTCTTGGTCATTTATTGAGGTGACGGAAGAGGGACTGAGGAGTGGAGTGCGTTTTGTATGGCGTATAATATTGCTCATCTTATTAGCCTCAATATTAACGTTAACTACTAAACCGCTAGACTTAGCGTATGGTCTTGAAAAACTGCTTGCTCCTCTATCCAAATTGGGAGTACCCGTAGAACAGTTCTCCTTAATGATAGTGATTGCGATCCGTTTTATTCCTACCATCAAAGAGGAGCTTGATCGTATTCTTCTCGCACAAAAGGCTAGAGGTTATGATCTTACAGCATTATCGCTGATTAAACGGATATTTGCGTACATTCCGATCATTGTTCCTTTGCTCTTCACGACGATTCAACGTGCTGAACAGTTAAGCTATGCGATTGATGCGCGTGCCTATGGGAATGGCAAGGGAAGAACATCTTATAAGCGACTGCAATTTCAACAAATGGATTATCAGGTAGGGGGAGCTGCCCTTTTATTTGCTATGGTTCTGCTTTGGTTAAAGATAGGAAAGGTGTAGATGAAGATGAAATGGAACACCCGTATTACGGAGTTATTGCACATAGAGTATCCTATTATTCAAGGTGGACTTGCCTATTTAGGTTATGCAGACCTCGCGGCTGCGGTTTCAAATGCCGGTGGATTGGGCCAGGTCACAGCGATGAGTCTTCCGAGTGCAGAGGCTTTACGAGCAGAAATAGAACGGGTACGCACTTTGACGGACAAGTCGTTTGGTGTTAATTTTGCCATCGGCGTGCACGGTATTGGTTATGAAGATCGGGTGCAGGTCGCAATTGACGAGCACGTCCCAGTGGTGAGCCTCACTGGAGGGAATCCAGCCCCTATACTGGAAATGCTGCAGCCCACTGATATTGTTACGCTCGTGCTAGTCTCCTCACGCAGACAAGCCCAGAAAGCTGAACAACTAGGAGCTTCTGCGGTTATTGTAGTTGGGCAGGAGGGGGGAGGCCACTTGGGACGTGATGATGTTGGAACCATGGTACTCGTTCCTCAAGTAGTCGATGCTGTTAATATTCCGGTGATTGCTTCAGGAGGGATCGGGGATGGCCGCGGATGGATGGCTACTCATGCACTTGGAGCTGAGGGAATCGAGATGGGTACACGTTTCGTTGCTACTGAGGAATGTGTCCATGCGGCTGCTTCTTATAAAAAAGCCTTAGTAGAAAGCTCAGAGTCAGATACGGTCGTAATCAAACGCTCCATCGGGGCACCCGCCAGAGTATTGCGTAGTGAATACATTGATAAAATTCTCGAAATTGAGCGCGTGACACCGACCTATGAGGCCTTAAGAGAATACATCAGTGGTGCAGCCAACAAGCGCTGGATTTATGATGATGTCAAGGAAGAGGGGATCGGCTGGGCAGGCCAAGTGACAGGGATGATCCATGATATTCCTACAGTCTCGGAGCTATTCGGCAGGATGGTTAAAGAGGCAGAGTCGATTCGTGGAATATGGGGAACACAGGCATAGAAAAAAGGACGGCTAACTTCAATCGAGAGGTTAGCGGTCCTATTAATAATTCTTTTCTACAAATGAAGAATAGTCAGTTCTTTAGGGAAGCTTGTTAAGGTCTCTGCGCCTTCAGCTGTAATAATTAGATCATCTTCAATACGCACACCTGCTAGTCCAGGCACATAAATTCCTGGCTCAACGGTGAACACATTGCCGATCTCGATAATGTCATCATTCTGTCCATGCAGGGATGGATATTCATGGACATCCATACCGAGCCCGTGTCCGACACGGTGCAAGAAATATTCTCCGAATCCGGCTTCTTCAATCACATCACGTGCAGCTTTATCGACAGAACCGAAAGGAGCTCCAGGATTTGCAGCGGCGATCCCAGCTTCGTTGGCAGCCAGTACTGTGTTGTAAATAGTGACTAGCTTGTCGTCCACGGATTCAATAGCAAAGGTACGTGTAATATCAGATGCATAACCATCAGCATATACCCCGATATCAAACATCAGAAAGTCGCCTGGCTGAATGATCCGGTCACCTGGGACACCGTGAGGCAGGGCAGTTTTCGGACCAGAAAGCACCATAGTGTCGAAGGAAGGGCCGGAAGCGCCAACCTTTTTCATTAGATATTCTAGTTCCGCTACTATATCGTTTTCTGTAACGCCTGTCTTCACGTGGGTAAGAACGCGGCGCAAGGCTTCCTCAACTAGCTCAGCGGCATGTTTCATGCGCTTAACTTCATCTGGTGTTTTCTTAGCGCGCATGCTGCGTAGAATAGGACCGATATCACTAAACCGTTCAGCTGGAACGGCAGCGGTTAGATGCTCGAAACGTGCGACTGAGAAATGTTCCTTCTCTATGCCAAGAGTACCTAGCTTGCTGCTGCCGAAACAATCTTTTAGCAGGTTATATGGATTATCAGTGTCACTGTGGGTTAGGATTTTGGTGACCGAAGAAGCTGCTTGAGCTGCTTCCGCATCCAGTGCGGGTAGAATCAGCATAGGCTCTTCTCCACGTATTAACAGCAGACCCAGAAAACGTTCATGCGGATCGCTGGCAAATCCGGTTAAGTAGTAGACATGTTTGGGATCGGTTACGAGGAGGGCATCAAGACCTTCACCCGTCATTTGCTGCTCTAGGCTTGTCAGAGCATTATTCATAGTTGGTGTTCCCCTTTCAACTTCACGATTAGAACCGCAATATTCTTATTATATATCAAACATTGACTAGGTGCACATGACGAACTGCACCTATCATTATCATGGCATGCTTATTTATTTACCTATACAATTAAAACGTGACATGAAGCTTTTCTTGACCCTACTTGTTGGTGTAACATAATCTTAAAATATTCTTGTCGTAAGGTTGGGCTGAAGCATATTCGGGTACGGTTGTTGAGAGAGGAGTGATTCTTAGGATGAGGGGTAAAATTGCACTTATAACTGGCGCAAATTCCGGTATGGGGCTAGCCACCACAGTTGAACTGGCTCGTCAGGGTGCCACAGTAATTATGGTTTGCCGCAATCGCCAGCGGGGAGAAGAAGCGCTTGCTACCGCTAAACAGAAGAGCCACTCAGAGAATATCGAGCTCATGTTATGTGACTTAGCTTCACTTGAGAGTATTCGCAGCTTTGCTGAGGAATTCACTATAAAATATCCGATTCTTGACGCACTCATCAATAACGCTGGGGTAGTAACGATTAAGCGTCAGCTAACGAAGGAAGGCTTTGAGATGGATCTCGGTGTAAATCATCTGGGACATTTTCTACTTACGAATCTGTTACTTGAGCCTATAAAGGCTGCAGAGCAGGGCCGTATCGTTGTGGTTGCATCTGGTGCTTATAAAATAGGTGCGCTTCATTATGAAGATCCAACCCTCGCACGCCGCTTTAATCCAGCTAAAGCTTATGCTCGCTCCAAGCTAGCCAATATTTTGTTCACGAAGGAGCTGGCAGCACGGCTACAAGGGACAAGGGTGACGGTTAATTGTGTGCATCCTGGAGCAGTGGGCACGAATATTGGTGTCAACCGAGAGACGGGCTTCGGCAAGTCGGTGCTTAAGCTGCTCTCATACTTCTTCTTAACACCCGAACAAGGAGCCGATACGGCAATCTATTTAGCTACGGCACCTGAGCTTCGAGAAGTTACAGGACAGTATTATTATCGGCGAAAGAATAAGGAGCTGTCTGCAAGAGCGCAGAATAAAGTAGAGGCCGAACGGCTATGGCAATGGAGCCAGAAGCAGGTCGACCTGAGCTAATAAAGATATTTGGAGGAACCAAGGAATGAATTGGGAGAATAGCAGGATTGAAGATGCAACAGTCGCAGATATAGCGGCTATTGTGGATATTTATAACTCTACGATTGCTGGACGGACGGTAACTGCAGATTTGGAACCTATAACTGTTGCAGACAGAGAACAATGGTTCCATGAGCATAACAGCCATCATCGCCCTTTATGGGTACTTAGGCAGGGAGATGAGATTGCGGCATGGTTCAGCTTTCAGTCCTTCTATGGTCGTCCAGCGTATAATGCAACAGCAGAAATCAGTGTTTACGTGAGTGAGAAGTTCCGAGGTGGAGGGGCTGGCAGAATTCTTCTGACAGAGGCTATTGAGAAAGCCCCTAGTCTTGGTATTAAGAATTTAGTTGGCTTTGTGTTCGGACATAATGATCCAAGCCTCAGCTTGCTAGAAAAATTCGGTTTTAAGCAGTGGGGATTACTACCCGGTGTAGCCGAATTGGATGGCATAGAACGGGACTTGGTCATTGTAGGACGTAAAATATAACGAGCTTCCTAATCGATAAAACGCTTACAATTTGAGTGTTGATTCTACGTTATCGGAGTCGCAATCAATCCATATTTTTGACCAACGCTGCAAATCTTGGATGACCGTCTCTAAGGCAAGTCCTTTATCCGTTAAGGAATATTGGATTCGCACAGGTGTCTCAGGGAATACTTCTCGAAGAACAATCCCTTCCAGTTCCAGCTCCTTAAGTCGTTCGGAGAGCAATCTTCCGCTGATGGGCAATGCGGCTTCAATCACATTGAAACGTTGTGGTCCTTGGAGGAGCTGATAGATAATTAAACCTGTCCAACGCCTGCCGATAATATCCATACTTTTTTGTAGCTGGGGACATAGATCAGTGGACTTCATAGGGCTCACCTCTTAGTGAACATTATAAACGAAAAAACCAAGAATTTAAACAAATTCCAATTTAATTCATTATTAGAAGGGATGATTGACAATGGCTAAAAAAAAGAAGATGCCTACAACTCCGCGTCCTGCTGCGACCGATGGACCAGCTACGCTAAAAGACCTGCTGAGCAGTGATGTTCTAGGAAAGCTGAAGGCGCAGTCTGATGCGTTGAAAGCAGAAGAGAATGACCGTAAGGAGGCCGCTCGTAAAGCGGTTGAGGATCAGCGAAAGGCTGAGCAGAAGCGGCTTGATAATGATTTTGCACATCTGCTGGAGAACAGTAATCAGGATTGGCATAAATATAAATAACTGCTATAGCTAGCGAAAATAGATCAAGCAAAAAAGAGATGCCCACTAGGGTGTCTCTTTTTTGCTTGGAAATTGCTATGCTTTGCATACCACTCAATAATTTTAAATTTTAGTATACGAAAGGGTTGACCCTCCAAGTGGGCTTAGGTATAATCGACAATAGTGCGAATGAAAATCATTATCATATAGATTGTGATCACCGAATTCTCAAACTATCTTAAAGTATTAAACAGATAAGGAACAACTCATGAAACTAAAATATTTGTCCCTACTTCTAATCGTATTCTCATTTATATCTTTGTTTATAGGCGTAAAAGACATTTCACCTCTGGATCTTTTTTCGCTAACGGAATCTCAGATTCAGACCCTGCTAGTCAGTCGAATCCCACGCTTAGCAGCACTGATTATAGCTGGTATAAGCATGAGTATTGCCGGATTAATTATGCAGCAGCTATCGCGCAATAAATTCGTCTCACCGACTACGGCGGGCACGATGGATTCGGCGAAATTCGGTATTCTCGTATCTCTGATGCTGTTCACCGGGGCAACGCCGATGCAGAAGCTGCTCGTTGCTTTTGTCTTCGCATTGTTGGGAACCTTTATATTCATGAAAATCTTGGATCGGATCAAGTTCAAGGATAGTATTTTCATCCCATTAGTCGGACTCATGTTCGGGAACATTGTAGGCTCGATTACGACTTTTTTTGCTTACAAAAATGATTTGGTGCAGAATATCTCGTCTTGGATGCTTGGAGATTTCTCAACGATTATTAAAGGTCAATACGAATTAATCTATATCAGTATTCCACTTGTCATTCTCGCGTATGTTTTCGCCAATAAGTTCACTGTTGCCGGTATGGGGGAGGATTTCTCCGTCAATCTCGGTATGAACTACAAAGCGGTTGTGAACGTAGGATTGGTGATTGTAGCGTTAATCTCTTCTGTTGTTATTTTAACCGTAGGTACGATCCCATTCCTAGGTCTTGTTGTACCTAACATAGTAACGCTATACATAGGCGATAACCTCAAAAAAAATCTGGCGCATACTGCCATTCTCGGTGCGGTGTTCCTCCTGTTCTGTGATATTTTGGGCAGGCTCATTATATATCCGTACGAAATATCAATCAGTCTCACGGTAGGCGTCATCGGAAGTGGTCTGTTTATCTACTTGCTGATGAGAAGAAAGGCGAATTAGTGATGAAGACGAAACTAACTATATTATCCTTAAGCGCTGTTGCTCTCATCGTCTTGTTTATGACCTATCATGTTATGGGAAATTGGGATTATGTTCTACCCAGTCGGGGGAGAAAGCTGGCAGCCATTTTAATTACCGGAGCGGTGATAGCTGTCTCTACCGTAGTTTTTCAGAGCATTACGAACAATCGTATTTTGACACCTAGTATTCTGGGGTTAGACTCCTTGTACATGTTGATCCAGACGTTCGGTGTATATGCCCTAGGCTCATCGAATATGACGTTTATGAATAAAAATGTGAATTTCTTGTTCTCTGCTTGTATCATGGTTCTGTTCTCAGGTGTGCTGTATAAGCTAATGTTCCGCAGAGAGGGTCAAAACATATACTTCCTGCTTCTCGTAGGACTTATTATGGGGACAATGTTCCAGAGCGCGTCTTCTTTTATGGAAGTGCTCATTGATCCGAATGAATTCCTGATCCTGCAGGGCAAAATGTTCGCTAGCTTTAATAATGTCAGCAGTGATCTATTGATATTATCCACCGTTGTCCTAACGCTAACTACGCTGTATTTCATGCGATTTGTGAAGTATTTAGATGTTATTTCTTTAGGAAAAGATGAAGCAATCAACTTAGGGATCAATTATGACTATGTAGTCAAAAGGCTGCTAGTTATTGTATCTATCTACGTTTCGATATCAACAGCTTTGGTGGGGCCGATCACTTTCTTGGGTTTACTAGTAGCAAATGTGGGACACCAGCTGTTCCGTACGTATAAGCATGCCTATCTGATTCCCGGTACGATTTTGCTAAGCATTATTGCGCTTGTCGGGGGACAGTTTCTAGTAGAACGTGTTTTTGGATTCACTACTACGGTTAGTGTAATCATTAATTTTGCAGGTGGCGTTTACTTTGTTTATCTGCTGTTAAAGGAGAATAAGTCGTGGTAGAAGTTAAGCATGTAACCAAGCGTTATGGCGGAGTAACCGTCGTTGATGATGTTTCTTTATCCATTAAAAAGGGTGCAATTACCTCTTTTATTGGTCCTAACGGAGCAGGTAAAAGCACGTTGCTCTCCATGATCAGTAGACTTATCTCCAAAGACGCGGGAGAAGTACTGATCGAAGGGAAGGAAATTGGCAGCTGTAAAAGTAATGAACTTGCTCGTAAAATATCGGTACTAAAGCAGTCCAATCATATCAGTGTACGTCTCACCGTGAAGGAATTGGTATCCTTCGGAAGGTTCCCATACTCACAAGGGAAGCTCACATCTGAGGATCGAGCGTTCGTTGACGAAGCGATTGCTTACATGGATCTCCAGGAGATGCAGGATAAATATATTGATCAGCTTAGCGGTGGACAACGTCAGAGAGCGTATATTGCGATGGTTATGGCTCAGGATACGGAATATATTTTGCTCGATGAACCACTTAACAACCTGGATATGAAGCATTCTGTACAAATTATGAAGGTGTTACGCCGATTGGTAGAAGAGAAGGGGAAGACGATTGTACTCGTTATTCATGATATTAATTTTGCTTCTTGTTACTCTGACTACATCGTAGCGCTCAAGAATGGAAGGGTAGCTTCATCGGGTACAGTGGATGAAATTATTGATACGGCTGTGCTTAGGGATGTATATGACATGGATATCCCTATAGAAACAATAGGTGGTCGAAAAATTGGTGTCTATTTTTAAACAAGACGCCACTTACATTCGGAAATTATTATGACGTAACGCATGAAGTGAAAGGCGCCAGCTTCCTGACGTATACGCGAATAATTCAAATAGCATGACTATAAATTTTAGGGGTGAACATTTTGAAGAAGAACTTATCTTTACTAATCATGACAGTGTTTCTTGCCGTAATCTTGGCGGCCTGTGGCTCCAATAATGCAGCAACTTCAAATAATAGTACAGCAGCAGCAGGCAATACTGAAGCTACTACTGCACCGACTACAGAATCTAAAGAGCTTACTATTAAACATGATCTTGGAGAAATTACGATTAAGAGCAACCCTCAGAAAGTGGTTGTATTTGACTTCGGTACACTCGATACATTGGATAAACTGGGCGTAGAGGTTACTGGATTGCCTCAAAGTAATGTACCCTCTTATCTCTCTAAATATAGCGATGCCAAATATGAGAATGTCGGTGGTTTGAAAGAGCCTGACTTCGAAAAAATAAATAGTCTTTCTCCGGATCTGATCATCATTTCCGGCAGACAGCAAGATTCTTATGAAGAATTCAGCAAAATTGCTCCTACACTGTACGTTGCTGTAGATAATGCGAATTACATGGAGTCCTTCACGAAAAATGTGAAGACATTGGGACAAATTTTTGGTAAAGAAGCTGAAGTAGAGACCGAACTTACTGCTATTAATGATTCTATTAAAGCTTTGAATGAGAAAGCTACAGCTGATGGCAAAAAATCGCTTATTATTCTTGCCAATGAAGGAAAAATCAGTGCGTATGGTGCTGGTTCCCGTTTCGGTATTATCCATGATGTATTCGGATTTGCACAAGCGGATGATAAAATCGAAGTATCCACTCACGGTCAAAGCGTATCTTACGAATATGTAGCCGACAAGAACCCGGATTATTTGTTCGTAGTAGATAGAGATGCGGCTGTGAAGAGTGATGGCAGCAAATCTGGCTCAGCGAAGGATGCGGTTGAGAACGATCTCGTGAAGAACACAAATGCTTTCAAAAACGGTAAAATCATTTACCTAGATCCTAACTATTGGTACTTGTCCGGTGGCGGTTTGGTATCGGTTAGTGAAATGGTCAAGGAAGTTGAAGTTGTTCTGGCAGCACAATAATTCTAGAACATATGATTGCCGGGTGAATATCCGGTTAGAGAAAGCCTGTTGGCAGGAGTTTAACTCCTTGCCGGCGGGCTTTTCTTCATTTTCTTCAATACAATTACTGGTATAGTCATACTAGATGCTAAATTTAACTGTAACTTTTTATGCTAGCATACGTGGTTAGTTTAAGGGGGGAGTGCATGAAGCGAAATTCACTGGATGAAATATATCAGATGTATGTGATGGATATTTACCGCTATTTGCGCTCCCTTTGTGGTGATCATCACGCGGCGGAAGACTTGATGCAGGAGACCTTTTACCGTGCTTATTTATATTTGGAGGACTGTAAAGACGAGAAGATTAAACCTTGGCTGTTCCGTGTCGCCTACAATGCCTTCGTAGATTATAAGCGGAAGGAAGGGCGTAGCACAGTTCAGAGCGAGGAGTTTTTTATACAGCTCGCTCATCCAGATACCACGGAAAGCACGCTGCTTCGGCAGGAACGCTGGGAAGAGATGTGGGTTGCTGTAGGTGAGCTACCGGACAATCAGAGGCATGCTCTGCTACTTCATGATTTTCATGGACTCAGTTATCGGGAAGCTTCGGACATTATGAATGTGGGCTTGTCCCAATATAAGATATTGATCTTTCGGGCCAGACAGAAGCTGCGTGAAGCAGAACGGAGGGGAAATGAACATGAGTGAAGAGTTCAAGGAGAAATTAAGAAGATACGGAGAAGGCACGCTTGCTGATGAGGATAGGGATGAAGTGGAGCACGAGTTAGAGAAAATGGAGGCTTACCAAGCTTATCTGGATGAACTTATGGGTGAAGAAAAGCCGGCTTCAGTTGAGGAGAAGAATATAAAATTCGGAAAGAGTAAGCGAAACAGACCTGATAAAGAAAAAAAGATCATCCGCCGCGGTAAATGGAGAGCTCGGATATCGAATACTTTAACGGTAATCTCTGCGTGTTTGATGTTCTTGATTATCAGCAGTATCATCACCGCGATATTTTATGGCACTGGAGAAAGAGGAGAGACTTACAGTGATGTTGTTTCTTCCGCAATTGCAGTATCACAGCCGAATACGATTGTACATTTGAGTAGTGATGCCGGTCCTTTTTTTAGTATGAATCTGAAAAGTAAGATAATGAGGCAAGTGGGAGATGAACAAATTACTGTTGGAGATTATTCAATGAAGCTTCTATTTGGATGGGCTAGGCTCTACAACTATTCCTGGGCGGATGAAAGTAGAGGTGTTGGTTATTACTTTCTGTATCCACAGGGGAAGCAGTCTGCGGCAAACAGTATGGATGATAGCAGTGAGTGGGAGAGATTAGAGAAGCTCCCCGAAGGGACGGTAGCGGAAGCGTACTTATCTTTTGACCAATTGTTTACGACAGATGAGCTGTTGAAGAAGTTTGAACCTAAGAATCTTCAGCCTTTGTGGTTTGCGGCAGATACGGGTCCGCGGACACGAGATCCAGTAATAAATGATCCATTAGGATTTCCATATATGCCAATCTGGCATGCTGATGATATGAAGGTGACGCAGGAATCGAAGGAAAAGTGGGGTTGGTTTGGAAGTGTGACTAGTCGTTCGAGTATTTCTCCATCTGTTGAGTCATATGGGGATGGTGAACTGCGTAATGCGAACTTCCTCAAAACACTACACTTGATGCAGGAGTATAAATCTATCGCCAACAAAGTAATTCCATTTATTGATCTGGATGATTCTATAAGTTATCTGGAGAAGAATGGAGTTAAGCTATATGGAGCTGTCGTAACGGGTCCGGTTAAAGAACTACTTAAGCTGAAGGACGAGGAATGGGTCAGCAACATGCATGTGGGGGAAGTAAGACTATGGAGTTGGCGGGATCGAGAGAACTAGTAAGGGAGTGAAAGAAGTCACAGAACTTGCTTCTCGCTTAAGCAAATCGTACAATTATTTGAATATTAGATTTATGGATGTGTGCGATAACAAAAGTTGAGTATGATAGATTAGGAGCTGAGATTTATGAAAGTAGGAGTCGTATCTGATACACATATGTCAAGAATGGCTAAGTCTCTGCCAAAGGCGCTTATTACAGAATTCCAAAATGTGGACATCATCTTGCATCTCGGTGATTGGGTGAGTATGGGAATCTATGATATGCTGGCACAATTAGCACCGGTAGAGGGGATTGCCGGAAATAATGACGGTGATGAGATCATAGAGCGTTTCGGAGAGCGCAAGATTATTACCCTTGAGGGAATCCGGATCGGTATGGTACATGGACATACGCCACATTCCCGCAAAGGAACGGACGGAAATGCCCTGCTTGCTTTTGCGAATGATGAGGTGGATTGTATTCTCTTTGGTCATTCACATCAACCCTTGCTAAGAGAAGAGAATGGTATCCTGCTCTTTAATCCAGGTTCTCCTACAGATAAGCGGCGTGAGAAATTGTATTCTTTCGGAATTCTGGATATCGAAGAGGGTAAGGTTAGTGCCCGGCATGTGTTCTACGAGTCAAAGGAATAAGAACAATTGTCCAAATCATTCGGTGTTCTCTGCATGGTGTACGGTTCGGTTAACATTTACAATGATGTTAAAACGGCCGAAGCCGGGAAGTGAGCGCTGATGATGAACAAATATCGTATTGAACGAGTGGTTTTAGATGATTTAGAACGGCTAATCCCATTATTTGATGAATATCGAGTATTTTATGGAGCAGCCTCTAATCGGGAAGGAGCACGCACCTTCTTAGCCGACAGACTAAAGCTGAATGAATCTGTAATCTTTATGGTAGTTGAGGGGGAAGGCGATGAGAAACGCGCGTGGGGCTTCATACAGCTGTATCCTTCTTTTTCATCGATATCAATGCAGCGCCTCTGGATACTGAATGATTTGTTCGTTACTGCAAAGCTCCGAGGGCATGGGCTAGGTGCGATGTTGCTGGAAAGTGCTCGAGAGTATGCAATTTCTACGAATACTAAGGGCTTGTCCCTGACAACGATGACGGAGAATGTGGGCGCGCAGCGTTTATATAAAGCGCACGGCTATATTCAGGATGATGAATTTTACACCTATAACCTTTTTTTCTAGGCTAGCTAGTGAGAAAGACGAGTAAGGGGCGTTAAAGTGGAAACAAGTAATAAGTTGGCAATCTTTTTTGACCTTGATGACACGTTGTATGATCATCTGGCCCCGTTTCAAGAAGCAGTACGGGAAGTGCTCAGCCCAGACGAGAGTGATCTGGATTTTGCGGAATTATTCTATAAAGTAAGGCATCATAGTGATGTGTTATGGCCGATGTATTTACGCGGTGAGATTCCGCTTGAGGAGACGAGAGTGCGCCGTCTGGAGCTTGCTTTTGCAGAGTATGGTTTGCATATTGATCGTGATCAAGCCACGGCGGTACAAGCAGCATACATTGGACGGCAGTATTCAATTAACATGATTGATGGCGTACGTGAGCATCTTGAACGGTTCATTGTGGACGGACATAAAGTTGGTATTATTACGAATGGACCGAAGGATCATCAGATGAGTAAGATTCGTGGACTAGGCTTAGATCAGATTATTCCTGAGGACATGATCTTTATTTCTGATGCTGTAGGTATTGCCAAACCGGACCCTGAAATATTCATACACGTAAACCAAAAGACAGGTACTTCGGCGGACAACTCGCTTTATATAGGGGATACTTGGGCTAACGATGTGGTCGGAGCACTTGCGGCTGGATGGAAGGTTTGTTGGTACAATCCGAGAGGCAGACAACCGGCTACAGATCATAAGCCTAGTTATATTTTCACTAATTATAAGGAATTTGGCGAACTTCCTCTTCTGTGAGAAGAAATTCTAAACATAAGCCATGCGTGAGAAATCGGCGCATGGCTTTTATTATTATATGTCTTAATAATTTTGATAATTAATTTCCGGGTAGTTGGATATCACGCCATCCGCTTACATCGCATTGACCATGTTCATTATTACCGACAGCAACCACTGTGCCGTCCGATTTAAGCAGGGCGGTATGAGTGCAGCCCGCTGCAACCGCCATAATATCGCACCATCCACTTATATTGCATTCGCCGTACTTATTCCAACCGACAGCAACCACCGTACCATCCGATTTAAGACCGATAGTATGATGACTACCTGCTGCTATTTCCACAATACCGTGCCAGTCACTCACATTGCATTGGCCTTCATGATTTCGACCCGTAGCAACCACCGTGCCGTCCGATTTAAGACCGATGGTATGTAGGTAACCCGCCGCTACCGCCACTATGTCGCGCCAGCCACTTACATTGCGTTGACCATACCGATTATTACCCACAGTAACCACCGTGCCGTCCGATTTAAGACCTACCGTATGCCAGTCACCCGCTGCTATCGCCACCATATCACACCACTCACTTACATTGCATTGGCCTTCATTATTTCGACCTACAGCAACCACCGTACCATCTGATTTAAGTAGGGCGGTACGACGCCAACCCGCTGCAACCGCCACAATATCGGCCCAGCCGCTTACCTCGCATTGGTCATACTTATTCCAACCCACAGCAACCACCGTGCCATCCGATTTAAGGCCGATGGTATGAGCATTACCCGTATGAGCATTACCCGCCGCAATCGCCACAATATCACGCCAGCCACTTACCTCGCATTGGCCATATTTATTATCACCGACAGCCGTCACCGTGCCGTCTGATTTAAGCAGGGCGGTATGACGATAACCCGCCGCTATGGAGGGTAGGGGTTTCACAACGTTCATGAATCTCGCTCCTTAGTTTAAAGGTAGATGGTTCCGATTTTAGGGTCCATCTCAATTAAAGCATAGTTTTTTCTACTTCGCATGTTTGGGAAAGGCCGGCCACGAAGCCCACTACCTGTGTCCATCAAAAAAAGCTCGCTCCCTAGAAAGCCAACTTCGGCTCAATGGGGCAAGCTTTTTTCGTTTACTCTGCGAAGCTGTACGTTGGGTCCGTCAGATTCATTCTTTCTTTAATGCCTGCTGTGGCATAGATTTTGTTGTCATCGGTGATAAAGAAAGCTTCAACTTCTTCAGGTAACGATTCGAGATATTTCATGCCATCTTCTTTTCCCATCAGAAATACCCCAGTAGACAAGGCGTCCGCAATTGTTGCATTCGGGCTCATTATGGTAAGACTTTTTAGTCCATTCTGTGAAGGATATCCTGTGCGCGGATCAATGATATGATGGTAACGAACATTGTCCTGCATAAAATACCGTTCGTAAACACCAGAAGCATCGATGACCTCATCTGCGATTTTTATCGTTCCTAGCTGTGTGCCACGGCTCTGATCTGGATCCTGCAATCCGATATTCCAGTCACTTCCGTTTGGCTTCTTACCGAGTGCAATGATACTGCTGCCGCCGAGGTTAATCATAGCGCTGTCTAGACCTTGCTCTTTTAAATAATCAGCGATACGATCAGCAGCATAACCTTTACCGATACCGCCTAAATCCAGCACCATATTTTCCTTCATCAGCTTTACAGTCTTCGCAGTTTCATCAATTACAACGTCCTTGTAATTGGTTAGGCTCTTCGCTTTATCAATATCAGCTTGGGGAGGGACTTTATCTCCACCACTACCGATATTCCAAAGATCGATTAGCGGACCGATTGTGGGATCAAATAGCCCGTCCATTTCCTCCGCATATTGAAGGGATTGTTTAATCACATCGAGGGTCTCGTCAGAAACGACAACCGCTTCTTTCCCTGCTGCTTGGTTGACAGCATAAACCTCGCCGCCTTCTTTGGTACGGCTAAGCTCCATATCCATTCGCTCCAGCATGTGCTGGATATCATCCATATTTTTCTGTGCTACGGTTTCTCCGAAAACTTTAATATTCACGACAGTGTCATAAATATAAAATGTTTGTGAGAGAGACTTTTCCTCTCCTTTTCCGGATGTTGCTGCGCTCCCCGTAGTTTCCGATACCTTATCGTCCTTATTTTTAATAATTAGCCAAGCGCCGACAGCTATGACGATGATGACGATTACAACGAGGATCAGCGTCGTTTTTTTGTTCTTGAACATATTCCACCATCCATAAAATTAGTTTCTAAACCACATCATTACTTATAATACCCCAGATAAGAAGTTGATGGAAATTAAATTCATGACATATTAGGGATAAGTCAGTCAGCATAGCCCAAAAAGCCCCGTATCTTGACTCGGAGCTGCGCTGAGCTTTTAGAAATATACGCCTTTACTTAATCGAGCATATACTCACTGTATTTGTTCTTGCGAGGATTTAGTACGAAGAGGATGCCTTTAGCATATCCACTAACAGCTTTGAAATTCCGCTTTAGAGTTGCTTTAGCCGTCAGACAAGACAGTGTCCAGATCAAGGCAGCATAATTCATAAAAGGGGCTTTACGCAAGTTGAGCAGATAGTAGTGATTGATGGCAGTAGCCCGTGCAACAACACCCGCTTTATCCCGAGAGCCTGGCGACTCATGATGGATGATCTTCATGGCTGGGTTAATCACAAGCTTGCCATAGCGGCTGGCCAAATGGGATAAATAAATATCCTCGGCTATGGAATAGCTTGTCATCCATGGATAAGGCTTTATATCACGCAGTGCTGAGCGCCGAAAGGACATATTACACCCATGAAAAAAATCCGTTTCAAATACATGCTTTTTCTCTCCCCATAGGAATTGCGAACCTGCAAACATACTTGCTGACAATCTGCCGGGTGATCCGGACATTTGTCCGGTTAACATACCGAACAGCCTGCTTGGCATGCTACTATGTATGCCTTTGGCTACACCACCTACACCAACAATGGAATCATCGGCTGCATAAGTATCTAACAGTCGTCGAATATATAAGGAGTCATCTAATTCTGCATCGTCATCTAGGTTGAGCACAATTTCTGCATGGATCAGTCCTAGCGCTTCGTAACGGGAAAGCCAGAGGCCAGGCTTAGTTTTGCGATGATAATGAAGCTCAGCATGCGGTAATCCGGTCAGTATTTTACGATAATAGGCTAATTTGTCCTCAGGAATCTCACCGTCGTCTACAATCCATAACTCGATGGAGATATCCTCAAGCTGTGTCTGCTTGCCAATGGACTCTATGCACACCGTAAGGTCGTCGACTCGGTTACGGGTAGGAATCACTATAGATATATCATACATATCTTGAAACTCCCTTCAGGACTTCTTGCGTCCGCTAATCTGAATGTAGTCTTCCGGCAAAATGGTTACCTTCATTCTATCTGTCCTGAAGAAGAGCGTATATACCACTTTCGTATACTTTTAGTTGGGGTTCATGACTAATGAGATTGTTTTAAATAAAAGTTAAGTTTGTATTTTTCGGTTTTTAACTATATAATAGTAAGTGAAGAATATTTAGTTATTAGTCTTATTCAGCAGTTACAAATTTAGCGATAATATTAGGAGGTTTTTTCATGAGAATAGATATTTGGTCCGATTATGCATGCCCATTTTGTTACATTGGTAAAAGACGTCTGGAGAATGCACTGAGTCAATTCCCGAACAGAGATCAAGTAGAGGTGGTATTCCGTAGCTTTCAACTGGATCCAAATGCAGAGGTGAGTACAGATAAGAATATTCATGAGCTATTGGCTTCCAAATACGGCATGTCTATCGAAAAAGCAAAAGCAATGAATGCTCAGTTAGCTGAGCAAGCGCAGGATGTGGGATTGGATTTCGTTTTTGATACAGTGAAGCATACGAATACTTTCGACAGTCACCGCCTGAGTCACTTTGCAAGCTCAAAAGGAAAAGGGGCAGAAATGTCCGAACGTCTGCTACGCGCCTACTTTACGGATTCATTGAATCTTGGAGACCGCAGTGTGCTCGCTACCCTTGCTGCTGAGGTAGGGCTGGATCAGGCAGAAGCTGCGGCAATGCTGGAGACGGATGCATACACAGCTGAAGTGAATGGAGATATCGAAGAAGGAAGCCGTCTTAATATTACTGGTGTGCCATTCTTCGTGTTCAACAATAAATATGCTTTATCCGGTGCACAGCCAGGCCCTGTATTTACAGAGGTATTGGATACCGTGTGGGCGGAGGAGCAAACAGGACCAACGCTACAGGTGGTTGGCAATGGAAAATCCGAGGTATCCACGGATGATGGCTGCGCGGATGGATCTTGCAATATTTAAAGTTCGTATAGTGTGGAGAAGAAGAGATGGAGAAGCTTCCATTTCTTCTTTTTTTTAATTACAAAACTCACGAAACTCTTCTCTTGTTAATTCATAATCAATAGAAGATTGCCATTCCCCGAGTTGATTTCTCCACGAATTCAAATGAAGGGCAACTTTTCGGAAGCCAACGTTCTCATATACATGCTGAGCTCTTGTATTCTTGGCATTGGTATCGAGAACGATTGTGCGATAGCCCATATTCACAAATAAAAAGTTAATCAACATAGTTAAAAATAGAGTTCCAAGGCCTTTATCCTGTTCATTAAAATCACAGATTTTAATGCCAATTTCTGCAGTGCCGTCGGTAATCGTTCTGTAATTCATTTCTCCTGATGGAACACCATCAATGTCCAGAATCAAGCGACGATTAAGCTCCGTGTCGGTCAGAAGCTTCTCCAATATATCTTGCTCTGTGCAGCCGATGCCATTTGGAAAACCGGCATGTGCCATGATCTTTCCATCGTTCCACCAACTGCATAAAAGGGGGACATCATTTGCTGTTGCATTGCGTATGACTAAATTCCCATTTTCTATATACATAAATTCCTCATCCATTCCTTTGAATTTCATGAAGAGCTTAACATACACACGATTTCACCTGGAATGGAGAGATCATATTAAATCAAGTTTTACACACTAAAAAGACAAGGCCCCCGAATGTATCCGGGAGCGCTCGTCTTTTGTATGATAGGGTTATCTAAAAGAAGTGATAAAGCTTGTGAATAAGGTGCGGACATCGTATTGATGCTGATTGATCGGTTCGATAGGCCGGTTAATGCCGAGCAGTGTGTACACTGCAGTTCTTGCCGCTCTGATAGAATATTCTTCCGTGAATACAACATCATCTGGAATTTCGCAATATTGTCCAACGAAGGCAAGGTTAGTAGGGCCTTCAGGAACTACCTTAGGTCGGTCGCTGTTTAATCTAGGCATGAATTGTGAAGTGATATAAGGCATCATGCATGGTATACAGTTAGCAGTTGCCATGATCTCGTCCTTATGTTCTTCGAAATGAAGATGACCGATTAATTCTTCCATAATTTCTTCTCCGGTACATTCGCTCATTTTCTTCTTCACGAAGTCGCCTACTTTGTCCGGATATAGTCCGTAACCCCAGAACACCTTCACATGCTCCGGTTGATTGCGGAAATGCGGTTGGAAGGCTAAGACAACGGACATCAACCAGCTCGAATCTTTGAAGGTAACCAATGCGCCAGTACCGGCACGATTGCGAGTGAATTTCTCCATAAGATCGAAGAATTTAGAATCTTGGAAGGTCACGGTAAATGACTCCCATTTCGAACCATCTATATGATCATCGAAGGAGGATGGATTGCCGAGACCTGGTTTTTTGGCGGCGATGTTCTCCCATAATTTCCATGAGCTACCCTTTCCGTTGAGACGTGGGGCAGAGGTCATGGAGCCAAGGCTGGAGCCTTCGGTCATAGAACCGTTCGTGACGATTACGATATCGTCTTCGCTTATGTTAATCACGTCTGGTACACCTTGGCGTAGGACGTTCATTTGGGTTACGGTAATGCCATCTCCGTCTTTGAACTGCAGGTCAGTTACTGTACATTTCAGTGTAAAGTCTACGCCGAAGCCTTCGAGATATTTGTGCATTGGTAAGATGATGGAATCATACTGGTTATATGGAGTGCGGGTTACGCCTTCCAGCGTTTGAATTCTTGGGAATTCATGTACGAAACGAATCATATATCGTTTAAGCTCTACAGCGCTATGCCAAGGCTGGAATGCGAAAGTTGTAGCCCACATGTACCAGAAGTTCGTGGTGAAAAAGTGAGGACCAAACCAGTCGCTAATCCGAGCTTTTCCCATTTTTTCTTCCGGTGTAATGATCAATTTGCCCATCGCAAGCCGATCAGCCATATCGAAGCCCATGGATAATACATCCTCCACCTCGCCATTGCGGTTAACGAGTCTAGCGTTGGCGTGCGTTGGATTGGCGGTATCGAATTCTATAATCTCTTCTCTAACGGATTTCTCAGGATGGTCGAGGGAGGGAATCGACATGAGTAAATCCCATGTATTCTCATAGGTCTCATCATTGAGCATCCGGCCACCGCGAATGACGTATCCGTGCTCAGCGTCACCTGCGCCGTCGTTGCTGCCACCGAGAATTTTCATCTCTTCAATAATGTGAATGTTCTGTCCCGGAAAGTCACAGTCTCTGACCAGGTAAGCCGCACCCGCTAAGGATGCAATTCCGCCACCGACAAAATAAACCTGTTTATTACCGTACTCTTTTTTCACAATGGTCGCCTCCAAGTTGTTGTTGAATAATCACATTCTTAATGTAAACCAACTCCAATTTCGAAGGTATAATCAAACCTTTTAGAGTGTATGGATTTTAGTCATTTCGGTCTATCTGTCTAGTTTTTAGACAAAAAAAACCGCTGCAACCCAAAGGTTACAACGGCTTATTCTCATACTTGAGCAAAGCTTTTAGAAAATTCCCCTCAATGAGTACACTTAGCTTCTCGATAATGTGATCCGGATGCTCCTTCATCCCATCTCTCATCCACTGAATGACAAGGCCTGTGAAGGCCAGTGTATAGAAGTTGGCAATGAAGTGCTTATCTTCTTGACTGACCTCCATCTCGGCGGACAGCTCGTTTATGACACCCATAATGAGATCATTCGTCACATCATATAGATACGCATCCAGATGATTTCTGCCTAGTGAGTTCAAGGTGTTGCAGCAAAAGGTTTTATTCCGTTCGATGTAGCAGAAGATTCTATAAAAACCGTCCGACCATGTGCTATAGCTACGATACTGGGCGATGCTTTCTACAGCCTCAGTCTTATAGATCCAACCCAGTAAATCAAATATGTCCTGAAAATGATAATAGAAGGTTTGTCTATTTAGTCCGCAATGGTCCACGAGCTGTTTGACTGTGATTTTATTGAGCGACGTATGTTCCATTAGTTCTTTTAAGGAGTGGGACAGTGCATTTTTGGTGAGAAAAGAATTGGACAACGACCTATCATCTCCTCCATTCAAGCTTTCGGCCACTGCTTAACCAGCAGACGAATTCCTTCAGCCAATAAACCGAGTGCAAATCCGCCACATGTGAAAAAGAAAAAAGCTAGGAAACCCGCGAGATCCTCCCAACCGGACATCTCTCTATAGGTGTAGCTTAGCATAATTACCGAACCGATGATTATTCCTGTTGTAGTGATTAACCAGAGTAGACGAGCTCCAAACCACCCTAAGATGTTGAGGATACCCGATACGACAATGGAAAAAAGGGCGAAGCGCAGCAACAGTGTGACATCCAGTGAATGTGCCATCAACACGAATCTGTGCAGAAAGAAGAGCAACCATAGAAATACACCATAAACAGCCATCCAGATAAACCAACGGTTACTTTTGGCAGCAGGCAGGAATTTCATTTCTTGCTCACCTCTTTTTTCCAAAGTACGAACGGTGTGCAGTAAGGATTATACTGAGAAGGATTCCAGTTCTTCTACACTTTGCAAAAGATGATTCAGCAGGTTCGGAATGTCTTCCATCTGTTCCTCAGTGATTTGCCTCTTGAATCGCAGCTCGATGCAATTATTGTAGGTTTCGCCTTCTTGACCATAAATGAAGCTTAAAGACTGTACAGGCTGGAATTCAGGTCCCCAAATCGCTATGAGAATACTCTCGATCGCCTGACATTCAGCAGGGATATCTTCGATTTCCATATAAAAACGTAACGAAAGATTACAGCCGGGATCCGTGTTCGGCATTTCCAATATTTCATCGCTAAGATCTTTAACAGATGAAGTTAGAAAGACTTCGGCAGTTACGTTCCTGCCTGCAGTCAATTGGAAGGAGAGGCTGAATTCTCTGGACATCAATGCCATATTCAGAAGGTCGGAACGATCCGTAACGACCAAAATTCCGTCCAGATTATCGTAGTCGTAGATTTGGTTCTCAAAAGCAATTTTTATATTTTCGAAGACAGTAGGATGGAACAATAATGGCACCTTCTTTGTTTATTAGTATTGTAACATGATCTAAATAGAAGTGAAAAAGATGCCCAAGGACCATTTGGACCGGGCATCTTTCGTGTATTACTCCATAACCTTGTACATGCCCGTCATGCCAGGGGCGTGATTCTGAAAGCCGTATTTTCCGTAAAAGGTATCCTTGCCATGTGATGCAAAAAGTCCGACGAACGCGCCAGAATAACAATGAGACCGAATATAGTGCAGTAGCTGTTCAATAATGGCATTACCAATGCCTTGACCCTGAAATTCGGGAAGCACGGCTACGTCCTGAATATAAAAATACATATGACCATCGCCGACGATCCGCCCCATACCGATAACCTTGTCTTCCTGCACAACGACCATCCCATAAACCGAATGAGCCAGAGAGGCCGCGGTCATTTCGGTATTCACGCTCCCCCAACCGACGGCTTCCCATAAGGAGGCATGCTCCTCGGTCGTGGGTAAACGTTCAATACATTCATAATGATGTGCTGTTGTCATAGCTAATCACCCATTCTTTGTTAAATTATTGCAGCGATTGTAGTGTAGTAAGCTCCACCGTAATCAGCCTCCTTAGGATGAATGGGTATTCACTGTGATCATGTTAGTTCGTAGGTGCAGGTGCGGTATATTTCAGGAATGTCTTCGGAATTGGGCTTTCGAAGGTCATTAACTCTCCTGTAGTAGGATGAATAAAAGAAAGTACACGAGCATGCAGACCAAGTCGGCCTACCGTTTTGGTCTCTGCGCCATACTTCTTGTCTCCCGCGATCGGATGGCCAATATCCGCCATATGCACACGAATCTGATTCTTGCGTCCAGTTTCAAGCTTTACCTCAAGTAAGGAGAAGTGGCGGTTCGCTTGAATGAGCTTATAATGTGTGATCGCATGTAGACCATCACCTTCATGTGGACTGGAGTACATTTTTAGGGTAGAGGTTTCTTTTAACCAAGAGCTTACCGTGCCTTCAGGTCTTTTAACGGCGCCTTCGACTAATGCTACGTAAGAACGTTCCTTCACGGTATCCTTCCAGGTAGTTTGCAGTGCCTGCTGGATCTTTTCGCTTTTAGCAAACATCATCACGCCAGATGTATCGCGATCCAAGCGGTGAACGACAAAAATTCGGTTCTTAGGATTGCTGACGCGCACATGCTCCATAAGCTGGCGGTAAGCCGTCAATTCATTTTCTTCCGCAGTGGCAATCGATAGCAGTCCAGCATCCTTCTGAATAATGATGAGATCATCATCCTCATGAACGATAGTGAGTCCGATCATTTCAGCTACTTGTACGGGCTTCTCTTGATCAATCGTCACGGTTTGACCCGGGTGCAATTGAAAATTATGCTGTGTGACTGCCTTCCCATTCACCGCCACTTGTCCACGCGAGAGGATAGACTTGATCGCATTTCGTCCACGCCCTGTGATGTGGCTAAGTAGGAAGGGTAACAGCTCAGAAGGTTCATTTACTGTGAAAGACTTGGGTGCTGCGGGTGCTTTGGCTTTATGATTAAGCTTGCCATTCGGCTTGCTGTGGGAACGAGTACCTCTTTTGGCTGTTTCTTTAGGGTTTCTTCTTGAGTTCATGACTTCATTCTCCGTCCTTTAATATTGTACTCCTCAATATACCATGGGCTGTTAAGAAATACTATGTGAAGGGCAGTGGTACTCATAGAAATATTAGTTGAACTAGAACAACAAGAAGAAATAAGATAATTTGTACCCAGCCTAATCGATGAGCAATTTTCTTTTCTCGGGGCATAGCACTTACGGCATAAATCTTAGTATCCACAGTAAGCAGCAGGATACCAGAGATCAGAAGTGCTGCAGCTATGTAGGTTAGCTGATGGTAGAGCATATTTAAACCACCTATTCTTCTTTAAGTCCAACTCTGTTAATATTCGAATTGACTTTTATATCTACAGTGAGATGGGAATATTGCTCTTCCCAGTCCTTTTTGTCATGGACGTGAGCCTTCCAATAGGAAGGCATATAAGCGCGTACGTATTCACCCATACCAAAGATATCCGAATGGGCTTGTTGAGTCTCTTTAATTAGCAGATCTAATATTTGTATAACTCCTTTTTGGGATTCGATTTCAAGTTCTTTCAGAGCTTGGCTTGAAGAAATATTGGCTTCACTGTTTATGTGTTCATCCAGAGCGGTATCTAGAAAAACATTATAAGTTATATGGGGTTTCCCGTTTTTGAGTTGAACCTTAACTCTTGTAAAACGGTCGTTAGTTTTGAGGATCACCGGACCAAACTTATCTGAATTGAATAGCACAGAATACCCCCCAGGATTAATACCCTTCATAGCCATATATGCTCCGATTTCAATAGGGGTCGTTGATCCCACCATTACACCACCACTAAAGTAAGCTAGACCTTTAATCAACATATTCTCTTTGTGATGTAAGGAAACGTAAGGTAAATAACCGCTCTCGCCCCATTTGGATTCAGCAGACCAGAATACCCCCATATAGTTAGCAGGAAACTTGCCAGAGGTTACTGCTTTCTCCAAGGTGGATAGGATATACAGAGTCGGTACTCGTTGAAGTGGAGGATTAATATTCATGAATTCGGAGGCCTCGCCTTCCGACACCAGTAGCCAAGTACGTCGACGTACCTCAGGATTGCGACGTAAATAGTCATTTAAATCATGTAGATTGCTCCTCGCAATATCTTCACTAATGATAATGACCCGAAGATGGATTAGATAACGTGGATCTGAGATTTGCTGTTGTAAATTATTCATGGCGTCATCTAGAGAGTATCCGTATACTTGTATAACCCATACCGGATTTTGATTTCCACCTCCGCTACTTTCACCACCACTACTTGGTCCTAACGGGACTCTTCCTGGAACCGCAATTTGAGCGGTTACACGGATCTTTTTCAGGTTAATGTTGGCGCTACTAAGATGTGTCGTTTTATCATCTTCGGTTTCGCTATTTGCCGGAACGGAGTCTATGGACAATCCGAGCACAAGGGCACGATCTTCTATTTCGAGCTGGTCCCAGCAACCAGAGAGAAATGCTGATGTTATGGAGAGTGCTACTAAGAGAATGATACGTTTGTAAATTCCATTATTCATGAGCAAGCCCTCCTTTATGTCGAATAAGAGCCATCAACCATAATAGAAGTGGATAGAAGGTCAATAAAATCAGACCGATAACTCCAGTAATAGAGGCAATCGTGTGGACTTGATAAATATCTCTGGGTATAAGTGAAAATGTGAAAATTAATGGAAGTGAAAAACTGGATATTAGGCGGTGATCTTTTATCCGCATTACCTGCTGAACCGAATATGTAGCTAAGTAGTAATTCGTGAATATTGTAGTGAATATTGAAACTACCCAGACAATTATAAATAGAGCATCAAATCGTTCTAATAGTCCTCCGCCAATAGAAATCGAGCGGGCAGTCTCTAGCGTTGGGTAGGTGAGCAGTTTGGTTTCTTGGGATCCGAACATGCCAACTGTGATGATAATGATCAATAAATAAACAAAGCCAATAATAAGAAGTGCAGCAACTCCTGCTTTAAGCACCTGATGAGGATTTTTCATTATGGGAACCATTAGCGTTAGAATAAAAGTTCCCTAATACAGGGTAGCAGAAGTAAGCATTCCCTTGGAAAAGCTTGAAAATGTTAGATGATTACCTGTGATGGGCAATAAGTTTAAGGCATCTACGCTTTTCAACGAAACTAAAACAATTCCGAGAACGGATATTAAGATGAAAGGTAAATAAAAAATATGAACATATGTAAATTTAACGGTATTTCTGCGGATGGATAAGGCAGCCAGGATGAGCATCAATAGAATTACCGCTTCGATAGGTGTTTTTTTAAACACAACTGTGATGCATACCTCTCCGAATTGACGCATCGTAATCCCGGCAGAGAATGCAAAAAACAATGAAATAAGAACTGAGAAAATATTTGCGAGTCTTGTACCCACTAGCCGGCGGCTGAATACAAATAAATTCTCGTTCGGGAATTTCCGGCATACAGCGGCCGTGAACCAGCAACCGAGAAAAGCTAGTGGAATTCCAGAAGCTGAAACCAAAGGTGCGCCACTGCCTCCGGTTTCAGCCATATAACGGGGAATGCTTAAAATACCTATCCCAATAATCGTACTAACGATTACTGCCACTACTTGGATTGTTGTTATCGGGCGGTTGTTGTTCATCAAGTTCTGTCTCCTTGAAAATCTGATCTGAATACGTTGTTGGCAAATCATGAGCGAGTCGAGTAGGATCTGGACTGTTCAAGAAGCTCGGGCGTTGTCTCATCCACCATAAAGGGGCGCGAATTATACTATCCTTCAGGTCTCTCCAATTAACGGGCACGTATGGCGTCATATAGGGAACACCGAAGGATTCCAGAAATAATAAGTGATTCACAATTACTATGGTGCCTAACATGACGCCGTACAGACCAAAGCAGCCTGCCAGAATAATTAATGGGAATCTTAGCATTCTGGATGAAATCGCCGCATTGTACGAAGGGGTGGCAAAAGACCCTATAGTTGTTATGGCGACAATAACCACGGTCGTCGGGCTTGCTAAACCTGCTGATACAGCTGCCTGTCCGATAACTAGGACACCCACAATAGAAAGGGCACCTCCAATCATTTGTGGAAGACGAATGGTTGCCTCACGAAGCACTTCCATGAAGACCTCCATAATCAGTACTTCTAAAACTGCTGGGAATGGAACCCCTGCTCTGCCCCCTGAGATCGCTACCGCAAATTCCGTAGGCATGAGCTCTGGGTTGAAGGAGATGACAGATACATAGAGAGCAGGGAAAAACAGCGAGAATATCAAGGCAATCAGCCGGATTACTCGAATAAGGCTGCCGACAATAAAACGTTCCGAATAATCATCCATCGTCTGGAAGAATTGACTGAATAGTGCTGGAACGATTAAAGAGAAGGGAGAGCCGTCTACCAGAATGATGACTCTTCCTTCTAATAATGCTGCGACAGATTTATCCGGTCGTTCCGTTGGTTGAACCTGTGGAAAGGGGGATAACGGATTATCCTCAATGAATTGCTCGATGTACCCTGAATCTAGAATGCCGTCTGTGTTGATCATAGATAATCTCTTCATAACTTTTTTAACTAATTCGGGGTCTACTATCCCTTCTATGTAGCACACAGCAACCTGGGAACGAGTCCTTGTGCCAAGCGGGGCGGTCGTAACCCGAAAATCCGGGGTTTGCAGCCGATAACGAAGTAGGGATAGATTGGATTCCAAATTCTCAATAAATCCTTCTCGCGAACCGCGTATAATCTGCTCCGTCTGCGGCTGTTCAATACTTCGATGCTCAATTTTACGCAGATTGAAGTAAAGAGCTTGGTCCATGCCCTCTACGAGCAGAACTACGCTTCCTTCTAACAGAGTGGCAGGCAAGGTGTTTAAGTTCGATGTTCGGTCGCCTTGAGTCACTTGAACGGTTGTATTCCAGATGAAATCGGGCAGCTCCTTGCGTTGCTCTGGAATTGCCGAGAGTTCGGATGGGACGCTCATTAACGGCTTCAGGACATGCTCATGAACTTGATCCTGATCCACTAAAGATGAAAATAATAGGATTGCTGCATCATACAAGCCATACATTCGAAAGTTACGCACAATGAGATCAGCATCTGCACCGAAGACATTACGGATGGAATTAATATTTTTGTTTAGGTCAGAATCCAGTGGTTTCTGTGAACGCTCATTAGGGGAAGTGGGTTCTTCGTGTGCTTTTTTTTGTGTAAAAGAACTAAGTTTTTGTTTCCAATTTTGCACGGTTGTTCCTCTTTCCTATAGAATGGCGATTTTTAAAGCTTGGCTCAAAAGAAGTCCTTTTATGTAAATTTTCCAAAACAAGAAATGGAAGGACGACTTCAAGAGTGTTGCTCATTACACCATTGACCGCTAAACTAAAGATAGAAACGCCTAAGGAGTTATGAGAGATATGAAGATGCAAGCACCTACTATTGAACAGGCGCAGGCTGAACTGCAAAAATATTACGGTTATCCAGACTTTCGGGATGGCCAGAAAAAGATTGTTCAGAACTTGCTGGAGGGTCGCGATACGCTGGGGATTTTACCTACAGGGGGCGGGAAATCGATCTGCTACCAGGTTCCTGCACTGCTGCTACCCGGGCTGACACTGGTGATCTCACCGTTGATCTCACTGATGAAAGACCAAGTGGACGCGTTAACCACGGCAGGTATTCCGGCAGCCTTTATTAATAGCACATTGAGCGGAAAAGAAGTGAATGAGCGGATTCGGGCTGCCCGCCGGGGCGATTTGAAGCTGCTATATGTTGCGCCCGAAAGGCTAGAGCTTGACTGGTTCCGACTGGAGATGGCTGAATTGTCCATTTCCTGCGTGGCTGTGGATGAGGCACACTGTGTATCTCAGTGGGGGCATGATTTCCGCACAAGCTATCTGTCGGTATCACCATTTGTGAACGAGCTGCCAGAGCGGCCTATTTTGGCTGCATTTACGGCGACGGCAACGCCAGAGGTTATGGAGGATATGGTTCGGCTGCTGCGTTTGCGCGAGCCAGGTATTTTCATGACTGGACTCGGAAGAGATAATCTAGCAATGTCCGTGCTACGTGGAGAGAACAAGCGGGAGTTCGTCATGGACTACACAGCGACGCATTCTCACCAGCCGGGAATTGTATATGCGGCTACCCGCAAAGAAGTGGATGATCTATATCAGAGACTGCAAGCTTCTGGAATAGCAGCAGGCCGCTATCACGCGGGTATGAATGATCAGGAGCGGGCAGATAGTCAAGAAGGCTTCCTATATGACGATATCCGGGTCATGGTGGCCACGAATGCTTTTGGGATGGGGATTGATAAATCCAATGTCCGCTACGTAATTCATTACAATATGCCAAAAAACATGGAAGCTTATGTTCAGGAAGCAGGTCGTGCTGGACGTGACGGAGAGCCTAGTGAATGTATCCTGCTTTTTAGTGCGCAGGATATTATGACGCAGAAGTTTCTGATCGAGCAGAATCCGCAAGATACGGACCGCAAAGCTAACGAATATCGCAAGCTTCAGCAAATGATTGATTATTGCTATACTACCCGCTGTTTGCGGAGTGCTCAGCTGGATTATTTTGGCGAGGCACATGGGGACAAGCCCTGTGGGATTTGCAGCTCGTGTACAGATGAACGAGAGCTTGTAGATATGACCGTTGATGCACAGAAAATATTCTCCTGCATCCACCGTATGCGGGAACGTTATGGAGTAGCGTTGGTGGCTTCTGTGCTTAAAGGTTCTCGCAATCAGAAGGTGATGCAGTATGGCTTTGATAAGCTGCCGACTCACGGTGCGATGTCCAGCCGGACGGAGAAAGAGATCTCGGAGAGCATCAATGTGCTTATCTCTGAAGGATATCTTGCTTTGTCGGAAGGACAATATCCCGTAGTACGGCTCCAGCCTTTGGCTGCTGAGGTGCTGCGCGGACAGCGTGAGGTCATGCAGCGAGTGGCGCGGCCATCACGAGCAGGTGCGGCATCCGGTACACGAGTTCGTAGTCGCGGGCATGACCTGTCACCTTCGGCGGTCAATGAGACCGTCTTCGAGCAGCTCCGTCTAATCCGGCGAGAATTGGCGGGCCGAGAGCATGTGCCGTCTTATATTATTTTTAATGATGCAACGCTTCGTGAGATGAGTGTGGTTTGTCCACAGACCGAAGCGGAAATGCTGAGAGTGAAGGGCGTAGGGGAAGTGAAATACAGGAAGTACGGTAAGGCATTCCTGGAGTTTTTTCAAAATGAAATGTAGAAAAGGTCGTGTAGCATGAAAATCATCCTGTCCACATTAAACGCCAAATACATCCATACCTCACTGGCGATCCGATTGCTAAAAGCATATAGTGAGCATGAATTCAATGATATTCATTTGGCTGAGTACACCATCAAAGATCCGGTGATGAATATCGTGTCCGACTTGTTTCAGAAGCAGCCCGATGTGATTGGCTTCTCCTGTTATATCTGGAATATCGAAGAGACACTCAAGCTAGTGGGTATCCTTAAGCAAGTGATGCCTGAAGTTACGATTGTTCTCGGAGGACCGGAGGTTTCTTATGAGCCGCTCCATTGGATGAAAAGAGAAGCTCGTATTGATTTTATAGTCAACGGAGATGGAGAAGAGACTTTTCACCATCTGCTGCAGGAGCTACGGGATGATCGCAAGTTCCACTTTGTGTATGGAGCCGCTTATCGCAAGGGCGAAGAGATCATTGTTAATCCACCTCGTCCCAAAAGCGATCTAAATACGCTGCCTACACCGCATCGTTTTCCTGAGGATATTCCAGATTTGAGTAAACGTATTGTTTATTTTGAGACGAGCCGTGGTTGTCCTTTTAACTGTCAGTTCTGTTTATCCAGTATTGAGGTAGGCGTGCGTTATTATGATATTGAACGCGTGAAGTCTGATCTTCTCTACTTAATTGAAAATGGTGCAAAAATCATTAAATTCCTAGACCGCACCTTCAACATTAACCGTAACTATGCGATGGAAATGTTTCAATTTCTGATTGATAATCATCAAGGCTGCGTGTTTCAGTTCGAAATCACAGCAGATATTATGCGGCCGGAGGTTCTTGATTTCCTGTCGAAGAATGCGCCTCCGGGTATCTTTAGATTTGAGATTGGTGTACAGTCTACGAATGATGAGACGAATGAGCTCGTTAAACGTCGCCAGAATTTCAAGAAGCTGTCCCGTACAGTAATGAAGATCAAGGAAAGTCGCAATATTGACCAGCATCTAGATTTGATCGCGGGGCTTCCAATGGAGGATTACACCACCTTCCGCAAAACGTTTAATGATGTATTCGTCATGGAGCCGGAAGAGCTGCAGCTCGGATTCCTCAAAATGCTCCGCGGGACGGGTCTGCGTGCACAGGCGGCAAAATACGAGTACACGTATATGGAACATGCCCCTTACGAAATTCTTAGCAGTCATATGATGACCTTCTCGGATATTATCCGTTTGAAGCGGCTTGAGGATGTGCTGGAGAAATACTGGAACAGCCACCGGATGGATCATACGGCCAAATACTTGATCCGTCACGTGTTTGATTCACCATTCGATTTCTTTCAGGAGTTCGGTGACTACTGGGAGGAGAGAGGCTGGCAAAAGATTGGGCATCAGCTGGAAGATCTCTTTACGCGTTTGCAGTCTTTCTTGATAGATCGTGGGACACCGTCTATGGATATTATTACTGGGTTGATGAAGCTTGATTATTTCCTAGGACACAAGTATAAGCCTCGCAAAATCTGGTGGGATTTCGTGCTGGATAAGTCGGATTGGTCGAGTTACTTGAAGGATATCGCTGCTAATCCGGGACAAATCTCTGCCCAATTGGCAGAAGCCGGACTCAGTGAAAGAGAGCTGCAAAAGTATACGGTACTTGAAGTGCTGCCGTTCTCACTAGAAGCGGTGCTGGAATCAATCAGCGGTCTGCGGGCAGATGGAGGTTCAGAGGAAGCTGAAGTTGAAGCTGACAATGCTAACGACGGGACTGTATCCTCTACAGAGTCGCTATTACAGGGAGTCACAGATAGTGGTTTAGAAGAGTGTGTCCAAACTACAAGTTCGGCTGTAGCCGTAGCTGAACCTTCTTCCGTTCGAGAAGGCCGCACGCTGCTAATCGTGATGTACCAGCAGAACGAAAGTCAACGCGCTCAATACTATACGCTGCCTTTGTGATAGGGTGATTGAGTTTGGAGGATAGACCGTTCCTTTGGGGCGGTCTATTTTTTTGCTTTATGCACGAGCGTCGTCTGAATTCGCAAGTGTTGGAGGATAGTGATACTCTTAATGCTATCGGACTAAGAGAACTTAGCGTTATCGGCCAGATGCCTTAGCGCTATCGGATCCAGATGACCTTAATAGCGAGATTTCCCCACATTTGTTATCTAAAGGACTCCATAGTCGCTATTAGCGCGAAAAACACTAAATATGCACCTCTTTCGAAGGAATAGCTGCACTGGAGTCCGAAACCAAGCTAAAAAGCCTGAAAATGAGCGAATAGCATCATCTGAGTCCGTAAGTGGTGGAGAATGGTGATGACATAGTCCTAACGGATCCAGATGCCTTAGCGCTATCGGATCCAGATGACCTTAAATGCGAGAATTCAACACATTTGTTCATCTAACGGACTCCATAGTCGCTATTAGCGCGAAAAACACTAAATATGCACCTCTTTCGAAGGAATAGCTGCACTGGAGTCCGAAACCAAGCTAAAAAGCCTGAAAATGAGCGAATAGCTTCATCTGAGTCCGCAAGTGTTGGAGCATGGTGATGCCTTAGCGCTATCGGACCCAAATGACCTTAAAAGCGAGATTTCCCCACATTTGCGATGTTTACGGACTCCATAGTCGCTATTAGCACGAAAACCAGTGAAAATGAGCTTCTTTCGAAGGAATAGCTGCACTGGAGTCCGAAATCAAGCTCCAAAGGCTAAAAATGAGCGAATAGCATCATCTGGGTCCGAAAGTGGTGGAGAATGGTGATGACTCAGCGCTATCGGACCCAGATGACCTTAAAAGCGAGATTTCCCCACATTTGTTCATCTAACGGACTCCATAGTCGCTATTAGCACGAAAACCAGTGAAAATGAGCTTCTTTCGAAGGAATAGCTGTACTGGAGTCCGAAATCAAGCTGAAAAGGCTAAAAATGAGCAAATAGCTTCATCTGGGTCCGAAAGTGCTGGAGAATGGTGATGACATAGTCCTAACGGATCCAGATGCCTTAGCGCTATCGGACCCAGATGACCTTAAAAGCGAGATTTCCCCACATTTGCGATGTTTACGGACTCCATAGTCACTATTAGCACAAAAACCAGTGAAAATGAGCTGCTTTCGAAGGAATAGCTGCACTGGAGTCCGAAACCAAGCTAAAAAGCCTAAAAGTGAGCAAATAGCTTCATCTGGGTCCGTAAGCGCCGGAGAATGGTGATGACATAGTCCTAACGGATCCAGATGCCTTAGCGCTATCGGACCCAGATGACCTTAAAAGCGAGATTTCCCCACATTTGTTCATCTAACGGACTCCATAGTCGCTATTAGCACGAAAACCAGTGAAAATGAGCTTCTTTCGAAGGAATAGCTGCACTGGAGTCCGAAATCAAGCTCCAAAGGCTAAAAATGAGCAAATAGCTTCTTCTGAGACCGTAAGTGCTGTGTATCAGGTATGCCTAATGTGGCGCGAGCGGTTGTAATGCTTTCGTTTGCGAAAATGCTGCGGAAGCTGGTAAGTTTGCGTTCCTACGTTTTTTTGATTGTAGAAACTTTCTGCTCAAAGAAGCGGAGCGAACAGACTGATTGTGGAAAAGCGGAGCGTTCGCCGTTGTCTCCAGATTTTCACCGCTAAGGGAAATAAATAAAATCTGGAGACAACAGCGATTGGAACAACGGTCTGTTCGTGGGGCTCCCACACCAAGTGCCAATGTTTATCCTAATCAAAAATAAGGGGTGTCCCAAAAGCCGTGAAATGGCTAGTTGGGACACCCCTGTTTGTTCTCTTAACTTGTAGTCGTAACCTCTGAAGGAAGATGCTGGTCTAGCCAGCTGAGTACATCAGCTGTAACTTGATCCCGGTCCACCTCATTAAGCATTTCATGTCTGCCTCCTGGGTAGAGCCGATGCTCTACGTCCGAGATCCCTCGTTTCTTATACAACTCCGCAAGTCGGAGAATACCCTGACCATTCATTCCAACGGGATCCTTATCGCCAGCGAAAATATAAATAGGCTTGTCTTTACATAATGTAGACAAAGACTCCTCAGAATGGATTTCCCTAAGAAGGTGGAAGAAATCACGGAAAAAGCGTGTCGTACAAATAGCTCCGCAGAATGGATCGGAAATAAACTTGTCTACTTCCGCGGTATCACTGCTCAGCCAGTCATAGGCTGTTCTTACCGGAGAAAAGGCACGGTTGTAACTGCCGAATACCAAGCTATTCAGCAGGACACTGCGGTGATGATCGCCCTTTAACTTAAGCTGTGCACTAGCAAGAGATTCACCAAGGCGGAGCATCCCACGTGGACCATTCGTACCGCTTAGGATAAACCCTGCATAGATTTCGTTTCCTTCTTCACACATCAGCTTTTGGGCCAGAAAGGAGCCCATGCTATGAGCGAATAGAATGATGGGCTTTCCTTCATGTCTAGAAAGCGCTGTGGCAGCGACTTGAAGGAGATTACGCCGCATCCAATAAAATCCGTTCTCACCAACGTCTCCAAGCAGATTGACCTGACCAGCGGTTTTACCATGTCCCCGATGGTCATTGGCATATACTGCATAACCCACTCCGGTTAATGCTTCCGCAAAACGAGCATAACGAGCAGCTGTTTCACACATGCCATGCGAAATTTGCACGATTCCCCTAACTGGAACATCGGGCTCAGGTAACCATTCATAGACATGGATAGTTACACCTATGGGATCCGTTAGGGTAAAGCTATTCTCCTTCATGGTCCATTCCTCCTAAAGGTTCTCGACTTATGGTAAATAAGAGCGAAGCACAGTAGAATGACCTTCGATAGCGTAACGGCCGAGGCTGGAAGGAATCAGATAGCATTCCCCTGCGGCATAAGGCTGGGATCCGCCATCCCAAGTAAGATGTCCGCTGCCTTCACAGATTACCAGAATAGTGAAGCTGTCTTCTGTAGTGGTGAGGCCCCATGAACCATTTACGATTCCTTTTTCTACGATGAAATATGGCGAAGCGGCAAGTTGCAGCCACTCTCCAGGGACTGCGTTATCTGTCTTCATCGAAGTAGCTCCGGCGCCTTCATAGGCCGTAACATTAAGTGAATCTTCGATATGAAGCTCGCGTGGCTTTCCGTCCAGACCTGGACGGTCATAGTCATAAATGCGATATGTAGTGTCGGAATTCTGCTGAATCTCTGCTACAACGACACCAGCGCATAGCGCATGAACGGTTCCGGCTGGGATATAGAACGAGTCTCCTGCGGAGACGGATACTTCCTGAAGGCTATCCATAACGGTGCCTTTTTCCAGTGCTTCGCGTAATGTTTCACGATCCACGCCATCTTTAAGACCATAGATGATCTTGGCACCTGGCTTAGCATCTAACACGTACCACATCTCTGTTTTGCCCAGTTCACCTTTTGGCAATCCCTCATAATCATCTGTAGGGTGGACTTGTATGGAAAGATTGTCGTTGCAATCCAGCAATTTGATTAGTAGAGGGAATCTTCCGCCCGCCTCTGAAATCCCTTTGCTTCCGAACCATTCATGGCCGAACTGTTCACGAATTTGATCCAAGCCTTGACCGGCTAACTCTCCGTTTACCACCGAAGATGTGCCATTTGGGTGATCGGCGATCATCCAGCCTTCACCAATATGTCCCTCTGGCAGATCTAGGCCGAATTTCTCCAGCGCGCGGCCTCCCCACACACGTTCTTTAAACTCCGGTTGAAATTTCAAAGGATATGGTTGTGTCATTAACATATCTTCCTTCCCAATATTTGATGGTTTGATTACTTACAGTTTTAAAGGGGACTCTTTTTTTTCTTCTCGAGCGCAATTACATAAGGTGAATCCGTGCGCTGCAGCTGGCGATAAACAATGCTCTGCGCCACTAGAGGGGATACTTGTGCTGCCCATGATTCAACAGTAGCGGCTTCTTTATCCCCGCCTGCATGGCCGGGATAAAGAACAGCCGTAATGATCCCCCCTGGACGCAGTAACTGGAGGGAAGCCTCCAAGGCTGCAATAGAGCTGTCCGGCTGAGTAATGATATTCTTGTCGGCATCGCCTGAAGGCAAGTAGCCAAGATTGAACATTACCGCACCGACGGTGCCATGCCAGATTGCTGGGACAGCTTCTGCCATTTCGGCGTGACTACGTTCCAGCAAGGTGACGGCAGAGAGCGAGGAAGTTTCTTCCCTTGCAAGCCTCAGACGCTCTTCAGCCAGCTTCAGCGCCGCAGCTTGGATGTCGAAGCCGTAGACTTCCCCGCGAGCTCCAGTAGTTTTGGCTAGAAAGAGCGTATCAGCACCTGTACCTACAGTAGCATCAATCGCTCGGTCACCTAGGGTCAGTCGCTCAGAGATTAATTTATGAGCAAAGCTTAGAACGGACATAAAGCCCATTAGCTCTTCCTCCAATACTTACCCTGCCAAGTATCACGAGCTACAAGCTCATCGTCAATGGCATTTAGCACTTCCCACTTCTTGAGACTCCACATCGGACCGACTAAAAGATCACGAGGCGCGTCCCCAGTCAGACGGTGCACAATCATCTCGGGTGGCAGAATTTCCAGTGAATCGGCAATCAGCTTCACATACTCGTCCTGCTCCATGAATCGTAGCAAACCAGCTTCGTATTGCTTCACCATTGGTGTTTTACGCATGAGATGCAGAAGGTGAATCTTAATTCCTTGCACATCCATGCGAGCCACAGCAGATACCGTTTCGAGCATCATTTCATGCGTCTCCTGTGGGAGACCGTGAATGATATGGGTGCAGACACGAATGCCGTGACGCCGCAGCTTCTCAACAGCATCTACATAACACTGGCTATCGTGAGCCCGATTAATTAGCTCAGAAGTGGAGTCGTGTATAGTCTGGAGACCCATCTCTACCCACAGATACGTGCGCTCGTTTAGCTCCGCTAAATATTCTACAACATCATCTGGCAAACAGTCAGGACGTGTAGCAATAGATAATCCAACGACACCTGGCTGCTGCAAAATAACTTCGTAATATTCTCTCAGCTCTTCGACAGGAGCGTACGTATTGGTATAGGCCTGAAAATATCCGATGTATTTAGCATTTGGCCATTTCAGATGCTGTTTGTCACGGATTGTATTGAATTGAGTGACGAGATCATTCCGGCGACTTCCCGCAAAATCACCAGAACCTCTGGCACTGCAAAAGGTGCAGCCGCCTTTAGCGATGGAGCCATCACGGTTAGGGCAGGTAAAGCCGGCATCGAGCATAACTTTGAATACCTTAGTATTCATGTGCTCACGCATTTCGTAATTCCAAGTATGGAAACGTTTATCCCCCCACAGTAACGGAGGGGAAGTGTATTGAAGATTTGACAAGAGTATCTCCTTTCTGAAAATATAATCATGGATAAGTTTCCTTAATCCTTATATTTTTCTGAGACGGTTAGCATCCTTTTATATAAGAACGCACAGCCGTTTCTTTATAATCCAGTTCATTGTATCAAAAAACCGAGCTCGACGTAACTTCGCTCCAAGGAATGGCATGAAAAATAGGCCGCTGAAAGGGCTGTTTCGGCTTGTAAATGCTTACATAGTATGTTATATTCAGAGTGTGAAAAGCTGCTGTGGCATTGAAGAAATTCAGCTTGGAGTTCATAATTTCGTGTCGTCCGGTCCATAATAATAACCGTGAGGTGATAGCGATGAATTCTCAAACGGTATATGCTGAGGGTAAAGATTCGATTGAAGTCCATTTAACACCAGATGAAGCTCTTGCTCTAACAGGTGTGGAATTTAATGGAAACCCTAAGATCAAGACAGATGCTCAACGTAAGATTCGTAGTGCGTTCGAAAAAAAGACATTTACTTATAACTCAAACACTAAGTAGATCACATGTGCCTGACAAAAACGGACCCTAATTCCAAATATACAACAAGACAGGAATTCCTCTGAACAGCTTCTTTAAGAGCTGAACCAGAGAATTCCTTTTTCTTTTTTGCACCAATCCCTTTACTTTTCGGGACAATTTCGGCACAATATTGCAAGTGACAGTTATCGTATAAGAGATAATCGGAGGAAAACCTATGCGTTTACGCGGAAGAAAAGGAATACGTGAAAGTTTGGAAGAACAGACCGATCTAGTCATTCTTGACCCTAGAAGTTATAAAGGTGAGTGGTCCAAGCTGTTCGGAAACGATCATCCGATCCATGTGGAGTTCGGAATGGGCAAGGGACAGTTTATCAGCCAAATGAGCTTCAAATATCCCGATATTAATTTTATCGGAGTTGATATGTATGATGAGCTGATTCGCCGTGCTGGAGATAAGGCTAGAGCAGTATGGGAGCCGGCAGGTCATGAGACGCCGCCTAACCTGAAATTGGCACTGGCCAATATTGATTATGCAGAGGAAGTATTTGCTCCTGGAGAGCTGGAACGAATTTATCTTAACTTCAGTGATCCGTGGCCTAAGAGTAAGCATGCTCGACGTCGTTTGACACACCCGCGTTTTCTTGACAAATATCGTGGGCTGCTAAGCGACTTAGGTGAAATTCATCTAAAAACAGATTCCCGCAGTCTTTTTGAGTTCTCATTAAATGCATTTGCGGACTTTGGCTTACAGATGAAAAATATTTCTTTGGACCTACATGCAGACGGTATCATAAATGAGGATCATATCATGACGGAATACGAGACGAAATTTGTCGGACGTGGCGTGAATATCCATCGTTGCGAGGCGATTGTAGGTGCAGAAGCGCTCAAACAGTATCAAGCTACTCGATTGGATAAATATCGGCTGTAGTTACACAGGGTTATTCCTATCTCAGTAGTCCAGTAGTCCAACAATAAAGCGGCAAGTCTCCTGGGATGAGGAGGCTTGCCGCTTTAATTAGTTGCTATTCCAATAATTCGATAATGCTCTGAGCGCATTGCAATGGGTGGTGGCGGGCGATTTCCTCAAGATGAAGTTTTCGCTTATTCTGCACGTCCTCGTAGTTGTTTAAGAGGCGCTTCATCCACATTACAACTACGTCTAAAGATCCTATCGGCTCTCCGAAACCAGCTGCGGTGAAATATCGACAATTCTCTTCCTCCTGCCCAGGCAGAGGATGATAGAAAAGCATTGGAATTCCCTTAGCTAGCCCTTCACTGCAGGTCATTCCGCCTGGTTTGGTAACTAACAGGTCGGATACTTCCATTAGCTTATCAATCTCACGTGTAAATCCGATCAAGGAAATATGTGGATGATTAAAGCGCGGATCTTCTTTCATTTCACGTAGCAGCTTATCGTTATTTCCGAGACAAAAGACAATCTGAATCTTATCTCGCCAGTCTGCCAGACAGGTATTTACAACCTGATCGTTCATGATCCCCCAGCCGCCGCCCATGACTAGTACTGTGGGAATATCCTTCAGATTGAATTGCTCACGAATCTTCTGCTTTCCAGGATGCTGCCAAAAGTTAGGGTGTACTGGTATACCAGTGACCTGAATTTTCGCAGCTGGAATGTTCCGCATACACAATTTGGATTTAACCTCAGGTGTTGATACCAGATAACGGTCTACCTCAGGGCTGATCCAGCTGGCATGTGCGTCATAATCCGTTATAACGGTTACAAGCGGTACATTTAGGGGAGGATCTACTCTCTTCAGACGAGAAACTACAGCAGCCGGAATGAAATGTGTACAGACTATAACATCTGGTTTCAGTTGTATAACAATATTCTTGGTATGCGTATAAAATATGCGATGCAGGGCAAGCGTGGTAAGACGATTAAATGATTTCTGATGACGGTAGACGTAACCCATCAGCTTAGGCTGTGTCGTTACCGTCTTTCGGTAAGCGGATAGAATAATGGGTGCCATCTTGGGATTTAGGAAATTACCAAGCTCTAGCACCTTTGTTTGTAAATTGGGTGACAATTGGCGCAGACTGCTCGACAGCGCATAAGCTGCTTGTGTATGTCCTGCGCCAAAGCCTTCCGAGAGTATTAAAATTCTTTTTTTACGCAATGTTGATTCACCTATTCTCAAAGGTTTTCCCGGTTTACTGTTAATGCTTTAGACCCATAGGGCTATAGTGCCCGCTGCGACACAGGATCCGATCAATCCTCCTGCAATAACATCTGACGGATAATGCAATCCCAGATAAATGCGAGAAAATCCAACAATAAAGGCCAATGGCAGCAGAATAAAGGTCAAAGCAGGAAAGGCTACCATATATGGGACCGTTGAAGCAAAGATAGCTGTAGTATGACCAGAAGGAAAAGAATGATCCTTTAGCGGGTTACGAAATGTGTTCGTATCCGGTAGCGCCAAATATGGACGCATGCGTGGATACATCTTTTTGGCGACAGCAACAGGAATATGGCTGACAGCTAGAGCTGTCAGTGCTTGCAGGCTAGTAGTTCTCCACGGCTGAGGAGCAAATGCCCATATAAGTATATTGATAACAATCGTGCTTGTAGCCCCACCCAAATGAGTGAGATAGAAGAGCCAGAAGTTCAGAAAGCGATTGTGCATTCGTCCGTTGATCCATTGGAAAAGGTGCCGCTCCCAGAGATGTAGTTTCATAAATAAATGTCTCATATTTTGTCCCTCCGCTAGTCGGCTACCGATAACAGCTACATATGTGTAGTCTGTTTTTAAGCATAGATCTGTCTTAATCATACTTTTTTAAGGTAGTCCATTTCAAGGAAAAGCTCAGGTTTGCTAGAAAATTGCTAGTTTTGACTTAGAGCGGCTTACGCTTTACAATGATTCAAGCGGGCTAAACATGTTTAAAAGGGTAAGAGATAAATAAGGATCCGTAAACAATGGATTCCAATACAATTCTTTTGAACAGTATATATAAAAATTGTGAAGTCTGCCGAGAATAAGAAGATACTCTTGGTTTATTGTTAAGGGATGCAACAAAAGGGTCAGAAGGAACGTCAAGCAAGCTAGAGAAAAAAAAGAACACCGAGAGTGAAAAAAGGGGGCATCAAAAAGGTCATGACAGACGCACTGTTTGTTACGCTCCAAGTGATCTTGGCAGCAATCGCAGTTTATCAGTTTACCTTTTCGTTATTTGGTCTGCACAAGAAAAAGACAAAGACAAAGTATAAGCCGGAAAAAACATTTGCAGTACTTGTTGCCGCACATAATGAGGAAGAAGTCGTCGGCGCATTAATGGAGAACCTGAAGCAGCTTAACTATCCTTCAGAATTGTTTGACGTATTTGTAATTTGTGACAATTGTACAGATGGTACAGCTCGCATTGTTAGAGAGCACGGAATGAATGCCTGTGTCCGCACTAACCCGAATCTGAGAGGTAAAGGTTATGCTATTGAATGGATGCTCAAAGAGCTGTGGAGCATGCCGCGTCAATATGATGCAGTCGTAATGTTTGATGCCGATAATCTGGCACATACCGAGTTCCTAATGGAGATGAATAATGATCTTTGTTCAGGAGCACGTGTTATCCAAGGCTATATTGACACTAAGAATCCAGAAGATTCCTGGATTACTGCAGCGTATGGTGTATCGTATTGGTATATTAACCGTTTGTGGCAACTTTCACGCCATAATTTAAATATGGCGAACTTCCTTGGCGGAACAGGAATGTGCTTCGAGACTGCTCTTCTTAAAGAAATGGGCTGGGGAGCTACAAGCTTGGTTGAGGATCTGGAGTTCACGATGCGCAGTGCATCTCATGGTGTATATCCTAAATTCAATTATGACGCAAAGGTATTTGACGAGAAGCCTCTGACTTTCAAGGCCTCATCAAGACAACGTCTGCGCTGGATGCAGGGACACTTTACTGTAGCACGTCGTTATTTTTTTCCATTACTTTGGCAAAGTATTAAGGAACGCAGCTTAACGAAGTTTGACCTCGCGCTTTACGGAGCGAATGTATATATTGTATTGCTCACCTTTTTAATGACGGCGGTAATGTGGGTGGATATGGCCATCTTTAACGGACCGAATATCGCAAATATTTACGGCAGCTTGCCAGTCTGGCTTGGCTTCCTTGCTATTGGCTTGAATCTGGTGACCTTTGGGATTGCAATGGCTTTGGAGAAGGTTAAATTTAAGAAGGTGTACGCTTATCTGGTGTTCTTCCCAATTTACCTGATCTCTTGGTATCCTATTACGTTCTATGCGTTCTTCACGCAGAACAACAAGCAATGGAGCCACACCAAGCATACGCGTGTCGTAAGACTTGAAGAAGTGCAGAGCAAGCAGGTTTAAGTTATCTAGGAATTTTGAATAAAAGAATTGACACTCCGAATGGAGTGTTGTATAGTATTCAAGTACGCAAATCATAGGGATTGCAAGAAGAAGCACCTGCTTCTCACCTGACTGGCATAATGCCGGCTGGTTTTGATCTCAATGCTTTATGAATGTTAATGTTCATGAACGTTGATCAAACACGGGGTGTCGGGTGTTACCGACACCCCTTTTTTATGGAGTAGGGCAGAATAGTTGTTAAAAAGATCCGGAGGTGGAGAGTTATCAGTAAGGAACATATGATCAATGATGAAATTCGGGCCAAAGAGGTACGGTTGGTTGGTGCGGAAGGTGAACAAATCGGAATTAAACCGATCCGCGAAGCGTTGCAAATGGCGATCGATCTTAATCTAGATTTAGTCAATGTAGCACCACAGGCTAAGCCGCCGGTATGCCGCATCATGGATTACGGCAAGTTCCGTTATGAAACGCAGAAGAAAGAGAAGGAAGCGCGTAAGAACCAGAAGATCGTTGATATCAAGGAAGTCTGGTTCCGTGCTAACATTGAGGAACATGATTATCAAACTAAGTTCCGCAATGTAATCAAGTTCTTGGGTGAAGGCGATAAAGTAAAGTGCTCCGTGCGTTTCCGCGGACGTGAGATTACACATGCAAATATCGGTCAAAAAATCCTCGAGCGTGTTAAGAACGAAGTGGCTGATATATCTGTTGTTGAGCGCCAGCCTAAGCTGGAAGGTCGCAGCATGATTATGATTTTGGCTCCTAAAGCCCAATAAACATGGAGTCACTTGCTTACCTGCAATTTGGCGCCGCATAATATTCAAGGAGGAAACACCATGCCTAAGATGAAAACACATAGCAGCCTGAAAGGCCGCTTCAAAATTACCGGAACTGGTAAAGTAACACGTTACAAAGCTCACAAAAACCACTTGCTGTCCCACAAATCTAAACGCGCTAAGCGCGTTCTGAACGGTAATCCAGTAATGGCCCCTGGGGATGTAAGACGTTTGAAACAAGGATTGGCTAACTTGAAATAGTTTATCACACATTTTTGGGAGGTTTATTAATATGGCAAGAGTTAAGGGCGGATTTGTAGTTCGTCGTAGACATAAAAAAGTATTGAAATTGGCAAAAGGTTATTTCGGTTCTAAACACCGCATTTTTAAAACAGCTAAAGAACAAGTAATGAAATCGATGGTTTACGCTTATCGCGACCGTCGTCAAACTAAACGTAACTTCCGCAGACTGTGGATCGTTCGTATTAATGCAGCAGCTCGTATGAATGGTCTTTCTTACAGCAAGCTTGTATACGGCCTGAAATTGGCTGGTGTAGAAGTTAACCGTAAGATGCTGGCTGATCTAGCTGTAAATGATCTTAACGCATTCAACTCATTGGCTGGTATTGCCAAAGAGAAAATCAACGCGTAAGTGTTGTGATATAATCGAAAAGCACCGCCTGCGGGTTGCCCATGCAGCGGTGCTTTTTTGTGCGGTATGAAGTGTATAGAATGAGGAGATTATTCCTCTATTGTTAAGAAATGAGGAAAATAACTCTGCTTGATGCAGAGTTATTCCCAGTACTTCACAGTATTGAGCTCGGCAGCGAGCTTTTTACTGATGGCTCTTCTTACTTTCCGTAGCTCTGAACGTTCATTAGCTGATTCGTTGATCAGCTTTTCTTCGTCGGTCTCTGGGATAATAGCAGGAACCGGAGTGGGGGTACCATCCTCCTCGACTGCGACAAAGGTAAGAAATGAAGTGGCAGCGACAGCGCGCTCACCAGTGTATAGATTTTCTGAAATGATCTTTACGAATACCTCTATGCTTGTACGTCCGGTCCAGGAAACGAAGGATTCGAAGCATACGGAGTCTGTAGGTCGGATTGGCCTCAAGAAGTCGACAGAGTCTGTAGAGGCTGTGACGACGTTAGCACGGCAATGGCGCATAGCTGAAATGGAGGCTACTTCATCAATGCCACTCATGAGCTTGCCGCCAAACAATGTTTTGTGATTATTGACATCATTAGGGAAAACGCGTCCCGTTTTGAAAACGCGTGATTCACGGCAATACTTAAAAGCCGGCATCGGTTGTGGATTTTTTTCATCGGTCATGTCTAATAACTTCCTTTCAGTGCAATTACTAAGCAATCATAATAATAGAAAACACATAAGTGTGCAATAATATTTGTAATATGTTGCAATACTATACAGAGGGAATTAAGGTTCTCTAACATCATCTAGACATGATGATAACATGCCGTGTTATGGAAAGCGGTTACTTACGAAAAAGTACAAATTATTATTGACCTGAGGTCATTTATGGACTGGATTTTAGATTTTATTGCAGTTATAATTTGATCTATGGAATGTCCAAGCAGAACACAGATGACATCCAATATTTTAAGGGGGATCACATTCAATGAAAAAAGTTTTCAAATTATCTCTTGTAATGTTGCTGGCATTCACAGTTGTATTGGCCGGTTGCGGAAACAACAACACTAAGAATGCTGCAAATGGCGAGACTAATGCAGGAACAAATGGTGGAACAAACGCCGCGAAATCTGATTTCAAATTTGGTATGGTTACTGACATCGGTGGCGTAAACGATAAATCGTTTAACCAATCGGCATGGGAAGCACTACAAGCTCTTGATAAAGAAACTGGCGCTTCCGTTAAATATTTGCAAAGTAAATCCAATGCTGACTATGAGCCAAACCTTAACCAATTCGTTAAAGATGGCTACAACTTGACTTGGGGTATCGGTTTTGATCTTGGCGACGCAATTAAAAAAGTTGCTGGTGAGAACCCAAATGCTAACTTGGCAATTATCGATAGCGTAGTAGATGCTCCTAACGTAGCATCCGTTACTTTCTCTGAGAACGAAGGTTCCTTCTTGGTTGGTGTGGTTGCTGGTTTGACTACAAAAACTAACAAGGTAGCTTTTATTGGCGGTATGGAAAGCCCAGTAATCAAACGTTTTGAAGTAGGATTCAAAGCTGGTGTAGCGGCAGTTAACCCTGAAGCTAAAGTTACAATTACTTATGCAGGCGCATATGACAAACCAGATACTGGTAAATCACTTGCAGCTACATTGTATAACGATGGTAATGACATCATCTTCCCTGCTGCTGGTGCAACAGGAAATGGCGTATTCAACGAAGCTAAATCCCGTAACAAAGCTGGCGGTGCTAAAGTATGGGTTATCGGTGTAGATAAAGACCAATCCATTGAGTTTGGTACTGACGTAACTTTGACTTCCATGATCAAACGTGTTGACGAAGCTGTAATGAAGGTTTCCAAAGAAGTAATCGATGGTACTTTCAAAGGTGGTACTACAACTGTTCTTGGTTTGAAGGACAATGGTGTAGGTATCTCTGATACATCTAAAGTAAACGTTTCTGAAGAAATCTTGGCTAAAGTTGAAGACTTCAAAAAACAAATCATTGATGGAACGATTACAGTTCCTGCAGAGTAGTATCTCCCTTTTATTTATCGGATTACAATAAGCAACAAGGAATAAGGCCGGTTATGCGCTGGCCTTATTCCTTGTTAAAGCACTGGTTATAATAAGTTAGACACTGTTATACCGCCTTGAAAAGGGCGGTACATCCGTGTCTACATGGTAGTTATATATTTCTGTGATGAGGGTGATTCCATGAGTGCTGCGGCTCCAGTCGTAGAGTTGAAGCAAATCACAAAACGATTTCCCGGTATTGTTGCTAACGATTCCATTAGCTTGACGTTAAAGAAGGGTGAGATCCTTGCATTGCTCGGTGAGAATGGTGCAGGTAAATCAACTCTAATGAATATCGTATTTGGATTGTACCAACCGGATGAAGGTAGTATTGAAATCGACGGGAAACCGGTTATTATTGATAACCCCAATAAAGCGATTGAGCTTGGTATTGGTATGGTGCATCAGCATTTCAAGCTTGTGGAACCTTTTACGGTTACTGAGAATATCGTTCTTGGGATGGAGCCGAAGAAAGGTCTTAAAATTGACTATAAATCCGCTGCGGAACAGGTTCGGAAGCTATCGGAGCAATATGGCCTGCAAGTGAATCCAAATGCCGTCATTCATGACATTTCTGTGGGTATGCAGCAAAGGGTAGAAATTATGAAGACCCTGTACCGCGGAGCGGATATTCTCATATTTGATGAGCCGACTGCAGTACTTACGCCTCAAGAAATTACAGAATTGATGGCGATTATGAAGCGGCTTGTTGCAGAGGGAAAATCTATTATTCTGATAACGCATAAACTTAAAGAAATTATGCAAATATCTGATCGAGTCACCATTATTAGACGCGGAAAAGTAATTGATACTGTTAATACCGCTGAGACTAATCCAAATGAGCTGGCTGAGAAGATGGTAGGACGTGGCGTAACCTTCAAGGTGGACAAGAAAGCTCCTGAAGTTGGCGAAACTGTACTCGAGCTGAAGGATGTTAACAGCAAGAGTAAAGACGGTGTCTCGGTGCTGGACGGCCTTAGCTTTGAAGTGAAAGCAGGAGAAATTCTCGGAATAGCTGGTGTAGACGGCAATGGACAAAGTGAACTAATTCAAGCCATTACAGGTCTGCGCAAAATTGATTCTGGTTCTATTAAGGTGTCAGGAAGCGAGATTTCCAATTTATCCCCGCGCAAGATTACGGAGATGAATGTATCTCATATTCCTGAGGACCGTCATAAGCATGGTTTGGTGCTTGATTTCTCCGTGAGTGAGAATATGGTTCTGGAAACTTACTATAAGAGTCCATATAACAAAAATGGCTTTATGCAAAATGATGTAATTGATAAGTATGCGGAGGGTCTAGTACAGCAATTTGATGTGCGTACCCCTTCAATTCAGACCAAGGCACGTTCTCTATCCGGCGGAAATCAACAGAAAGCGATTATTGCTCGGGAAATAGATAAAGATCCGACATTACTCATTGCAGCACAACCAACACGCGGTCTAGATGTTGGTGCGATCGAGTTTGTTCAAAAGCAGCTTATTGCTCAGCGTGACCAAGGGAAAGCTGTATTGCTCATTTCGTTTGAATTGGACGAGATTATGAATGTATCTGACAGAATTGCTGTTATCTATGAAGGTAAAATCGTCGGTGAAGTGTTCCCGCAGGATACTAATGATCAGGAACTGGGTCTTATGATGGCAGGCAGCTTGAAGCGGGGAGGTAAGACAGTTGAATAAGTTCAAAAAAATCTTCACAACTGACAGCTATATCGTTCCTCTTGTCGCCATCGTGCTTGGTTTTCTTGTGGGAGCAATAGTTATGCTTATGGGTGGTTATGATCCGATAACTGCTTACTCCGCACTGTTCACACGTGTATTTGGTAACTTGTATAACTTTGGTGAAGCTGTGCGCGAAATGACGCCTTTGATGCTTACCGGTCTAGCCGTAGCCTTTGCATTCCGCTCAGGGATGTTTAATATCGGGGCAGACGGACAAGTGATGATTGGTATGACTGCTGCAACCGTGGTGGGTATTAAATTTGCAGCCTTGCCAGGATTCATATTAGTTCCTCTTGCTGTTATTATAGCGGGGTTATGTGGAGGTCTGTGGGCTGGTATCGCTGGCTATTTAAAAGCCAAACGTGGAATTAATGAAGTTATTACCACGATCATGTTAAACTGGGTTGCTCTGTACTTGTCGAATTATATCGTAAGAGCATTTCTGTTACTTCCGGGGCAGAATCGTTCCGAGGATATTCCAGCTTCTCTTTCTATGACGTTCTTGAATTCGTTATTTGACAATGCGCGTCTGCACTGGGGAACAGCTATTGCCCTTGCCGCAGCAGTATTCTTCTATGTCTACTTATGGAAGACTAAGCAAGGATATGAAATGCGTGCTGTTGGCTACAATCCTCATGCTGCCGAATACGCAGGGATGAATGTTGGCCGTAACGTTGTAAAAGCAATGTTCATAAGCGGAGTGTTTGCAGGGTTGGCCGGAGCAGGAGAGGTACTGGGTGTATTCCATTATCAATCTGTGTTTGCGGCATCTCCAGGATATGGATTTGATGGTATCGCAGTTGCGCTTCTTGGATTAACACATCCACTTGGTGTTGTTCTAGCTGCGATTCTCTATGGTACGTTGACTTATGGTTCGGCGGGAATGAGTTTTGCTGCAGACGTTCCTCCAGAGCTTATTCGTATCGTTATAGGTTCAATCATATTCTTTATTGCGGCACAAGGGATTGTGCGCTGGGTGCTTAAGCCCTTTTACTTCAAGCGCAAGAAAGAGAAGGTGTTATAGATGGATCTGCAGACGTTAGGTCAACTGCTTAATACAACGCTTGTTTTTTCCACAGCGCTCATTTTTGCCTCACTTGGCGGCATCTTCTCTGAACGCTCCGGTGTCGTAAATATTGGACTTGAAGGTTTGATGATGTTCGGTGCCTTTGCAGCAGCAGTAGGCGGTTATTATGCTCAAGATGCTGGGATGGGTGAATGGGCTCCTTGGATTGGGGTACTCTGTGCAATGGTCGTCGGAGTACTTGGTTCACTAATTCATGCAGTTGCAGCTATAACCTTTAAATCGGATCAAACGATCAGTGGTACGGTCATTAACTTTTTAGCCGCAGGTAGTACGCTCTATATGGTAAAGCTGCTGTTTGATGGATCTGCTGAAACTCCACTACTCGATGGATTTCACAAGGTCGCAATTCCTGGACTGTCCAAAATCCCGGTGATCGGTGAAGGAATATTTAATTCCTATCCGACCACTTATCTAGCCATTGTGCTAGTTATAGTTATTTATTTCGTGCTGTTTAAGACGCCATTTGGACTTCGTTTACGTGCAGTAGGTGAGCATCCTAGTGCTGCTGACACCTTAGGCGTCAAGGTTAAGCGGATGAGATATATCGGCGTAATGCTGAGCGGATTGCTGGCAGGTATCGGTGGTGCTACAATCACTTTAACTACAACCGGAACCTTTGGCCATAATACGATTTCTGGTCAAGGTTTTATCGCTATTGCAGCGATGATCTTTGGTAAATGGAATCCACTCGGTGCCTTTGGTGCTGCTGTATTTTTCGGATTTTCCCAAGCGATCCGTAACTATGTTCAATTGTTTGAGTGGTCTAAAGGGATTCCACAAGAGTTTATCTTCATGATTCCTTATGTATTGACAATCATTGTATTGGTGGGTGCTGTAGGTCGTTCCGCTGCTCCTAAGGCTTTAGGTCAGCCTTACGATCCTGGTAAACGCTAGCTCTACTCATTTTTTCGCTTATATCATTACGAAGCCGCATCTCCGGACTTATTCCGGAAATGCGGCTTTTTTGTTAGGAAGGGCAAGGATAAACATTGAGAAATGCGGGCAAGTGTACAGGCGAAGGTCTTTTCCAGCGAATAAACTGTTTCGTAGATGATGGGAATCAGAGGCTTACAAAACATTTTGGAGGGGATATGATGGCTAATACAGTTACGAAGAAGCAGGTTATGAGACTCATTGGTAAGCAGATCATCGCAGTGAAAAAGGATGGCACACAGGTTACAGGAACACTGCTTCGTGTATCAGGAAATCGTCTTATATTACGACGTGTAAGTGGTAAAAAAGTACAAACGAAAGCAATCATTCCATTAGTGTTGTTTGATTTGCTCGCCATTGGGACTGCGCCTTATGCTTATGGTGGTGGCTATGGCGGAGGTACACCTTATGGTGGCGGTTACGGAAATGGAACTCCTTATGGAGGTTATGGGTACGGAGGCACACCATATTCACCTTTTGGATTCTTTTAAGTTCCGATAAGAGCTGCTTTAGCTAGGTGAATCGTTTCTCAAGTTCGTAACAAAAACTTAGGGTTTGATAACGGGCTACGCTGTAGCCCAATCTTTGATAAAAGGCTAGTGCTGCTACATTTCCTAAATCAACGGATACCTTAGAACGATGACATCCGCGAGATAGTGCAAACCGTTCTGCTCGATCCATGAGCATATTCCCCAGTTGTTTTCGCCGAGCTTCGGGTGCAATAGCTAGCATATCGATGTAGAGTAAATCACCATGCAGCAAAAAATGGACAAACCCATTTGGATCGCTTTCATAGTCGGGACAGGTGACAAGGGTGATTCCGTGTCCCAGGCGACGGGGCAAATCCTTTTTGATTTTAATAATTTCTGCTTGCGGTAGATGAGATAATGGTACAAGCTGTCGCTCGATTAAATCAAGAATTACAACGTCATCCTGCTTGGATCGACGATAACGAATCATAGAGCCGTCTCCTTTCCACGCATTGTCGTATATCATATGTTGGGAGAGGGGCAGGCGTTCCGAGAGTGTAGAAGTAGGAGTTGTGACGATTTTAAAAATATGGGTATTGACTATCCGTGTTAGGAATCATATAATGTGTCTAAACATTTTATCGAACATACATGTATCGGCAATGATGAGGACGAAGTTTTAAGGGCTCTTTTGCTCAGAGAGTGTGAGGATTTGCTGCAACCTCCACCGAAATCCCTTATATACGAGCTCACCTCGGAGCTGTTTTCCTGAAAGGTCCACTGGCTAGAGTGGTGGAATTATTAGGGAGAATCGTTTAGTCCGCGTTACGGACTTCAGGTTACAGAGATTAGGGCCCTTGCCTACATCGATGGATTTTTGTATACCTGATAAGGCGTTGCATCGCGAGATGTAATGCAAACATGGGTGGTACCACGGAAGATCAACCTTTCGTCCCTCACGCGCTAATACTGTGCGTGGGAGGCGAAAGGTTTTTTTGTTTTTTAAATAACCATTTGCTGATGTATTAAGGACGGTCCGTCATTTGCATAATGAATGTTAAATATCGGAGGAGGAATACTGATGAGCGCGCAAATACCGGAATTACGGTCTACAAAGCAGCTAAAAGAAAAATGGATGGAGCCGGAAGTCATTACCGGTTCGGAAATACTACTCCGCAGCCTTGTATTGGAGGGTGTAGACACAGTATTCGGTTATCCAGGTGGAGCTGTATTGTACATTTATGATGCATTGTACGGTTTTACGGATTTCAATCACGTGTTAACACGTCATGAGCAAGGCGCTATTCATGCAGCGGACGGTTACGCTAGAGCAAGTGGCAAACCCGGGGTGTGTATAGCAACCTCAGGTCCGGGAGCAACAAACCTGGTGACAGGTATTGCTACAGCTTATATGGACTCTACTCCATTGGTTGTAATCACAGGTAACGTATTCTCCAGTCTAATCGGCACAGATGCTTTCCAGGAAGCAGACATTACCGGGATCACGATGCCGATCACTAAACACAGCTACTTTGTAAGAGATGTTGAGGATCTCCCGCGCGTTATACATGAAGCTTTCCATATAGCGAATACCGGACGCAAAGGACCCGTGTTGATTGATATTCCGAAAGATGTGTCGGCAGCGAAAACACTGTTCACACCAGTGAATACAGTAAATCTTCGTGGCTATAACCCTTGTACAGTTCCAAACAAGCTGCAGCTTGATAAGTTGGTTCGTGCTATCGCGGTTGCTGAACGTCCGATTATCATTGCAGGTGGTGGAGTTATATACTCTGGGGCACATGAAGCAATGCTCGAATTCGTGAAACGGACAGAAATTCCTATCACTACGACCTTGCTGGGACTGGGAGCTTTCCCAAGTGCTGAAGCTCTTTGGATGGGAATGCCAGGCATGCATGGCACATACACCGCAAACAACGCTATTCAGCAGTGTGATTTGCTCATTAATATTGGAGCTCGATTTGATGATCGTGTTACGGGTAGGCTGGACGGTTTCGCACCTAAAGCTAAGATCGTTCATATCGACATCGACCCTGCGGAAATCGGAAAGAATGTATCTCCTGATATTCCGATCGTAGGCGATGTGAAGATTGTACTGGAGATGTTGAATCCTGAGGTTGGCCGCGCATCTAAGGCTGATGCTTGGAGAACGCAGATTGCTCAGTGGAAACTTGATCAGCCGCTTCGGTATAATGATTCGGAGACAGAGCTTAAACCACAATGGGTTATTGAGATGATCAATGACACGACTAAAGGTGAAGCTATTGTCACTACGGATGTTGGTCAGCATCAAATGTGGGCAGCACAGTACTATAAGTTCAATCATCCACGTTCATGGATTACCTCAGGCGGTCTTGGAACGATGGGCTTCGGATTCCCATCCGCTATCGGTGCACAAATGGCACATCCTGAACGGTTGGTAGTATCGATAAACGGTGATGGCGGCATGCAAATGTGTTCACAAGAACTCGCTATTTGCGCCATCCACAATATACCGGTCAAAATTGTAGTTATTAATAATCAGGTGCTTGGCATGGTTCGACAATGGCAAAATCTGATTTATAACAAACGTTATAGCTATACAGACCTCGCAGGCAGCCCAGATTTCGTAAAGCTGGCTGAGGCCTATGGTGTGAAAGGTCTACGGGCTACGAACAAGGAAGAAGCGCATGCTGCTTGGCAGGAAGCACTGGAAACACCGGGTCCAGTATTGGTAGAGTTCGTTGTTCCAAAAGACGAGAATGTCTACCCGATGGTAACTCAAGGTTCAACCATCGATCACATGCTGATGGGGGATGAATAACAGTGACAAGACATACGATTTCTGTACTTGTAAATGACCAGCCGGGTGTGCTTCAGCGGGTGTCAGGTTTGTTCGGTCGTCGGGGATTTAATATTGAGAGTATTACCGTAGGTCAGTCTGAAGAGGCTGGGCTGTCTCGGATGGTCATCGTTACTCTTGGAGACCAGCATACGCTTGAACAAATTGAGAAGCAGCTTTACAAGCTAATTGATGTTATTAAGGTCATTGATCTTGGATCCAAACCGATGGTTGCACGTGAGCTGGCTCTGATTAAAGTGAATGCTGATCCAAGTGAGCGTCCGGAAATTATGGGTGTAGTAGAGACTTTCCGTGCTTCAGTTGTCGATATCGGCACTACCTCATTGCTAGTTCAGGTGGTTGGAGATACACAAAAGATTGACGCGATGATCGAGCTTTTGAAACCTTATGGAATTAAAGAGCTATCTCGCACAGGTGTTACGGCTATGGTACGTGGTAACTCTTAAATACTTTATTTTACGACTTTAATGGATTACTGCTTGATTGCATTAATCTGATATGATATGAATGAACTTCCCGCTAAAGAGCGGGAGCTTGAAGAGCAGCTTGATAGGGTGTGAATCTAGTTCTCTTGAAGCACCCGCTCTTTATGATGGGTCTCAATTAAAAGGAGGATATTGACAATGGCAGTTACAACGTACTATGAACAGGATGCAGAACTTAGTGTATTAAAAGGAAAGACAATTGCGGTAATCGGGTACGGTAGCCAAGGACATGCCCAAGCACAAAACCTGCGTGACAGTGGTCTTCAAGTTGTCATCGGTCTTCGTGAAGGTAAATCTTTCGAAACTGCAAAAAATGACGGTTTTGAAGTATTGCCAGTAGCTGAAGCAGTATCCCGTGCTGATGTTGTGCAAATTCTGATGCCAGATGAAACTCAGGCATCCGTATATAAAAATGAAGTAGAACCGAACCTCAAAAAGGGCGCGGCTTTGATGTTCTCCCACGGATTTAACGTACACTTTGGACAAATCGTTGCTCCTAAAGATGCTGACGTGCTGCTTGTAGCACCAAAATCTCCAGGGCACATGGTTCGTCGTACTTATGTTGAAGGCTTCGGCGTTCCTGGCTTGATTGCTATCGAACAAGATGCAACTGGAAAAGCTAAAGAAATCGGTCTTGCTTATGCAAAAGGTATCGGCTGTACACGTGCAGGGGTTATCGAAACTTCTTTCCGTGAAGAAACCGAAACTGACTTGTTCGGCGAACAAGCAGTACTTTGCGGTGGTGTATCCGCACTGATCAAAGCTGGATTCGAAACATTGACAGAAGCAGGATATGCTCCTGAAATGGCTTACTTCGAATGTCTGCATGAACTGAAACTGATCGTTGACATGGTATACGAAGGCGGATTGTCCAGCATGCGCGATTCCATCAGTAACACTGCGGAATACGGCGACTATGTAACTGGACCACGCATTGTAACTGAAGATACTAAGAAAGCAATGAAAGCTGTTCTGACGGATATCCAAGAAGGTAAATTCGCTCGCGACTTTATCCTTGAGAACCAATCCGGACGTGCTTTCCTTACAGCTACTCGTCGTAACGAAGCTGCTCACCCAGTAGAAGTAGTAGGTAGCCAATTGCGTGAAATGATGCACTGGATTAAGAAGTAATCATATATACCTATGATTAAATAGTGTGACCTTCAAATGCGGCCGTGACTATACGAGCCGCATTTGAGGGTTTTAGCACAATCTTTAGGAGGTGCTTTGCATGCGGAAAATTTATGTGTTCGATACGACGCTGCGAGACGGAGAGCAGTCGCCAGGTGTGAACCTTAACACGCGTGAGAAAGTAGAGATCGCCTACCAGCTGGAAAAGCTGGGGATTGACCGTATGGAAGCGGGCTTTCCTGCTGCTTCCCCAGGTGATTTGGCTTCAGTAAATGCAGTAGCAAGAGCAGTCAAGAATGTCACGGTAATTGGTCTTTCTCGTTCTAGAGAGACAGATATCGATGCTGTAAAAGAAGCGCTAAAGGGTGCACAGGACCCTTGCATCCATATTTTCCTAGCCACATCTCCTATTCACCGCCAGCATAAACTGCGGATGGATAAGGCTCAGGTGCTGGAAACTGCACAGTCTGCTATCCGGTACGCTAAGAAATATTTCCCTAAACTTGAGTTCTCATTAGAAGACGCAGGTCGTACGGAGTATGATTTCATGGCTGAAATGGTCGGAATGGCTATACGAGAAGGCGCTAATGTTGTTAATATCCCGGATACTGTAGGTTATTTGAATCCTTCAGAGTACGGAGCTATCTTCAAATATTTAAAAGAGAACGTGCCAGATATTGAACGCATTCAGCTAAGTGCTCATTGTCATAACGATCTTGGTATGGCTACGGCGAATACGCTAGCTGCGATTCAGAATGGTGCGGATCAGATCGAGGGAACGATTAATGGTATCGGGGAACGTGCCGGAAACACAGCGATTGAAGAAGTGGCATTAGCGCTGGAGACACGTGCTGAATTTTTTGACGCAAAAACTTCTCTAACGTTATCCGAAATTTCTCGCACAAGCCGTCTGGTCAGTAAGCTGACTGGTATGGTAGTCCCAGGGAATAAAGCGATTGTAGGAGCAAATGCGTTTGCTCATGAATCGGGTATTCACCAGGATGGGATGCTAAAAGAAAAAACCACCTATGAGATCATGACACCGGAAACCATTGGACTTAAGGAGAGCAAGCTGGTTCTTGGTAAGCACTCTGGACGTCATGCTTTCCGTGATAAGTTAAGTGATTTAGGGTATGATTTATCAGAAGAAGTGCTAAATACCGCATTTTCAAGATTTAAGGATTTGGCGGATAAGAAAAAAGAAGTGTCAGATGAAGATATTTTGGCATTGATTGAAGAAAAGCTAATTGATACGCCAGAAGTATTCAGACTTCAGACGATTTACGTTACTTACGGCAATAAAGCTGTTCCAACCGCCAAAGTGATTATCGATGGTCCGGAAGCGGAGCCTATTGTAGCAGAGGCAGAAGGTAATGGTTCAGTAGATGCAATCTACAATGCTATTGATAAAGCGACAGGTGAAGAAGTTACCCTTGGGGACTATTCCATTAAATCCGTCTCCCGTGGTAAAGACGCACAAGGCGAGGTTCATGTAGTGCTGTCGCAGGGCGAAGTTGCTGCACAGGGCCGTGGACTTAGCACCGATATTCTAGAAGCGAGTGCACGCGCTTATATTGATGCGCTAAACAAGCTTCTGGAGAAGCGTAAGACTTATACCAAACGTGACCATGCAAGTCTATAAGTGAAATTATATTGTGTAGAAATTAATAATTATGTAGAGAAGTCCTGACAGTAAGTTCACTGTCAGGGCTTTTTTTTGCTTCAAAATAATACTGATTTAGCGAATTCTAGCGAAATTTCAGATCTGTTCAGAAATTGTTCATATCGGTAAATTACAATCGAAGGTAGATTATTGAAGTATTTGGAGAACAAACAACTTAGAAATAGTCAGGTAAGTACTTTTATAGGAAGAGGGAGGACTTTCGTTTTATGTGGAAAAAGAAAATTGGTTTATGGATGGTAGTAATACTTCTTAGTACGCAGTTTTTCAATGCTTTCGGCTTCGTTTCTCAGGTCAAAGCAAAAGCGATTGAGAACAGCGCTAATATCATTACAAGTGTGACGATGTCTGTATATGAGAAAGGGGTACAGGTCACAGATTCTGTTTACAAGCTGAGCTCCACCGTGAAGTTGAACTATAACTGGTCGGTTCCAGATGGAAATGATTACGGTGCAGGTGATACTTTTACATTTGAACTACCAGAAGGGTTTGTGCTCGAGAAAGACTTTTTGAATAAAAAGATTATGTTTGAAGGTAAAGAGCTGGGGCATTACGACATTATTAAAGGGAGCCCTAACAAAGTTACCTTAACCTTCACCGGTGAAGTCGGAGAATATTTCGATGTCAAAGGTGCAATTGAAGTGGAGACTCGTTTTGACACAACGAAGTTTACGGACACTTTACCCTATACGATTAAGTTTCCGATAAATGGTGGTGCAGAGCAGGAGTTTACAGTCCGATTTAAACCTGAGGTTAGTTCTACTATTGACAAAAATGGAGCTGCGGTAGGCACTAATCAAGGGAATTTTAATGCCAAACAGATAAAATGGACTGTTGATGTGAACAAGGTTATGGATAGTGTATATGGAGCTGTTGTAACCGATGTAATCCCTGCGGGTTTAGCTTTAACTGATATAAGTGATGTTAAGGTCAGTAAGCTTAATGTGGCGCTAAACGGTACTGTATCTCCTGGTGCTCCTTTAAACAATAGTCAATATTCTGCAAGTCTATTGGGGAACACCTTAGAGGTAAAGTTTATTACCCCTGATATTAATACACCGATTACGGAAGCATACCGCATTGAATTCGTTACGGATGTTATTGATGATACTAAAACCTCATTTGAAAACACGGCAACTTTCAAGGGTAATGGTACAGGACCTGTTTCAGATAAAGCAAGTGTACCACTTAATCATGGAGCATTATTGAAGAAAACTTTCCTCGGTTATAATTCCGTGACACAGGACACTTATTGGACGATTGAATACAATTACGGTGAAAAAACGATTTCTAAGGCAGAGGCCAAGTTGAGCGATTATTATTCGGACTCTCAACAGTTTGTACCTGGCTCTATGAAGGTATATAAATTAGACTTCACTAAGTCTAAAGATAGTCCTGATAAAGTTTTAGTGAATGACTACACAGTATCTGAGAATACTTTAACTCCGAAAGCAGGGTTTGAAAATTTCGAATTATCATTTAATAATAATATTTCGAATGCTTACAAGATCGAGTATCAGACCCGGGCGAAAGATCGGATCGAAGGAGAAACAAAGATTCAGAATACAGTTACTACTGTAGTTAATGGTGTTACTAATGACAAGACTGAATACGGGACACTTAAACATGATATTATCTCCAAGAAGGTTGGACAGGCTAATTACGCTGATAAAACTGTAAGCTGGACGATAAAAATTAATAGTGATGAAAAATTAATGAATAATGTAGTGATTACGGATACCTTCCCTAACAAAGGTTTGAAATTTACTGATGTTGGGTTTACTATCAAGGATAAAAACGGTAATCTAATGGCTCCCTCTATGTATACTCTTGATGATTCAAAACCTACAGAAGGTTTTACCGTGAAATTCAAATCATCTATTGATAAGAGTTATACGATTACTTACAAAACGTATTTCAATAATGATTGGTTGAAGAAAAGTGACGGGACGACTGTATATGATTGGGTTAAGAACGAAGTGAAATTTTTGAATAGAGCTTCTGTTGACTGGAATGACCCATCTAAACCTACAGAAACGAAAACCATCACGGTTGAGGATACATTCTATCCTAATTCAAAAGCGCAGAATAATGGCTACAAAAACGGTTCCTATGACGCTCAAACCAAGGAGATTTCTTGGGAAATAGGGATTAACTACAACAGCAAAGAGCTTGCTAAAGCTGTGCTTGTTGATACCTTAGAAGATAAACAGCAGTTAATAGAGGAATCTATAAAGGTTTACGAACTTTCGATAGAAAGCAATGGCAACCCTAAGGTTGGAAAAGAAGTCACAGTTACTGCCAGCTCTAATCCCAAACTATATTCTGTGGATTACGATAAAAAGACTAAATTGCTGAAAATAAGCTTTAATGAAAAAATTGCAAAGCCTTATTTGATTAAATTCACCACCAGCTTAAAAGATCAAGTGGTTGAGAATGAAAAGATTTACAATACAGCTAAGCTGTCTGACAATGGTGTGCCTGTATCCAAAGATTTGAAAAGTGAAGTTAAAATTCCAAACGGCGGTAAAAACGATCAGTATGTTACCAAGACAGGGGCCCAGGACCCTAAAAATGAGACAAAGCTAAATTGGACTTTAAAGATCAACTACAATCAATCTCTTGTAGAAGATGCACAAATCATTGATAATCCGGACGCTAATCAAATGTTCTTGCCGGAGTCATTCCGGTTGCTGCCGACAACGATTACAAAGGAAGGCGTAGTTGTTGAAGCTGGTCCAGCACTTACACAAGGAGCGGACAAGGATTATACGCTTGAATTTTCAAAGGATGACAAGACAGGTGCAGAGCAATTTATATTGAAGTTCAATAAAACGATTGAGAAGCCTTTTATTTTGAAGTATGACTCCATAATTTTAGAGGCGAAAAATAATGGAAAGATTAGTAACTTCGTTAAATTTAGTGGTAATGGATCCCAGACAGGAACCCAATCCAAAGAATCAAGTGTAACTGTAGTATTTTCGGATTCCAGTGGAATTGGACAAGGGACTAGAAAAGAATTAGCCGTCATGAAAGTAGATGCTGCAGATAGTAAAGCTCTTGAAGGAGCTATCTTCAATTTATATCGAGTATCTGGATCGGAAGAGGTTTTATTTAGCACATCAATTCCGACAGATAAGGACGGCAAAACAGTATTTAAAGATCTCCGGCCAGGAAAATACTTTTTGCAAGAAAAAACGGCACCTAATGGATATGTGTTGGATCCAAATAAATATGAGGTGAAGTTTAGTTCAACGACAGTAACAGATATGACGTTGAAGAATCAAAAAATAGCGACGCCAACGCCAACACCGGTAGTAACACTGACACCGATAGTAACACCGACACCAACACCGACGCCGGTAGTAACACTGACACCGATAGTAACACCGACGCCGACAGTAACACCAACGCCGGTAGTAACATTGACACCGATAATAACACCGACGCCAACACCAACGCCGACGCCGCTAATTACACTGACACCGATAGTAACACCAACGCCGACGGAAACACCTGTGTCGACAGTAACACCAACGTCGACGCCAGACAATCCAACGGTTCCGGTAGCGACGCCGACGCCAGTACCGGGAGTAATCGTAACGCCTACTCCATCTGCAACACCTGTGGTGGCAACGCCAACTGTGACACCAACTTCAGCACCAACAGTAACGCCGGTGCCAACAAGTACGCCTATTGTTCCGCAGGTGACACCACCTGTAGAGAAACTAACAACAGATGAGGATATTCCTATTGAAGGTGAAATCCCACTTGGCGGATTACCAAGTATCGGTGATAAGCCAGATCATGGTAAGGTGACAATTACTAAGGATGGCAAATGGGTTTATACACCGGATCCGGGTTTCATTGGAAAAGACAAGTTCACAATTATTGTGACAGATGAGAATGGAAATGAAGAAGAAATCGAGATTGAGATCGATGTTGAGGAAGTACCAACAGGTACAGTTACAGAGCCAGGGGATCATGGTAATAAACCGACTCAGCTTCCGAAAACGGGAGAAGACAGTGCACTTCCTATTTACTTAGTAGGTGGAAGTCTGGTTCTTATAGGGTTCGTGTTGACTAGAAGATTCAAACGCAATAATTAATGCATGGTAATAACAAAGACACCCGATACTATCCGGGTGTCTTTGTTATGTTCAGAACGTAGGCTCAGGTCATTGTACTCTTAGGTTGTGGAACACCCATTGTTCGTACCAATCTTCAACACTGGCTGGGAGCCCAATACCGAGTTCGCTTTTTAATAAATCCTTTAGAGTCTTATATTGTTCTTCCACAGCGGATCGTTCCCCTATACTACTGTAGACCTTCATTAATCCTAAATGCCCTTGTTCAAAATAGGGCTGGAGCTGTACTACCCTTTGATAAACGGTGACGGCCTCGGGAATCCTGCTGCTGTCGATATAATACTGAGCCATTCCCATGGCATGGTGGAGCCAAATGGTGCGAAGGCGTTGTCGTTCGCCCTCAGCCCACAAATAATCATAATCTCCGAAATAATCACCTGAATAAAGATCGAATAAGCTTTGATGTGCTGTATAATTGTCTTCTCCGATGGATTCAAGAGCGAGAATGTTATGCTCCCACTGGGTTGCATCGATTAAGAGCGATCCGGTCTCAAGCATATACCCTTCACCACCACTGACGTTGCTGATTTGCAGGTCCACCTCACTCTGTTTCAAGCATTGCCGAACTTGATAAATGGTTGTATAGAGATGGGTAGAGGCCTTCTTAAGGTTAAAGTCTGGCCACAGCAGGTCAATCAGCGAGTCTTTACTGACGAATCGGTTGCGATTATGTAGTAGGAAAGCAAACAATTCTTGCGCCTTAGAGGTTCTCCAGCGCAGATTGTTTAGGGGCTGTCCACCTCGTTCAAAACGAAGCGATTGTAGACAACGAATCGTTATTTCGTATACTTCCCCTGTGCTTTTTGGTGCAAGCGTCAATCTGTCCTCTAAGCGTTGTACTGTCTTAAGCAACCGGTCATTTCGCACAGGCTTCAAAATATAGTCTAGTGCATTTAGCTCAAAGGCTTCCACAGCATAGTGGTTATAAGCAGTCACGAATACAATAGTAGCATTGGGACAAGTCTCCTGCAGTATTGCGGCAGCCTGAAGTCCGTTCATTTCGGGCATTTCAATATCAATAAAAATAACGTCGGGTTCCAATGACGGAGCCTCTTGTATGGCTTGGACAGGATCTGTATAGGACGCGACAATATTAACGGCTTCTATTTCTTTTAACATAAACTCTAACTTTACGAGAGCAAGCCGTTCATCATCCACCAATACTGCTTGAATCATCGTTATTTCACCACTCAATATAGTATTTTTAGCAAAAAACAGCGTTAACCGCTTACTTATATTTCGGCTCGTTATAGCCTGTCTGTGAATAGAAATTCCTAATATTTGGATTTCTTTTTTTCTGAAGGAATCTTAAAACTTACTGAGGTTCCTTGGCCTTCCTCACTTTTGATTTGCAAACCCTTCCCATAGATACGTAAGAGCCGTTTATGTGTATTAATAAATCCAATACCTCGCGTGCCATTAAATTGACTGCTCAGTAGCTGCTTAAGTTGTTCGCTAGTCATACCTTTACCATTATCAGTGATTGTGATCTCAATATCATCAGCCAGATCTTTGATGGATATGGAAAGCGTTCCTCCTTTGGCGCGGCTTAATATCCCGTGCCGGACGGCATTTTCAACGAGTGGTTGAATGGTCAAGGGAGGTAACTGGAAATGTAGGTTCTCTGCCAACTCCCAGTTAATGGTCATCCTATCCTCAAAGCGTTCTTTCTCTATGTACAGATAGGCACGAACAAGCTCAAGTTCGCGTTCAATGGGTATCATAGGTAGAGCATTCAAGAAGTTAAAGCTTAAGCGTAAATAAGAGCTGAAGGCATCAATGAGGTGACTCATTCGATTAATATCAAAAGATGCCAGAGCAGAGATAGAATTTAAAGTGTTGAACAAGAAATGCGGTTGTATTTGCGCTTGAAGATACGCCGCTTCCAGACGAAGTCGTTCATTTACGGACTGCTTTAAATCCGTGAGGGAACGTACCCGTCCCTTTAGCTCCATTGCATTCATAGGTTTCATTATATAATCATTCGCTCCCGAAACAAATCCGGTATAGATATCTTCCGGCTGGCTACGTGCGGTCAGAAGTAGAATTGGAAGCTCAGCTATTGTAAACCGTTCACGAATTCTCTGTGTCAATTCATAACCGGACATCTGTGGCATCATTACATCGGTAATAATCAAATCCCATTGATCGGTATCCAGCTTTATTAAAGCATCGATTCCACTGGTTACTGTAATCATTTCATAATCTTGGATGGACAGTAAGCCAGTAAGTATTTTTAGATTAACCGGGTCATCGTCGACAGCCAAAATCTTAGGTCTTCTTCCATCCGTTGATGGAGTAGATGTAGCTGATGTAGTGGTGATTTCGGATTCAGTTATCTTAGGTGACTTGTTCGGAAATTCAGTCACTGATGGTAGTTTTGATTTGAATTCTCGAATAGCTGGATCAGATAGAGGCATAGTAAAAGTAAAGGTAGAGCCCTTGCCAAGCGAAGATACCACACTTATCTCCCCACCATGAAGTTCAACCAGCTGTTTACAAATGCTTAAGCCTAGTCCGATTCCGCCACTTATTGCCGTCATGCTGGAGTCAAACTGCTCATAGGGTTGAAAGGCTCGGAGCTGCATTTCCTCGTTCATACCAATGCCGGTATCCGTAATATGGATGCGCGCCAAACCTTTGTGAATATCCGCATGGACCCTTACTGAGCCTACGCTTGTAAATTTAACAGCATTTTGAAGTAGATTGAATAGAATCTGAATGAGCCTTTTTTCATCTGCCACAATAGAAGGGAATGACTCCGGAATCTCCGATATTAATGTTATGGATTTGCCTTCCGTTAGGAATTTGAGCATATCGAGTACGCCAACAGCTACGGATTGAATAGGAACATTTTTTAGCTGCAGTTTAATATTGCTTTCACGAAGCTGAGATTGATCGAGTAGATCGTTTAGCAGTAGAGACATACGTCTTCCGACGGTGATAAGCAGCTCTAAATTATCTGCGTTCTGATGCATTAAAGATTCTCTCTCACTGTCTAGGACGGTCTCAGCGATATTAATGATGCTATGCAGCGGATTTTTCAGCTCATGAGAGGTATTAGCTAAGAAATTATCCTTTTGCGTAACGGTCCTCTGCAGGCTCTGTGCCAGATTTTCAGTCTGCTTAGTATTCCAGAAATAGTGCTTGAACCCAAAAGTAGCAAAGCCCAAAAAGGCTATAATCAGGTCAAAAGGATAATAGGTCGCATCGACCAAATTGAAATTTTTGAAGCATCCCCAAAGGGTGCTGTTAATGATGGCCAGGATGGATAGCAATAGAAAAATAGAGCCATCGTAGTTTCTAAGAATAGATTTAAGAAAGAGAACTACAACTTCTAATCCTAAAACAAATAAATTGATGAAGAAAATTGGCGTATATAATTCATAATGCTGGACTACAGGGCCAACCAGTATGAAAAAGATGTGTGCCAAGGACAGACCAGTCATAATACTTACACTTTTTATTTTCATATTCTTGAACATTAGATGCTTGCTTGTCTGTAGGATGAATATAAAAGTCATAATATTAGATATGAATAATATTTTGAAGGCCCATTGGTAGCTCAAGGGAAGTAAATATAACAGAAGCTTGTCATCATCCATGAGCACGGTAGTTGTAGCAGTAATTACCAATAGAAAAAAATAAATCAGCATCTTTTGACGTGGTCCAATGATATATAATATTGCTGCATAGATTGCATGGAGCAGGAGTACTACACATAACAACAGCTGAAGGCCTATGGAAATGAGCCTTTGGTGGGTTAAAGCTTTTTCGCTGCCGAATAAAATGGGTCTAACAATACCACCTGTATCGGCCAAGGAATAGTTGGCTGCATGAATCACAATTTCAATCTCACTCTTATCGGTTGTAAATGATATTGAGTAAGGTATTACACGAGCAATATAGTCCTCTTTATTGGAAGTAGGAGAACCTGAACTGCCCAGCAGTTCACCATTTATATAAATTTTCGAAGAAGTTCGAACCCCGGATATGAGGATACCATAAGATTGCTTTTCATTTTTATCTACAAGAACACGGAGACGATAGGAGCCGTAGCCATTAGCAGACTTTTCGCCATCAATAAACGCATCGTTCCACTGACCCGGGACTTGTATATATTTTTTAGTGGTAGCTTTAGTTAGGGATTCTTTATTGAAAGAGGGGAGCAGTATATTAGGATAGAACTCCCATTGTCCGTTTAAGGTAAGGAGCTTGTCTTGATTCAATTCTTTATCCCGTAAATCGAGTACTCCTTTAACTAATTGTGGTTCTATAGAGTGAGGGGAAGCCCAAACCCATAGGATGCGAAAGCCGGTAAGTACAGCAAGAAAGAGCACGATAATTAGAAACAGTTTTCTTTTAGTCATAGTAATTAAACATAATTCGACAAACAACGATATATTCCTTTCTTAAAGATATTTCAAAAATTTAAAAAAAGTTGTGGCTAAGTTGCAGGGGAGTGGAATTGGCTGGCGTCTAACGTTATGTAGGTGAAGGAGGGGAGAAAGCTGGAAGAGGCGGAATGGATATCTGCTGTGCTGAACGGTCAGCATCAAGCCTTTGGGCATTTGGTGACACGTTATCAAGGCATGGTATACAGAGTGTGCGTAAAGATTACTGGAGAAGCCGAATCGGCCAAAGATATGGCCCAAGAGGTTTTTATAAAAGCATATAAAGCACTCCCCTCCTTCAGAGGACAGTCTTCCTTCTCGACATGGCTGTATCGGATAGCCTACCGAACCTGTCTGGACTGGAAACGGGCCAATGATAGGGAGTGGAAGCATCGAAGTGCAGCTGATTACACAGAGAATGATTGGGTGACGTCTCAAACGCCAGAGCATGCGGTGCTTGAGCAGGAACAATCAGCTGAACTGGGTGAGAATGTGAACAGCCTTGCAGAACCGTACCGGTCGGTCGTGCAGCTGTACTATTTTCAACGAAATTCTTATCAGGAGATTGCGGAGCAAAAGGGTGTTTCCGTTAAGACTATCGAATCGCAGCTATATCGTGCCAGACAGATGATGCGTAGACAAAGGGAGGAATTGCGATGAATTGTGCAATAGTGAAAGAATGGATGCCACATTATATTGATAACCTACTGTCTCCAGATATGGAGCTGAGTATCCGATTGCACATAGAGTCCTGTCCTGATTGCGCTCAGTGGCTGGAGGAAGCTAAGGAAATGTCAGCCCTTTGGTCAGAAATGGATTCAGACAGCGAATCTCAACATGCACAGATGGACTTCCCAGATCTCGCAGCAGGTGTTATGGCTAATATTGAGCAGCTCGAAACAGGGCGCAGAGAGCGAGCGAATAAAGCGACAAGCGTAAGACGTCGTTTTGCTCCTAGAACATCTTGGATGCATTATGCGGTGGCTGCCTGTTTAAGTTTGTTATTGTTACAGTTTGGAGTTTTCGAGAATTTAGCTTATGGGATAACTGAAATCAATGGTCATGTGTCGAATTCGGTAACCCAATGGTTTGGTGGCTTTGGAAAATAGTCATGAAGAGAATAATAAATAAATAGATGGATTCAGATAAACTGAAGTTTATGCTATCCAAATTTTAGGAGGATGTATTATGATTAAGAAGAGACGTTGGCTCACTTTTATGCTGGCTATGATTCCTGGAGTAGGTCATTTGTATTTAGGCTTCAAAAAGCAGGGTTTGCAGTTTATGATCGGGGCGTCCTTATGTATTATGTTTATTCCGTCCGAGCCTATGATCTTCCCTTTTGCGCTGGCTGCACTTTGGTTTTACCAATTGTTTGATGCCCTGCAGAAAGCGGCTTGGATGAAAATAACTGCAGCCGAGCACGAACGTATGATGTTTCATCCAGACAGCTTCGGAGAACCATGGACCATGGGAATGTCCGCTATGCCAGGTTACCCACATGAAGATGTGAATCCAGCTTGGGTCGGCATTGGATGTGTTGTTGCTGGGTTCCTTATGCTGGTGATTTCAGCATTTCCGACGCTTTGGAGAATGTTGATTGAGATTAACATTGGTACGATCTTGCTTTCACTGGGTCTGATTGCGTACGGTCTGAAGATGCTAAGAAACAATACGAGAGCATAAGAAACGGGGATTTGACTATGGGGAGATGGAAAATCGGAAGTTTCACTGCAGCCATGGGCTGCATTGCACTAGGAGTCATTATTGTGATGGCTCAGTATAATATGATCAGCTATGAAGTGCTTGCTTATTTATGGCCAGCACTGTTGATCCTGTTTGGACTCGAGATGTTGATCAGACTCTTTATTAAATCCGATGTCAAAAGCCGTGTAAGCGGCTGGGCGATCCTATTGATCATCCTGCTGATTGGAGCAAGCAGTGCTCAGACAGTAATGGCCGGTGGCTCACTCAGCAGCCTGCTCGGGAATACACATCTAACCCCACTTAGCGGGAAGGTGGAAGTGAAAGATAATATTACGACACTGAAAATTGTACTTCCAAGTGGAAAAGTAAAGGTTGAGGGTGTCACTGGAAGCTCATTGGATTATGAAGGAAGCTTACTGCTACCTGGAAAATCGGAAAGTGAAGCTGAAAGTGCATTGGAGAAGAAGTGGAAAGTTACAACTGAGGGAGATACACTGATTATGGAGCTCGATACAGATCATAATTGGTTCTCTAATATTCAGTTTGGATTTACTACTAAAAGTCCTTATCTAAATGTAAGTGTACCTAGTAGCCTTGCCGTTGAGGTAGATACTAGCGATGGGTCAATAGAGGCCTCGGATCTAAAGTCAGGCTTAGTGGTTGATACTAGTAATGGGGTATTAAATATTCATGATGTTGCTGGTGGAGTAGAGGCACATACCAGTAATGGATCACTGACTGTTCAGAACATACAAGGTGGGGCGCAGCTCAAAAGCTCTAATGGAGCTATTATATTGGATAATATTGATGGAGCGTTGACTGCAAAGAGCAGCAATGGCAAGATCACTATAAATTCAGCAGTGACTGGAAAATGGAAATGTTCGTCTAGTAATGGAAAGATTACGGTGGGATTGCCATCCGCGACAGATGCGAAGATTACAGCGGATACCAGCAATGGTTCGCTGAAGGGGAATGTACCCTGGAATCGAGATGGAGACAGCTATGGCACTGCCATTCTTGGTAAAGGTACGTACACTGTGGACTTAAACACGAGTAATGGAAGCGTGACCGTGGACACAGCTGAATAAGAACGAACAAGAAAGGGAGCTAAGGCTTCAGCGAATGATCCTGCTGAAGCCTTAGCTCCCTTTTATATAAGAAACCTACCAAGCGTAAGCTTTAGGTGCTTCTCCGCCCGGTCCTGGGAAGATTTCATCTAGTCGTTTAAGTACTGACTCGTCTAGTACAATCTCAAGACTGCGTAGTGCACTCTCGAATTGCTCCAGTGTACGTGGTCCAATAATTGGTGCGGTTACCGCAGGATTGGCTAGCAACCATGCTAGAGCCACATTATCTTGAGGTTCCCCAAGCTCCATACATAAGCTTGCAAAAGCCTCAAGCTGACTCTTATACTGCTCGACACGCTCAGTGTTTCCACCACTGCGGCTACCTTCGATTTTCTTAAGCGCATTACGTCCGAGAAGGCCTCCATCCAGTGGGCTCCAAGGAATAACGCCTAACCCAAGATGGAGAGAAGCGGGCAATACTTCAAGTTCAGGAAGTCGACAGGTCAGGCTGTATTTATGCTGCTCTGAAACCAACCCTAAGAAGCCACGAGCCTTTGCTTCTTGTTGCGCTACAGCGATATCCCATCCCGCGAAGTTACTAGAACCGACATAACCAATCTTGCCTTGGTTTACAGCAAGCTCGAAAGCCCCCCACAGCTCGTCCCAAGAGACACTACGGTCCACGTGGTGCATCTGGTACAATTCGATGTGATCGGTCTGGAGACGCTGCAGAGACCCCTCTAGATGGCGGCGTATAATGTAAGAAGATAGTCCACCCTCATCATTAGGTCCGTCGAGCTTATCACTCATAGCACCATATACCTTGGTAGCCAGCATGACCTTTTCACGTCGTCCGCCGCCCTGCTTGAACCAGCGTCCAATAATCGTTTCTGTTAGACCGGAATTCTCACCCCAGCCATAAATGTTAGCGGTATCAAAAAAATTAACACCTGCATCCAGTGCAGCGTCCATAATGCGGAAAGCTTCTTGTTCATCTGTTTGTGGGCCGAAGTTCATTGTTCCGAGACATAGCCGACTGACCTTCATACCGGATTTGCCAAGCTTTGCATATTGCACTTCGCATTCACTCCTTAGATAGATGATTTCATAGTAATTGTAAACATCTTCAGAAATAAGAGCAAATATGAAGCGGCAATCAAGGTAAGTTGTCTTATCTCATTTGATTATAGGCTCTGCCTATCAACTCAATAGAATCTATATCTTTGTCCTTTGCGACTGGGTATGATACAACAATATAAAGAAGAACTATGTCTGTTAGAGCAGACCACTTGAGGAGTGACTGAGATGAGTGAGGTTAAAAAAATCGCCGTAATCGCAGGGGACGGTATTGGACCAGAAGTAGTAGCTGAAGCAGAAAAAGTATTGAAAGCAACCCAAGAAGTATTTGGATATGCCTTTGAAACGGAGCACGCGCTATTTGGCGGCATCGCAATAGACGAGAGAGGCACACCACTGCCGGAAGATACACTAGAAATCTGTCGAAGTGCTGACGCCGTGTTACTGGGTGCTGTAGGCGGGCCGAAGTGGGATAACAATTCAAAGGAACTTCGTCCTGAAACAGGATTGCTTGGCATTCGTAAAGCGCTTGGATTGTTCTCAAACCTACGTCCAGCTGTCGTGTTTGATTGCCTAAAGGATGCTTCAACATTGAAGCCGGAAGTTCTGGAAGGTACAGACCTTATGGTCGTTCGTGAACTGACCGGTGGGATTTATTTCGGAGATAAATTGCGTCGTCAAGGTGAACATGGTGAAGAAGCCGTGGATACCTGTGTATATAACGTAATGGAAGTGGAACGAATTGTCCGCCAGGCTTTTGAAATTGCTGGCAAACGTCGTAATAAGCTGGCAAGCGTTGATAAAGCGAATGTACTTGAAACTTCCCGTTTATGGCGTGAGGTCGTAAATAAGATAGCTCCAGAATATCCTGAAGTAGAAGTTGAGCACGTGCTCGTTGATAACTGCGCTATGCAGCTGTTGCGCCGCCCAGCCAGCTTTGATGTTATCGTAACCGAGAACATGTTCGGTGACATCCTGAGCGATGAGGCTGCTATGCTGACAGGTTCTATTGGTATGCTTGCTTCCGCTTCGATGGGTGACGGTAACTATGGTCTCTACGAGCCCGTTCACGGCTCCGCACCTGATATTGCCGGACAGGGGCTTGCGAACCCGATTGCAACGATCTTGTCGTTAGCGTTGATGTACCGTTTAACCTTTGGGTATGAGGATGCGGCGGCTGCTATAGAGGCTGCAGTTGCTGAAGTATTGGATGCGGGACACCGTACAAGTGATATCGCAGTAGATAAGAGTAAAGCGCTTAGTACATCTGAAATGGGCGATTTGATTGTTGCTGCAATCCGCAAAGCGTAATAAAACCTTATTTATAATTATTATTAAAGAGTAATTTGTCCATTATTGACTTTGATTTTGTACGATGATACCATTTGATATGTAGACAAGATGTAAATTATTCCAGCATATCATGACAAAAAATGGTTGGTTTCTTACATAATCAAAGGAGGATTTTGGCAATGGCAGAACGTTTAGTAGGTAAACCAGCTCCAGATTTTACTATGGAAACTGTATCAGGTGATGGTAAGGATTTTGGTAAAGTAAGCCTGTCTGATTACCGTGGCAAATGGCTGGTATTCTTCTTCTATCCTCTGGATTTCACTTTTGTATGTCCGACTGAAATCACAGCTCTTAGTGATGCTGCTGCGCAATTCGAAGCGCTTGATACAGAAATTCTCGGCGCAAGTATAGATTCGATCCATAGCCACAAAGCATGGATCAATACACCTAAGGATTCCAATGGTCTAGGCCGTGTGAACTTCCCTCTTGCTGCAGATCTTACGAAGCAAGTTGCTAAAGACTACGGCATTCTGATTGAAGAAGAAGGTATTGCATTGCGCGGATTGTTCATAATAGATCCAGAAGGCGAGTTGAAATACCAGGTCGTTAATCACAATGATGTAGGTCGTAGCGTGGAAGAAACACTTCGTGTTCTTCAAGCCCTGCAATCTGGAGGCTTATGCCCAATGAACTGGAAACCAGGCGACAAGAACCTATAAATGATGTTCTGTTATCATCTGATCCTTGATATTCTAAGTTGACCTCCTTGCAGATGCTCTTTCTGTAAGGAGGTTTTTTGCTCCAAAAGGTTTTAAATTAAAAAATGGATTTGAAAATAGGCGCGAAAAGTTATATTATGTCCTCGAGTGGAGGAATCTCCATTAGGGTAATGTAATACAATAATAAAAACTCAGTTGGGTTAGTTATTCTAAGGAGGGTGAACAAATATGAGCTTTTGCTGTGGAGCGAGTATGGTAGGAACAAAGGGAACACTAAAACATTATCGCACGCAAGTCCATAATGTTCCCCTGCTTTTTTGTCCGGTATGTCATCGTGTGGAGGTTCATTACAAGGTCGAGAATGAGTATGAGATCTTGGCGGAATACGCACATGGAGACGGAGTTACCGATGTGGATTTTCAGGATTATGTTATGGAAGACGAAACTGCAATATTTGAAAACGTCATTAATATCGAGAGTGAAGAGCCTTTAGCCATTGTGCGGAGTCAGATTGATATGGCACTAGACCTGCTTGCTGTAGCCAAACAGATTGAGGATACGAAGTGGGAGCGGGAATTGAAGAAAAGATTAGCGGTGATGAGTCAAAGACGCCTTCGTCTGCAACAGAAAGCATAAGATTATTATTACATTTTGGGCCTGGTCCATTTCTTTATCAAAGCCTTCGCAACCGCGAAGGCTTTTTAGCTTTTTCTAATTTTTTTTAGATTGGTTTAAATCATTTGAACGAACTAATAGTAATAAATATAATTTGATGTGATATTTTATATGTCTTTGGAATCATTTTATGAATTTTTTTATCATTCGACAGATTCTCTGATTGCGTTGTCTACTTCACTTGGATATGATTGGAATATAATTGAACCGGTTGGAAAATGTGCAACGATTACCGAATGTTCTGGCGGCTTCGTCATATACTCAAATACATAGTAATTTGATGTCGCTTTAGCGTCTTCGTCAAATGCAGTAAAAGGGGGAACTTCGTATCGTGATTAGCCAATATCAAGAAAGTCTTCTATTACCGGGAAGTACCTATCAATCGGGGCCAGTGGATACTACATACGAGGATGTACTAGAGAATATTGACAGCGGAATCATGCTTTTTGATGAAGAGGGTGTTATAAGCTTTGTAAATAAGCAAATGTACGGGATGCTTGAATTAACCCGTCACTCCCTTGTTGGCTGTACAATATCACACCTGTTAACTAATGTTCGACTGAACCGCTTCAAGAAAAAGCAAGTACTGCAAAGCTTTAGAGAGATGATATACAAAGGAAAATCTAATTATGAATTTTTAGACGAGTATGGCCGTTACTGGAAGGTTACATTATGCTGTGGAGAGCAAATGAAGGGATGTTATTTGTTTACAGTTAAAGAAATCTCCGATTATAAGTTGATTGAGCAAACAGCTTACCAAAATGATAGTTTGGCTATGCTAGGTAAATTATCTGCATCTATTGCCCATGAAATCCGAAATCCGTTAACTGCGATCCGTGGATTTATTCAATTGCTTCATCCGCATCTGCAGCAGCTTGGGAAGCAGGAATATGGCAAGATTATCTTGGCGGAGATCGATCGTGCGAACGATATCATCCATGAATTTCTAACCTCTTCCAAGCCGTCAGTTCCTCAAGTAGGTATGATTCCTGTGTCAGCCTTGCTCAAGGAGGTAGTGCTGCTTACAGAGAGCGAAGCCTTGATGAAGGGATGCCAGATCAATCTACATCCTTTTCAGGGGGATATGATGATTTCTGGAGATGTAAAGCAAATGAAGCAGGTAGTCCTCAACATGATTAGAAATGCTATGGAGGCCGTTGCGGATAGAGCGGATGGTCTAATGGGCAAAATAGAGGTTGGAGCCCGCAGGGAGGGTTCTGAGGTCCGTATTTTCATCTCTGATAACGGTAAGGGAATGGACATTCGTACACTGGACAGGTTATTTAATCCATTTTTTACGACTAAGGAGAATGGGACAGGGTTAGGTCTTTCCGTGAGTGACCGAATCATCAAAAATCATGGCGGATGTATTTCTGTCAGTAGTAGAGTTAACGAAGGTACTCATTTTGTAATCTCATTGCCATTAATCCATTAGTACATTTGATTAGAATATTGAGTAATAAGAGGCTGATCCCTGCGGATAATACAGATGCAGAGATCAGCCTTGCTTATGTTACAATGGGGATTGGTTTTGGGAGACAAATGGAGGTAAGCACAATGAATATACAATTTAACAGTGGCAGTACCATTAATGAAATACAGGGTGATGCCCTTATCCTTATTATCTCTGAGTCAGAGGTCCAACATGGAGGCCTTTCAGAGAGATGGAATGACAGAATTCGCCTATTAGGTAAGACCGGTCTATTTAGTGGGAAGCTGAATCAGACTTATGTACTACCTCTAGATGATCCATCCAATTGTCCTGTTGCTATTTTGGTGGGCAAAGGGGACCAACCTCTTACGACTGAGGATCTACGTCAAATGGGCGTTCAGATAGCACGTGCAGCACTTCGATTGAAGGGAATACAGCTAGTGATTCAGGTACCTGAAAATATTCAGGAACTAACAGTAGAGAAGGATATCGTATCTATTGCCTACGCGTTGTCTGAGGGGTTATCACTCGGATCCTATCGAAGACCCACATATAAGCAGGAGCAATCTCATTATACAGGTCCAACCTCAGTTATATTCACAATAGAGAAGAAGCCAGCAGAGGCTGTCGAGCGTGATTGGGATCTGGGTATACAGAGGGGGCTGGCTTTTGGTGTGGCCACGAATCTGGCACGGAACTTGACGAATATACCTGGTAATCTTCTGACTCCATCTGACCTTGCTGTGGCCGCCATAGAAGTTGCTGAACGTTATGGATTTCCTTCCGAAGTGCTAGATGAACGGGAAATTGAGCAAAAAGGAATGGGAGGATTGCTAGCAGTCGGGAAAGGAAGTGTAAACCCTCCGCGAATGATCGTCATCCGTTATCAGGGAACGGGGCATTGGGATAATGTCGTGGGGTTGGTCGGTAAAGGGATTACTTTTGATACGGGAGGGATTTCCTTAAAAAGAGCCCCAGGTATGGAAGAGCTGATTAGTGATATGGGGGGCGCAGCGACCGTACTCGGAGTAATGGAGGCACTTGGACAATTACGTCCGCGAATTAACGTCGTGATGGTCATTCCATCTGCTGAGAATATGCCTTCTGCTAATGCTTTTAAACCTGGAGATATCATTACATCCATGAGCGGACGAACAATAGAAGTGTTGAATACCGATGCAGAAGGCAGGCTTGTATTGGGGGATGCACTGACCTATGCTCGGGAGTGGGGCGCGAAACGTATTATTGATGTCGCAACGTTGACGGGTGCAGTGTTGTCTACATTGGGAGATATAGCTACAGGTGCTGTTACTAACGACGAGGAGTTTTTGGAGCAGCTTCTGACAGCATCTAACGTTTCGGGTGAAAAAATATGGCAGCTTCCTGCTTACCCGGAATTTCGTGAGCTGTTGAAGAGTGAGGTTGCCGATATTCGGAACACCGCAGGAAGATTCGGTGGAGCCACTACAGCCGGATTATTCATAGGTGAGTTTGCGGAAGGTCTGCCGTGGATACATCTAGATATTGCTGGAACAGCATTTCTATCCAAAGAACGTGGAGTTAATCCTAGAGGGGGAACAGGTGTAATGGTTCGCTCATTAGTCCAGTGGTTGCTCAGTGAAAGCGAATAATTAGCTCTCCATAAACAACAAAGAAACCTCTCTTTAAGAAATGGAAGTACGACCAACCATTTCAAAGGAGAGGTTTCTTTGCTTTTGTAAGACTGATAAAGATTAATGAGTGCCACTGGATTTTTTTAGCCTTCGATTGGGAAGTAAAGGATTGAACACTGTTCATAATTTTATCGCGAGTTCCCTTATTCTTCAGTAAATACGCTACTCCCAATGCAGCCGTTGTAAATAACGTTTTTTTGGTGTTCATAGTGATTACCTCCTTGTATAGTCTGTTGTTGCTTATAACAAACATACCCGAAAGCTAGGGAAGCTAAACTATGAACCTTTACATACACCTGTTGTGTCAGCCTACTTCTTACTGTCAACAGGTGTTGAGGAACAGGAGAGGGGGGAATCTAAAGACGCTGCAGAGCAGCTCTTGCTCTTATCACAGCCAGCGCAAGCGCCTTGCTTGCCCTTCTGCACATGTCGATAGATGATCCAGCCCGAATAACCGAAGATCAGAGTGACGATCAGAACATTTATCATTACGGTGCCCCACTTTCATTAAGAGAATCTACAAATTACAAGTTCTACGACCAACCTAATAATCGTCCACCTTGGAAAATAACAAAAGATACGATATACGCCAGAGCAAGAGAATAGCCAATAGAGAAGAAGGTCCATTTCCATGAGGCTGTTTCCTTTTTGATAACCCCTACAGTGGCCAGACAAGGAATATATAACAGAATAAAGGCCATAAAGCTGATTGCACTAAGCGGTGTAAAGACTTGTGAAATTTGATTCTCTAACCCTGCCGTATCTGGTGCGTGATAGATGATATTCATCGTAGACACAACAACCTCTTTGGCTAAAAATCCTGGAACCAAGGTAGAGCCGGCCTGCCACGTTCCGAAACCAAGCGGTTCCAGCAGCGGTGCAATCATGCCTCCGAATTTAGCTAGATAGCTATGATCCATTTCTACATCAAATCCGCCAGGACCAGCATAAGACATAAACCAAATAATAGCCGATCCAGCTAGAATAATTGTTCCCGCTTTACGAAGGAACCCTTTACCCTTCTCCCAAGTGCTGCGCGATAAGGTCTTGATCTGCGGCATACGGTAAGGAGGGAGTTCGATGATGAAGACGGAGGATTCATTTTTGAATAAGTATTTAGAGAATACCTTACAAAGAATTAGTGCAAAAACAATACCCATGACATACATAGAGAGAACGGCAAACGCTTGTTGCTCAGGGAAGAATACAACTGCGAATAACGCATACACAGGTAATCTTGCAGAACAAGACATCAGCGGCATTAACAGAGTCGTCAGCATGCGGTCTTTGGGCTGTTCGATGCTTCGCGCCGCCATGATGGCAGGTACGTTGCAGCCAAAACCAATGATGAATGGAATGAATGCCTTTCCGTTAAGTCCCATTCGTTCCATTGTACTATCCATCAACAAGCAAACCCGTGCCATGTATCCGGAATCCTCCAGGAAGGAAATGATCAAGAAGAGAATGAAGATCTGCGGAACAAAGACCAGCACCCCACCAACCCCGCCGATGATGCCATCCACGATCAATGCATGCGTGAAGTTGGAGGCTCCAATGGTCTGAAGCAGGGAGTTCGTTCCATCACTAATAGGGCCGGATATCAGGCCATCTACAATATCCGATAGGGGTCCGCCAACCCAGTCAAAGGTGGTCTTAAAGAGAGCATACATAAAGAAAATGAATAAGGGCAGACCCAAAAAACGATGAGTCAACACCGAATCTAATCTTTCTGTCAAGTTATGGGGCTTCTGAGTGCTTGTATCAAGTACATCATCACAAATAGAACGGATATACTCCATTCGGTTCGAGCGAATCCATTGCGGTAATGTCAGGGCGAGTTTTTTGATTTGTAGCTCACTTTGACAAGCTTCACAGATATTCAGCAGTCCCGTAATATCTGTACGCGACTTTAGAATTTGAAGAATAACAGGGTTCTGCTCCAAAAGCTGTAGAGCGACCCAGCGATGATTGGGTAGATCTTTTATAGAACGTAATTCCTTTTCTATAGAAGATATCGCTCGTTCGACAACCTCTCCATAATTTAGCTTGAACTTTACAGCAGGAATAGCTGACGATTCCTCTAGAACGCTAAGCATCTGTACGCTGCCTTTACCTGTTCTTGCTATAAGTGGTAGGACCGTTACACCTAACCTTGCTTGTAATATAGTTTGATTGATACGAATACCACGCGCATTAGCAACGTCGATCATATTAAGACCGATTAAAGTAGGCTTGCCATACTCGAGTAATTGAAGCGTGAGTAGCAGATTGCGTTCGAGCTGAGATGCATCCACGATATTAATTAAGGCTTCTGGGGATTCTTCTATTAGATATTGGGCTGCGACCCCTTCATCGCGTGAGAGAGGGTGAAGAGAATAGATGCCGGGTAAATCTATGAGCTTGCCAGCCCCATTCTTCAGATTTCCTATCTTCTTCTCTACCGTAACCCCTGACCAGTTACCAACATATTCGTAAGAAGTCGTTAATGTATTGAAGAGAGAGGTCTTACCTGTATTGGGATTGCCCACAAGAGCTATAGAACTCAAGATACGTTCACCTCAATCATTGAAGCTTCTTTTCGGCGGATAGCAAACAGTTGTCCGTTGCATTCCAAGGTAATCGGTCCCATAAAAGGACCCTTTCCTTTAAGACGGATATTCACACCTTCTGAGACACCGAGATCAGCGAGGCGACGGCGTAGAATGGGGTTCATTCCTTCTATTTTATGAATAAATCCAGCAGCACCAGGTTGGAGTTGCAATAAGGAACAGCAGGCAGTAGTAGCTATGGTAATCCCTCCAAAAGAGACTGATAATCAATCTCACTCTTTTATTGTAATGTAGCATTTTTAAGTGTTTGTACACTGTGATATTTGTCGCAGACACACTATGTTAGTTACTTTAAAGTGCTAAAGGCGAAATACCTTTACAATTTATTCTTCATTAAAGTATGATTGAACGATATAAATTGCATAGTAAAGCTATGCTAGCGGTTATAATGATTGCAATAGCGGTTACGATGATTGCAGGAATTGAAGGGAGATAATTATGAAGACTAATCAATGTAAGATTGTTGACTGCACCATTCGCGATGGAGGGCTAGTTAACAACTGGGATTTTAGTGTGGATTTTGTGCAAAATTTGTATGCCGGCTTGAATGAAGCTGGTGTTGACTATATGGAAATCGGTTATAAAAACTCCCCTAAACTGCTCAAAGGAGCAGAAGGTGCCGGACCATGGCGTTTTCTGAACGATGATTTCTTACGCAAGGTTATCCCGCAAAAGGGACATACTAAGCTTTCGGCTTTGGTTGATATCGGTCGTGTAGATGAGAATGATATTTTACCTCGCAGCGAAAGTATGCTGGATCTGATTCGTGTGGCTTGCTATAGCAAAGATGTGGAGAAGGCTTTACAGCTGGTACAAACTTTCCATGATCTAGGCTATGAAACAACGATCAACATTATGGCTTTGTCGAATGTAATGGAGAATGAATTATTAGAAGCTTTCGAAATGATTCGTGAGAGCGTAGTTGATGTAGTATACATTGTGGATTCATACGGTAGTCTTGATCACAATGACATCAATTATTTAGTTGAGAAGTTCAAAACACATCTGCCTAACAAACGCCTGGGCGTACATACCCACAATAATCTTCAACTGGCGTTCTCTAATACGCTGATTGCTGCTGAGAAAGGTGTAGAGTTCCTGGATGCTTCCTGTTATGGAATGGGACGTGCTGCCGGAAATTGCCCTACGGAGCTGCTAGTGACTCATTTGAAGAATACACGCTACACATTGCGTCCTGTAATTGATATCGTTGAACGTCTGATGATTCCTTTACGTGAGAAAGAGGAGTGGGGCTATATCATTCCTTACATGATCACTGGTACGCTTGATGAGCATCCACGTTCGGCTATGGCGCTTCGCGCATCAGCGGATAAGGATAAAGCGGTGGATTTCTATGATACTCTTACAACCCCAGAAGTAACCTTCGGAAATAAATAAACCTGTTGTTCAGAAGCACTGAACCCATCTATAGGGGGTTCAGTGCTTTTTTTGTTGCAATATCTCGTAAAAAACGCTTACCGTTCTTACAAGGACGCTGAAGCCATTTATGCTTGCCTGCTTGAAGAAAATGGTTTATATTTATGCAATATTTATGAATATTCGCTATAAAAAGACTAGCGCATAAAAGAAATGTAACTTTAAAGACCGATCTAGCCGATATTTATAAAATAGGACAAGACTATACATAGTTGCTTATTAATAGACATCATTTTCAGACGCGAGGGACTTATGAGACAAGAAGAGAAAAAGACAATTCAAGCGGCTATTATAGGAGCCTTACTGTTCCTACTCATTCAAATTTTCCATACATCGCTAAACCGATTGGACGATTGGGATATTGTTTCTGCACTCTATCTCATTGTCGGCTGCTGTAATGTTGCCTTTGGATTTGCGATATTTGCACAGGGCTGGTTGTTCTTCTCTAGCAGATTATCTAAAGGAAGATTATATGTCGCTGCTCTTTTTGGTGGAATATGTATAATTGATTTCTTACATACACTTGGATTTGTGGCATTTCCATTGATTTCATCATTTATAACCCCTGAGGAATCAAGGTGGCTGCTTACCTTTTCACGACTATCCAGCGGGCTGGGTATATTATTTATTTTTAGTAGAGAAGATAAGCCTGTGTCAGTCACCGAAAAAAGAAATGTATTCAGAATAGCTTTCATGATAATTGCACTATCCATCGCATTATTTATATTTATCCAATCGGCGCTGCCTGACCTATTTACTAAGCCTTGGATGAGTACGCTTAAACAATTCGTTGATCTGGGAGTACTTTTTGTGTACTTAGCGGCTGTGGGTGTCATCGTATTTCCTGGGAATAATGAAAAGTCAGCCTCGATGCTTGTTATTATTCGGGCGCTTATCTTTTTCTCTCTGGGCCAGGCTTTTTTTATGACTCCCTTAAGTGGCGGTAATATTGACGATCTCTTTGGGATGTTATGTAGTGGAATTGCTTATTACCAGTTGCTTACCGGCGTATATCGCCTGACGATTGAAGAGCCATTTTACGAGAAGCAGTTGGCCGAGGAACGGATTAATTATTTGGCATATCATGATGATTTAACAGGACTTCCAAATAGACGTCGGCTGACACAACGTGTAGAAGAAATGATTGATGCTGGTGAGACGGACACGAGTGAACGATTCTCAGCTCTAGCCATTATGAATATTAATCATTTTAAGAATATAAATGACTCTTTAGGCCATTATGCCGGCGATCTTTTATTGAAATTGGTGTCTGAGCGGCTTGGGAGTGAGGCTAGACCCAGTGAAGAGCTGTATAGTATGGGAGCAGATGAGTTTGCTTTTCTGATGACAGATAGAGTAAGTCTTGGAGAATGCTTGGCTCGAGCTTCAGAGTTGCTTGAATTATTTGAAGCACCCGTTAACATAGAATCTGGTGAGTATCATATTTCGCTCAGCTTGGGAATGAGTATTTATCCTGGAGATGGGGAAACTGCTGAACATCTAATTCAAAATGCGGATACTGCGGTTCATAATGCGAAGGAACAGGGAGTGGAGATTCGTCGTTATATCCCAGCCATGCAGATGAAAGCGAAGGAAAGACTGAAGCTGGAAAATGACCTTCGAAGAGCGCTTGAGCGTGATGAGTTCTATCTCGTATATCAGCCAAAGGTTCAACTGGAGACGGAAGAGATTGTAGGAGTGGAAGCTTTATTGCGCTGGAATCATCCAAAGCGAGGGCTTGTCTCGCCTAATGAATTTATTCCGTTAGCTGAGGATAGTGGGCTGATTGTTCCGATTGGGGAATGGGTGCTTAAGACGGCTTGTCTTCAGAATAAACAGTGGCAGCTGGCAGGCTACCAACCGATATGCGTCTCCATCAACTTATCTATGCGTCAATTCCTTCAGCCGAACCTAGCAGGTAAGATTCATTCCATTCTGATCGATATTGGATTAGATCCATGTTATGTCGATCTTGAAATTACAGAGAGTATGACTCTGGACAAAGAAACGGCTTTTGATCAATTGAAGCGCTTGAAAGATCTAGGTGTATTCATTAGCATCGATGATTTTGGTACAGGCTACAGCTCATTGCACTATTTGAAGAATATGCCGATCGACAGGCTGAAGATTGACAGATCGTTTGTCTCTGAGGTTATGGAGGATAGCAATAATGCAGCAATAGTCTCTACGATCACCTCTATGGCGCATCATTTGAAGCTTACGGTCACCGCAGAAGGGGTGGAGAACAAGGAGCAGCTGCAGTTTTTGCGCGAACAGCATTGCCATGAAGCTCAAGGGTTTTTGTTCAGCAAACCTATTCAAGCGGCTGAATTTGAGACGTCTTTTTTGAAAAAGGCTCGCCTCGGTACTTCCGTATAAACTAAAAAAGTATTGATTTTTATTTGCGAGGGTGATACAATATCTCTTGTACTCACTTTCTAATGCGGGTGTAGTTCAATGGTAGAACTTCAGCCTTCCAAGCTGATAGCGTGGGTTCGATTCCCATCACCCGCTCCATACTAATTTCGTCATACAGCCCTTGCCCTACAAGGGTTTTTTGTTGTTTTCTTTTCGACATACGACAAGTGACAATAGATTCATGGGGCAGTTCATGGGGCAAATTTTGGTAATCTTGGGTCCATTGCTTCAAGAGGTGCGATCAATGAGCGACTGACGGTTTCAGCTTCGTGGGTGTACCGGTCTGTTGTCTCCATCTTTGCATGGCGCAAAAACTTCTGAATATTTCTCTGATCGGCTCCATGTTCTCGAAGTAGTGTTGCTGCCGTATGCCGGAGTCCGTGAAGCTTGACGTGGGGGAATTTATTCTTCTTTAAGAATTTGGACCATGTATTGGTTGCTGTGCTTGGATAATACATAACCCCTGTACCACCGTGGAAGAGGTACTGTTTCCCTTCTTCTGCCAGCCATGCTCTGTTACAGAGCATCTTTTCCTTTCTCCACAGTCGCTCGTATCGTTTGAGCTCGTCCATATACCATTTAGGCATCGGTACCCAGCCCTCGGACTCAATCGTCTTAACCTCACTTTCAACTTTATTGCCTTCCTTATCTATAGTGATTTGCTTCTCAATGTAAATCATCGATTGACGATAGTCTAGATTCTTCAATTCCACAGCTAAGAATTCTCCTCGTCTAAAGCCACCGAGCATAACCCCGGTAAAGTACAACCTCCAGCGTACAGGGAGCCTGTACATGGCAAGCAAGAGCTTTGCTACTTCAGCCTTCGTATAGTTCTGTTTAACGTCTTTCATTTTCTTCTTTTCTTTCTTGTTAGCTGAGGGACGTTCCACACCGTCCATCGGGTTCGATTCAATTACGCCCCATTCATGGGCCTTATCAAATATTGATTTAATTGCTTTGTAAATATTCAGTTTTGTATTCGTAGCGAGCGGTTTGCCGTTTTTTAAATTTTTCAGTTCAGCAAACCATATGGCCAATTCCAGAGTAGTGATCTCATCAAGCCAACTATCGCCAAACTGAGGGATAAGCCTAGACTCAATGATGTTCTTAGTGTTAAAGATGGTTTCACCGCTCATATTCGGTTCCGCATAAACTTTCATCCATGTCGGTACAAAATCTGAAAAGGTTTTCTTTTTCGATCTTCCTCTGTTTTTCCCTTTATCCTGATATTTCCCGTTAATCACAAGTTCGTTCCATTTTTCCTCTTGAAGTCCGAGCCAGACTTCTTTTTTCTTGGTAACTCTTGAATTCGCAACCTCTAAGGGCATCTCGACTGTAATTGATCGTTTCGGTCTCGACGCTTTCGACGGATCGCGCTCTACGATCTTGTACTTGTTTCCTCCAAGATGTTCACTCCATGCCATTTTAATCCACCTTCCTCAATATGCGATTACGATTATTCGTCCTGTTCCTATCAAGTCGCAGATAAGCTTAATTCATAGGTTGGGAACTTTGATCCAGAAAGATTTTTTTGTAATACATTGGTTTATCACCTCCTTTATAGGATCGTATGTTCTATTTTAGGATTAAAAAAAATAACCTGCTATGAATATTTAAAAATTTATCCAATTGCAAGAAAAAATATCTAAGGATTTCGTTTGCATAATTATTTGCAAATCAGAAATCTGAATGATTAGCTGCTCAATTTCTAAAAGCTTGAAAATAGGAGCTAGGGGTTCTCCGCGAAGCCTGTTTATTCTCTTCTTTACATATGGAAAGTGTATTCCGATATGTTCCGGCAGTTCCGTGTTTACAATCAATTCAGAATTTAATAGAGAAATCCCAAGAGTATCATCATTAATTTCTTCTTGTGATGTTCGTAAGAAGGGCTGGTTAAGTGGGATGTAGACGGTTTCTGTGTTCCAATCGAAACCATTCTCCGGCTTAACAATAAGCCACTTAGGTATCTCAACCCCCTCACTGCATCTATAAATCACACTAAGGTTATACATCAAATTCCACCTTCGTAACTTGACCTTGGATCAGAACTTCATCAATAGGGAAAACCCTTGGAGGAATATTTTTATTTGCTGCCTGGAGGATTATGTTATCCCCCTCATAAAACACTCTCTTCAGTGTTCCTTCATCACCATTAATAATTACAACTCCAATTTTACCGTGCTGGCAGGATCTTTGCTTTCTTACAAGAACCCGCATTCCATCACCGATGCCTTCTTCTATCATACTATCTCCCTTAACTATAAGGAAAAAGTAGTCTCCATCAGAAATAGAATCTTTGGCAACTATTTCATACCCGACTATGTCTTCTTGAGCCAGGCTGTTATATCCAGCTCTAACTTCCCCGTAAATAGGAATCTGTACCATCTCCACTGTCATCATGTTGAAGTCTACTGCCTTACTTCGGTTGAATAACGGCTCATTTTCTTCAGTTGTAAAATAGTCGATTTTTTTTCCAAAGTAATCGGCGATCGATTTCAGAGAGTCTATCTGCGGGTTTCTAGTTGTTTTGTTTAAAATTTTAGTTAGCGTCGTATATGGTACTCCGGAGTCTTTAGCCAATCTATATGGTGTTATTTTGTGTTTCTCTATTAACTCTAGAATTTTCTCAGAAACATCCAATGCTAATACCTCCATGTATAACCTAATACGGTTATAACCTAATGAGGTTATATTAAAACATAATAGGGAGATATGTCAAGTAATAAGAAGATATTGGGAGGAAATGTGGTGTGATATTACCTTAAAGGGTTATAGCTTGACTTTACTATTACCGAATAGGGTTATATTATCAATTCAGGAGGTGAGCAGTGATGGCGCAGACGATAGAAGAGAACGTACAGCGGCTGCTTGACGAAAAGGGGTGGACAATTTATCAACTCGGTAAAAAAAGCGAAGTGTCCTTAACTGTATTGTACGGATTAGGATCAAAAAGGCAAGGGCCTAGGGTGGAAACCTTGATCAAATTGGCAGACACCTTTGGAGTAACCCTAGATGAGTTAGTTCGTGGAAAGGGTGAATTTGGATGTCAACCGCCGATTTAATCGAAGCAATTCGCGCTGATATCAGAGAAGGGCTTCGAGAGGAAATATTGTCTGAGTTGCAGTCTGAAATTCAACAGCGTCTATACTCAAATATTTTTGATGTATTCGAAGCTTGTAGTTATTTGAAAATATCAGATTCCACAATTAGACGTATGGTCCGCGATAAGGAGATTCCCTATTTCCGCCAGCGAGGTAATTTGTACTTTAGACAAATATCACTGGATAGCTGGGTCGCAAGTAAGGAGCTAACACATGATCATTAAAATTCAAGCCGAATTGGCTGCTGCTAAGCATCACCACATCATAGGGTTTTATCCCTGAAAGGAGAAACACTTTGATTAATAAGAAACGCAGATACCCCGATCTGGCGGCTTTATTTCGAAACTGTTTAGATCGTGGCTGCACACCGGAACAACTACAAGACTTCATCAATCGAGCCCGAATTTACAATATCGATCGTCCTGATATGTTACCACTTATAGATGACTTAGAAGTAAGGTATATAACCTCTTTAGAAGGAGTGTTGGAGAGTGCTGGATAGAATCTTAATTAAGTTCTTGTTGAAAAAAAAGAAGAGTTACTTTCGAATTCTAAAGCTAGGAAGCCGAAACGTATCCATTCGTATTGAAGAATACATTCCGGCCAATGAGATGATAGAGGATTTCGGGAGAAGTCTTACATGAGCTCTCGTAATTTAATTACTTCAGGATTTGATTTCTCGATCTTAGCAGTGATTGAGGAATAAAGCTCAATATCTTGTTTCAAGGTGTCTGGATGAATAGGGTTACCTGGTGTGGCCTCAATCAATTGTAACTCTTTTATTTTCTTCATGAAATGACCGTAAATCAGAAGCACATCATGATTGGAAAAGTCGATAACGGCATATCAGTTCCTCCTAGAATTATAGTGGTCTGGACAACTACCAATATTCGACAGAAGCAAGGAAATACCTACCAGAAAGGATGTGACAGCATGGATAACAGAAGATTGCAAATATTTAATCATTCTGACTTTGGGGCTATTCGGACCGTGGATATTCTAGGGAAGCCGCATTTTGTAGGCAACGATGTGGCTAGTGCGTTGGAATATTCTAGACCTTACGAGGCAATATCGACCCATTGCAAGGGGACGGTAAGTTACCGTGTCCCTACAAATGGAGGTGATCAGGAAACGAGAGTGATTCCTGAAGGTGATATTTACCGTTTGATCGTTAAAGCCGCAGATCAATCACGAAGTCCGGTGATAAAAGCAAAGGCCGAAATGTTTGAACACTGGATATTCGATGAAGTGCTTCCATCCATACGGAACACAGGGATGTATGCTGCTGATGAACTTCTAGATAACCCTGATTTACTGATTCAAGCAGCAACAAAACTAAAGGAAGAGCGTGCAGCACGGCGAGCTCTGGAGGTTAAGGTTGAAGAAGATCGTCCAAAGGTAGTTTTTGCGGAGGCGTTAGAGGATTCTAAGGATTCAGTGCTTATAGCTGATTTAGCCAAGATCCTAAAGCAGAACGGAATTAATATCGGAGAAATCAGACTCTTTAAAGAACTGAGAGAGCGAGGATATCTAATTAAGTCCGGATCAGAGTACAACATGCCAACGCAACGATCCATGGAACTGCAGATTATGGAAATTAAGATCGGACAGCGAGGGAGTGCCAGCGAAGGAATGAAGGTAACTCGTACCCCAAAGATCACAGGTAAGGGAATAGGTTACTTTATCAACAAATTCAAAGGAGCTTTGTCATGAATAGAAAACAACGCATAAGAGTATGTGGGAATTTGCAACAACTTATCGAAACGGCTCCTTCAGTTAAACTTCGGGAGCGATATCGTAGACAGTATGTATCAACTGCAAGTCGGATAAAAGAAAAACAGCCCACCAGTGTAGGAGCCGGTAGGCAATTCACGAACATAACAAATTTAATTACGGACAGTGTAGCACGAAATGGGGGCGAAATCAATGCAAATCTCGCATGCGGATATGTATCGCAAGTATGAGAACAATTCAGTTCGCCCATATACCGTGCCTCTCTACGATAACTACTTTCATGACAGAGAAGAAGGTGTTATTTGGAGCGATTCATATTTATCGGCGATAGTTAGCGTAGTGGCTTATGCATTTCCTCAGACAGAAATTGATTTTACTGAACTTCTCTTATCTGAGGATCAATTAAGGGTAGTGGAGCTAGCCAAGGAGATTAGAAGACGAAGAGGCCTAATGGATAGGCATCATAATTTTTGTATAGATGTTCCTTTACATTATTACAAGATGGAAATGCAAAAGTTGAGAGAACAGCTAGCTTACCTAGATGAGATTGAACCGAGTTTGAAAATTAATCATCAAGAATCGATATGTGCGGGGTGTCTAGAGGTACTGAAAGTCGGTGAAAAAAATCTACACCTTCCTAATGGCAATGTATGCTGCAACTATGATTGTTATTCTATCATTCTAGCTAAAGAGCACAATCATGGACATTGATCAATACATCAAGGATATCAAAAAACTTCGTGCTCAAGCAGATGAATATGACGCTGACGCTCCAGGAGCAATCCTTGAAAAGATAAAGCTTCTGACGGCTGCGCATATGCTGATGGGGCGTGTGTCAGCTGTCAGAGACGGCGAATATTTACGGATATATGCATCACGTAAGGCGGCATATGCAAAGGCAAGAAAGTCAGCTGGTCGCGGTGATAAGGAATCAGCTGGTGAATTAGCTATAGAGGAATCCCGCATGTTGGAGGCGGATGCCATGCAGGAAAAGATGTTGTGGAAAAATGAGTTCACATCATTACGAGAGTACATCTATGAGCTGCGCTTGAGAGTGCGACACGATATGAACACGCTAGGAGGCGGGGATTGATGAAAGACGAATCTGCCATTAAGACTTTACAAGTTACGGCCATTAAGAGACGTATTAGAGTTCTCAAGGCTGAAATGGATAGAGGAACAAATCTTAACCGAAATCGTGTGATTCAAATTGAAGGAGAAATTTCTGGTTTAAGGCAGAAGTTGAAAGATCTCAATAAAACACATCTTCCTAAACCCAATCATCGCAAATCTCTTGGGAATTGTATTAACCCCAAGTGTCGTAAAAGAATAATGGTCGGACAAGCAGTAGTCAAATACGGTCATTTGGGACTATGTTGCGATTTTAAGTGTCTGGTTGGTGCAATGAATGGAAGCTAATGAAAGGGGTCTGACATCATGGCAAGGCCATTAAAAGAAGGCCTAGACTATTTCCCATTGGATATTGATTTCGATCAGGATGATAAATTGATTGTTCCAATAGCTAAATATGGAATGCAGGGACTCGGTGTTATCGTGAAAATTATGATGAATATTTACCGCAATGGATACTTTTATCCATGGGAGGAGCGTGAGCACTACGCCCTTTCCAGCAAGGTTAATGCTGACATTAACACTGTAAGAGAGATCGTAAATGAGTGCATTAACTGGGGATTCTTCAACGAAAATGTATACAAGAATTATAAAGTGTTGACATCAAGAGGGTTTCAGAAAAGGTATATTGAGGCAGCAAAAAGACGCAAAGAGGTAACTTTATTTGAAGGTCATTTACTCATTGATCCATTAGAAGAAAGTAAGAAGGTATCACATTCAATCGTGATCGTCAGTGCTGAAAGCACGCCAGTTAATGTTTACATTAATCCCGATAAACAAGGGAAAATGTCAGCAGAAAGTACACAAAGTAAAGTAAAGGAAAGTAAAGGAGAGGAAAGTAAAGAAAAAGAAAATGAAATAAAACCAACAGAGATAGTGGTGCCACTGTCAGTTAATCCGTTCAGGATGTTTGAAGCTGAAGGATATGGCACGATCAGTTCTGTGATATCTGATCAGCTTAATGATTTTATAAATGACTATGGTGAAAGATGGCTATGCGAGGCTATGCGAACTTCGATAATTGCAGGCAAGCGAAATCTTAGTTATGTTCGTGCCATTCTGAAACGATGGAAATCCGATGGCATAGACGAGCCATGGACAAAGGAAAAAGATACACGAAGTAATACTTCTAGTAATGGATATAGGAATGGTCGTGGTGGACAAAGTGGGAAGCCACAAATTGAAATTACTAAGAACCCTGTTGCTCCTCCTACTCAAGAGGAAATCGAACTTCATGAGAAGTCAATGGCTGAACTTCTTGAAAAAAGAAAACGAGCTGAGGAGGAAAAAATCGATGAACTTTCTAAACTGGAAGACTGACACAGAGCTTCAACAGATAATCAACAATGATTCTCTGGACTATGACATACGGATCCACGCTACTAAAGAACTCATAGCTCGAGAAAAAATAAAAAAACTTATAATGCTGCTCGTCGATCGCAAACGTGAAAAGGTGTGGTGACTATGACTCCCGCTGAAAGACGAGAAAAATACTTGCTCAATGAATTTGATAGAATTTTTGAATCCTTGGAATACCGACTGTTTGAACATCTAGCGGCAGCTGATCATATCGTAGCTAAAATTATCTCAGAGGCATCAACTGCAGGTGTTGGGTTATCAACTAGTCAAAAAGTTGTACGGGCCAAGATTGAAGACATGATTGACCAAATAGCCGAGAAGCGTGAATTAGAATCTCCGACAAGAGGGAGGAAAGAACTGAAATGACACATTACGAGGTAGGTAAGAAATATAAGAAAATCGTAACCGTTGCAAAAATGTACGAGGATCTGCCAAGCGTACTTGTGATCGATGACAAGCGATATGTTTTCGATCCGCCGCGTCCAGACGGAAAAGGGGGGGCTAAAGGATGGTAGGACAAGGAAACCTCGGGGCGGCGTTCGAAAATCTGATTAATTACACAAATGAATCATATGAACATCGGGGAGTAGCAGTTATCAATAAACGATCAACCCCAGTAAAGGTAACAAGAAGTAAAGGAACAAAGGTACTCGCTGGATTCTTTGAAGCTAAATCAACTGTTGATTATGATGGCATCTATCGTGGAAGAGCTGTTTTTTTCGAAGCTAAGTCAACCCAAGAGCTTGATAGATTTGACCTAAAAAATGTTGAGGATCATCAGTACGAGCATTTAGAGAAGTGTCATAAGTTCGGAGCTCTATGCTTCGTACTAGTCGAGTTTAGAAAACAACGTAAAACATACCTTTTACCCTTCACAGCACTACGTGCATACAAGGTTGAGGCTTCCAGAGGTGGACGCAAAAGCATGACGCTGGAGAACTTCGAGATTGACGCGTTTGAAGTTAGGACAGGCCGTGTGCCTCTCGATTATCTGGCAGCTGTAGACCGGGTGTGGTTTACAGAAACAGCGTAGGTACCCAGTATGACAGGGGATCGGGCACCGCCGTAACCAAAAATAGAACTGGTGTACCCATATATACAAATTTTAGATAATGGAGGATTTAAATATGAGTAAAGAGATTAACTTTAATAATCTAGCTGAAGGTGCTGTCGGTGAACGTCTGAACATTGAAATGCAGAAACTGGCCGCTAATGTGTTGGACCCAAACACTAACTGGAAGAACGTTCGTAAGTTAACACTGACTATTGCTATAAAGCCAAATGAAAAGCGAGAGATCGGTTCTGTTGATATTGATGTGAAAACAGCATTGGCACCGGCGAAGGGCGTATCTACAACAATTATCTTCGGAATGGATAACGAAGGTAAAGCACAGGCAGCAGAGCTTGTGTCCGGCGTTAAGGACCAGATGATGATCGATAATGACGGGGATGTAGCTGATGATAGAGGGAACAAAGTTGATCAAGTAGGGCAAAAGGAAAGCAATGTAGTTAATTTCAAATAATCTATTTATCCATTAGGAGGAATCATTCATGTTAAAAGAAGCATTTCAATATATCGTAGGTCTTGGCAATAAAGAAATAAAATCTGTCGGAGAACAAGTTTACGCTACTGGAAACCTAGAATTAATCTATGAGCCAACCACTACAACGCTTAAAGTACGAAATCTATCTGGAATCGTAGAATATATCCAAAACGATTATGACAAGCAGCCTCCTGTACTGGTGCATATCGAAAGTCCAACAGAGGTAAGAGTTTTGAACACTTTTAATCGAGACAAACGCCGAAATGTTCTTGTGCAAGCAGAAGCTTTATTGCCAAGTATCCCCTTTAAGAATTTTATATCTGTAGAAGAATTTATTATCCTTCTGCAATCATGCTTTGTACAAAGCGCGGATCGAGATACTATCCTTAAAGTAGTCGGGAATATCAAAGAAGATAACGTGAAAACGACTGGTGATGATGGGATTTCCCAGAGTGTAACCGCAAAGACTGGCATCACTGCAGTAGCTGATGTCAAAGTTCCCAATCCCGTGATATTAAAACCATTCCGCACTTTTGTAGAAATCTCACAACCGAGCTGCGCCTTTGTCTTCCGTATGCAAGATGGTCCGCGTGCAGCATTGTTTGAAGCAGATGGAGGCGCCTGGAAGTTGCAAGCAATGGCTGATATTAAAATATATCTAACTGAATCTCTTAAAGAAGAGATCGAATCAGGAAGAGTTGTTATTATCGCATAACAAACCATACTGGGGCGGCTTCGGCTGCCCCATCTTAAAAGGAGTGATCCTGTATGCCCAACGGAAGAGGATACTTCACTAAAAATGAAATGATGGATACTGGAGCATCGTGTTTTATCCCAGACGCAACCGGTTCTTTAACTGGTAGATGGTATGGATCGATCCCAGATGATGGAATAGCACTTACTCGTAAGCGTTGCGCCGAGCTGGGCGCACCAGTAAAAGAACGTGAAGATGCTATTGCATTCATATATCGAGTAGAAATTAAAGACGATTACAGGTATGTACCCTTTTACCATAGACAAGCTCATGAACTTAATCGTAAGAAAACAAACCGCTTAGAAGAACGATTACTTCAACGGAGAGCAAACGAGGAGGTGGGTAAACTTGGCCCATCAGACATTTTGGAAGCCTGAGAGAAAGCCTAAAGAGAAAAAAACGAGTAGCTTAGGACAGCGTAAGAAGGAGAAGAAACAGATATCTCCTTTGAAGCAAAAGATATTTGCAGATCATAAACCCGGTAAGAGCTCGCGACAACGTTGTGAGTTCCCAGCGTCAGTAACTAAGGAATTGATCACAGAGGCTGACGGTAAATGTTCACATTGTAAAACTGCCCCAGATACAACAACACATCATGTCATGCCGCGAGGACGCAAGGGCAGAGGAGTTAAAACAAACGGCCTGCGCTTATGCGGATTATGTCACGACACCATCCAAACTGATGAAGAGCTCTTACAATACTGGATTACAGTGTTTTGGAATAAGTACGGTGATTACTTTTGGTTTGATGAACAGGATTGGGACGAATACAATCACAAACAAAATAAGCAGCTGGAGTTAGAAAAAGCGAGAGATGAAAGACATCAGCAGATTGAGCCTATAGCGGATTTAATCTCAACTGCAGCCGGTAGGGATCTCCGAGTAAAGGAAATTAGGTTACTGGAATCATTAGAAACTAAGGATCTGAAAACCTTCACCGCAATGTTTACTGATGCTCTTAATGGCTATGTTGCTCAGGGATCTTACCGTCCCAATGACCGATTCGAAGATTAATTAATTCGGATAACAACGAAGGAGGGAACTGAATGACACCAGAACGGATAGAAGCATACAAGACGATGATACGGCAACTTGGAGCATTACCGCCATCAGCAGCAATTGAGTTGCTGGCTGCTCTAGAAGAGTCACAACAACGTATTGGAAAACTCGAACTGTATGTTAAGTCACTTGAATTTAACCGAGATGATACGCAAAAACGTGCTAATGAGAAGTTAAGAGAACGCGACACTAAGCTAGTAGAGGCACAGAAGTTGAATGAATCTCTCAATGAGGAAAGCCTTGCAAACTTCCGTGAGGCAGCAAAACGGGGAAAATTATTAGCAGAGGCACAGCAGACCATAGCCCGACAACGGGAGGCGCTGGAATCAGCAAGAAACACAATGGAGGATGCTCTATCCGTTGGTGAGGCACGGTACAAAGATTTTGACACACGGTTATGTCCGTGGGCGGACCTATCGGATGGCGTAGAAAACATAGAGGCAGCCCTAGGAAAAAAGGAAGGGAGCGACAAGGCACCGCAGAGCACTAGCGAAGGCGGGGAATGCACTTGTGTAGACTGTGGCGGTTTAAATAGTAGCACTTGGGTATGCAAGCAATGCCAAGATAAACGAGATCAGCGGTACAGGGAGGTTCAGTCATGACACAAGTAAAGGATATGACAGACCAGCAGTTAAATGTGTCGCTTGCTAAAATGTGCGGATACGAAATATACGCTGAGGAATTTAGCGTCAAATATGAAGTTGTAGTGAGGTATGAAAGCCCATCTTCATTTAAGGGATTGAAATTTTTCATCCCTTGCAACGATGCTGCTGACTCTCTAGAGGTAGAGGCAAAGGCGCTGGATCAGAACGCGGCAGCTTATATACACCATTTAGATTTTAGAGTTATCCCTTCTGGATGCCGCGATAAATGGGGCTACGACGAAGTTAAAGCTTTACTCACCGCCAGCCCCCGAGAGAGGGCAGAGGCGGCATATATCACACTTAGTAGTGTTAAAGAGTAGACGCAAACTGCGTAATAAGGACTAGAATGTATAAAAAAAGACGCCGCATTATTTGCGCCGCCTACGATTATGTAACAATCCTAGTAATGCCAATACAAAACAAAATATTGCTATCCCAAATTGAATACCCATAATCACACTCCTTTGTAACTAATACGACGTTGTGTAGATGAGATTGCAACTATCAGGATTAGTTTACAATCCAAAGGCGTTGACCTGTAGAAACATATTCAGCTTCAGCGGTGAGGGGTATCGGCTGGTTAAGGTCTATTTGCTGATGACCATAGGAAAGAAAAAATAAAAACGTAAGCTAAAAAACAAATAACAAAAGCAGCCGAGATCCATCTTATTGAAGAGTTCATTTTACTTCTTTCCCCAAAAAAACTTGTTATAAATGAGCCAGTAAATCCAAACATGCTGATAGAAAGAAACGCTTTATTGTATTCAACAATAGCATCAAAAAAGTAGGTAATAAACACTACTAGGGAGACCAAAAACAAAATACGAGTGAAGTATTTCATGTTACCTCCTTAAAATGGTTTATTTTCTATTATTTATATTACAGATTTTTTGGATTATTGCAATTAGGAGAGATAAAGGATGCCCTTGATTGGACTGATGCTCGGTTGATGGTTGAATGATGAGGAGCGCACGGATTCTACGCTTAGAGAGCTCACATTGGAGAGTAGTGACACAATTGTGCACTAGAAATTAGAGCTTACGTTACGATATTCCTATCGTTTCACTTTACTACAAATGCAGATAATGAACAGTTCGAAGATACGGCGGTATATCACGCTACAGGGGTAGGGGAGAGGAGATGGATATATGAGGGAGATCATTGTCGATAACTTCGCCGGCGGAGGCGGCGCATCCACTGGCATTGAATTAGCAACTGGGCACAGTGTAGATATTGCAATTAATCATGATCCAGCAGCTATCGCAATGCATAGGGTAAACCACCCAGAAACTGTACATTATTGTGAATCGGTATGGGATGTAGATCCACGAGAAGTTACAAAAGGCAGAAATGTTGCCCTTGGATGGTTTAGTCCTGATTGCAAGCACTTTACGAAAGCGAGGCCTTCCGAGAAGCCAAAGGATAAAAATATTAGAGGACTAGCCTGGGTGAAAGTGAGATGGGGAGCAACCGTCAAGCCGAGAGTGATGTTTCTTGAAAACGTTGAGGAATTCAAAACTTGGGGACCACTTGATGATCAAGGGAAACCAGTATCCAAAAAGATTGGTAACACGTTCAATTCATTTGTAAATGCATTACGGAACATCGGTTATGAGGTTGAATGGAGAGAGTTGAGAGCATGCGATTATGGGGCTCCGACCACGCGTAAGCGAATGTTTATGATATCAAGGTGCGATGGTCGTCCTATCGTATGGCCCAAGCCCACACATGGAGATCCAAGCAGCTTGGCCGTGCAAGCAGGAAAGCTAAAACCATGGCGTACAGCAGCCGAGATAATCGACTGGTCCATACCGTGCCCATCTATCTTTACACGCAAAAAAGCATTAGTTGAAAAAACATTAAAACGAATTGCAAAAGGGCTTTTTAAATTCATTATAGACAACCCTAATCCATTCATTGTGCCGGATGGAGCTTGTACAGAAGGATTGAAAGAACGAGGTGAAATGGTTGCGTCATTTTTGACAAGTTATTACGGAGATACAACAGGGCGAGATATACGAGGATTATCTCTAAACGACCCATTACACACAATCACAGCCGGTGGAAATCGATTTGGATTAGTTACTAGCCACTTAGTTAAGTTTAGAGGCAATGAATTTGGTATACCAACAACACAACCGATACCTACCATCACAGCTCAAGGCACGCATTTAGGTGAAGTGAGAGCGTTATTGATCAAATACTACGGTGCTGGAATAGGTCAAAGTTTAAACGAACCGATACACACAATACCAACAAAAGATAGGTTTGGATTGGTGATCATAAAAGGAAGCCCGTATCAGATTGTTGACATAGGATTCCGGATGTTGCAACCGCATGAATTGTTTTTAGGACAAGGATTTCCTAAAGGATACATTATTGACGTGGATGCAGATGGTAAGGATTATCCTAAAACGGCTCAGGTAGCTAGATGCGGAAATTCAGTGCCTCCACAATTTGCTGAAGCTCTAGTAAGGGCTAATCTACCAGAATTGTGTACCGGATCTGGGAACTTACTGACTCTTGAAAAGTATTCAGAAGCAGTTGGACAGCTCGAATTATCTATGTAGATTACACCATGTATCGAATTCTTTTAATTGGCCGATAGGCCACCGTAACGACCGAATAGGCGCGAGCCGTAAGAGATCATTCAGATCATTAAGGGAGTAGGAGTATCCCTCCTCTCCCGCAAGTAATTGCTACTAATTTGCATGTAGGTTTTGTAGCAACAGATTATTATATTTAGCCGCATGTTTTTGCTCATCGAGAATAATTCCATACAAAGTGTCTTTGTAAATACCGTACGGAAGCCCGAACCAGATCTTTCGATATTTTTCAACTGCAGATAATTCACCTTGGAAAGCTTTTTGCAACCCGGAAATGTACGAATAAACATGTTCAGGAACTTCGTTGCTAACTCCTGTCACTTCATGTCCAGTTAATTCTCTGTACATTTGTCGGAACATTTGATTATGCCCTCGTTCATCATTCCGAATAGAGGTAATAACTTCAGCTTGTTCTTTATTCGGAGCAAGTTGAATGAGTTGGTCATAAAAAAGTTCATCATTTCGCTCCCCTTGGACTGAAGTCCTCATTAATTCAAGCGCCTCTTGAGTCGAAGTTGCCCAAATGGGAACGAATTGTGATCTGAACCAATACGGATAAACCATATTCATGTGTGTAACCTCCGGTAATGTAGGTATTTTTATCCTCAATTATATGCACATAAGCCCAGTATGTGATTATGCCGAGTAAATGATAGAAAGAATTGATGCGCAGTACGAAGATACAGGGACAGAGAGGGTTAATAGCCCTCCTCTCCCACAAGGAGGATATAGAAATAGTTTGGCTGTACTGAACTTATAAGGGGGCTGAGACCCCCCACATTTAGGTATAAGGGGGAGAAAAGGATATGAGCGCGATACCGATTACTTTCGAGGAATGCTTAGCTCCTCCGGCAAAGGGTAGAAAGGCTGTCATCACTAATCGAGGTATGTCTTTCGAGTGTGCCAGATGTGGTGTGGTGATGAAGCCACTGTACAAGAAAGATTTCCGAGCAGCAAAAGGTTCTGTTCATCAGATTTGTGAGTGCGGATGTGATAACCACATATTGCAAGGTGTCGGGTATACCTGGTGTGACTATGAGGCTTTCAAGGAAAGGGAAAGGAAATTCGCGTTGTATCAAAAGCAGGAACACGGTAAATAAACGGCCGTCAGGCCATCGAGTCAGACCGAATAATCCCAGTGAAACGGGGGCCGGATAAGGTTTGCATAATCAGGCTCCCCATAAAGAGAGGAACAAGACACTATGATCAACTGGATCAAGTACCCAGATAACCAGCCAGAGCCTGAAAAATACTATTTAATCTCAGACGGCACGAACGTAGATAAAGGATGCTTCATTTGGAATGAGTGGTGCCCCAACGATAATAGCCCTGTTGATGGACCGGCCGTCACGCACTTTGCGACCATCAACCTACCAAGGGAGGAAACAGACAATGAGTGATTGGTACTCAGGAATCAAAAGCAAGGAGATTGAATCTACAGGTGGTGGGCAAGGAAAGATTAAGAGCTCACAACTCACGGAGGAAGAGAGAGCAAACCTAGATCTGAAATATCCCAAACCTACTGGTAAGGCTGCCGAGCGGCCATTTGTATTAAAGGGGTCAGTAGAATGAAATACAAGGACACTCAAAATGCTTTAAGATCCGGACATAGACAGTTTATCTTTACTGCAAGCCCGGGCTTACCTGTAGATGTACTGGCGTGGGGCCCGACCTGGGTGAGATTCAAGGATGCCTATAACACATATCCAATCAGCACAAACATGAAGATGTTTTCTATGATGGTGAAAGGTATTTATACAGAAAAAAGCCCTGACGCATCAGGGCAATAGCAGCTTTTATCCTCGACCAAATTATACCACAAAGGGGAATGAGGATGAACATCGCCAATAGCAAGGCTCCTGTAGTAAAGGTAACGGACTTAGGTCCAGCAACTGCCCTAAACTATCAACTCTCCCTCAAAGGCGCGGAGCGAGCATATAGGAAGGCTGACGCTGATGATAAAAAGGTAATCTCCGGAATGAAGTCTGATTGTGAATTTGTGATTGAATGGCTGAATACAGGACGGAGACCAGGGAATAAGCGTGGGATTGAACGGCGAGCTGGATATGAACGGGAAATACTACTTGATCCAATACGAATGCAAGCTTTCTCCAGTGATTCAAAGGCGGGAAGTCCAGCTAACCTTTCAGACGAACAACGGTTCCAATTAGAGTATGCACTTAATCAATTAAGCGAACGGGAAAGAGAATGTTATACCTTAGCACATGGTCAGTGCATTCCACATTCTGAAATAGCCAAGATGCTGGGCATTACCTACGGCAGCGTTAGCGAATATATTCAACGAGCGCAGCGTAAGATTAGCGATACCGTAGAGAACTCCCTGTTTTTTGTCTAGTAAACGCCCACTATATATAGGAGGAACCTATTACATGTGGTTCCTTTATAGCAACTGTGTATCGTTAATGTGACCCAAATCCCATTATCGCGGTATATGGATTGCTCATGCGGTATGTCGTTACTTTCCATAGTGGGTAGAGCGACATGCCGTTCTTCATTTTCTAGCAGGTAAATCCTTCCTAATGTCGAAATATGATTTCAGGGAGTTGATACTATGAGGAAGCCGTTTAATTATGCTGTGCGTAAAACTTCGAAAGAAATCGCAAATGCATATGTAAAGAGTAAACAAAGCAATGGACATAACAAGATATCGGTCGATGAAGATAAGAAATATGACTTTTCAGAAGTGGGCGAAGGCGAATGGTTGCTGGTAGGATCCGCAATAGCGCTTCTTATTGTCATACTTGCAGAATTACTTTTTTAGGTGAATAGTGCGTAGGGAGTCGCTGAAAATCTGAAAAGGAGCTCTTTGTGCATAAAGATAGCCCGGCGACATTCACCGGATGATATAGTAAATACCGCAACCGATGTGGATATATAAGGGGAATACATTAATGTGGAAACCTAAGATTCAACAAATAATTAAATATTTATTTATAATAATATGTATTATAGCCTTTGGAATTTTCATCTATCCTGGAATATATAAGTATGATAAACTCGATCAAAAATTTCCAGTAATGATCAATCGAATAACAGGGGAAACTAAGATACTTTATAGCGACAATTGGTCCACTGTTGGCAATATAGATGCACAATTAAGTAAATTTGAAAGCTACAAGAATGAAATATTAGAAACGATGAATTCACAGAATGAACAAATCAAAGAAAGTGTTTTACAAAGTGTTCAGACAGAATTAGATCAAGTGAAAAATCAGGTGATTTCTGAAACTGTTAGCGAACCAAATCCAACATACGAAGATGGAACATCAGTGTTTGATGCAGTGAGGAATAGAGATACAGGGACAGAATCCGCATCTGAATTCGTAGCCCGTAGAAAAGAAGAATTAAGTAGCTCAACTGGAATCACAAAGTTTGGACTCGGTGATACTAAAGAAACAGTTAAAAAATCTATGGGAACACCAAGTTCTATAATTAATAATGGAGACACATGGTTTTATGATTCATCTATTGTTAATTTTGACAACGGAGTCGTTACAGGATGGAACGATCCTCTTAATGTCTTAAATCTAGAATAGATCCTTTGACCATACTCAATCGGGTATGGTCTTTTTGTTGTACACCAATACCAATAGGAAGGGGTGAAAGTAATGGTAGCAATACCGAGAAAAATCACGATCAATGCCTTGAATTTGGAGCCGGTTAAGGAGACTGTGGACATTCTGAACCGATTATTGAAGATGAACGTATTCCTTTGGAAGTCAGGGATGAGTATGTGAGTCGGCTTAATGCCATCGAATGGAAAATGGAGGTAAAGCCCATAATCTAAACCCCAAAAGCTGCAGAGGTGACGGCGAAGTAAGGTACATGGGTAATAGTTGCAGGAAAATACTTCTTTTGCGTCGAAATATGATGTCGAAGGAGGTGTGACTATGTCAGCAAAAGAAATTAAGCAAGTTATCGTTTATTTTGGTGGGAATCAATTAGTCAAATTGGATACCGAAGATCCGGAGTTTCTATTAAGCGAAATCAGCTCCGAAGATTCGGGGTGGTTTAGACACATCGATACTATTATCAATCGATCCGAGATAAAGTACGCGGAAATTGCAAAGCCTAAACAACGAGCCAAAGTTGTAGCAAAACCGCCAGGCTTGTAAAAATGTTACTAAGCACCCGAGGGTGCTTTTTTCATGCTTAAAATAGGGTCTACTGTGAGCCGATTATCAGCGTTTTTTTAAAGGTCGTCCGTTTCTATCGTTTCTTTCATAACACGCTGTGATAATTTACTTTTAGATTTTGCTGAATCTGAATTTAATACTTCATCAATGAGATTTATGATGATAGTATATGTATCGCACTTTTTTGAAGCCTCAGAAATTTTCTTAATAAGCAATCTGAGTAATAGAAGCAATAAAATGGAAATAACTAATAAGACTAAAATTAACGGGCGAAAATATATGTTTTCAGCATCGCCAAAGGAACTGGCAATGCTTAATAAACCAGCAAAAATTGACACTGCTATAGCAAGCGTAGTTAAGAGGTTACTAATAGAAGGAAAAGTGGCTAACAGACCTTGGTAGTAAATTTTAACGTTGGACAACTCTTCCTCACTCATTTCGCTTGAAACCATTATCAGGTGTGTTCTGGCATTTCTGATATTGTCAGGAGTATTCTCTTTCTTTTTCTTTTTCTTGTTTGATAAGTAGTCCTCAATCGCTTTTATTCTTTCATACGACATAGTTAATATCCTCCTACTGTTATAAAAACTATATCGGTCTATAAAAGTAAAAAGATAATAATTCATTCCGGGGGTGGTGATAATGTAATGCCAAGAGCACGCGATCCAAACCGGGACCGCGCACTAGAAATATGGCGTGAACACGGTGGGGAAATAACAAACAGGCAGATAGCCGAGCAACTGGACATTGACGAAAAGAAGGTAGCGGTCTGGAAGCAGCGTGATAAATGGAATGTTGTACAACAATCAACAAATAAAGTTGTACAACAGCCAAAAGAAAAGAAAAGTGTTGTACAACAAAAGAAACCGAAGTCCAACAAGCAGAAAAAAGAAGTGGCTAGAGGAGATCCGTCAGAAGTAGAAGATGAGCTAACTGACAAGCAAAGAATGTTTGTCCTTGAATATATGCGAGACTTTAACGCTACCCGGGCGGCAATGGCTGCGGGGTATTCAAAGCGAGCTGCATACGCAATAGGATGGGAAAACTTGAGAAAACCTGAAATTCAGGCGGAAATCACGCGCTTGAAGAAACAAATGACTGCGGAGCTTGGCTTAAGTGTCCACCGGGTCATAGCCGAGTACCTTAAAATCGCATTTGCTGATACTACTGATTACGTAGACTTCGGTACAACGGAAGAGCCAGTAATTGGTATAGATGGACCTACTTATGATGAAGAGGGCGATCCGGTCACGAAAACAGTCAGCTTTGTCCATTTCAAATCAGCTTATGAGGTAGATGGAACGCTGATCAGTGAAGTGAAGCAGGGCCGTGATGGTGTGAGTATTAAGTTTTACGACAAAATGCGAGCACTGAAGGAACTGGAAAAGTATCTAGGTTATATGGACGAAGAAACTAAGCTCCGGGTTCAGAAATTACAGCTTGAGATTAAGGGTATGACTCCACCTGATGCTAATGATTTACCAGATGATGGATTCATGGAAGCTCTGAAAGGCCATGCGAGGGAGGTGTGGGCCGATGAAGGTGAAGCGTAAAATAGCCACCTTCAAGTGGAAGCCATTCTCTCGTAAACAATTACAAGTATTGACCTGGTGGATGCAGGGGAATAGTCCTCATGCTGACAAAGACGCATTGATCTGTGACGGGGCGGTCCGCTCTGGTAAAACAGCATCAATGTCTTTTTCGTTTGTGGCTTGGGCTACAGAAACTTTCAACGGTGAGAATATTGGTATGGCTGGAAAAACAATCGGCGCGTTACGACGAAACGTTATAGGGCCGCTGAAGCAGATGCTTTATTCTCGTGGATACACTGTAGTTGATCATAGAGCAGAAAATTATCTAACCATCAGTAGAGGATTACAAAGCAATGATTTCTATTTGTTTGGTGGTAAGGATGAACGAAGCCAGGATTTGATACAAGGTATCACACTAGCTGGTATGTTTTTTGATGAAGTAGCGTTAATGCCACGGTCATTTGTAGATCAAGCAACTGCACGTTGTTCAGTAGATGGAGCGAAGTACTGGTTTAACTGTAACCCAGCAGGGCCGTATCACTGGTTCAAAATGGAATGGTTAGATCAGTTGGAAATGAAGCAGGCTGTCCATCTACATTTTACGATGGACGATAATCTCTCCTTATCAGAACGTGTTAAGGAGCGCTACCGCAGGATGTACAGCGGGATCTTTTATAAACGCTATATTCTGGGGCTCTGGGTATTGGCGGAAGGCGTTATTTACGACATGTTTGACCGTGAGAAGCACATGGTAAAGACTGAGGAACGGCGCTACAGTAAATATCATGTATCGTGTGACTACGGCACCCAAAACCCGATGACGTTCGGGCTGTGGGGGCTTTTTTCTGGTGTCTGGTACAAGGTGAAGGAATATCACTATGACGGCCGCCAACGGAGCCAGCAGAAGACAGATGATGAGTATTACCATGACTTAGTTAAATTTGCCGGGGACATTCCTATACAAAGTGTGATAGTGGATCCATCGGCAGCCAGCTTTATAGCTACGGTAAGGAAATACGGAAAGTTCATTGTAAAAAAAGCAAAAAACGATGTTATTGAAGGGATTCTTAATGTCGCTTCCGCTTTAAAGACCGGGAAGATTCTCTATAATGACTGCTGCAAGGAAACCTTCCGGGAATTCTCTTCCTATATATGGGATGAGAACGCAGCTGACCGGGGAGATGAGAAGCCCATAAAGCAGAATGACCACCAAATGGACGGTGACCGCTATTTCGTGAACACTATTGTGATGCGTCCGGCTTCATTCTCATTTGATTAATAGGAGAGGAGGAAACTAATTGAGCACAACAGAAGAGGTTATCCGAATCATTGAAAAGGGCGCGGCATCCGCTATGACAGACGAGGAGATCATTAAGCAAGAAATAGATGATTGGTTATCATCTCAGGATCGAAAGGACATGCTTGCTGGTGAACGTTACTATCGGAATAAGGCTGATATCTTAGAACGTAAGCGAATGACCATTGGAGAAGGCGGGGCGCTAATAGAAGCTAAAAACCTAGCTAATAACAAGATCGTCCATGGATTCTTGCGGAAGCTTATTGACCAGAAAGCAGGCTATCTGCTGAGTAAGGAAATGAGCATACAGACCAAGAACAAAGTTTATGATGAACTTTTGACAGGAATATTTGATAAAGGGTTTAAGCGACTCTTAAAAAGCTTGTTGAAAGAAAGTAGCAAGAAGGGCCGCGCTTGGTTGCATGTTTATTACGACGAAGAAGGCCGTTTCCGGTTTAAGAAGCTGCCTTCTGAAGAAATTATACCACTATGGAAAGACGCCGCTCATACCGAACTGGATGCGATTATCCGTGTATATGAGGTTGAAGCATATGAGGGGAAAAAGAAAACAACTATCAAAAAGGTTGAATTCTGGCACTCAAAAGGTGTTAACCGCTATGTGATCGGTACCGGTAGTACAGCTCTACCGACAACAAGCGGACTGATACCAGATGTGGAATTGGGTGAGTTCAGCAGTCATTTTGCTGCTATAGACGGGATTGAAAAAGCTGAACATGCCTTAAACTGGGAGCGCATCCCTTTCATTTGCTTTAAATACAATGAGGACGAGTTACCGCTGATCAGCTTACTTAAATCGCTGATAGATGACTATGATAGAAGCAAGTCTGATAACAGCAATAACTTAGAAGACATTCCCAACAGTATATTTAAACTTAAGGGATATGATGGAACTGATCTTGGTGAGTTCCGAAGAAACTTGATGATTTTTAGGTCTGTTAAGGTAACTGCAGAAGATGGCGCTGATGTCGAAACTATGGATGTCAATATCAATACTGAGGCTTATAAGCTCCATACGGAGATGACCCGGTCTGATATATATGAATTCGGTCGTGGGGTAGATACTCAAGCGGATTCATTTGCTACAGCACCGAGCGGTGAAGCGTTAAAATTCTTATATGCTGATCTGGATATGGACGCTAACGATATCGAAAACGAGTTCCAAGCAGCGCTTGAGCAACTTTTGTGGTTCGTTGATAAACATATCTTCAATACCACTGGGAATGACTTCTCAGAAGAGGCAGTCAATTTTCTATTTAATCGGGATATTGTCATTAATGAGTCTCAAGTTATCACTGATGCCAAGAACAGCGTAGGAATCGTCTCTGATGAAACCATACTCGCTAACCATCCATGGGTGACAAATACCAAGGAGGAAATTAAGCGCAAGGCTGATGAAGAAAAAGCAGCGCTGAAAGATATGGAGGATTACGGACTTCAGGGAGATTCTAAAGGCAATGCTAAGCCGGAAGAAGATGATGAGAAATGAGATCAGAAGCTTACTGGTCAAAGCGAATGGAGCGGTTGAATGAATCTCTGCTTAACAAGGGAGTTCCATTCACAAAGTCAATGAATAAGGAATACCGCAAGGCTCAGATATCTATCCAGACGGACGTTAACAATTTCTATCAGCGGTTTGCAGATAATAACGGGATCGTTAGCTTATCCGCTGCTAAACAAGTTCTCAAAGCAGGCGAGCTCAAAGAATTCAAATGGACCGTTGAGGATTACATTGCTCGCGGTAAAGAGAACGCCATTGATCAGCGGTGGATGAAGGAATTAGAGAATGCCAGCATAAGAGTACGTGTTACCCGCTTAGAATCCATTCAATTGCAGATGAAGCAACATGTTGAGGAATTATCTGCTAAGCGTCTGTCAGGCACCACAGAGCTGCTGGGTAACGTCTACAAGGATGGTTACTATCGGAGTATTTTTGAACTTGAAAAGGGCATCGGTATAGGAGCATCATTCTCAAAAGTAGATAAACGACAGCTTGAAGCTATCCTTTCGGCTCCATGGGCACCAGATGGTAGTAACTTCTCATCTCGTATATGGACCGATCGAGTAAGGTTGAATGGTGAGCTGCGGAATATCTTTACTCAAGGACTTATCCGAGGGGATACATCAAAACAGATGGTTCAGCAGTTGCAGGATCGGCTGGGGGTCTCGCGCAAGAACGCAGAAAGATTGATACTGACGGAATCAGCATACTTCGCTGGTCAGTCTCGTATAGCTGGTTACAAAGAACTTGGGGTAGAGCAATACCGTTACACTGCCACGCTAGACAGTCGTACTTCCATTACTTGTCGAGATCTAGACGGTAAGGTATTTGATGTTGAAGATGCTCAGGTTAACGTCAATTACCCGCCTATGCATGCTTACTGCCGATCTACGACTATACCGCACTATGACGATAACATCAAAGAGCGGGTGGCTCGTGATGATGATGGAAAGACATACGAGGTACCAGAGGATATAGCATATCCAGAGTGGGAAGAGAAATACGCTCCGGAAGCTTCTGAAGCGGTTACCGTGGAGGTACCATCCAAGAAGACACCTGAAACCCCATTGCCTACTATCGAGATTCCAGGTGGACCAACAAAGGATATTCCAATACCACAGCAACAAGCTTTTTCAGTGCCGACAATGGATGATTTCGAAGCTGGAGTTGAAGAACCACGGCGGGGTGTGGTAAACCGGAAATATAATCCGCGTGCCAGCTATTTTGCTGACTTGCCTGATGTGACGGATGAAGTACTGGAGAGAGTAGCGGATATTAACCGCGAGGTTGCCCGAAGTGGATATAAGGAAGCTAAAGAAATTGTTGTAATGCTGGACAAGACTACAGGGGAAGAAATTGCCCGGCTTACTGGTTCCGTCAATAAGGTGGCATTCACCGAGGAGGTAGATAAGAAGCTCAGGGCAGCACCTTCGCGTTCCATTATTTTGACCCATAACCATCCACGCGGGACGCGGGTGAATGTGTTAGATTCCAGGAATTTGGCTAATTATCTCTCCGTTCAGGCGGTTATTGCTTCTGGGCACAACGGGGGCATAAGCTTTGTTTATGCCGCGGATTCCACAATTGATTCAGTAGCGCTACGTAGTATGCTCCCGGGCATATTCTCTGAGGTCTATGCCTTGTTACAAAAGGATAAGAAGTATGCTACAATGTCAAAGACAGCGCAGGATGAATACTTTGATTACCAGGTGATTCTTAGACTTATCAAGGAAACGGGGTGGGGATATGGCGAAGACTTCACGGCCACAAAACGTGATCCGCGAATACAATGACGTACCGTTGAGTCCGGATTTTACAAAAACGGGTGATGATTTTGTTGATGACCTCATGAAACAGTGTGGGTATTCCAAGGAAGAAGTTGAACAGACGAGAAAAGAATTGAAAAGCAAGAAATAAAGCACTCTCCAATACGCGAGGGTGCTTTTTATATTGGGCCACGGTTGAGACTGCCGCGGCCCTTTTTGCTCGTTTGCCGGAGTATTACGGCTGCCCATGGCGGGGTTGCGCTAAATAAACCAAATGGGATGGTGTTATAGATGGATTTGAAAGAATTGCTTGGAGAGGAATTGTTCAACAAAGTCTTTGAAAAGGCAGGTGACAAACATAAAATTGCGTTAGTGTCCGATGGCAGTTGGATTCCAAAGGACAAGTTCAATGAGGTCAATACGGCTAAAAAGACTGCGGAAGATACCTTGAAAGATCGGGATAAACAATTGGAAGACTTGAAAAAGTCAGCCGGAGACAATGCTTCTCTTCAGGAGAAAATCACAAAGCTGCAGGATGAAAACAAAACCGCAGCTGATAAATATTCATCTGACCTCAGTGAATTAAAAATGAGCACCGCAATTAAGATGGCATTGACCGGCGATGCTCACGATCCAGATATTGTTGCTGGACTCTTGGATAAATCCCAAATCCAACTGGACGAAAACGGCTCGATTAAAGGTGGGTTGGATGATCTACTGAAGCCCCTGCGGGAAAGCAAGGGCTTTTTGTTTGCAGAAAAGCAGGAAAGCAAGCCTCCAGCTTTCCGCGGGACAACGCCATCTGATAGTAAGCCAAGCGGAGGCGGCGGACAACAACCAGAAAACTTTGGAAAACTTCTAGCTGATCAAAGGAACGCTGGGGGTAAAGATTTGGAAAAGGCAAGAGAATCATATTTCAATTAAGGAGTGAAAAGTAATGAGTAAATTTACTACAACGACATACGGAAATAGAAAGCAGATTCATAAATTTCCGGACCATTACGTCAATTTGGCTGTGACTGTAGATAACACAGGGATCACAGCAAATACAGAAGGCAAGAAGATTGTTCCTGCTGGAACTATTCTCGGAAACGGGATTCTGACTGATCAGACAAAACTTGCAAAAAAAGCAGTTACTACAACCGGAGTTTCAAATGCAGAAGGTGTTTTGTTCAATGATGTTGATGTAACCGACGGGCCAGCACCGGGTGCAATGATGATTCACGGATTTGTTGACCTAGTAAAAATACCAACTGCTCCGACGGCTGAAGAAATTTCAGCTTTGAAGCAGATTACATTTCTGAAATAAGAAAGGGGAAAATATCATGAAAACAATTTTTGATCTTGTTGATGCGGAAAGCATCGGCACGTATTATAACACTGTCACATCTGAGGAAATTCCTTACCTTGGGGAAACACTTTTCCCATCTAAGAAGCAAAAAGGCCTTACGCTGAAATGGATTAAAGGTTCAAAGGGGTTGCCAGTTGCACTCATGCCGTCTGCATTTGATGCAAAAGCCACATTGAGGGACCGTATTGGATTCAAGGATGTTAAAACAAAGATGCCGTTCTTCCGAGAAGCAATGAGCATTGGAGAGGAAGAGCGTCAGGAACTTCTTGAATTGATGGCATCTACAAACGAGCAGTATTATATGCCGCTGATCAATAACATTTACGACGATGCGACTACGCTTGTGAAAGGCGCACTAGTCAACCCGGAACGTATGCGGATGCAACTCTTGTCTACCGGCAAGATTTTGATTACTGCTAACCGCCAAAATTATGATTACGACTATCAGATGCCTGATAATCACAAAGTTACTTTAACTGGTGATGACAAATGGTCTAATCCTGATGCTGATATCGTTGGAGATATTCAGGAAATCCAACAAACCATGGATGATGACCGTGGCGTTCAATTAACTAAAGCAATCTGCACACGCAAGACATGGGGATATATCATGAAGAACAAAGCGATTCGTTTGGATATGAATCCGCTAGGCGGCCAAAACATCATCATGACTGATGCTCTCATGAGACAGTACCTGCTGAATAAACTGGGGATTTCTATTTCGGTGTACAACAAGAAGTACGAACTGCAGGATGGAAGTTCTCATTTATATTACCCTGATGACTTCATTACGTTTATTCCGGATGGCACTTTAGGTAACACATACTTTGGTACAACGCCTGAGGAAGCTGATCTTATGAGTGGAGCAACTGTAGCCCAAGTTAATATTGTTGAAACTGGTGTGGCTATCACTACTATTAAAGAACCTCACCCTGTCAACGTTCAAACTATCGTTTCTGAAATTACCCTGCCATCGTTTGAGTCTATCGATAACATTTACATCGTTAAAGTAGCATAAGGAGAGGCTGATGCCTCTCTTACCCCCATTTGAAAGGAAGATTAAAAATGGCTGAAGAAAAACGTATTGATATCTCCCTAGCTATAACCGCTAAATATAACCGGAAGTTTTATCAAGCTGGTGAGACTATTGCCATCCTGCCGAGTGAAGTGGAATCGCTCATTAAGGATGGAGTAATTCGGCGTGAAGATGTGCCTGAATTTGATGATGATGAAGATGAGCAGGATGTGCCGCTGGAAGAAATGAAACTGCCAGCACTCAAGAAATATGCTAAGGAACATGGTATTGACTTGGGCGAAGCTTCGAAGATAAAGGAAGTGCTTGCAGTTATCCTGAAAGCAGGTGAAGCAGATGCCGGAGGAGATCCAAAAGTATCTAATTCGACTGAAACAATTACTACTGATACCGTTTGAAGATACCAGTAAGGATAGTAGACTGCTGTTTGTTTTGGAAACTATCGTCCAGGAGATTAAAACTTATTGCAACATACCATCTATTCCAGAAGCCTTGGATAATGTGGTTCTGCATATTGCTGAGGATTACTACCGGACGAAGTACCCTACAGAATTCGAACAGACCGTGCCAGCAGTTACTAGTATCAAGCGTGGAGATGTTACAACAGCGTTCGGATCCGCTAAGGCGACAGTTACTGTAGGATCTGGAGCAGCTTTCGTGCGGAACTATTCTGCTCAGTTGCAAGCGTTCCGCAGATTGAGGTGGTAACTATGCAATTTGGCATGGTAGCTGCGGAACGGGCAGCGCTGGAGAGCACCTATGAAGGCTTATGTACTGTTTCGGAAATGAAGGATGTAAAAGATCCAGTGAGCGGTAAAACACGGCAGCAGCCTGTCGTTGTGTTGGCTGACGAGCCTTGTGGACTCTCTCAATCAACTCTTCCAAGCGCGACACAGACCGTAACGTCAGACAAGGTGGAATACGATGCTAAGCTGTTTATCTCTCCTGATGTAACTATCAAGCCAGGAAGTCGAATCACGGTTCAGCAGAATGGCATGGAGTTCAAGGGAGAACAGGCGGGTAAGGCATTCAGGTATGCTACTCATCAGGAAATCAAACTAAAAGAGGTCCTGAACGCATGAGCATGGGTAAATTCGATTTCTCCGATGTTAAAAAGCTTCAGAAGAGCCTTCAACGGATGCAAAATGAATTTCCAGCGTTTATGGAGGAGTGTATTCGTGAGCTTGCAGGACGGTTACTGGCGAAGACTATAGCTAGAACTCCGGTTCTAAGCGGAGACTTGAGGCGAGGTTGGCAGATCGGTGAGGTAGTTAGATTAGCTGGTGGCGGTATCCACGTAGAGATCACAAATAATGTTGAATATGCGCTCTATGTAGAATTTGGACACGTTACTAGACTACGGACCGGTTGGGTTAACGGTAAATTCATGTTGACCTTATCCGAGCAGGAACTAGAGAGAGAGTTGCCAGGGATCATGGAGCGGAAGCTGAAAAAATACATGGAGAAGCACATGGGGCGGTGAGCATGCAGGATATCAAAGACGCACTTATAAAGAGGCTATCGTTATTTACTCCGGAGTATCCAGTTTATGACGAAGCAGTAGAGCAGGGCATGAAGCAGCCGTGCTTTTTTGTGTTGCGCATCGAAGGCGGCCAAAACAGGGAAATTAATCGGCGGTATCGGCGTTTGAATTCCTTCGATGTTCATTACTTTCCACACAAGGATGCCGCGGCACCCCGGGAAGAATGCGAGCTCATGGCTGAGCGACTGTACTCAGAACTAGAGTATGTGACCGGCGCTGAGGGAGGATACCGCGGTATCGGCATGCGTGATGAAATTGTGGATGGAGTGCTGCATTTCTTCATCCAATATAACTACCATGTCGTGAGGACGAAAGCAACGGATGTAAAAATGCAGACTATGAAGCAAGGGGGCGGTATTAAGTGAGTGTGAAAAATGAAAAGGAAGCTATTGAAGCTCCTGAGGCTTCGTATACAAAGGAACAGTTCTTGAACTCTACCAAATACTCATACCAGGATAAAGATGTCCTGTCGGCGCTACTGGAGCCAGAAAAGTTGTATACGGCGGCTGAGGCACAGCAGATCATCGAAGAATTTAAGAATAAGGAGGCTGAGTAGATTATGGCCGGTGGAACATGGACCACTCAAAATAAAGAAAGACCTGGCGTATATGTCAATGTGGAAACGTCTGGTGGGGCTTTAGGGACGGTCGGTAGTAGAGGGATTACCTCATTGGCTCTGACACTACCGTGGGGTGCCGCAAAAGTCATCATGCCAATTGTCGCAGGAGAGGACACATTTAAAACACTAGGGTATGACATCACAGCCCCAGAACTGTTGCTGGTGCGTGAGTCATTTAAGCGAGCGCGAACAGTGTTACTCTACAAGCTTAATGAAGGAGTTAAGGCAACTGCTACAATAGGCGATTTGACACCCAAAGCAAAATACGGTGGTACTCGGGGGAACGATCTAAAGGTTGTAATACAAACCAACATTGACGACAGTAGCAAGTTCGATGTGAAAACGTTGCTTGATAACGCAGTAGTCGATACACAGGTGGTCGCTAATATCGCTGGGCTCAAAGCTAATGATTGGATTGATTGGGGTGGAACCGGTGCGCTGACTGCAAGTGCAGGAGCACCTCTAGTGGGCGGTACTAATGGTACTGTGACTAATGCTGATCACACAGCCTATTTAGCCGCGCTGGAACTATATGACTTTCAAACCTCCGCATTGACATCTACAGATAACGCCCTGAAAGCTGTGTATGCAGCCTTTGCAAAGCGTCTACGGGATAATGAGGGGAAGAAGATTCAAGTCGTGCTGGAGAACTATCCAGTAGCTGACAATGAAGGTGTAATTAGCGTTAAGAATGGTGTGGTTCTCTCAGATGGGACAACACTAACAGCAGCGCAGGCCACAGCATGGGTAGCTGGGGCTAGTGCAGCAGCTGAAATGAATGAGTCTCTGACTTATTCGGCATATGACGACGCTGTAGATGTGGCGCCACGCTACACCAACACACAGATTGAAGCAGCTTTGAAAGCTGGAGAATTTCTCTTTACACCGTCCGTTAATCGGGCCGTGGTTGAGCAGGATATTAATACTTTCCTCTCTTACACTCCGAAGAAGGGGAAACAACTTCATAAAAATCGTGTGCTTCGAGTTTTGGATGGAATTGCAAATGATTTGAAGCGTATCTTTGAGTCATTTTACATCGGTAAGGTATCAAACAATGTTGATGGCCGAGCTTTGTTTCGTAAAGAGGCTGTGATCTATCTGGATAGTCTACAGAGCATTTCTGCCATTCAAAACTTTGATGCCCAGACAGATATCACAGTACTTCCTGGTGTTGAATCAGATGCCATCTATGTTGAAGCCAATATTCAACCAGTAGATAGTATCGAAAAAGTATATATGAAAGTGCAGGTGAGATAAGATGGGTTTCTTAAAGGCTAGCGAAACAATCAGTGGGCAAGAGGGACGAGCCTACGCCACGATCAATGGTCAGGTCGAGGAAATGTTTTATATCAAGACTCTTGAAGCCTCTGTTGAAAAGGAAAAGGCTGAGGTAAAGACATTGGGCCGCCGCGGTACGCAACATAAAACTACCGGATGGTCTGGTACCGGTAGTATGACGATCTACTATATGACAAGTCGGTTTCGTCAGTTGATGATTGATTATATCAAGACAGGTAGAGATACCAACTTTGATATTACGGTAACTAATGAAGATCCGGGATCTACCATTGGGTCTCAAACAATTACTTTACTAGGTGTGAACCTTGATAGTGTAGTTATGGTATCACTGGATACAGAGTCTGATGCACTAGAAGAGGATATCGATTTTACCTTTGAGGATATTGATATGGGTCAAGCATTTAACGCACCAACCAATTAAAATAAATTAAATTTCAGGAGGAATTATTATATGAGCGACTTTTCAGCATTCTACGCACAAAACGCAGCAGTGGAGACTACAGAGGATTTCGTGGTCTCTCCTAGATTTAAAGATAAAGATAACAAGGTAATTCCGTGGAAGTTGCGTAGTATCACGGAAGAAGATAATCAAGCACTACGGAAAGCGGCTACCAAGCGCTCTAAGGCGAAATACGGACAATACACTTCTGAAGTTGATACCAATGAGTATCTGGCAAAGATGGTTGTGGCGTCAATTGCATACCCAGATTTGAAGAATGCGGATTTGCAGAAGTCTTATGGCGTTATGGGGGCTGAGCCACTAATTCGTAAAATGCTGCTTCCTGGCGAGTTTTCATCCTTAATGGAAAAAGTACAAGCGCTCAATGGTTTCGATCAGGATATCAATGATCAAATTGCAGAAGTAAAAAACTAATAGAGGAGGGTGACGGTGAGGCTAACTTAGCTTACTACGCTCTCCATGAGCTGCACATTTTACCGCATGACCTTATGGCTATGGGGCAGCTAGAACGAGCAGCTATATATGCCATGATATCAGTTCGAATTGACAAAGATAAAAAGGATGCAGCAAAAACAAAATCAAAATCACGTAAAAAGTAATAGACCATTAATGGAACATTTGATATATTGATGGTATATTTTTCATGATTTTGAAGGGATGGTGTACTTAGTGACGGGTGCATTAATAGCCATAGGAGCACTTTTTTTTCTTTTGTTTCTGTTGATATTTCTAATAGTCATATCCATAAAAGGGCGGCAGAAAGCCAAAAAACAAATGAAAGAAAACAAAATTTCGGCACAGGTGTTGTTGCATCACGTCGAAGGATTACCACTTTCGGAAAAAACTCAATGCCAAGTATCTGTTACTGATACGGGTCTTGTCATCAATGGTGGTGGGACAGACTTTAAAATTGATGCTACTCAAATTCGTGCGACAGAAGTCAAGACAGATACTGAAATTGCGAATATCGTTAAATCAAGTGCTGCTAAAGGAATAGCAGGTGGATTGTTGTTCGGACCAATTGGTCTGGTAGTTGGAGCTAGAGCAACTAGCAAAGAAAAGAAAACAAACACATACTACCTCATCATTAATTACACCAACGTAGCAGGTGATTTAACTGCCCTAATGTTCGATGGGGGGAATAGTCCTTTTGGAGCACAGAAAATAGTAAACAAACTGAAGCCGATCATTATTGATAATCCTAAGCAGACAGTTCAATTATAATTCTAAAGAGCACTCCAAACGGGGTGCTCTTTTATTTATTTAGGAAGGAGGAAGCATATGCCAAGTATTGCTGCAAGCCTAGCGCTTAATGATGCTTTTAGTCAGCGATTGGGTCAGGTCAATACCGCTCTTGCAGCGACGATCCAGCTAATGGCGAGATTAGAAGCTCAAATGCGTAATCCGATGATGATTCGAATTAGTGCCTTTGATGTAATTAGTGGTTTAGATATGATTAAACAGCAGATTGCCGCTCTTGGAACAGGTAGCCTAATACGAATAAACATTAACTCAACAGAAGTATTACAACAATTAGCGCTGATTAGGCAGCGGCTAGGTGACGAAGAGTCGGCAATTAAAATAAGAATCGACGCCGCCGATATTTCCGCGCAAATTGCGATTATCAAAAGACAAATAGAATCGGAGTTAAGTAGCGTTGTTGCACGGATTCGGATTGAGTTGCCTCGGTCGTTGGAGGCTATGTTTACAAACCTCCAACGCTTAGTATCTCAACTCATTAGATCAACGCGACAATTGAGAACACGAAGTGCAGATGCTGGTGAACTACAAAGAGCTCTAGAACGTATCGCTAGGCTAGAACGGCAAATTGCCGACCTACAGTCTAGAGTAAACGGACAAATTAATAAAGCAACGAAAAACACATCAAATTGGCTCGGTAGTCTCAAAAACGTAGTTGCGGCTTATCTTTCAATTGCGGCCGCAAAAAGCCTACTTGAAATATCTGACGATGTAGCATTAACTAATGCGCGTCTCGGTATGGTTAACGATGGTCTCAGAACTCAATACCAACTTCAAAAGCAAGTTATGGCTGCTGCAAATGAGACGCGATCCAATTACCAAGCTACTGCTGATTTGGTAACTAAACTTGGGATGAGCACTCAAGGTATCTTTAAAAACGATGACGATATCATTGCTTTCACAAAGAGCTTTAACAAAAGTTTGGTCCTTTCCGGGGCAGGAGCACAGGAAACAACAGCAGCGATACTCCAGATGGGGCAAGCTCTCGGGTCTGGTGTCTTACAAGGGGATGAGCTTCGTTCTCTCTCAGAAAATGCACCGGCAATGATGACTCTACTTGCAGAGGGGTTGGGTGTGGCTCGTGGACAACTCAAGCAAATGGGGGCGGATGGCGAATTAACATCGGCAATGATCGTTAAAGCATTCCAAAATCAAAGTGATAAAATCGATAAGATGTTTGCTCAGATGCCGATGACTTTTGGATCTGCAACCACAATATTACAGAATAAAGTGGCAGAATGGGTAGGAACAATTAATGGTGTTGAGGGACCTTTAGCTAAAATCACAAAAATGGTCCAAGATTTTACGGCATGGTTAGATACGAGTGCAGGGGATCAATTTTTGAGCGGGCTTAGTGCTGGAATCTCTGCTGCTGTCGATGCAGTTGTTTATTTAGGACAAGTAGCTGCGCAAGTATATGAATTTTTTTCAAGCAATTGGTCATTAATTGAACCTATAGTGTGGGGGATAGTAGCCGCATTTGTGGCATGGAAAGTTGCTACCTTAGCTGTGGCCATTAATCAGGGACTCAATGCTTTAGCTACCGGAACAGGAACAGCTGCAGTTTTCTTACAAACCTTAGCCGTTTTCGGTCTAAGGGCAGCATGGGCAACCCTTAATGCCGCTATGAAAGCAAATGTAATAGTTTTGATTATCTCACTAATTGTTGGTTTAATAGCGTGGATATGGCAACTTTATAAGACTAATGATGAATTTGCAGCAGGATGGCAAAGAGCTTGGAATGCGATATTTAATTTCTTTTCAACAGTTCCTGCTTATTTTTGGACAGTAGTCGAAGCTATTGCCAAAGCGTTTACGTGGTGGGCTGGTAGTGTCGGAAAGATTTACGACGCCGTTATAAACGGAATCATCGATGGGATCAATGACGTTCTCTGGCTCATAAATAAAATCACGGGATCATCGTATGAGATAGCAGGAAGCTTTAGTTTTGAAAAAATTGCCGATGCTGCACTAGACTACGCAGGAGCCAAAAAAGACCAAGCCTATGCAGATGCAGCCGCCAAGGCGAAGGAACGAGAAGCAAAAACGCAGAAAATGCTGGATGATCGCACAAAGAAGAGAGAAGATGAGTCAGCAGCTGCAGCCGCTAAACAAAATCAATTACAAAATGCTGGAAAAGAAGTAGGTATGGGATTTGCTGCTGGTGGTTCAGGTGCTGCTACTTCTCCTAAAGCCGATAAATTAAAAAAAGTCGATAAACTTGGTAAAGTAGAAAAACCAATTGATATCAGTAAAGAAGACCTAAAGGTTATGCGTGATGTCGCTGAGATGAAGAACATTCAAAACTTTGTGACATTGACACCGACTATTCAGATGAAGACTGGTCCAGTAACCAATCGGGCGAATGTTGATTCGATTGTATCAAAGATAACGAAGAAGCTTAATGATGAGATCGCTAGTACCGCGAAGGGTCTCTATAACTAAAAGGGGGTGGTTGTGTGGCCGATGGCTACAGCATCGAACTGAGTTTCAACAACCGCGCAATATGGTTTGAAATCCCCGTCCTTCCGGAAGAAATAGAGATCGGTGGGGAAGGCGATGGGGAGACCTACAATATAACTGATCTTGGTGAAATCAATGTGATCAAAGCTGCAAAGCTAAAAGAGATTAGCTTTAGCAGCTTTTTTCCGGCTATCGCTGTAGGTGGTGCCGTACCAAGTTATGTATCATCAAAAAACTGGGGGCAACCCGCGGATTACATCCAACTGATTGAAAACTGGATGAATAAGCGGAAGCCGATCCGGTTTATTTTTACCTCAACAGGTCTAAAAATCAACATTGCGGCCAGTATTGAGGAATTCAATTATAAAGAGGTTGCTGGATCCCCAGGTGATTTTGAATATGACATTAGCTTGAAGGAGTATGTTTTTTATGCTGCTAAAAAAGTGAAGCTGAAGTCAACCGAGACAGCAGCCGGTACAACCACTACAACAAAGAAAGAGCCAGCGAAACGTGCAGATGAACGTACCAAGTCGAAAACAGTTACCGTCAAATCCGAGGATACTTTGATGAAGATTGCTAAAAGAGAACTCGGTGACGGGAGCCGATGGAAAGAGATTCAGAAGTTAAACGGCTTAACGGATGCGCAACTGAAGACGCTCAAGATCGGTTCCGTCCTGAAGCTTCCGGGGTGATTACATGGAATTATTGATCGATAATAAAAATGGATCCATCTGGGATGTATCCAGCATCGTTACTGATATATCTTGGAAGACGGTTCGTATTGGAAAGGCAGCATCACTAGAATTTACCCTTGTAGACCGTGGACCATGGCAAGATAAAAAGTTCCAGTTGAACAATGGTGATGTTGTACGGTACATGGACGAGGGACAAAGGGTCTTTTACGGTTACATTTTTAATATTGATGATGGTAAGTCTGAGGAAGTAAGTATCTTGGCCTATGATCAGGTCAGGTATTTAATGAATAGCGGAACTTATGTATTTACGAAACAGACAGCAACTCAGGTAGTTCAAAAGATTGCTCAAGACATGCAGCTCAAGACCGGGATGCTGGAAGATACAAAATACATTATTCCTTCTCAGATCCGCGACGACAAAACGTTTATCGATATGATCTGCATGGCGTTAGATGAGACGTTGATCAATTACGGGACCAACTTCGTATTTTTCGACGATTTCGGGAGCTTGACGATACGTAATGTTTCCAATATGCGTTTTCCTTTTGTGGTGGGTGATGATTCACTTATGACAGATTACTCTTACAGTCGCAACATAGACGATGAGACATACAATCAAATTGTTTTGTACCGGGACAACAAGGAGACGGGTAAGAGAGAAACTTTCGTCACCAAAGACAGTGCCAGTATAGCGAAGTGGGGTTTGTTGCAGTTATACCAGAGTGTTGATGAGAAGCTGAATCAGGCTCAGATTACAGAACAACTGGTACAGCAACTGTTTATGAAGAATCGAGAAAAACGAACACTTAGCATAGAGGCTCTTGGAGATTATCGGATGAGAGCCGGCTGCTACGTGAATCTATATATTAAGGCGATGAACATTAATAAATTCTTCTTGGTCGATGAGTGTAGCCATTCAAAAGAAGGTGGCATACATACTATGGACCTCGAATTAAGGCTGGTGTAATTATGCTGGAAGCAATTAAGCGGGCTGCTCAGGAAGCAGTAGAAGCTGCAGGTCCGGTTCAGGTGCAACTTGGAATCGTAACAAATGATAATCCTCTTGAGGTGCTAGTCGATAATCGGCTATCGCTTTCAGAGGGTTTTTTAATTGTTCCGGAGACACTTGCAGAATTTAAATTAGCTATAGGGTCAACTGAATATGAGATCAGAAAGCCCTTGGTAGCCGGTGACAAGCTCCTTCTTATCCGGATGCAAGGCGGCCAACGCTATGTGATTATGGATAGGGTGGTGAGTAATTGATACCACAGAGCGACAATGTACTGCTAAATGAGGACATGGAGGATACGCCCCAACCAAGCCTCACCTATAAATTAGACCTTGTAAATGGACGTGTAGGATCCGTGATAGTGGATGGGTTGGATGCCGTAAAACAGGCAGTTATAAAAACACTCTCAACAATCCGATTTGTAAACCTGATTTACAGTGACAATTACGGTAGTGAGGCAGATGTTGGAGTGGTGCGGGGCCGGGCGGTATTTGAAACCGAAGTGGAACGCTGGACTAGGGAAGCGTTACTCCAGGATGATCGTATCGTTTCCGTAACCAACTTTAGATTTACCTATGATGGCGATGCTTCACTCGTCTTGTTTGACGTAGAGAGCGACTATGGAAACTATACAGACCGATTGGAGGTGAGTGGCGGTGTATGAGGGCCAAACGTTTGAAACTATCTTAGAACGAATGCTAGATCGGGTGCCGGATGGGCTGGACAAGCGAGAAGGCAGTATTATTTATGATGCCATGGCTCCGGCGGCAATGGAGTTGGCTCAGATGTATGTTGAGCTAGATATTAACGCGAATTTAATATTTGCTGATACAGCTAGTGGCGATTATCTGGATAGATCCATCGCATGGTCCGGTGTGACTCGCAAGAAGGCGACAAAAGCGCAACTCCGAGGGCTGTTTTATAACGCAGCTAACACCTTAATGGATATTCCAATTGGTAGTCGCTTCGCCATTGGTGCAATCAACTATAAAGTAATTTCTCGACTCTCTTTAGGGGAGTATCGCCTTGAAGCAGAGGTTGAAGGAATTGCGGGAAATCAGCATTTCGGTGTCTTAATTCCTATCGATTTTGTTAATAATCTAGCAAGAGCTGAATTGAAAGAGTTACTTGTCCCCGGGACTGATAAGGAGACTGACGATATGTTAAGGCGGCGGTACCTTGATTCTGCCAGACGTCCAGCGACCAGCGGAAACAAATATCATTACATTGAATGGGCTCTTGAAGTTTCTGGAGTGGGCGGCGCTCGTGTATTTCCATTATGGTCGGGTCCGAAGAGCGTAAAAGTTGTCATTATAAATACAGAAGGCGCTCCAGCCTCAAGCGTTCTTGTAAATCAAGTACAAGACTATATCGATCCAGCCGCAGGGAAAGGTGAAGGGCAGGCGCCTATTGGGGCAGTAGTCACAGTTACTTCGGCAATCGGTAAAACTATCAATATATCAGCTAAGGTAACCTTGGCACCTGGTTATAGCTTGCAAGGTGTAAAGAATTCCTTTTTGGAGCGCTTGGAAGCTTGGCGTAAGTCGGCATCATTTGTATCTACTTATGTAAGTCAGGCCGTAATTGGATCAATCCTTTTAGGCACTGACGGGGTTATTGATTATGTTGGGTTGCTGCTCAATGGAGCTGCTGGGAACATTGTTCTTTCCGAAGAAGAGGTGCCAGTGATCGGTACTGTAGAATTGGGGGTGTAACATGGCCTATCCGAGTAAAATTGATGTTTTTCAGGAAAAGCTGAACAAAAATCCAACAGGAAACAATTATGTCATTGAAGAACGGATAACACTTGTTGCAGGCGTTTATGAGGGGTTCCTGAATCACGATAATATCAATAACACTACTGTCCAAGTCTATAGTGGGAGTAAATTGACGGGGGATAAATTGACAAACTGGACCTTAACCATTCCAAGTGATACACCATGGTGTAGGTTAATTAAGATATTTAGTGGAGCTGCTGAAGTTTACGTAACCTATGAGACTCCAGGTGATACCGTAGAAGCAGACGATATTAATGCGCTACAGAAAGCAGTAACAGCCACACAAACAGAGGTGGAAAGGTATAAATCGAGTGGGCTGATAGACGGCGGTTCATTTATGAGAGGGGTGTAAGATGGCGCAGACGATACAAATAAAACGTGGTACAAAAGCTCAACTCAGTACTTATGGCGCATTGCTTGCTGGTGAGATGGGTTTTTGTTCAGACACGAAGGAAATATATATCGGAGATGGGACTACCAACTCAATGGTTGGGCGAGCTTTATCAGGTGCAGAGGCTTCACGTCCGGTGGCGGCATCGGTCGGACGTCTGTTTTATGTAACGAGCGGAGCAAATAACGGATACTTATACTTTGATGATGGCATAGCTTGGCGGCGAGTGAATTCTCAAGCCCTCAGTGATTTAACGGGTTCGCTTGATAATATAGCGGATGGCGCTACTTATGCAAAGGTATTAAAGGCTGATGTCAGTGCAGGGCATATCAATAAGGTGTCAGATGGAACGAATACTAAAACTGCCGCTGAGATTAAAAACCATATTGACGATGCAGCTAAACACCGAGTCATTAATGATTCTGGTACAGCCATTACCGATATCTGGTCAGCACAAAAAATCAAAAATGAAATCGAATTAGCAAAACATAATATCGAACCACAAGCGTCTGTAAAAGACCAACATTTATTGGCCCCTCCGGCAAGTCCGGCAGAAGCTGACCGTTATATTATTCCAGCATCAGCGACAGGGGCATGGGCGGGGAAAACAAATCAAATTGCAGAGTTTCAATCCGGAGTGTGGGCTTACTATACCCCTGCTATAGGATGGACTGCATATGTGGACGACGAGCAAAAGATCTACAGTTGGAATGGTACAGCTTGGGTTCGAACTGGTGGCGCACTCCAGACGATTACGGCGGGTAACGGCCTAACCGGTGGTGGTCAGTCAGATACTGTTACATTAACAGTAGGAGCTGGAAACGGGGTCGTTGTAGATTCCACTACCGTGGCTGCTAAACCGGGTAAAGGCATTATTGTTAACGCAACAGGAATCGAGGCTAACATAGATAACTCTAGTATTGTCTACGATACAGCCAATGGAAATAAACTCACGGTGGCAATGATTGACGGCGGTACGTTTTAGGGGGCGAGGTAATGGCTAGAAAAGTAATGATCCAGATCCGACGAGGTTTGGAAAATGCAATCGGAACGTTGGCTGTCGGTGAGCTTGGTTATTGTACCGATACAAGCAAACTGTACATCGGTACAACTACCGGCAATGTGTTACTGGTAGCTGCTCAAAGCTCAGGAGATATGCTTAAAAGTATCTATGATACAAACAATGACGGTAAAGTGGATTACGCTGCCATTGCTGATGCTGTTCCTTGGTCTGGCGTTTCAGGAAAACCAGCAACGTATCCTCCATCATCACATACGCACTCTGAATACATGGGTAAGGGTCCGGTAACATGGAACCAATTGAAGGGGGTGTGATCCTTGAAATACGGAGACTCTTCATATAGCAATCTTCTTTTCTCTGCTGATGAAATAGAGGATATTGGCGATTTAGATACGATCGATCTTATGAAATACTTACCTGCCTATTACAGAGGCGTACAAGAAATAGAAGAACTGCAGAAATCATTAGGTATTGAGATACACGGTTTAACTATAGGGGTGCAGGACGTGCTAGACCAGGCTTATGTTGAAACTGCAACATGGAGCCTTTCGCGTTGGGAGACCGAACTTGGATTAAGTTCGGATCCATCAAAGTCTTACGAGAGTAGACGTGAAATGATTAGAGCTAAGCGGCGAGGTACGGGGACAACGACACCTGAAATGATACAACGAACTGCATCGGCATTTGCTGGTGGGGATGTATCTGTAGAGGAAGTTCCAGGTGAATACCGATTCATCGTTCGATTCATAGGCATTCTAGGTATCCCACCGAATATGGCTGGACTAATTCAGATAATCGATGAAATTAAGCCGGCACACTTAGCGTATGAGTTTGCTTATACGTATACCTTCTGGGATTCACTTAAAACGTTAACTTGGAATACTGCTGGCACTGGCACATGGAACGACTTAAGAACTTTTGGATAGGAGAGTGACACATGCAAACCACAGGAAATTTGGGCTTAAAGAAGCCCGAGGGAACAGATATCGTTGATATAGCCGATCTGAACGGAAATATGGATATCTTGGATAATGCCGTTAATGGCAAGGTTGATAAAGTTACTGGCAAACAACTGTCTACCAACGATTACACAACACCTGAGAAAACAAAGCTGGCGGGTATCGCAACAGGTGCGAATAACTACACGCATCCAAACCATACCGGAGATATTACCAGCACAGGTGATGGGGTTACAGCTATCGCGGCAGGGGTGATTGTAAATGCGGATATTAATGCTGCAGCCGGGATTGATGCTTCCAAGATCGGGACCGGGGCAGTATCTAATGCAGAGTTCGGATATTTGGATGGGGTAACTAGTGTCATACAAACACAACTTAATGCCAAAGCTTCCACAGCCCTTGCAACATCGTCAACTGCTGGACTCCTACCTCCGGCAGATAAAGCTAAATTAGATGGCGTTATTAAACCTTGGGGAGATAATACAGCCTCAATGCGGGCAGCCGGAGAACTCTCCAGATCTGCAGCTACGGAAAGGCAGAATATCTCAGCAAATACTTTAACGAAGATTCTTTGGTCGAATAAGACCGCAGACCAAAAAGGCGTTTGTGACTTGATGAATTCGCGATTCTTGGTTCCAGAAACAGGAATATATATAGTTTCGGCACGGTTTGGATTCAGGGTAGCCACTTCTTCCTCAATACAAAACGCAGTAGGTTTTTTTGCGATAAATGGCGGTTTAAATTCTCAACTTGCAGATGGGATTATTAGGGCGGGGCAAACCCTCATCACCATCGCAGGCTCTTATCAATTTTCATTGGACGCAGGGATGACGGTTGAAATCTTCGTCCTCTCCCCTTCTGCCGGAAGTATTACTAATGAAGATACGTATACTCACGCAAGTATTGTTAGAATAGCATAAGGAGGAATTATGATGAACATAGCACAAGCAATTATGCATCTATACCCAAATGCTAATCCAATACACGATTTTATGGTGCAAAACAATGGACCTGAGCCTGTATTGCGTGAAGGTGTAGACGGACAGACGCGCTACGAGATCCGACCACTTGAAGAAGACGAAACTGAGCTAGTGGAGGGCGTGCATTATCGTTATGTAGTGGACTTTAATCGACTAGTAGAGGGCGTTGACTACGATATTGTATCGCGTGGGCAGTTTATCGCCGCTTGGAATCTGGACGAGCCGCAACCGACAGAAGAAGAGTTACAAGCTGCATGGGTGGCGTACCAGGAAGCCGAAGCTAATAAACCCCCGGAGCTGACCGATACCGAGCAACTGCGAGCCGATAACGCGGCACTACTACTTGAGATAGCACAAGCCCAAGCTCGTCAGGATTTAGCAGATAAAAACGCAGCCGATATGTTGCTCATGATCGTACAGGGAGGTGTGGACTAATGGACTGGTATGCGACAATTAAACGCTATTACAATGCAGGTTATTACACTGTTGCTCAAGTGCAAATATTTGTTACCGCCAAAAAGATAACGGATAAACAAGCTGAAGAGATTACTGATAGCGCCGAATAGTAGGCGTTTTTATTTTGCCCTCGTAGCTATTACGGGGGCTATTTATGTTGAGGGGGAATGGGGATGGGCATGGAACAATCCGAGGTTTTGCAACGGATAACGAGAGTAGAAACGAAAGTAAATGAAATGGATAAAAAATTAGATCGTGCGATTACGGCCAACGAAACAGCTGTAGAGGCATTATCTTCTGCAAGGTCAGCCCACCACAGATTAGACAAAATCGACAAAACAATCTTTTGGTTAGGGACCACTATAGTCGGAGCCGTTATATTGGCAATCATAAAATTTACTATGGAAGGTGGAAATTAATATGGAATGGAATGCAGTTATGGAGTTTATTAATCCTGAATTATTGGTTGTTGTCGTAGCTTGTTGGATCATCGGTTATTGGTTAAAACAAACGCCAAAAGTACCGGACTGGAGTATTGTGTACATTGTTACGCTGGTGGCCATCGTATTTGCTGTACTGATGTTAGGGTTTGTTATTACAAGCTTTATACAGGGTATCTTGTGTGGTGCTGTGGCTGTATATGGTAACCAACTGGTCAAGCAAGCAAAGAAAAGTGGTGAAGAATAATGAAGAAGGTATGGATCGACGCAGGGCATGGTGGTAAGGATCCAGGAGCAGTTGTAAATGGTTTGAAAGAGAAAGACATCGCACTGCCAGTGGCTTTGGAGATTAAAAAGAGACTTGAGACAAATTATGATGGAGTTCAGGTGTTACTATCCCGTAGTTCAGATGTGTTTCTGGAATTAAAGGAGCGCACGGATCTAGCTAACAAAGCGGGCGCTGATCTCCTAGTGTCCATCCACTGTAACGCTGGTGGCGGCTCTGGTGGCTTTGAAACCTTTAGATATACAAAAGCCTCAGCCGCATCGCCAGCACTACAAAACGTCCTACACAAGGAGATTATGTACATGCTCAATAAGGTTGCTGTTGGCGTGATCGACCGGGGACAAAAGGCAAAAAACCTGCACATGGTGCGAGAGAGTAAAATGCCAGCAGTACTGACAGAAAATTTGTTTTTGGATGTGGCAACCGACGCTGCCAAACTCAAAAAAGATGTGGTTATCCAAGCAATCATTGATGGTCACGTGACCGGGATTGCAAAGTACCTAGGGCTGAAAAAGAAGGAGGCGGCATCAGTGAATAAAGATGTAACAGTGACAGTCAACGTAAACGGCAAGAAGGTAGCTGATGGAGTGATTGATAATGGCTCAACCTTTACACCTGCGCGAGCTGTAGCGGAGGCTCTAGGAGCTACGGTTGTATATGACGCAGAAACAAAGACTGTTAATATCACAAAGTAATTCCTAAGCGTTTGGGAATATGAAAAGCCCCACCAGTTTATGGCGGGGCTTTTGCTTACCACGTATTATAGTTCGATTGATACTTAACTTGTTTGTTCTCATAGCCCTTAAGTGGATAATCACGTCTGACAGACTGCAAGTAGCCTGCAATCGCAAATGCTGCAATAAGCCCTCCTACTATACCTGTGACTACGCTGAATGTTGAAAATCCGAATGTGGCAACTACTACAATGGCAGATAATGCTACAAGCAATAGACTGAACAACTTCATTTTATACACACCTCCATTTTGTATATGTAGTAACTTGGAAATTAAGATTGATACGTTACTTTGTTTGATCGGTTTCAATAATAAAAATTTAGCAAATGGTTTCATACTTATTTAAGCTAAGAGGATTATAGTAATCACATAACTCCCTGGTGATAAAGATATGGACCATGCCGGGCGTTGGTGGGGTTATTTTTTTGTTGACTTGCTCAGTTTGGTGTTTTTAACAACGCATATGGTAAACGTATATATCAAAAAGAAGGGAATTGATGTAATATGGCGAATTATAGAGAATATTTAATATGGAAAATTTAGGAGGCTTATTGTGGAAGTGCAACCATTCATTTTATTTGTGCCAGGCATCAAAGGTAGTGAGCTGTTCGAGGGAGATAATAAACGGTGGTTTCCAAAAAACCTAGATGATTTTAATGCATTAAATATTAATAATCCTCTTGAGGCAAAGGGGATTTTGAATATTGTAAATGCATTTGGATTTTATAAAGCAGAAATTTATAAAGGTATACTGGAACACTATTCCCCTGAAAATTTTGCGTTTTTTGCGTATGATTGGAGACAATCACTTCTCGATATAGTTGATCAATTAACAAGGAGAATTGTAAACGAAAGCCAAAATCACGAATCGATTGTTTTAGTAGCTCATAGTATGGGTGGTATACTATCAAAAATGGCGATACACGAATTAGATTCTCTAGGATTACATAACAAAGTAACAAAATTTATTACTTTGGGTACTCCTTGGCACGGTTCTCCCGATGCTTACAAAAGCCTAGTGTTTGGTGAACCAGGTCTATTCAGCAATTTTTCGCAAGTTTTACAAATGTTTGATGATAAGAAAACACGTTTACTAGCTGCACAATTACCCTCTGTATACCAATTGCTTCCGAGTAAACACTATTATGATAAATTAGAGCAAGGTAAATTTTTGGTAGGGGAAGAACAAGAGGTTACATACGAAGAAATGCTTTTAAAGGTACAGTCATTGTATAACAAACAGTTTTTTGATGCCAACGGAATCAATGCTTCTGCACCTAATATATGGAATGATATCATGAAACCTGTCCAAGAAATTATTCAATTACCCTTACCTGATTATATAGATCATGACTGTTTGATTGGATGCGAAGTCCCGACAATATACAAAATTCCATTTACAACTGACAAAAAAAGATTGCCCTTCAAGAGAGACTGTGAATTTGATAATGGAGATGGCGTAGTCCCATTAATGAGTAGTATTCCATGTCATCAAGCAAATGTTTACTATTGCAAAGGTGAACATAAAAATTTAACAAATTTAGATTATGTCTTGAATTTTATTGATTGGTCAATTAACGGAAAGGTTAATGTATTACCGCAACATATTAATACTGAACCTTTTACTGACGTATTTAATCGGAAAGTTTTAGCAAAAGTTCTTTGTCCTGTGGATTCAACAGTTATGGATTCGCAGCATAAATATATTGCAGGAGTGTTCGATACGAGCGTTGAAGAAATTAGTCCGTTAGCCAAAGGCGATTCCATAATGTATTTTAATGTTGGTGAAGCAAAGTATATTTTCTTTTCTGAAAAGGTAGACGAAGATATTATTATAAAAATAAATTCTTATGACACTGGTGTTGCCGATGTTTCAGTTAAATATTTTGATGGTGATGAGGTCATAGAGCAAAGTTTTGATCCTATTCCGGTATCGGATGAGATTGCTGCAACTGTACGCATACCATTATCTCGTGATATTAAGGATGCAGATTTAACTGTCGATGATGTGCAATACAATTCTAAAAAGCGGAGTTACACAAAGCAATTAATTACTGCTAATACAGATGCAGTTCCTAAGTTGACAATAAAGGTTCAAGGGAATGAGCGAATCAAGTACAGACCTCTTTTTTCTGGCGTAGTTGTAATGAAAATAACTGCAGATAATAATGAACTCGTCGAAAATATTTATTATACAGTAGATGATGGAGTTCCGAAGAAATATGCTCAAGCTGAAGAACTTGTACTTGATTCCGGAATTCATAAAATTAAAGCTTTTGGGAAAGATATTTATAATCGTTCACTGTTGGCAAAGGACTATACTTTTACTATCGATAATAATAATCCAAAGACCAAAATAAATATCAATATTAACCCAGAAGGCATCATTTTGATTTTTGACAGTATTTCACTGGGCGGTGCTTCAAAAACGTTTTACCGTTTAGGTGATCAGGAATTTCAGGAGGTATCCCAAGGTGAAGAGGTAACTGTTCCAATAACAGAATTATTGAATGACATCAATTCATTCGTGAAATTGGATTACTATTCCGAAAATGAATTCGGAAAAACAGAGGAAATCAAAAGTCTTAAATTAAGTTTGGGTAACATTCCGATATTAATGTGGGAAGAAACAACATCAGCGATAACGCCAGATCTGATTTGGGGTAATATATTTAAACATGATTCTATAGGGCTTGGAGATTTTAGCATTAGTTTTATTGATGTAAAAGGCTCCAAAGTCACTACTGGTACAGTCGTTCCAGACAACGTTAAAGGCGTATCTTTTAAATCGGAACTTATTGAAATTGAGGCTCGTTACGCAGAAAAATACTCACTTTATTTTGAGGGTGCACCAACAGAAGTACTAGAGGTTGGACAAACGTGCAATTTTTCTTTTCAACTTCTCACTGAAAGAAGTAAAGAAACGATTACAAATACTTCACCTGCAGTTAGACTAAAAGCTTTTAGAAATAGGACCCCAGATATATTAGTGAGAGATTTGGTTGAGAAAGACGGGATTTATTATGGGAAATTTGTTGTTGATGAGATCTTTAAACAACATAAATTTAGACTAGTAATTACTGATGTCAAAAACACTAGTCCAGCACTACGTGAAATAACGCTTATAATGAAGGACGATGAAGAATAGCTGATAAGGAGGTTATGTGAAAAGATGAAAACAATAATAATAGTACAAATGGCATTATTATTTTTCATTTTTACATTCACCTTTCTTCTCTACAGAGCAAAGACTTGGAAGGCTTCAACAATTTTTAATAAAGCTGAGGCAATTTCCATCACTTTTCAGTTAGCGCTTGTTGTCTGGGCTTTCTTGTCTCTTGTAACAGGGATTTTTTATTTCTTCCTAACCACAAAATCGGAATTATCAGGTTTTATTTTATCTGTAATTTTAATACCTTTGATAATTTTGTTTTATTTTGGTATTAAAGTTCTTGTTAATTCCAACAATACAAAAAAATCCATTTACGAAATTAACACTAAAAGTAATGAAGTTATTTTATGGTCGAAATCATTCCCGTTTCTATCAAAAGATCAAATTGATTTGAATGTTTATTTATCGAAGGGAAAAGCAGTCGGGAGAGTAACTGTTCATGGAGTAAATGAACACGAAGCTAATCTTATTAAAATGAAAAAGTCTGGCTTACCTGCGGATATTTTTTTAAATGTTATTATGGAAAATGATGAGAATTGCAATTTATATAAACACTAACTTATATAAGCAAACTTCACCCCTACCTGCAATGGTGGGGTATTTCTTTGCGTTCCGTGAAAATTTTCTTTCAAGTGATATAGAGTACATATACATAATGTTCCAAATGAAATATACTATTTTTACTTGTTTTTTACATCAAATAGAAGAGGGACGTGTAAAATGAGTAGTATTTTTTTAAGTCATAACTCTAATGATAAACCGTTCGTTCGAAAATTAGCAAAAGATTTGCAAAGGAAAGGGTATTACGTTTGGGTTGATGAAGCAGAAATAAAAATAGGGGATTCTCTTATAACAAAAATAAGAGAAGGCATAGATAAAGTTATGTTTGTGGGAGTAGTATTATCGAAAAACTCAATTAATTCCGAATGGGTCAAACGAGAAGTTGATATTGCTATGAACCAAGAAATCGAAGGAAAAGTAGTGAAAGTGCTACCTATAATGTTAGAGAGTGTAGAACTTCCTGGATTCTTAAAGGGAAAATTATATGCTGATTTTACAAGTAAGGAGAGTTATAAACATGGATTGAAGTTATTAATGGATAGATTAGACGAAGTACCTTCAAATGTAACTGAACCAACTATCAGTCGTAAAGAAGCAGAATTATTAATGAGAGAGCTAGAAGAAGTAAGAAAGAAATTGGATGTGACAAACGGAGAAAAAAGAATGCTGTTAGATCGATTAGCCATCGAAAGAAGTGCTATTCCTGATAACTTGTTACGTAGCATTGAATCAGAGAAAGATACGTACCCTGAATTAGATGATATCAATCGCAATTTTGCTTTTACAATAGAGGGCACTACAGTAACAGCTGGATATGTATTACATGCTATTAGAAAGGAACGTATGAAAGGGAGTCACGTTCTCTCAGCATATAGCCATGCCTTTGGAAAGGATAATGAATTGGCCTTGTTAATAGAAGCAATAACTCGTAGATTAAATAAAATCTAATTTGAACTTTGAAATTCATGAGCACTGGAGCACCGTGCCCTGCCAACAATGGTGGGGCATTTCTTTGCTTTCAGGAAATCTTCCTTACCAGAGATATAGAGTGCATATACATAATGTTCCAAATGAACTATATTTGATCTATTACCTAATTAAATATAAGGTGGTTGGCAGGAATTAATGACACAATTAACCCAGCAAATGCTTATTGAAGAGATAGAGCGCATAAGAGGAAAGTACTTAACCTCGAATTCTGAACTTCCATCTTCGCTAACTAAAAGATGCAAAAAAATTGAAAAAAGACTGATCTTAAAGGAACCAAGTCTTTCACAACTTGTAGATATTAAATACGAAATAATAGTATTAGAAAAGAAATTGGTAAACCATCCCGAAAAAAATGAAGAAAAAATATTACAACGAGGAATTTGGGGCATCGTCATTTTAGGAGTATTTTCAATCTTAATAGCTAACTTGACTGAGGATTTATCTAAGTTAAATCAACCTTTTTTGTTCAGTGTTTATCAGTTTCTTTATTTTGCATTCATCGCATTGTTTGGTACATTCTCTTATATGTTCTCCAAAGCGCTGGCTTTGAAAAATGAGTATGAAAGCTTTAATATTCGTTTTCTATTGGTTTTTTTATTCCCAATTGTTTTTATTAGTCTCGTTAAAATTGAAGACGATACAATAGTAGGGATTTCAAAAATCAATGCAATTATTTTTGCGGCAGGATACAGCTCCGAGTTTATATTTGCGTTTTTTACAAAAATTGTTGACACGGCGAAGAAGGTTATTAATGCAGAAGAAAAGGTTAGTATAGTAGAAAGTAAAGAAAAAATTCAGGCGGAGTGATACTTTGAACACTACATATAAAGTTTTACGGAGTGACAATGATTTCTTCGTGTCCGCCCTAGCGAAATCCAAGGTGTCTGTCTGGTTTAGGCTTGGTCCGGATCAGATAGACCACATAATTAATTATGGAGGTCTTGTAGAAGAATTTACTCCTGAATCCATCAGGCTTTCTGGTTTAAACTTTGTCCTAGTGTTTTGAATTCAGAGCAAATATAAAATAACTCATCAACCTAAATGGAAGATGAGCTATTCTTTCTCTTATGTATTATCCTACGTTCTCTTCTTTTTTTCTCTGATTTAAAGTATCAGCTGGAACTTTTCGAAGTATCACCATTCCGTAAGGTCCGGATAGTCCATCGACTTTTTCTAAGGTAAACAATTTACTTGCTGCAGAGCCCGGTTTAAAGGCCTTTTCAATATGAGTATAGGTGGATGACTCACAATAATACCGTAGCTTCATTCCAAAATAAAGGCGATGGCGATTTTTTTTCTGATTTCTTTTCTGTTCATCTGGAGCATCTATAATTACAATGCCATCGTGTGTGAGTAGATTATAAAAGAGTTGGAGAGCAGGCAGTAACTTTTTGTCCTTACCGAATGTAAACCAAAGGATGCCTTTAGGGTCATAAATTATATCTTGTAATTCTTTAATCTTATTTGGAAGCTCAAAAGCATCACACTGTTCATAAGTGAATTCAACAGTTGGAGTATTCAAAGTTTTTTGGTGTTTCATAGGTGAAGCGTCACTGGTTTGCATACGAATTTTGCGTTGAGTCAGTTGGGAAAAAGATTGGGCCAGGTCTAATTCTTCTGTTCCATCATTGGCTGCCGGAGCAAGAATATTTAAGGTAGGTCTATTCGTTGTTAAGGATTTTAATACAGGCAGTAGTTTTTCTGAAACAACGGGTACCCAATTGATAGCTCTCTTATAAGCTCTTGTCTTTGTTCCCCATTGAGATAGAATTCCAAAACGTTCGTATTGAATTTTATGCGTTGATTTAAGGATAGACATTATTAATAAGCAAGTTAGATGAATAATCAGGGCTGGGAAAAGTGTGTACAAAAAGATTTTCGTGGATAATGAAAATGCCAATAAAAAGGAATTGAAAGGTAAACTTGAAAATTTTGAGGCAATCATGATACCGGAGATAGTAAACACATATACAAAAAATAGTGGTAAAGATACAGGTAGCATCATGGTTGTTATACGATGTCCGATTCGGAAAAGAACTCTGAATACAGGTAAACGGTTAATGGTTGGGAAAAAAATCAGAAAAAATATTATTGAGATTTCAAGCGTAATCGTAAGACATTTAATTATTGACTGCAAAGGTTCAGCATTCAGCATGGATCTATTTCTCTCCTCACAATTTTCTTTAAGGTTGATATATGGTGTCCAATCTTTATTATCGGAGAATAATGGATAAATAATGAGAAAATATAATAATATCCTTATTTGTCACATACATAAAGTGGAGAGTAGTTTATATTACAGTTATACGGAAGCACCGTACCCTGCCAATATCGGTAGGGTATTTTATTGCATAGGAGTGATCGTATTGAGTAATGTATACAAAGTCATCAAGTCAGACTCTGAATTTCTAACTGCTGCTTTGTCACAGTCTGAAGTGGATATACTTGAACGCCGTGGTGATCTAGCTGGCTGCATAATTGATTGTGGAGGTCCAGTCCAGAAATGGAGTCCTTGTAGCGTTAAGGTTGCCGATGCTTATTACATGAGAAATGAATTTGAATTTAGGATGATTTTGGCATAAGTATTTATAACAAAAACCTGTCGACCTTATTGGCTGACAGGTTTTTTTCTGTTTCAATCTTATCAATTTTGTATGGTTTTAAACAAAAAAATGGAATTATTTTGTTATTTATTTTGTTTTTTTATGTCGATATATTAAAATTTAAAATATAATATTTGTCGTAATTTGATAGATTTTGTAATTTAAATAGTATTTTAATACTACATCAAAATAATCCATATTATAGTATATTTTACTAGTATTTTTAAAAAAAAGAGAGGATGTTTAAATTGAAAAAAGTATTATCATTTTTACTTGTTTTCGCACTAATATTCCAAGTCGTACCAGTTTTTGCGTCCGAGAGTCAAACTACCAATACTGAAAGTTGGTGGGATATTGATGTAAAAAAAGCAGAGGAGAATAATCAACGTAATAGAATGAGTGACGAGGAAGGAATCTCTGCACTTAAAGAAATCGCTAAAGAACAACTGGATGCTCAAAACGCTTCTGAAGAGGTTTATCAGGTATTTTATGATTATATAGAAAATAGTTATTCGGAAAATGTTAATAACTTCAGCGCTCGATCTAAAAATGTTCGCATGCCTAGGGGAGGGGAAACCTTCACGCAAGTGTATTCTGGTAGCCTGTATGCAGGGACTCTTAGGGAGCAACTAAACGCGCCAACTGTAACCTCATCATTAATTCAAAATTATCAAAATGGCAAGTTAGCTACGTGGTCAGATGTAACAACAGTTTTTGTGAGTTATCTTTTGTCTAGTAAATACCCAGTTATAAGTCACTTAATTGGTTGGTATGGTCTAGCATCGATAATGGATGATCTAATGACCGCTGATGTTATTAGACAGATCAGAGCAACAGGTGGGGCATCAAAATACACGAGTTATAATACAAGCTATGGAGAGAACACTATATTTTTACCATGGGCAGAATATCCATACGTTGACGCGCCAACCGACGGTACGTATAATAAAAATAGCTCGTATACTATTTATTAATTAAAATAAAATAACTTCCTCATGCTATAATAATAGATGAGGAAGTTTTTTTGATTTCAATATAAAATAGGAGTTGACTATGTCTAGACTTCAGAGGAAAAGCGTTTTATGGCATTATGTTACTACAGGTTTTTTAGTAGCTTTGTGGATGGCATTGCAAGTAACAAGCAAATCTTTTGATGAAAGTTTTTTAGAAGTAATATTTAGTAATTATATTATTCCATTAGTCATTTTTACATTAGTTTTAGTCTCCATAATAATAAAGGAACACGATGAACTACTATCATTACTGCTTATTCTTTTCGCTACATATGTTCATCTCATACCGGGTATCGAAAAGAATTTTCTTATTACGTATGTTGTCTTAATTCTTTTTCCAATTCTCTTTTTAATCAGAGCTGTTCAATTCATTAAAAGAAAAGGCTTAAGAGATTTCCAATCTTATTTAAAATTGCTACTTTTGTTAGGCGTATATATCTATATTATTTTTTATTATCAGTATTAATAAATCCAATTGCACTGAATTATAATAATGGTATTCATAGAGCTGAGTTAACTTTTTTGACTAGAATACTTTTGATTGGGACGGCTAATGTTTATCTACAAGTTTTTCAAATATAAGTATTTCATTTGAATGGATCCTTCCCTAAACTGTGTTTAAAAATCTATAAAAGAAATCCTGGATTTCTCCAGGGTTTCTTTTTAATCTTCGAACAAATCGTCCATTAGCTGCTGAATGTCTTCTTTTCTCTTTTTCGAGTCATTCTTATCGATCAGAATTTCATTATCTTTAAAAATAAGAGTATCTCCAGACTTTGCCTCTTTAGGTAAAATTGATTTTAAGATATCCTCAGTTTGCCCTTCAAATTCTACAACGGCATATACTCCTTCGAAGCGATCAATAATTCCTTTTCTCATTTAGAAGCCCCCTTAGTTGTCGTAAAGGATATTTTACTTCCATCACTAATAGCAGTAATTGTACCTTTTTGATCAGTTCGTAAAATAGAAGTATCTGCATTTTTTAACCTTGTAAGTATTCCGGAATCTGGATGTCCATAATTGTTTTTACCTACGCTTATTAATGAGTACTGTGGTTTAACGGCATTAAGAAATGCTTTGCTGGTTGAACTATTGGATCCATGATGGCCGACCTTTAGAACATCTGCTTTAAGAGCCAGACCATCTGCAAGCATATCATTTTCAGATTTGAGCTCAGCATCTCCAGTGAATAAGAAGGAGTTGTTTTTGTAAGTGATCTTCAGGACTGCACTCCAATTATTCAAATCATCGCCGTAAGTATTGATGGGGGCCAGAAAGTTTGCTTCTATACCAGATAGGGGAATGGTACCCCCTTTTGTCACACTTTTTATTGTACGACCTTCATTTTTGACTGCAGTTAGAAAGTCTTTATATGTATCCGTCGTGTGGGAAACCTTTGGGGCATATACAGATTTAACGTCTACAGCCTTTAAAACATCGTCAAGACCGCCAATATGATCCGCGTCAGGATGAGTTGCTACCATGGCATCAAGTGTCTTTACACCAAGAGCGTTCAGATACTTTACTACGTTTTTACCCTGAGTGTTATCACCTCCGTCAATGAGTACATATTGATTATTCGGAGTCCGGATTAAGGTAGAGTCACCTTGACCAACATCGAAAAAGTAAACCTGAAGAGTGCCAACGTTTTGTTTCTTTGGTAAAAGCAAAGTTGGAGCTGGTGTAGCAGTAGGCTTTGGTGTTGGTTTCGCGGTAGGTTTAACAGCTGGTTTAGCAGTGGCAGTCGGTTTTGAATCTGAACTTCCACCATTGTGGTAATGGTATTCTCCGTCTTCCAGTCCCCACTTTGCGCAATTTGTGCGGCAATAATGACCGCCATCTCCATCTGTACGTCCTGGGTGTGCCTCAGCAAGTACAGGCATCAACAATAAAACGAGTGACATGAAGATTGAAACAATAATTCTTTTCATAAAAAATAAATACCCCCAATGTATGATTCTGGGAGTAGTCTATCAGAATAAGGTAATATTTTCTACTTCATTTCGTAACTATTCACTTATTTCTGGCTACATTTTCACTTATCCCTTATTAAGCTAAGCGGCAGGATAGTTCCAATTATGGTAATATGAGGTTGGGTCTTGGAAATTAACTGTTCCCGATTATTAGTCATGGCTCACATAAATTTTGTTTTAAAGGAGATGGAATATGGGTACTTCTTCTACAATGTTATCGATGTTTTGGCCAATGATCCTTATGATTGCTTACGGACTTTTCATTTTGCTTGGATTATATACACTGTATTTAATCATAAAGCTATTAATCAGAGCGATAGCAGCGCTCGATATATATTTAGATGAAAAGAGAAATAGATGACTTTAGATCGATCAAACTATAGAGCTAACGGGACACGTTAGTGGAATAGCGGTTGCTTCGGCAGCTTTTTTTATTTGTTCAACTAACGGGCAGTTAGTTCAATAGGACACGACATAAAGTTGTTTAACCAGACATCTTCATTTAGAATAAAAGAAGAGATAGAAGGGAGTGGCGCAAATGGAATACCTATCAATTTCGATATCACTTGTGTCCTTAGTTGTATGTTTAACTGTGTATAACAAAGTAAGTGCCATGGAAGCTCGTATCAAAACAATGCAGGTAAATGTTGACCAAATTGCCAAGTCTGAAGGTCTGCCCCCACATCTTGTTCAAAATGAGGTTCTCCAGCTCGTACGTAACGGCAAGGAAGTAGCAGCTATTAAAAAAGCGAGAGAAGTGCTTGGTTTGTCACTATTAGAAGCGAAGCAATATGTGGATGCCCTAAAGGAATAGCTGCAACAATGCGTCCATTCAAATAATAGCCCAAAAAAGACTGTCGACAAGTCCATTCAATAGTCTTTTTTATGATATATTATCAAAAATTAAACAGGAATAGTAATATTGCTGTCGATGGTACCTTTGCGGTAATAGCTTTAAGCTAATGGGCAGGTTAGTTAAAAGGGCGTTTTATTGAAATTAACCGAAGTAAAGGAATAGTGAAATGTTTACGATTCTTCTTGAACTAACGGGACACGATAGCTCAATAAAGTCAATAAGACACCCAACCGCGACAATTGTAAAAATGTGCCTCATCAGTGATTATACTGACGAGGCATTTTAATTAGATAATTTATATATCAAATTCAGCCCATCCTGGTGGCAGTGGTTCGAAGTTGATTTCATCGAGGGCTTCTGGTTCAATAATTACTAGTAGTGGTTCATGTATGTCAATTAACGCACCTATACGTTCGCTGATTCCAATAAAAGTACCAATCGCTACAACTCTTCCACACCTTCCACCAAATCCGCTATCGTGATTGTCACAGATACGCACGGACTGCCCCGGCTTTATTTCTTCCCATCTCATAAAGTAGGGGGTGCTCCTAGATCATTTAAAGTTATCTGGGACATTCCAAAGTAAGTAGCACTGTCATTTGAGTAATGGTACTGTCGTTGTATCGTTAGCATCAGTGGCGTCTCCGGGATCTAATCATTGCAATGATGGACAAAACAAGTGATACTCCGATAACAATCCAAGTGATTATATTCAACATTCATATCCCTCCCGCGTATGCCCGCCGGCTAATTTATTTTCTGGTGTGAGTGTGTTATGATTGGGTGGAGGAAGGGGCTCAATCCCTTCCTCCGGGAACCTATTTACGTTTGCGTGGTGCGCGGCGTTTGGTTCCTTTTTTCTTGTCCTTTAGCAGTAGATAAGCTGTGTAACACTGGATAGATGCTGTTAGGAGTTGTACCCAATCCTTCATCCCTTCTCTCCTTTCGGGAAGTATTACTTTCACTTCCTGTATTAAATATATCATATGTTGTATCTTTAGTCAAATAAAAAGTTTGACTTCCTGTATTTATTTTATTATTATGAGTACATAAAGAAGTAGGAAGGTGAATATAATGCCGTTTTCGTACAAGCCCTTATGGGTGCTATTAGCGAAAAATGAAATGAAGAAGCAGGATTTAAGGGAGGCACTTGGCCTTGGTCCGTCCACTATAGCGAAGATGGGTAAGGGTGAGAATATCTCTCTTGAAGTGCTGGACAAACTTTGTAGCCATTTCGGAGTACAACCAAACGATATCATTGAACATGTAGAAGAGTCGTCACAGGGATAACCTGGACGGCTCTTTTGTTGCTAAGAAATTCTTTTGTTTTATCTGTAATCAACCCTACGATAGTATGCGGTATAATAAAGCCCTGCTGACCATTACGGTAGCAGGGCTTTAGTTTATACCTCGACTTCCTCCCATCCTGGAGGTAATGGATCCTCTGGTGCAAGTTCAAGATATTCAGGTGGTTCACTAATGAGTAAGGGTTCTCCAATATCAATGATGATTTTGCCAAATGCAAATTGACATATGGTGCCTATACGGTCTTTCCAGTGGCCTGCGATGATCTGGACTCCAATTCCTTGTTTAAGGTCTTTTATTTTCATATGATAACCTCCCCGTATTCAACAGGGGGCAAAATAGGGGCAAAGGAAATTGACCTACGTGGGTAATAGTGGTGGTTTCTGACTTTGTTAACACCCTTGAATTTATGGAAAACCCATATATATTAAGGGACAGACCGACACTGACATACCTTATTATCAGCCTTCCAAGCTGATAGCGTGGGTTCGATTCCCATCACCCGCTCCATAATTTAAACTTCCAAATCCTTGCGACGCAAGGATTTTTTTAATTATAGGGGTTACATTCTACGTTCATATATACACTTCTTGATGTTGCGTTCTTGATGCTATCTATTGCTCTTTTTCAGGGTCGGTCTATTGGAATTATAGGGAATTTCTCCGTATAATTATGTGATTTAAGGTCATTGATTGACTATAGGGAATTTTTCCGTATAACCAGGTCACAATAACAGCGATGACCTATTTTATAGGGAGGATTTCCCTATAACACTCTCCACCAAAGAAAAATCCTTAACGTACACAGGAGTTCCTACTCGCCAAACCTCCGAAATCCTGCAGAGAGTACAGCGATGTGTGCTCTGTAAGCGGCGGCGGTTTAAACGAACAGCCTTCTATTCACCCGCTCCATAATTCAAACAGTAAAAAGCCAGACTCCACAAACAAGTGGAGTCTGGCTTTTTATATGCTGTGTATTTTCTTAAACAGTCTTTAAGAACTCCACAATGGTGAGCAGTCCCTTATCGAAGTTCTCAAGGTTGAAATGCTCATCCGGTGCATGCAGGTTCTCATCATCAAGGCCAAAGCCCATTAGGACCACTGGTGCTTCAAGTACACGGGAGAAGCTTTCCATGATCGGAATGGAACCACCATCTTTAGTGAAGAGGGCGCGGGTTCCGTATACTTTACCGTAAGCGTCCGCTGCAGTTTGCAGAATCGGATTTGATGGATCGATGTTAAAGGCACGTGCCTTTTCCATTTGCTTCACATGCACTTTCGCTCCGCTTTGAATATTAGCCTTCAGATGAGCCTCCACAGCATCAAGGATATGCTGTGGATCCTGATCGCCAACAAGGCGACAGGTAATCTTGGCATGTGCCTCTTTAGGAATAACCGTCTTGCTGCCTTCCCCTTGGAAACCACCATAAACACCGTTAAGCTCAAGGGTAGGGCGAGCGCCAATCCGCTCAACGAAGGAATAACCTTCTTCGCCGTATAACGCATCTAGTCCAAGTGCTTCGCGGATTTTATCCTCATTCACGCCTTGCTTCACGAATTCCTCCCGTATCATTGGAGAAAGCTCAGGTACTCCATCATAGAAGCCCTCTACGGAAACACGGCCTTTGTCGTCATGAAGCGAGCTGAGCAAGGACACGAGCGCATGCAGTGCATTCGGAACGCCGCCGCCGTAAGATCCAGAGTGAAGGTCTGTAAGAGCTGTTGTCACGCTAACTTCAAGTGATCCAAGACCACGCAGTCCAGTACAAATTGCAGGGCGACCACGCTCCAGCAGGGATGTATCGGAGACTAGAACCGCGTCCGCAGCCAGCTTTTCTTTGTTAGCTTCAAGGAATGGCGGTAGATTTATACTACCGATTTCTTCTTCACCCTCGATGCAAAGCTTGATGTTTACAGGAAGAGTACCTTCTTGTTTCAGTATCGCTTCAATCGCTTTGAAGTGAATGAATACTTGTCCTTTATCATCCGTTGCTCCGCGTGCATAAAGCTTGCCATCACGGATCTCTGGTTCAAATGGAGGTGTGGTCCATAGGTTTAACGGATCTACTGGCTGCACATCGTAGTGTCCGTATACAAGAATGGTTGGCTTACCCGGAGCATGAAGATAGTCGGCATATATAACGGGATGTCCCGCTGTCGGATGAAGTTCAATGTTCTCAAGTCCGGCTTTCTTTAATGTGTCCGTCAGCCAATGGGCTGCGGCGAGTACATCGTCCTTATGCTCAGATAAGGCAGAAATACTTGGGATGGTGAGCCATTGTTTTAGTTCTTCGAGATGTTCATCTCGGTGCGTTGAAAAATACGTTTCGTATGACATAGTGAGTATGTACCTCCTTAAGTTTTGCTGCGCAAAACCGGCTTCGTAAGCACCTAGGCATAAGCTTATTGGCCATGCGTGACCGTCTTGTTTAGCATTCTATAGGAACCATTATACTGGAGAACTCACTATGGATCAAAAGCGATTAGGGAGACGTCTTACCAAACGATCGTGGCCGGAGTCACACCCTGAGGAAAAGTGTCTTCTGCATTGTCTTTATTCACATACATGTCATACCAAGCGTCGGCAATGAGCCCTGGATCTGTAGCTGTGCCTGGCTTGATAAATACGCCAAGCGCTAGATGCCCTACGTAGATTCCTTTTGGAGCCAAGTCAGCATGAAGATTGAGGACATAATTTCTTAGTCCGCTTAGTGCGATACCGACATTACCCATCATCTGCATGGGATAGATGGAGGATAGACCGGTTGTGAACAGCAGCGCACCGCTGCGTTTCTCCAGCATTTCAGGCAATACTTGCTCTACGCTTCTAATCGCAGCTACAACCAGAGCTTGGAAGGCATCTAGTGCATTCTCCTCAGTAACTTGAGAAGCTGGGGTAGGTGGGTAGTTTCCACTTGTAGGGCTGAACTCAAGAACATCGATAAAGCCGTATTTTGCTTTAATGTCGTGGAAGGCAGCAATTACTTGTTCTTTAATGTATAAATCTGCTGGAAAAGCAGTCGCCTCGATATTTTGCGATCGAAGCTCTTCTACGAGAGTGTTCAATTTATCCGCATTACGAGAGATTAGGGCGACTTGAAATCCATTTGCTCCGAATTTTTTGGCGATGGAGAGTCCTAGGCCGGGGCCAGCTCCCATGATAGCTATAGTTTTTTTCATGATTAATAGTTCCTTTCCGGTTGTTGATTACTAACAGTAACCATGATAAGCTGTATAAGCTTGAGGGACAAGAAGGCACTATTACATGCTTAAGTTACATGGAGGTAACCACTATTGGAACATTCGATGGAAGAACCCACTCGGTTCATGCCGATGCTGGAGGATTGCTCCATTACCCGCCAGATTCTGGACAGGGTCGGAGACAAATGGAGTGTACTGATTATTGTCAATTTGGGTGTTAAAGCTCTGAGATTCAAAGAATTGCAAAGGCGCTCTGGAGGGATTTCGCAACGGATGCTGACACAAACCCTTCGCCATCTAGAACGGGATGGGATTGTTTGGCGTAAAGCAACGCCTACAGTACCTTTGACTGTGGAATATGGTCTGACGAGCATAGGAGAATCATTGTTGGAGCCTTTAACCTCGCTTGTGGAATGGGTTAACCAAAATAATGGAAAGATCGCCGAAGCGCGTATAGATTATGATAGTCAGCACGAGACGCAGGACTAGCAAGCTAGCAGTACAATTTACTGGGATAGAGGATGGATTATTTTGCAAAAGAATAGTGGAAAGAACACATTTATATATACTTACACCTGTTCGGAGGATGAGTTATCTCTGTGTCAGATGGAGCTGCGTTGTCTTTTTGGAGGGGGAATGCCTTCTTCAATCTTTAAGAGTGAGGTAGAGGTGGATGTTAGCCGCAGTCCCTTCATTAAAGAGCGAATTGATGTCATGTACGAGGGAGACAGCTTGCCCGAAATTTATGATCAGACGGAGCAAGTGGAGCTTGGCGGCAAGACGTTTAAGGTTATTTTTGTGAAGACCAATGATCTGTCCCCTGCCGACAAAATAGAATATGATGAGCGTAGAGTGATCGAGAGAGAAATCGGCTTGCGTATTGAAGGAGAAGCGGATGTTAATCATCCGGAGCTCGTATACGGTATTGTAACGCTGGGCGGGCGCTGGTACTTTGGAGCTTATCATAAGAACAAAGCCACCTGGTTCCGTCAAATGAAGAAGCCGCGCAGCTACTCTATCGCTCTTAGCACACGTGTGGCCCGAGCTGCGGTCAATATCGCTGTTCCGAATCCGGAGGGTGTACGAGCAATCGATCCTTGCTGCGGCATCGGAACTGTAATGGTAGAGGCTCTGTCGATGGGAATTAATATGGTCGGACGTGACATTAACCCTCAGATCGCGATCGGTGCTAGAACGAATATTGCTCATTTTGGATTCACAAGTGAGGTAACGCTTGGGGATATTGCTGACATCACAGAACATTACGACGTAGCTATTGTAGATATGCCTTATAATCTATATTCTAGTATTACACCTGAGGAACAGTTTGCTATTCTGGTGAATGCGCGCCGGATTGCAGACCGTGTGGTTATCGTTGCGATTGAACCGATGGACGAGATGATTAATGAAGCTGGATTTACGATTATAGACCGCTGTGAAGCCAAAAAAGGATTGTTTTCCCGTCACTTAATGCTTTGCCAGTAAACCTGATTACTCGTAATCTAAAAGGGGTGCAGCAATGGAGCAGAAATGGTTAACCTGGGCAAAAGAAATACAGGCCATCGCACAGACTGGACTAACTTACGCTAAAGATGTTTATGATATAGAACGGTATCAGGCTTTACGGGAGCTGAGCGTGGATATCCTCGCTAATTATACGTTCGAAAGCAAGGAGAGAATAAGGCTCTCCTTTGCTGGCGAGCGTGGCTATTCTACGCCGAAGGTGGATATCCGCGGTGTTGTATTTCAGGAAGGCAGAATCCTACTTGTCCGCGAGAAATTAGATGGGAAGTGGGCACTTCCTGGAGGCTGGGGGGACATCGGGCTGTCACCGAGTGAGGTTGTAGTCAAGGAGATTCAAGAAGAATCAGGCTTTGAGGCGGAAGCGATTCGCTTGCTAGCTGTTCTAGATAAGAAATTCCATAACCATCCTCCGGAACCGTATCACGTGTATAAGTTTTTTATATTATGCAAAATCGTAGGCGGAGAGGCAAAACAAGGAGTGGAGACAAGTGAAGTATCTTTTTTCGCAGAAGATGAGCTTCCTGAGCTCTCCGAAGAGCGGAATACAAAAGAACAGATACGGACGATGTTTGAATATTTACGAAATCCAGAAAAAGTTGTAATATTAGACTAAGAATTCGCATATGATGAATGACTTCCGAAAACCGAAGTTTTAAACTATTCAAATTCTGGTTAATATTTATTATGTAAGCACTTACAATATTGGATATTCTAAGTTTTTGGGTCGAGCGGTCTACATTTTTTCCTCTACTGTGACGATAAGAATTTTAGGAGGGGATCGCATGGAACAAGAAAAATTGAGCATTCCATTGAATCAGGAAAATGTGGTGCGTCCTGCAGAAGGCAATATTGCCACTGGGCTGGTTTGGGGTATCTTAATCAGCATTCCGTTATGGATCTCTGTGATTGGCTGGGTTCTGGGGTTTTGGCGCTAAGCTATATTTTAATAACTATCTAATTTTGATGATTGTATAGTATATACAAAAGGCGGTCTCTTCGTTGTAGAAGAGACCGCCTTTTTAGTACCTGTAGTCCTCAGGATTTCGTATATTCCAGTTTAAAATTCTCGCAAACCACCTTCATCTTTGGTTTAAAAGGTTTCTTCAAGAACGCTAAGGATTCTCTGGTGAAGAATTTCTCATGCTCATGGCGCCACGACTCCAGTGTTCTGTCATCCTCGCCTTCGGTATAGGCAAAGTCAGCACTGACCTCATCAAAGGGTGTAATTTGCACATTGGTTGTAACGATCACTGCTTGCGGATTACCATGCCCATCTAGCAGGATGCTGTGTCGGCCAATTTCCGGTAACGTCTCTTCGCTGACTTCATAAACTTCATAGTTTGAAGCAGTTCCTGTCTTGATCCCGCGGATCACCAGATCTAGCAATTCATCGGCCATTTGGGGATTGTCTCCAAAGGCCCAAGCTTCGTAATTATCCGCTACTTGAGGATGAAGCTGGGTGTAATCTTCCCAAAAAAGCTTAATCTTCTCTTTGTTGCACATATTTTTATCTCCTTCGTTCAAAAGGTGTATGTTCATTAATGGCCGACGGTTTCCATCCAGCCCGCATAAAGTTCATCTAATTGCTCTTGCACTGTATCGCGTTCTTTTTGTAGCTCGGCGAGCTCTGCCGCATGGCTACTGATCAGTGGATCTAGCATTTTGGTATCGATATCGCCAAGCTGATCCTCAACCTCTGCAATAGCCTTCTCCCAGTCGAAGTGGATGCTTTTTTTGCGGGAACTGGACGTGTTAGCCGAGGTAACATTCACTGAACCGTTAGATTGAGGCTTACCGGAGCGTGACGTGGTTCCTTCTGAAGAGGAGGGTTTAGGCTGATGAGGAATAGCAGCTGGTGCTGCTAATGCTTTTTCAGCTTGCTTCTCCTTGTAATACTCATAATTGCCGTTGAAGACTCCAAATCGTCCACTTTCAATGGACCACAGTTTGTGGAACAGGCGATTGATGAAGTAGCGATCATGTGATACGGCCAGCACTGTGCCTGGAAACTCCTCTAACGCTTCCTCTAGCGCTTCACGAGAGTCAATATCTAGATGGTTCGTTGGTTCATCCAGAATCAGCAGGTTTGGTTTACGATGCATCAACACTGCGAAGCGCAGGCGGGTCCATTCCCCTCCGGACAAATTCATGATGTCTTTGAACACATCGGCACCATAGAATAGGAAACGTGCAAGCTGCCCTCGCGCTTCACCTTCTTCTAGACCGGCTTCTTCGCGGAAGTAGCGGAGTACAGATTGTTTGTTATTTTCAGGGACAGCCTCTTGTGCGAGGTAACCGACTACGGTTCTTGAACCAAGAGTACAGCTTCCACTGTCCGGGACTTCCTGCCCTAATATAATTCTTAAAAGTGTACTTTTACCTGCTCCGTTACCCCCGAGGAGTGCCGTAGTCTCTCCGTAGCGAAGCACTTCGTTTGCGCCTGTGAAAAGGCTCCGCTCACCATATGCTTTTCCGATATCCTCCAGAATGACGACCTGATTACCGGAACGATCATTTTGCTGCAGCTGCAAATCCATCGATTTGCGCTCAAGAATAGGACGTTTAACCTTTACCATACGATCCAGTGCTTTTTGCATGGATGCTGCTCGCCGGTAAAAGGCAGGGTTTGGGGGAGTTCCCCGATTCCCAAATTCGATGAGGCGTTTGATGCTCTCCTGCATTTGCTTAATTTTTTTCTGTTGTTCTTGATAATCAGCAAATTGTTGAAGAAGCCGTGTTTCCTTCTCCACTTGATAGCCGCTATAGTTGGTGTGGAAGGTGATGGCTTCGCCGTCTTCAATCTCAATTACCTTCTTGACTACAGCGTCGAGGAAGTAACGATCATGGGAAATGGCTAGTACTGTACCGTCATAGCTCTGTAAGTACTGCTCTAACCACTCAATGGCGTTCATGTCTAGATGATTAGTTGGCTCATCGAGTAGAAGTACATCTGGACGGCGTAGCAGCAGCTCTGCGAGACCGACCTTGGTCTTCTCGCCACCAGAAAGAGAGGCGAATAGGCGGCTATATTGCCCCGTTCCGATTCCTAGACCAGTGGCAACTCGCTGAATTGTGGATTCAATTTCGTAGCCTCCTGCGGTCTCAAATTTATCTTGAAGGCTACCGTATTCTTTCAGCAGTCGATTCCATAGCGTTTCATCCGTTCCGGTATTGAAGGTGGACATTTCAAGCTCCAGCTCTCGCAGGCGTTGTTGCCACTGCAAAGGTTCGGCAAAGCTACGCTGTAGAACGTCATAAACGGTTTCTTTTTCATTCACCTCTTGAATTTGAGCCAGCATCCCTACTACGCTGCCTTTGCGTATGGAGATTTGCCCTTGATCTGGGCGCTCTTCACCGTTCAGTAGATGGAAAAGCGTAGTTTTACCGCAGCCATTGCGGCCGATCAGGCCGATTTTTTCCCCTTGTCGAATATCGAAGGTGATGCTATTTAACACGAGCTGTGCACCGTGGTATTTTTGAACATTTTGGCATTGGATAATCATTTATATTCTCCTTTAAGAATGCCCTTTGCACCGCCAGTACCCTAAATGGCTCCGAAGTCCTATAAAAAACCATAAAAAAAGACCGTAGGGAAATTTCCCCACGGCCTTATCAAACTCCGGTTAACTGATCCGTCCGGGTGATGGCAGGAAAGGCATTTCACATTTGTGTAGTGTTATTAAATTCATGAAATTGGACAGACTTCTCCCGTTATCGCCATTTACATGAGCAATGCCAGCTAACGCTATAGGTAGCCGACTAATAACACTGTTGGTCCAATTGTGGTCCATTCCTTCCACACCCCTTTCTTAACAAATTAATGACAGTGTAATCAATTATCGGAAAATAAGCAAGTAAAAAGATGGCAGAGAGAGGTTATCTACTGCATAGAATATGAATTGTGGAACAATATGGTTCTATATGGAGAGACGATTTGCTAAAATTCAACAGATGAAAAGGGGAGGTTTTATGGCACTTTTTGACGGATTGATGGGTAATGCATCTCAGGTGAATCTTGCGGAGGTACAGCGGGAATACGCACAAATTCTTGCCCCTCAAGAGAAAATTGAACGAGCCTATAAGCTGATTAGAGATATGTTTATTTTTACGGACAAACGATTGATTCTGGTGGATATACAGGGACTGACGGGCAAGAAAACAGATTATCACTCTATTCCATACAAAAGTATCTCGCATTATTCCGTGGAGACGGCAGGGCATTTTGATCTGGATGCGGAGTTACGTATCTATATTTCCAGCAGCACTATGCCGCTCAAGAAGACCTTCAACAAGTCCGTGAATATTTATGAGGTACAGGCGGTATTGTCACAATATATTTTAAAATAGTGTAGTTAAACAGTGTAGCGGAGTACCAGACCGTCATAGGCAAAAGCGGCTAAGATTACTAAGGCAGGATGCAGTTTAAGCCGCTTTATGGGCCAGAATGCGATTGCGGCAATGTGCTAAATAAAATATGTGACTGTAGTGAAAGAATAGCCCCCTTAGACTCCTCGAAGTTTATACCCGAGATAATCCGCCATTTTAGTTCCATCTCCAATGTTTCTCCGAATTCATTAACACTTAGCCAAGTGTAGCGTGTTACCTCATCAAGCCGGATCGACGGAATCATGGAAGGTCCTCCGCCATAGCCGACAATCCCAATTCTGAACAAGGCGATTGCTAATGGTACATATTTTATACAATCATATGTGTGAATCTACGAGCATGACTAGCGATTCGCGATTCTTTGTGCATGGCTCACAAAAAGAGGATGTTTATTTTGCGGTTTGACGTAATCGATTGACAAAGGATTTTTATGTAATGTTAAATGACATTAATTGAGCGAGAAGTTTATAGGGAGATGGGAAGCATGGCGGAGAAACCCGTAATAGGCACAAAAACAATGGTCGTCAGCCCCCATTATTTAGCTTCGGCTGCGGGTGCACGCATCTTGGGAAAAGGGGGGAATGCCTTTGATGCAGCAGTGGCGGTTAGTGCTACGCTTGCGGTAGTCTATCCGCATATGACGGGGCTTGGCGGGGATTCCTTCTGGTTGACTTATAACAAACAAGAAGCGCGTGTTAGGGCCTATAACGGAAGCGGACGGTCGAGTTACGGAGCTCGCAGAAGTTGTTATGCGGGGGAAGCTTACATCCCTAGGCGGGGGATTCGCAGCGCCATCACCGTGCCTGGGATGGTGGATAGCTGGGATGCCATGCTGAGCAAGTATGGTCGCTTAACGCTAGCGGAGGTGCTAGAGCCAGCTATTGACTATGCTCAGGGTGGGTTTCCGCTATCGCCGGATCAGCGGAATAATACGCTACTCGCAGGAGCTGCGTTGTCGGCGGAGGCTTCGGCGATTTATTTGCCGGGCGGAGTGGTTATGTCTGCTGGGTCGAGATTTCAGCAGACACAACTGGCTGCCACTCTAAAGACATTGGCAGCAGGTGGGCGGGATTCTTTTTATAAAGGGAAAATTGCTGAAGATATCTGCGATTATATGCTGGCAGCAGGTGGTTATCTCACTCGGGATGATTTTGCGGATCATCAGGGAGATTGGGTCGAGCCGATTCATACGGAATACCAAGGGCATACGGTGTATCAAGTGCCACCAAATTCGCAGGGATTCACGGGGCTGATGAGTCTTAATATATTGGAGAACTTTAATTTCGGAGAAATCGAGCATGGTTCTTATGAATATTATCATCTGCTTGTTGAGGCGCTGAAGCTAAGCTTTCACGAGCGGGATAAGGTGCTTACAGACCCGGATTTTAGTGCAATTCCTTTGGGGCAACTGTTGGATAAACGTTATGCAGAACAACTGGCCTCTACGATCTCAATGCAAAAAGCGGTACAGCTGACAAGTCAGCCAATCGGCAGTGATACAGCTTATGCTGCGGTTGTAGACGAGGAAGGGAATGCAGTCTCTTTTATTCAGAGTTTGTATTTTGAATTTGGTTCAGGCGTGGTGGCTGGGGATACAGGGATTTTGCTGCAGAATCGGGGTTCATTTTTCTCGCTTGATCCCGGCCACATCAATACGCTAGAGCCGCATAAGCGCAGCTTCCACACACTGATGCCAGCCATGGCTTGTCGAGAGGGGAAGCCTGCGATTTTGTATGGTACACAAGGCGGTGAAGGTCAGCCTCAGACTCAAACGCTGCTGCTTACACGGATGCTGCATTATGGAATGAATCCGCAAACAGCAGTAAGTGAACCGCGTTTTGTGTGGGGGAGAACGTGGGGGGAGCCAACGCAGGAACTAAAGGTGGAAGCTCGGGTAGATGAAGAGGTGCTGACAGATCTCTCAGGAGCCGGTCATAGTGTCCGGAAGGTCGACGCGTTTGACGGGATCATGGGTCATGCCCACGCGATTGCTATAGATGACAATGGATATCTCAGTGGGGGAACGGATCCGCGCTGTGATGGCGCGGCGATTGGTTGGTAGGTGAGACGAAATTGGCTAGAGTTCGGGTTGGAGGTAGGTGGCAGGCTGGACCTTGAAGAGGGATGCTGGGAAGGAAGTTAAGTGGGATACTAGGGAGAACGTTAAGTGAGATGCTGGAAGGCGCGTTAAGTAGGATGCTAGGAGGGACGTTAAGTGAGAATATCTTCCGTAGACTTTCGTACTCTCCCCAACACTCCCATTTCTTCCGCCTTTATTTCGTAGGAGGGGTGTCTTGAAAGGATTTTTTGGAAAGCTATGATAGGGAAATTCTAGTGTGGTGGTACTAAAGAATTCTAGAAGGAATGATTAGGGTTAGAGAAACTGTGATTAAGTTCAGAGAAGGAATGATTAAGGGCAGTGAAACTGTGATTAAGTTCAGAGAAGGAATGGTGATAGGGGGAGGGAGAAGCTATGGCGCTGGATAATCGGTATGGTGCGTTTATAGATGCTGAACTAACGGTTGAGCACTTAGGAAACGGGATATTGGACGGACTGACCTTTGCGGTGAAAGATGTGTATGCGGTAGCTGGACACTGCTCTTCGGCAGGTAATCCAGATTGGCTGCGGAGTCACAATCCATCTGGGGGACATGCGGCAGTAGTACGTCAGCTGCTCCAATCGGGAGCGACGCTTCGAGGAGCAACTCATACGGATGAGCTGATGTACAGTCTAGGTGGTGAGAATCATCATTATGGAACGCCAATAAATCCCCGTGCCGCAGGTTGTATCCCAGGTGGATCTTCGAGCGGATCGGCAGTAGCGGTAGCCTCTGGTAGTGTTGATTTTGCGCTTGGAACAGATACGGGTGGTTCTATTCGCGTCCCTTCCGCCTATTGCGGGGTATATGGCTTTCGACCGACGCATGATGTTGTGAATATGGAAGGCGTGATTCCGTTATCGCCGCAATTTGATACAGTAGGCTGGATGGCTGATCGTCTGGATGTGCTCCAGAAGGTTGGGGAGGTTTTACTTGGTTTTGGAAGCTTGTCTGAAAAGGTAACAACGAACATAGAGAAAAGTTTAGAAAGCAGTCTAGAAAAGAATGTAGAGAAGTGTGTGGAGAATAAAGTAAAGAATGAAATAGAGAATGAAATAGAGAATAATACTCAAAAGAAAATAGAGACTTTATTTGTTGCCACCGACTGTTGGGCCTTAGTTGATCCAGAGATTGCAGCTATTTTATCGGTTGGACTTAACCGCTTACGGACCGGTGCAGATCATTCTGTGGAAACTAAAATAGCTCCAGAAGGTTTGAAGGTCTGGATGGATGTCTTTCGGGAGCTACAAGGCAGTGAGATCTGGACAACCCATGGCGCCTGGATTGAGAAAGAAAAACCAGTCTTTGGGCCTGATGTTGCAGCTCGTTTCTCGTGGGCTGCCAGCTTAGTGGGTGAGGGCGAAGAGCAGCGTATTGCGCAATCTAAGCGTGAAGAAATTTCTACCCAATTGCGCCAGCTGCTGGGCGAAGATAATTGTCTTGTGATTCCGACAGTGCCGGAATCAGCACCACTGCGTGGTGGGGATTTGCGTCAATTGGAGGTGAACCGTAGTGGAGCGATGATGCTGAGCTGTATAGCCGGACTGGCAGGCCTGCCTCAGGTAACGTTACCTATGCTCACTAAAAATGGACTTCCGCTGGGATTGTCCGTTATTGCCGGACATGGTCAGGATCTACGGTTACTCTCATGGGTGAAGGAAGTGTGGCAGCGGTCTTGAGATGATGGATAAAATTTGTTCTGAGAAAAAGAGACCAAAGGTGCTTGCTGCCAGCCATTTAAGTATAAGCTCGACTGATAATCCCATATGACATTCACACACATGACAATCCCACCTCTTATCCTCAGACAGATGAGTCCTCAATAAACCTTGAGGTGCTTAGTTTCCATAGCATCTAGGGGGGGGGCAGAATAGTTTGTTCTGATTACCAAGGTGGGGGAGGTGGGTTCAATAGAGTTGTGTTCAATAGAGGTATGTTGGAATTAAAGGTAAACTCAGAGCTCAAAATTATGGTATAAGCCCAGTGGAAAATAGTGAATACGTCCATATGGGGATGAGCGGTATAAGCGGTATAAATCCCGCAGAATCCAGGAAAATGGCCTATATAGCTAAAAAGAACGGTATAAATCCCGCAGAATCCAGAAAATTGACTCATATAGCTGAAAAGAACGGTATAAATCCCGTAGAATCCGAGAAAGTAGCTCGTGTAGCTAAAAAGAACGGTATAAATCCCGTAGAATTCGAGAAAGTGGCTCGTGTAGCTAAAAAGAACGGTATAAATCCCGTAGAATTCGAGAAAGTGGCTCGTGTAGCTGAAAAGAACGGTATAAATCCCGTAGAATCCAGAAAATTGGCTCATATAGCTGAAAAGAACGGTATAAAACCCGCAGAATCCAGAAAATTGGCTCATATAGCTGAAAAGAACGGTATAAATCCCGTAGAATCCGAGAAGCTGGCTCATATCGCCGGAAAGAGGGTCACGAATGCTCTAGAATTCAGCAATCCCGGCCATATCACCGGAAAGAGGAGCATAAATGCCTCGGAATTCAGCAATTCCGGCCATATTACCGGAAGGAGGGGTATAAATCCCCCAGAATTCAGCAATTCCGGCCATATTACCGGAAGGAGGGGTATAAATGCCCTGAAATTCAGTAATTCCGGCGATATTGCAGGAAAGAGGGGGATAAATCCCCCAGAATTCAGCAATTCCGACCACATCGCCGGAAAGAGGGGGATAAATCCCCTAGAATCCTGTAATTCCGGTCATATAGCTGGAAAGAGGGGTATAAATGCCCCAGAATCCAAGAATTCCGGCCAAATCGCCGGAAAGAGGTGCATAAATACCCTAGAATCCTGTAATACCGGTCATATCTCCGGAAAGAGGAGCATAAATCCCCCAGAATTCAGTGATTCCGGCCATAACGCCGGAAAGAGGCCGTATTTTCCCCACAAATAGTGGCCCACCACAGCCCGCCCGATGAACACGCAAACAAAGCACCTTCCACAAAGAAGGTGCCCCATGCCCCATGCGTGGTCTATTCTACGAATGCCTCGACTTCTATTTCTACTAGCAGTAGTGGATCAATGAGCGCTTTTACCTCTACCATGGTTGCTACAGGCTGAATGTCTTTGAAGAATTCGCCGTGTGCTTTGCCGACTTCTTCCCAGCGGGAGATGTCCGTTACGAACATTCTTGTTCTAATTACATGCGACAAATCAGCGTCTAGCTGGTTAAGTGCTTTTTCAATGGTATGTAGAATGAATTTCGTCTGCGCATATGGATCTCCTACACCGATCACTTCCCCGTCTTGCATGGCTGTTGTTCCTGCGACTTCGATCCGATTGCCAATTCGAATGGCGCGAGAATATCCTACCACCGATTCCCATGGTGAACCTGTAAATACTTGTTTTTTACTCAAAAGATCCCCTCCGAATCCATCCTAATATTGCCCGATCTTATTATACTTCTAGCACGTGTGACATGAACAAAAGATTAATAATTGATCAAATACGATTATTTAATGTTATGTTTGATTACATGATAAACATGAAATTTAAAATTTTCTCTATTCAAGAAGGTTCATTTTAATTATAATGTTACATAAAATAACATTATAAATCAGAAATGGTTGTATTGATCCTAAAAAGGAGGGATGGCATGCATCTTACGGTTGAAGAAGCGTTGTCCATTTATCCTTTGTCCGAGGCGAAGCTTATCGCGGGTTCCAAGGGGAAACATCGAATTGTGAAGTCGATTAATGTGATGGACGCACCCGATATTTCGGATTGGATCAAAGAAGGCGAGATGCTGCTAACGACAGCCTATTTAATCAAAGACAATCTGGAGGATGCCTCTGCCTTGCTGCAAACATTGAATCGCAGGGGATCATCGGCCTTGGGTATTAAGCTGGGACGATTTTGGGATGAGGTACCAGAGCAGCTGATCGCTGAAGCAGAATTCCTTAACTTCCCTTTAATCCAGTTGCCGTTCCAGTTCACGTTTTCGGATCAGATGAATGGTCTGTTTCGCGCCGAGCTTAGCCGCAGCACCCACGTTCTGCAGAGCATTATGGAGAAGCAGAAAAAGCTGATGCAATTCGCCTTACGATCCGTCCGTAGCCGTCCATTGTTTGATTCGGTGTCTGAAGTAATTGGCCATTCACTTGTGGTAATTAGTGCACGGGGGGATGTGATCTACAACAACTCTGAATATCATTCCTCGCAGCTGCTGGAGGGGTGGCCATGGCAGGAACGGAATCAGCGCTTTCGTATAGTGGATCATACTGGTTATCGTACGCCGCTAATGCAAGGAGATAAGTGCTCCGGCTATCTATTGTATTGTTCCATCGATCCTTTGTTGCTCCCGGTAGAAGAGAACTTGTTCGTTCAGGGGGCTGAACTTATTTCTTATCATATTCATTCAGGCTACGAGGATTATTTTGAACAGGCAGAACAGAGGGAGTTTAGTGGATTACTGAGACGTTGTCTGAGTGGTAACTTATCTTATACAGATTTGGCGCAGGCCGCCCTCAACTTGGAGATAGAGCTGCTTCAATCACCATTTTTCCTCTTATTAACTGATACTACCGCGACTGGTGAGGAACGCCAAAGTGAGCTGCTTAGATTAAAAGAAGAATACACTGAGCACCCTGTGCTGCGGGAACTAAAGGGGCTTCATGTGGTCGTAGATCAAGGGTTATTGTCCATCTATCCGGGAGATCGCCAGAGTCCTGAACAATTTCGGGATATAATTCATGCTTGTTTTGACAACGTGAAGTTTAACAAGTGTTATTATCCGCGAGCTGCGATAAGCAGTTGTAAAGCGAAGCCGGAGGGGCTGAGGGAGGCTTTTGCAGAGGTAAAGGAATGTATGGGAATGCTTCAGCTTGGCGGAGTGCATGGGAATGTTGTGCATTATCGGCAGCTTGAGCTTAACTTGCTTCTCGGGCAAATCCCGACAGAAGTTATGGAGAAATATTGCAACGGTACGCTTAGGAGACTGCTCACTCGGGAACCAGAGTATGTTAGGGAAATGCTGCGGACGCTGGAAGTTTATTTAGAGAACGATGGTCATGTCAATGAGACAGCCAAAAAGCTATTTATTCATCGGAACACAGCCACCTACCGGATCGAGAAGCTTAGTGAGCTGCTGGACGTCGATCTTAAAAAAATAAATGATCTAATGAGGCTGAAGCTAGTGTTCATGTTTCGAAGGATGCTTGGGCGGGACTGAGGTCTGGGTTGAAATGCAAACACGGAGGAGGGGAACCTCGTGAATACACATGAGATCGCAATGCATATTCAAACCCATAAGGCGCCCGCGGTGCTGGCAACGCTGATAGAAGTAGAGGGACACTCGTATCGTAAACCTGGGGCGGTGATGTTGTTTTTTGAAGGAGGCACGATTGGGAGTCTGAGTCCAGGTTGTCTGGAAAGCGATCTGCAGCTGCGAACTTCTGAGATATGGGAACGAGGGCTGCCCGAAATTGTGGAGTACAATATGTTGTCTCCCGATGATTTGTCCTGGGGTGAGACTGTCGGCTGCGGGGGCAAAATCAAAGTGGTGCTTGAACCTGTGCAGGGGAAGTTATATGAGCTTTTGGTGCTGGTGAGTGACAGGCTGGCTGCGGGAGAGAAGCTAATTTTGTTCCGTGAAGCTGCGGAGAGAGGTTTTAGCTATAGGCTAGAGCTGGATGCTGATACTTCATTATCGCAGAACAAGAAAGCTCCGAAATTATCCCACTCGGCAAAAGAAAGCCTGGCGACAGGCCGATTCATGGCCGCTCCAGTAGAATTGACAGCATTCCATACGTCCTTTGTGCCCAAACCGCGGCTTGTAATTTTTGGCGGGGGACGTGATGTGGTTCCGATTGTAGAGCTTGCGGGCAGAGTTGGCTTTCGGATTACGGTTGCGGATTGGCGCGAAGGAAGTCTGCAAAATGAGTTTCCTCACGCTGAACGAATCATTTGTTCTCCAACGGAGGTTGCTAAGCGATTGGGTGTAGCTCAGGGGGATTATGTGCTGATTTGTAGCCATCAAATTGGGCGGGATAGACAGTTCCTGGAGAGCGTGATTCCGCTAGCTCCGCTGTACATCGGAATTATTGGTTCAAAGGCGCGGACAGCTCTTTTATTAGAAGGGCTTGAGGCTCCTGCATCTTTACATGCGCCAGTAGGGCTGCCCATTGGTGGAGAAGGTCCCGAGGAAATTGCGGTCAGTATTATAGCGGAAATCATTCAAATTAGAAGGGCGGGCTTACGAGAGCTGCCTAAAGGAGTGGATAGTTTTGAAAGTAGCAGGAATATATTTGGCAGCGGGGCAGAGCAGGCGGATGGGCGTGTCCAAGGTTTCACTGAAATTGTCGCAGGAGGTCTCGCTCGGGAGCGTCGCGCTTAGTGAATTGGATCGCTGCAATCTTGAACCGCTTATCGTCGTGGTGCGTGCGGATGACAACTTGGAATGGCTGCCACCCGCGATTGAACCGCAAGGGATTAGACGTACTGAAACTTGCTTAACCGCACATTTAGGTTTGTCTTTTTCACTGCGCTGCGGGCTTAATGCTGTGCTGCCTTTGCAGCCTGATGCAGTAGTTGTGGCGCTCGCGGATCAGCCTTTTATTACTACGGCATTAGTGAACCGTCTTATACAAACGTTTGAACAATCACCGGGGATGGATTATGTAGCTAGCGTCAGTAATGGATCGGCTATGCCCCCGGCGTTATTCTCGAAGACGTTATTTCCAGCGTTGCAGGGACTGGATGGAGATCGAGGAGCGGCGGGGATTTTGCGTTCGCCTGATTATAAGGGGATTGTTCTGGAATCTGCTTCTGCCCATTATTTTATGGATGCAGATACAAAAGAGGATTTTGGTGAGATTCAGGAGCAATGGATGCTGAGAAACGGAAAGTGAAGATATAGTCTAAAAAGTAATCTAAAGGAGTGTTCCTTTTCCGCCTATAGTCATATAATGTGACATGTAACTCACCTCGAATAAACCGATTAGTGCATTACACACAAAAAAAGTTCTGATTCTTATATTCAAATACAAACGTATGTTATATAAATTTACGTCAAGGCCACCTCTAAGTATAGTAGAAGTACATTAATGGTTGCAGCCATGATGAGAGATGATTTGGAGGAGGAGAATTATGAAAAAAAGGGGTCAGTTCATAACATCTTGTCTTGCATTAATGGTTCTAATGACGGTGGCTTTGGTGGGGTGTGCAAAAGCAACAGAGGCACCGGCGACAACTACAGCGGCAACAGAGGCAACTGCAACAACAGAACCGGCTGCGAAGAAACCTACAGTTGCTTTTGTTTATATCGGACCTCCAGGAGATGGCGGCTACACATACCAACATGATCAAGGGCGGCTGTATATGGAGAAGGAGCTTGGGATTAAAGCTGACTTTGTAGAAAATGTCCCTGAAAGTGCTGACGCCGAACGAATCATCACAGAGCTTGCGCAATCACACGATATCGTGTTTACAACGAGCTTTGGATATATGGATTTTACATTAAATGTAGCAGGCAAATTCCCCAATGTGAAGTTCCTCCATGCTTCGGGTTACAAAACCGCAGAGAACATGGGGACCTACTTCGGGAAGAACTATCAAGCCAGTTATCTCAGCGGTATAGTAGCAGGAAAAATGACCAAAAACAATCAGCTGGGTTATGTGGGCGCTTTTCCGATCAGCGAAGTGATTTATAACTTAAATGCTTTTACCCTTGGAGCACAAAGCGTCAATCCTGATGTGAAGGTGAACGTGGTGTGGACGAATACATGGTATGACCCGACGACCGAACGTCAAGCGGCAATCAGCTTGCTGGATAAGGGTGCGGATGTACTTTTGGCCTATCAGGATTCACCTGCAACACTGCAGGCTGCTGCTGAACGAGGAGCTTTTGCCGGGGGCAATGACTCGGATATGAGCAAATACGCTCCGGACAATTATTTGACGAATCCGGTATGGAATTGGGGTCCTTATTACGTAAAAGCTGTGCAGGCGGTTATGGACGGAACGTGGAAAAGCGAGCAATATTCCGGGGGTATGGCTGACGGTATGGTAGAGCTGGCTCCTTTCGGAAACAAAATCCCAGATGATGTGAAAAAGCTTGTGGAAGACGCTAAAGCCAAAATCATCAGTGGGGAGCTTGAGGTTTTCACAGGTCCGATCTCAGATAACCAAGGGAATGTGAAGGTTCAAGAAGGTCAAAAACTGACCCTTGAGGAAGTGCTGGGCATGAACTGGCTCGTTAAAGGTGTGGAAGGAACCATCCCGCAATAATCTTTTTAAAAAATACTGAATAAAATGTGCACGATCTATGGGTGGGGCGGATTCCATAAAGCGGAAACTTCCCCACCCGTCCTACAAATTGAAGGAAGGAGGCGTTCATACCATGCGGGGAACTTCAGTTGAAATGCGGGGAATTGTGAAAAAATTCGGCTCGGTAACCGCCAGTGATCAAGTCGACTTTTCGGCAAATGCGGGAGAGATTCATGCACTGCTTGGTGAGAATGGAGCAGGAAAGAGCACGGTGATGAGCATGCTGTCAGGGGTGTACAGAGCAGATGAAGGCGAAATCTTCATTCATGGGAAAGCAGCTCATATTCGTTCTCCTAAAGATGCTGCACAGCTTGGTGTAGGTATGGTATTTCAGAACTTTAGGCTGGTGCAAAGCCTTACAGCGGCGGAAAATATCGTGCTTGGCGAAAAGTCGTCTTTCTGGCGCGGACGTAAGTGGATGAAGAATAAACGCAAGGAGATAGAGACACTAGCGGAGCAGTTTGGACTGAATTTCCCGGTGGATCGCCCGATCTGGCAGCTGTCCGTGGGAGAACAACAGCGTGTTGAAATCGTTAAGACGCTTTATCGCGGAGCTGACATTATCATTCTGGATGAACCAACCTCCGTGCTGACCCCAGGTGAGGTAGAGCAGCTGTTTGAGACTTTGCGTGTAATGAAGCAGGCAGGGAAGACGGTCATCATGACCACACACAAAATGAAAGAGGTTATGGCTTCCTCAGATCGAATTTCCGTCATGCGTAAAGGGAAAATGATCGCTACGCTGACTACTGCGGATACAGATGAGCTTGAGTTAGCTCGTTTGATGGTAGGTAAGGAAGTTATCATCACCCGCCAAGAACGGGAAGCCCCTGAGGGAGATTCTCTGTTAGAAGTGAAGGGCTTAGACGTATATGCCGATCACGGGCAAAAAGCACTGGATCATTTCTCTCTGAACGTAAGCAAAGGGGAGATTGTAGGTATAGCTGGGGTAGCTGGCAATGGGCAAAAGGAGCTGGCCGAAGTGTTAACAGGTCTTAGGGGATGGAAAAGTGGTGAGATCACTTTTGATGGAAAGACGGTGAAATCAGCTTCGGTAAGAGGGGCGATTGATTCAGGAATCTCCCATGTGCCGGAGAACCGGATGAAGAGCGGCTTAGCCGGGCGCCTCGGATCGGTGGATAATCTTTTGTTCAAATCCTACCGCTCAGAGGAGCACTCTAAATTTGGTTTCCTGAAGGCCGCGAAGAACCGTTCGTGGACAGAGGAGCTGGTCCAGCGCTTTAACGTTACAACACCTGAGCTGGATACGCCAGTACAGCAATTGTCAGGTGGTAATCAGCAGAAGCTGCTGTTCGCACGTGAGATCAGTCATCGTCCAAAGCTGATGGTCGCCGTTCATCCGACGCAAGGACTGGATGTAGGCGCTACAGCTGGAGTTCATGAACTCCTTATGGAGCTGCGCGGTTCAGGTAGTGGCGTACTGTTAATTTCCGAGGATTTAGATGAGCTGCTTCACTTGTCCGACCGGATTCTAGTGATCTACAACGGCTCCATCATTGGTGAAAGTACACATGAGGAAGCAAATCGAGAGAGTATTGGACTATTGATGGCTGGTGTTCATAACAGAGAGGAGAGCGCCGTATGAGCCCTGACAATGGAAGAAATGCCGCAGCAGCCGTACTAGAACCCATTACATCTGGCTCAGGAAAACGGTTCTCTCTACGTTTGGAATACGACTCCAGTCGTACTCGTTCGCCATGGTGGACACCTATTGTATCTATAATTCTAGCGTTATTGCTATGTGCCCTATTTATCGGGGTAAATGGTATGAATCCGGTGCTGGTCTACGAAAAAATGTTCCGTGGCGCATTTGGCACTACGTACGGTCTTACTGAAACGATGGTTAAGGCCATCCCCTTACTTCTGTGCGGGCTTGGGATTGCCGTAGCTTACCGCATTTCTGTATGGAATATTGGAGCAGAAGGGCAGTTAACGGTTGGGGTAATGGCCGCTACCGCGGTCACGATTTATTTTCCTAATTTATCTTCATTCTGGTCGCTATCCTTAATGCTGTTGTTCAGCATTGCCGCGGGAGCGCTTTGGGGACTGCTGACTGCTATTCCGCGGACGCATTTTGGAGTGAATGAGCTAATCACTTCATTGATGCTGAATTATGTTGCTTTATTAGCACTCGATTATGTGGTATTCGGACCCTGGAAAGATCCTAAAGGGTTTAATTTCCCCGGATCACCTATGTTTACAGCGGCTCAGTCCCTGCCTGTTCTCGGAAGTACAAGATTGCATATCGGACTGTTATTTGGACTTATCGCCGTTGTGATTTATTACTTGATGATTCGTTTTACGAAGTGGGGTTACGAGCTCCGCCTGATTGGGGCCAATCCTGTAGCAGCTAGATACGCCGGTATTCATATCAAGCGCCATATTATTATCGTCATGCTGATCAGTGGGGGCCTCGCCGGGATCGCTGGTATGGCTGAGGTCTCTGGTGTTACACACAAGCTGATGCAAGGCATTTCACCGGGTTATGGATACACCGCCATTATTGTGGCTTGGTTGGCCAAATTGAATCCACTCGGTCTAATCGTTACTTCCATTTTATTCGGTGGCTTAATTGTTGGCGGATATAGTGTTCAAACCATCGGGCTGCCCTCATCGATATCAGAAATGCTGCAGGGCTCCATCCTGTTTTTCTTGATTGCTGGCGATATGATCTATCGTTTCCGCATTCGCCGTAGCGGGGTTCAACTGAAAGGGGGGAGATAGGCAATGGATTTTACAACACAGCTACTCATTGCCGCTATTTCCGCAGGAACCCCGCTGCTGCTGGCTACTCTGGGGGGCATTTTAAATGAACGCGCCGGCATTATACAGCTTGGAGCTGAAGGACTGATGCTGATGGGAGCGGTCACCACTTGTATCGTGTATATTCGCTCCGGAAACCTGTTGCTAGCTCTGCTGGCTACCGTAGCTGTAACGGCTCTACTTGGTTTGCTGCATTCTTTTCTCTGTGTGACCTTGCGGGCGAATCAAACGATGTCCGGTCTTGCGATGACCTTGTTTGGTAGTGGGTTGAGCGCTTATCTAGGTAAGCCGATCAGCGGTATTCCTTTGCCGGGAACATCCCCTAAGCTGCATCTGGCTTGGCTCGAGAATGTTCCGGTCATCGGTCGGATATTCGGAAATATGGACTATCTGACCTGGTTTAGCCTGCTGTTGGTACTCGTTCTGCATTTGCTAATTCACCGTACTTCGTGGGGTCTGCATTTGCGGGCAGTCGGAGACAGTCCGGCTACCGCAGATGTAATGGGGATCCGTGTGCAGCTTATCCGCTACAGCTATGTGATCATCGGCGCTGCTCTTATCGGTCTGGCCGGAGCGGATATGGTATTGGCTTACGCGCCAACCTGGAATGAAGGGCTGACAGCCGGTCGAGGCTGGATTGCGGTAGGGCTAGTGATTTTCGCCAGATGGAATCCGCTGCGTGCCTTGTTCTGTGCCTACTTTTTCGGGGCATTAGATTCACTTGGTTTCCGTATTCAACTGCTGGGTAGTGCGGTTCCACCCTATTTTCTCAAAATGATTCCGTATCTTGTGACCATCCTGGTCCTGATGTACCTGGGGTACCGCAATCGCAATAAACCATCCGGTACACCGGAAGCACTCGGAGTTCCTTATATTCGGGAACAAAGGTTTTAAGGCAGGTAATAGGAGTGATCTTGTGCTCAAGAGGAGGCGGAGTGTATGGGAGTTTTACGGGAAGAGGATGAAAGGCTACCTGATGTAATTCAGCCCCGCAGCCTGCACGAAGCTTGGGAGAGGAAAATGGCGCTCGGGGACAGTGCCCGATATGTCGCGGGAGGGACACTGCTGAGAACAGGGTGGGAAAATGGAACGGCGCTAATGCCCAAACAGCTGATTGATCTCAGGCAAATTTCAGGTCTCGCGGACATCACTTTAACGGAATTTCACTTATCTCTGGGCGCTCTTGTTCCACTTTCTGAGTGCCGCAGCAATGAGTATTTGGGGGCAGTGGCACCTGCGTTGCAAGAGGCCGTACGCTGTATAGCTGCACCGTCGGTGCGTAATCTCGCTACAATAGGTGGCAATATCGCTTCTGGCTTCGGTGATATTCTACCTGCGTTACTGGTCTATGAAGCTGAATTGATCTCCTATGACGGCAAATTTATGACGGGACTGCCTTTGATAGAGTGGCTAAACAATCACTGGAGTGGGATGAAAGCTGCGTCAGATCTTGTGGCTGGGATTCGCCTCTCGCCTGCTCGCCTAGAGAATCCGTTAACAGATAGGCTGGAAATCTTTCACAAGGTTGGCCGTAGAGAAGCTTTTACCCCTTCGCTTGTAACGGTAGCGATATCCGCATCGATCGATACAGAACATCGTTTCCACGAGGTTCGTATCGTAGCAGGTGGGGGCTCGGGGCGGCCGCAGCGACTAAGTAGAGCTGAAGCAATGCTTGAAGATTTGGTGTATACAGAGGCGCTGCTACCTGCTCTATATGAAGTGGTTGAGGACAGCTTTGACACGTATAGTGATCCCTTTGCCACAGACCTTTATAAGAAAAAGACTGCTGGGAACTTGGTTGTATCTGAGCTGTGGAAGGCTATGAATATAAGAAGTTAAGAGGTGAATAACCCCACGAAAGGAGAGAGGGAAAATGCTGCTGAATAAGGAATCCAGCGGGAGCCGTTGGCGTACACGACCCGACGGAGAGGGCAAGGTATCCGGTAAGCTGCAGTATTTGACCGACATGAGGGCGGAAGGTATGTTGATCGGCCGCGTGCTCCGCAGTGGGCAGGCACATGCTCGTATTTTGTCCGTGCGTATTGAGAAGGCCATTGAAGTCCTTGGTGTACACGCAGTAATTACACATGAAGATGTGCCCGGACTTAACGGTTTTGGTATAGCCTTGCCGCATCAACCGGTATTTTGCAGTGATCGTGTGCGGTACACTGGCGATGCGATTGCGGCAGTAGCGGCAGAGACGGATGAAATTGCGGAATACGCCTTATCCCTTATCGAAGTGGATTATGAACTTCTACCACTGTTGGAGGACCCGGAAGAAGCGATGAAGAAGGATACAATCCTGCTGCATGCTGAGGGGAATGTGCTTCATCATACGGAATATCGTAAGGGAGAACCGGAAGCCGTATTTAAGGATTGCTGCCATGTAGTGGAGGAGACGTATTACACACCGCGCCAAATGCACACTTATATGGAGACTGAAGGCGGATTGTTTATCCCCGAAGCTAACGGACGCCTTACCGTATATTCAGCTACACAACATGGGCTGATGGATCGCATGCAGCTATCTAGAATTCTAGGTATTCCTCAAGAAGATATCCGAGTCATCTCGAGTCCCATCGGTGGGTCCTTTGGAGGAAAAGACGAACTGAATGTACAGCCGTATGGAGCGCTGCTAGCACTGAAGACTCAACGTCCAATAAGGCTGCATAATTCGAGAGCAGAATCGGTACGGGCAGGACTAAAACGTCATCCCATGAAAATCACCATGAAAACTGGCTGCGACCATGAAGGGAACATCAAGGCGCATCAGGTCAGAATTATTTCGGATACGGGAGCTTACGCAACGCTGGGAGCGGAGGTGCTCAACTTCGCGACAGAACATGTGATGGGCCCTTATATCATCGATCATGTGGATGTGGAAGGTTTTGCTGTATATACCAATAACGGTGTGTCTGGTGAATTTCGAGGATTTGGCGGCAATCAGGTGATATTCGCTTTGGAAGGACAAATCGATCGATTGGCTGAGCGATTGCAGATCGATCCATGGGAAATGCGTCGCCGCAATTTACGTGAATATGGTGATCTAGGGCCACTGGGTCAGGAAATTGCTCAAACCGATGGTGCCTTTCAGGTATGGGAAGCGCTGGCGGGTTCGCCGCTCATGACTGAGGCCGAGTCTACAGACAGAGGTTCAGGTTTCGTGGAACCATGGATCGTAACTGGAACGGGTGCTGCAATAGCAATGCATGGTGCAGGACTTGGTTATGGCATTCCAGATCCGGCGGGGGGACGGCTGTCTCTGACGCTAGATGGCAGGATCGAGGCGGTGTTTGGTTACGAGGAGTTTGGTCAGGGCTTAATCGCTACATTGGAACAAATGCTGATTGAACAGTTTGGCTTCGCAGCAGAGGATTTAAGGATAGTCATTGGTGATACGGATGTGGTGCCCGACAGTGGATCAAGTACAGCTTCACGTTCGACAAGCATGATGTGGATGGCTCTTAAACGGCTACGTCCAGACTTCACCGCTCGAGTGTTGCAGGCAGCTGCGACGATAAAGCCAGAGCTGGATATCCCTGAAATGAACCTCGGCCCTAACGGAATTTGGCAAAAAGACGGTGGTCTGCTTCTGACTTACAAGGAGCTGGCACAGAGTATTTCAGAACCCATTGTCTGTAATACGAAGTTTACTTACCCAACCACACCCTTTAAAAGAGTGGGTGCACATTTTCTATACACCTATTCCGCTATCGCGGTCCGCGTGGAAGTTAATTTGCTTACAGGTCGTGTTCGTGTATTGGACCAATATCATGCGGTAGCAGCGGGGCCGGTAGCTAATCCGCAAGGTTATCTCGGGCAGATCGAAGGCGGAAGCAGTATGGCGATAGGTTTCACCTTATCAGAGGATGCTGTAATGTCAGACGGCAGCTATGTCACCAAAAATTTAGACACCTACTTAGTGCCGACCATTGCCGACATGAATGGCAGCATTCATGTGCAGCCGATAGAGGATTTGCCGGATCATGATACGTATGGTCCTCGCGGTATTGGAGAGGTGGGATCCGTCAATTTAGCTCCGGCAGTTGCCTCGGCCATATTTCAGGCTGTAGGTAAACGGATAACTAAGCTGCCGATTGATCCCGAATGGCTGCAATCTACGCCGTTTATTCCACAAAAGGCGGTGAATATCCATGTGGAGCTATAATCCGAATTCGGATCTAAATGAGGAGAAGCCTGACCCAGCATCGTCTGAGGATGCTTTTGCAGAAGAGAGGTTCACCTTCAAGTGCAACCTCAACGGAAAAGCGGTATCCAGAGAGATTCCACCCTCCCGCCGGCTTTTAAATGTCATACGTGAAGATCTGGAGCTGACCGGAACGAAACGCTCTTGTGAGATTGGCCGCTGCGGAGCCTGTATGGTGCTCGTGGATGGGCATCCGGTGAATTCATGTCTGGCGATGGCCTATCAATGCTCAGGTGCCGAAATTACAACGATTGAAGGTCTTAGTGAGGCGGGGTTACATCCCGTTCAGCGTGCTTTTTTGGAAGAAGGTGGGTTCCAATGCGGTTATTGTACTCCAGGGATGGTCATCTCGGTGGTTGCTCTGCTGGATGAGAACCCACATCCTACTCAGGCTGAAGTGGAAGAAGCTTTATCTGGCAACATTTGTCGCTGTACAGGATACGGAGGCATCATGCGAGCTGTTAATAAAGCTATAGGAGGCTAAGCGGATGGTCATTTCTGAATACAAGTTTACGCTGGAAGAGATAAATGCCATGAGTATAACGGATTTTGTGAAGCATCTTGGGGGCATTTTTGAACATTCACCGTGGGTAGCAGAGGAGGCTTTTAAGCAGATCCCATTCCATTCTATAGAGCATTTGCATAGCACCATGATGCAGACCGTTCTGAGTGCTGACCGGAGCCGAATGGAGGGGCTATTAAAGGCTCACCCAGATCTGGCGACTAGGCTTCAGGTTACACCTTTGTCTGCATTAGAGCAGCAAGGAGCTGGATTGGATGGGCTAACAACGGAAGAAATTAATCTCTTGAATGATCTGAATAAAAAGTATACAGACAAATTTCAGTTCCCTTTTATTCTAGCGGTTCGTGGCAAAAACAAAGATGACATCATCAGCGCCATTGGAGCGCGAGTAGAACGGTCACCTCAGGAGGAATGGGTGCAAGCTTTTTCTGAGATCGGCCTAATTACGAAATTCCGCTTAAGTGATTTAATCATTCATTCATCATAATCGGGGAGGGTGTCAGCCATGCTGGAACCAATTAACGGACGTACAATGTTTTATGGAAAAAGCGATGTGCTAACCTATCGTACTTATGCTAAGCCGCTGACCGTTACCCCTGTTCCCGAATCTTCCTTTACGGGCTGCGACAACATTATATTCGCGCATAATATTACATTCGCTGTTACGGGCGAAGCGTTTCTTCCTTCTTTTTCAGAGGGGGATAATTCTATGGTGGTAGCTACCGACTCTATGAAAAATTTCATCCTGCGCAATACCGCCGACTACACCGGCAGCACAACGGAAGGATTATTACAGCTTCTAAGCAGCCGTTTTATCGATAGATACAGTCATGTCACTGCGGTTTCGGTTTCCGCTGATCGATTACCTTTTGAACAGGTAATGGTGCCCGGGAGTGAGGGGCTTAGGCAGAGTCATTTAGTGCTGCGGCACTCCAATAATGAATCCTACTCAGCTTCGCTGACTGTAAAACGTGGAGAGGCTGGAACTGAGGTTGTCGCTCATGAATGCCGATTGAAGGATTTACAGCTAATAAAAGTGAGCGGAAGCTCGTTTTATGGATTTGTCCGAGATGAATATACGACATTACCAGAGAGCTTTGACCGTCCGCTTTATATTTTTCTCAATATTAACTGGACCTACAATGATGTCGAGCACGCTTTGGATGGAGATCAAGGTCAATATGTGGCTGCGGAGCAGATTCGTGATATCGCCCATAGCGCTTTTCATGAGCTGAACAGTCCATCGATCCAATCGTTGATTTATCAAATCGGACTGCGCGTGTTATCCCGTTTCCCTCAATTGGCTACAGTCTCGTTTGAGTCCAATAACCGGACTTGGGAAACGATTGTTGAGCCTGAAGAGGCTAAAGGTGGAGTGTTCACCGAACCTCGTCCACCCTATGGTTTTCAGGGTTTTTCTGTTAGTCGTGCTGATTTGGCTGGAGAAACAGCGTAATGAGCGGGCGTCTTACTACCCATGTGCTGGATTTGTCGCGGGGGATTCCTGCTGTAGGTCTGACACTTCAGCTCTGGAAGCTTACGGATGGAATGAGCAAGCTTCTGTGTGAAGAAGTCACGAACAGTGACGGGAGGCTGGATGCTCCACTGCTGGAGGGGAGTGAGATAGAAGCTGGCTGCTATGAGCTGCTGTTTATGGTCGGCGATTACTATCGTAGAGTTGATGCCAAAGAGTCGGCTGTTGGCATAGGAGTAACTGAAAGCTCAGTAGACGCTAAACGTGAGATGTCTTTTTTTCTAGAACAAATACCCATTCGCTTTCATATAGGAAGCTCTACAGACCACTACCATGTACCTTTGCTAGTTGCTCCTGGTGGGTACAGCACATATCGAGGAAGTTAGAGAAGATTCGATGACCGGAGGAGGTGGCAGCTCTTGAAGGAGCCCTATGAACTTGTAATTAAAAACGGGAATGTAGTGCTGCCTGATCAGGTACTTAAGCTGGACATAGCTGTATCGGAGGGAAAGATTGTCGCACTGGGTGAGGAGCTTTCCACTGCACCACTGACCAAAATCATTGATGCTGAGGGGTACTATGTTCTCCCCGGTATGATTGATATGCATGTCCACTTTAATGAGCCAGCGCTGGGTCATTGGGAGGGGTTTCGTAGTGGATCGGCAGCTCTGGCAGCGGGTGGCTGCACAACGTATGCAGATATGCCACTTAACGGAAATCCACCCACTGTGAATGAGGCTGCACTCCATCAGAAGGTGAGTGCTGCGGCAGGCAACTCCGCCGTTGATTATGTGCTGTGGGGCGGACTTGTTCCCGGTAATCTAGTTGATTTGGAAGCTCTAGCAACGGCTGGTGTTACTGGATTTAAAGCTTTTCTCTCCAATCCCGGAGGGGCGGGCGAGGGAAGATTCCGCGAAGTGGATGAGGATACACTCTATCAAGGGATGCAGCGAATTGCTGCTTTGGGTGGAATTCTGGCCCTTCATGCCGAAAGTGAAGCTATCACGGCAGTGTTGACCGCAGATGCAATGCGTAATGGTGGAAGCAGCGCAAGAGATTTTGCGGCTTGTCGCCCTGCTGAGGCAGAGCTGGAGGCAGTGTCCAGGGCGCTGCTGTACTGTGAACGGACTGGATGTCGGTTGCATTTTGTCCATATCAGCACGGCTGCTGCCATTGAGAAAATCTATGAAGCCAAGCTACGAGGGCTGGATGTTTCGGCTGAAACATGCCCGCATTATCTGGTGCTTACTGAAAGTGATATGGAGGATCTAGGACCTGTTGCAAAATGTGCCCCTCCACTGCGAAGTGCGATGGAGCAGGAAAAGCTATGGGAAGTGCTAGCCCAAGGCAAAATTGACCTGATCGCTTCAGATCATTCTCCATGTCCGACGGAATTGAAGCTGCAACCGGAGTTGTCTTTTTTTGAGGCTTGGGGCGGAATCTCAGGTGCGCAAAGCAGCTTTGAGCTTATGTTTCATGAAGGTGTGAATGTCCGCGGTTTGCCCATTACCTTAATCTCTCGCCTGCTTGCCGGGCAACCCGCAAAACGCTTTGGAATAGATCATCTTAAAGGCACTATAGCTCTTGGTCTAGATGCCGATCTAGTTCTGCTGAACCCAAGCACAACCTATACGCTGACTGCTGAGAATTTGTTATATCGCCACAAGCACAGCCCATATATCGGAAGAACTCTGTCCTGCAAGGTCGCTGCTACGATATGTCGTGGGGATGTTGTCTATACCTCTGAAGAAGGAGTGATCACTGAGGGAGGTGGACAGTGGCTGCGAATTAGGAAGGAGCAGTACAGTCTATGAATGATTCCAGAGTTCAAGCATCGACTCAGAAGCTGCTGGAGCTGCTGGAGGAGCTGGCGGCATTCACCGCACCCGGGCTGGGAGTTACTAGATTGCTATACACGGAGGAATGGGGGCGGGCACAGACTTTTTTGCAGGGAAAAATGGCTGGGTTCGGCTTAAAGGTTACCACGGATAAGGTTGGCAATGTCTTTGGTCGCCTGATGGGACGTAGTCCGGAGCAAAAGGTTATTTTAACCGGATCTCATATCGATACCGTGGTCAATGGCGGAAAATATGACGGTGCCTATGGGATCGCTGCTGCTATGATTGCGCTTCAAGATTTGCAGAAGAATTTTGGTCAACCGCAGCGAACGCTTGAGGTCGTATCTTTTTGTGAAGAAGAGGGGAGTCGATTTCCCCTTGCTTATTGGGGCTCCGGCCATGTCACGGAAAGGTATGACGGAAGCGAGGCCGAGAACTGTATGGATGCAGATCGGATATCTCTACAGGCAGCTATGGCAGCATTCAGCTTTTCGCAAAGCGTAACGGATACGGATGGGAATATCTCTAAGAGTACAGGAGCCAGAAATGATATTGACGCTTTTGTGGAGCTGCACATCGAGCAGGGAATTATTCTGGAGACAACAGACACGCAGATAGGCGTAGTTCAGGGGATTGTCGGACAGAGACGTTATATGGTCAAGGTCAGTGGTGTGGCTAATCATGCTGGCACAACTCCGATGTTGATGCGGCAGGATGCATTGGCCAGTGCAGTAGAAATGCTGTATGTACTAGAAGGTGCTGCTAAAGCAGCAGGTGCACCTCTTGTGGCAACCTCGGGCAAGCTTGAGGTATATCCGAATACGCCAAATGTGATCCCGGGTGAGGTTCTTTTTGCATTAGATATTCGCCACAGCGAAGAGGAGGAACTGGAGTGTTTCTGTGCGAAGATTTTATCGCTATATCATGAAATCGCCGCAGAACGTGGGGTAACCTTGGAGGTTATTCCGGTGCTCCATACACTCCCTGCACCTATGGATACGAAGCTATCTACAGCGCTGGAAGAGATCTGCCTGGAACAGGGCAAAACCTACCGCATGATGGTCAGTGGAGCGGGGCATGATGCCCAGCTGTTTGCGCCGCGTTGCCCCACTGCGATGATCTTTGTGCCAAGTCGTGCGGGTATCAGCCATTCACCGGAAGAGTATAGCTCTCCCGAACAGCTTGCTGCTGGGCTTGAGGTGCTGACTGCGATGTTATACGAGTTAGCTTATTAAAAGAGTTCGCCGAACTTTGAAATATAAGGAAGTATATGTTTTACTCTATACTTTATCCTTATATTTCTCGCTGAAACGGAGCCCGTCCCTTAAAGGACGGCATAGCCGTTTCTACTTGAAGGGAGGATCATCATGAAGCGGTACGAAGATTTGTCGCCGTCCCTGCGCTGCATTATGACTCCAGGTCCGGTGGAGGTTGATCCGCGTGTGTTGCGGGCGATGTCTTTTCCAGTGCTGGGTCAGTTTGATCCAGAGTTCACCCATATGATGAATGAAACGATGGTAATGCTACGGGAGCTGTTTGCTACTCGCAATTCATGGGCTTACCCCATAGATGGCACCTCTCGTGCAGGTATTGAAGCGTTGATGGTCAGCTTGATCCTGCCGGGGGAACGTGTGCTAATTCCGATCTTTGGCCGCTTTGGACATCTGCTGCATGAGATTGCTGAACGTTGTGGCGCAGAGGTGTTCGTTCTGGAAAAGCCATGGGGAAGTGTATTTGAACCAAATGAAGTGATAGCGGCTATGGAGACTTTTAAGCCACATGTGGTGGCGATGGTTCATGGGGAGACCTCTACTGGACGTGTGCAGCCACTCGCAGAGATTGGTAGAGCTTGCCGCGAAATGGATGCTCTATTCATAGTGGATGCAGTAGCGACCATTGGGGGCATCCCTGTAGAAACAGATGCTTGGATGCTGGATGGCGTCGTTGGGGGTACACAAAAATGCCTATCCGTCCCTTCTGGAATGGCACCGATAACATATAATGATCGCGCTGAAGCTAAGCTTATGACACGGAAGCGAGTAGAGCGTGGGATTAGAACCAGTGATGTTCAGCCTGGTGAGTTGTCTTTTGTCCGCAGCAACTATTTCGATCTCGGCATGCTTCAGGATTACTGGAGTCCGCAACGTCTTAATCATCATACAGAGATGACCTCTATGCTCTATGCACTGCGTGAGGGCTTGCGGCTTGTCCTTGAAGAAGGAATGGATGCTAGATTCGCCAGACATAAGCTCCATGAAAAAGCACTTGTAGCTGGATTAACAGCTATGGGCCTGGAATTGTACGGCGATTCTTCATGCAAGCTTACTGTTGTAACTTGTGTGCTCATCCCTGATGGGATAGATGGGGAATCCGTACGCTCGATGCTGCTAGATCACTTCGGGATCGAAATCGCTAGCTCCTTCGGCCCTTTAAAAGGAATGATCTGGCGCATCGGTACGATGGGCTTTAGCTGTCGTGAGAATAATGTGCTTCGATTGCTTGGAGCGCTGGAAGCAGTGTTGCAGCGTCACGGATTTAAAGTCTCTTACGGGCTTGGTGTTCAGTCGGCACTTGACGTATATGAGGGAAAAGTAAGATAATCGTTGGAATAGAGCGGCCGACGGGGAGTTCAAACAAGGGGCGTCCAGAGCGAGTGGACAATCTTTGGGAATAAGAAAACGGCTATCATCTATAGGGATGACGGAGCCGTTTTTTCTTACAAATTCAGACTTGCCAGCCATAATGTCAGCACAACCGATTGTAAAGCAATCCTCTATTAATATGTAACTATTCACTACATCAAGAATGCACTTGGATACTAACGGGGGAGAGATGAAGATGACAACTTTTACGAGAAAGCCTTTAGCAGATTGTGTACCTGAGCTTGTGGCTACGGCAAGAGGAGATAAACCGGCATCACTGGTAATTACAGGTGGGAAGCTGGTCAATGTATGCTCTGGTGAAATTTTAGAAGGAATGTCTGTTGGTGTGCAAGGTGGACGCATTGCTTATGTTGGTAAAGATGTGACACATATGATTGGTGAAGGAACGCAGGTTATTGAAGCGAACGGCAAGTATATAGCTCCGGGACTGCTCGATGGCCATTGTCATATTGAGAGCACACAGCTAACGGTTACTGAATTCTCACGCGCTGTTCTGCCGCTGGGGACAACAGGTGGTTTCTTTGATGCCCATGAGATTGCTAATGTATTCGGACTAAAGGGTATTCATTTGATGCTGGATGAGATGCGGGGAACACCGTTAGCTGCTTATATGCAGGTGGCTTCTTGTGTGCCTGCGGCAGGTGCGGAATTTGAGACAACGGGTGCTTCTATTGGTCCAGAAGAAGTAGCAGAAGCTTTTACTTGGGGAGACGATGTGATCGCTCTAGGCGAAGTGATGAATTTCCCTGGCGTTGTTTACGGCGATGAGAAGATGCTTGGAGAAATTCAAGCTACGCTACGGGCAGGAAGATTTGTAGATGGTCATTTCACATGGCCCTCCAGCGACTGGAGACTGCCGGTGTATGCGGCGGCGGGTGTGACTGGCGATCATGAGTGTGTTACGGCAGACGATGTCATTGAGCGCGTTCGACTGGGGATGTATGCCAAAATGCGCCGGGGCTCTGCTTGGCACGATGTGGCTAAGACCATTACGGCCCATACGGAACACGGAATTGATACGCGCCGAATGATGCTGGTAACGGATGACCGTAGTTCAGAATCTTTGCGAGATGAAGGGCATATGAATTTCGTTCTGCGCGATGCTATTGCTCAAGGTGTGAAGCCTATAACGGCTATACAAATGGCTACTATTAATACTGCTGAACGCTTCGGTTTAGCGCGGGATATAGGTTCGATTACTCCGGGTTCCTTTGCAGATATTATTTTGCTGGACGGGAATTTGGCCGATGTTAACGTGGTACTTACGATTGCCGCAGGTGTAGTAGTTGCTGAGAACGGTGTAATGACCGCAGAGCTTGCTAAATTCACTTATCCAGAGGAAGTGTTGGCTTCGGTTCATTTGCCGCAGCGTCCTACCGCAGAAGATTTCATCATCGCTGCTCCAATTCAAACAGGTGAACTTACTACAAGAGTTATTAAAGTAAGAGAAAATCATGTGGAGACCATTGAGCGTATGGTTTCGATCCCTGTAGTGGCGGGGCAACTGGATGTAAATGCTGTAGAAGGTTTGTGCAAAATCGCTGTGCTTGAACGGCATAAAGGAACAGGCAATAAATCCGTGGCCGTTGTAGAAGGCATCGGATTTATTGAGCCTGCTGCCATTGCGATGACAGTTGCCCATGATAGCCACAATGTGCTGGTCATCGGTAACGATGATGAGTTAATGGCTAAAGCCGCTAATGCGGTTGCGGATGCTCAGGGTGGGGTTGCCGTAATCACATCTAGTGGAGAAACATTATTCCCGCTGGCTATTGCAGGTCTAATGTCCACTGAGCCCTTTGAAATTGCTGCTGCAAAATCAGCTGCGATCAGCAAAGCGCTATATGATGCAGGCTGCACTTTGAATTATGCATTTATGACCTTATCACTGCTTGCTTTGGCGGTTATCCCGACGTTACGTATCACTGATATAGGCCTCGTTCGGATCTCACCTGAAGAAGGAATACAGTTAGTGCCGCTGTTTGTTTAAGTAAATTAACTGAAGCATAATCCTGATACAAAAAACTGTTCTGAGGTCGTTATGACCATTCAGAACAGTTTTTTTTGTTTAAATATAAGAAAGAAAAAGCTTCACATGATGCACAATCTTTATACACCTTATTGGAATGAACGTAAATATTAAACAGATTTTTAGAGATTGAAACATTTTTCTGAGCGAAATCCTAAAAAATATAAATAAAGCATAGTCAGGTGACGATAATAATGTTAAATTAGATAAAATTAAAGTGAATTAATGGAGTTAATTTTATATTATTGGCATATAACGGAATTATAGATATCGTCAGGTTTCAGGTAACCCAACTAAGAGGGACGAGGTGCATGAGAGATGATCAGATTAGAAACGCAAGACATTCTGAATATTAGTATGAAGCAAATTGCTACTATTTTTAAAATGAAGCCGCTTGAGCTGAGATTTGTCACCGATTTTCAGGGTGAGAAATATCTCTTAACCAATGATAAGCTACACCTCAGTAACCAGCAGTATTGGGCAAAGGTTATGGAATGTGTCTTTGATGATCATGTTAGACCTGTGCTAATGTGTGAGGTATTGTATTTCCTTCGTAACGAATTTTTGGAAAGTGATATCAAAATTTGTTTCGCCTATGATTACGCAGAGGATGGGAATGGAGAAGCCACGGCATCGGCTGAAGTATTGTTTAATGATTCAGCTGATTTACAGCCGAGTGAGATTGCCGAGCTGATCGATTTTGCCTTGACCTTACAGGACAAGCAATGGTTCAATGAACTGACCACTAAATATAAACAGCTTACAGCATAAGTATCTTTCGAATTTCGAACTTAACAATTGATATAGCAAACCGTCTTATCTGAGCAGAGATTATCTGTAGACAAGACGGTTTTTTGTATTACCAGCCCAAGGCGTTTTGTTCAACATGCTGAGCCAGAAATTGAAGCCATTCCTCATGATTATTCAAGCAAGGGACCGCAACGAAGTCTTCTGCATATCCTCCTCCAGCCTCAAATTGTTCACGCCCTTCTATCGCTAGCTCATGCAGCGTTTCCAGACAATCGGTTACAAGGCCCGGTGAGAAAATCAAAGGTTTACGAATTCCACGTTCAGCAAGCCCTCCCAAAACATCAGCTGTAGAGGGACCAACCCACTCTTCACGTCCGAAGCGTGATTGAAAAGTAACCTGCCAGCTTCCGGGCTCCCAATTCATAGCAGATGCGAGAAGGTGTGCCGTTTCCATACATTGCTGGGGATAGGGATCGCCTGTATCAGCATAACGTTTGGGAATCCCGTGAAAGGTCAGCACAAAATAATCAGGATCAGCGCTCAGAAGTTCTATTTGCTGGAGTAAATGCGACTTCATGGCAGAAATATAACCGGGTTCATTATAATAAGCATCCATAAATCTGAGAGCAGGAATAAGGCGCTTCGTTACCGGTCCAGTGGAGCTTTGGCGTCCTAAGGCAGCAAAGCTCGCCTGATCGAATACGGATGCCGTCGTAGTAGACGAATATTGAGGGAATAGTGGCACAATGATGATGCGAGTGATACCAGCAGTCTCCAATTTGTTCATCGCTTGTTCCATACTTGGTTCGCTATACGCTAAGCCGAGTTCTACCTTATACCGTGGGCCGAGCAGCGCTTGCAAACCGGATTGCTGAGCTAACGAGTTTAAGAGGAGGGGTGATCCTTCAGCGGTCCATATTTGTCTGTATAGCTCAGCCGACCGTCTTGGACGTGTACGTAGAATAACGCCTCGCAGCAAAGGCTGCCAGAGTAGAGGAGAATAATCTATGATCCGTCGGTCGGATAAAAAACGTTTCAGATAAGGACGCACAGCTTTAGCGGTTGGTGCAGTGGGTGTACCAATTTGAGCGAGTATAACTCCAATAGGGGGCTGTTTATTCAAAGCATAGAACTCCTTTCCTATGTTAGAGATCGTTCTAAAATAGCATATCTATTCTTGGATGCACAATAATCGAGATCACGTTATCTACCTTGGGAAGAAAAAGTGGGAGTATTTGTTTGGAAAAAACAAAGAAAAATCACATTTATGAGCAAATAGTGATGTTTCTTATAGGGTATGTGATTTTCGATACAGAGGAATTGCGGAAAGGTTTGGTAGTATCTAACTTGAAATTGATTAAAAAAGCGCCTTCATTCTTTTTCTAACAATATATGTGAATTATTTCACCTTTTAAACGGTTTATTGATAAGAAGAAGGAATGAATAGATTTAAGGCATTCTTTTTGGAAAGTGATGGGTCGCGGTTAGCATGAGAGGGGGGATGTGTTCTTATGAGGTGAGAAGGGATGCTTCATAAGAAGAGCGACATCTTGTAAGGAAGGTACGGATAAGAAAAAGCTACATATCACTGGGGTTTGGTAAAGGAGAATTTTATTGAAAAAACTAATTTCTTTAACGGTTAGCGCGGCAATATTGTTAGCGCCATTTGCTTACACACTTAATGTGCCTGCTTTGAACTTGAAGGTGGATGCAGTATCCGCAGCTTCTGAAGAAGCAGATACACCAGCAGCAAAACCAACAGCAAAACCAGCAGCAACGGCAAAACCAGTAGCAACACCAAAAGCTACAGTAAAACCAGTAGCGACACCAAAAGCAACGGTAAAACCGACAGTAAAACCAACAGCAACACCAAAAGCAACAGTAAAACCAACAGCAACACCAAAGGCAACTGCGGCTCCAGCAGCAACAGCAAAGCCAGCTACAACACCAAAGGCAACCGCTGCACCAGCGGCTACAGTAGTTCCAGCAGCGACTGTTAAGCCTGTGGCTACAACATTGCCTGTTACAATTAAGGAAAATGTATATCAAGATGGAGTTTACGTAGCTTATGGAGATGCTTATTCCAAAGGTACTGAAGGCGCAAAGATCGAAATTAAAGATGGAAAAATTACTAGCGTTGATCTCCTGAGAACCAGCCCTAAGCTGATCGATAGAGATGCGCGCAACAATTATAGCGCTTTATGGCAAGCTTATGGACTGATGAAGAATAAATTGATAGGTAAAACAAGAGATGGAGCAGCGGCAGTTGATGCTGTTTCGGGAGCTACACGCTCTAGTAATGGCTGGAAATTGTCTGTAGACAGAGCGTTTGAAAGAGCTCTAACAGTGAAAGATACAGATGCAATTTACTTTGATGGTGTTCATATGGGCATAGATCCTACAGGTAAATATGCAGTATTTGCAACCTACGAATCCAATAAGCTCACAGCTGTTAAAGTGTACCCACTGAACAGTAATGGTGATTTCGTGGATGAGAAGACTTACACAGCTGAGCAATCCGCAACAGTGGCAGCTATAACTCCAGCATTGCTGGCTAAAGGAACAGCTGCGCAACCTGTCGCAGGACTCGAAGCCGACTTTAAGGCTGCGACTAATGCTTTCTGGGATGCTGAGCAGAATGCAAAGGTTAACAATACTTCTGCTTATGTAGACGGTTTCTATTCCTCTTACGGGACTGCAAGAAGCGTTGGTGTTGAAAGAGCTGACATCGTGATCCGCAACGGTAAGGTAGTGGATGTGAAGCTGTTCAGACTTGGAAATAACCTAATTGACAGAGGCGCAACGGCTTATGCAGAAGTTGTAAAAGCTAATGCTCCGATGACAGCTAAGTTGCTTGCCAATGGATCTTACTTCGCTAATTATGACGAGAAGGTTGATGGGATTTCCGGAGCTACAGAAAGTAGTCACGGTTGGAATCAGGCCGTAGAAAGAGCTTTCGAAAAAGCACTGAAAGTTCCTGGTGAAAGTAAATATTTTGACGGCAAATTTGCAGGTGTAGATAACCAATCTAAAGTGTTACTGCTTGTTGATGTTGCTTCTGATGCAGTTACAAACATTAAAGTAAGCTTGTTTGGAACTGACGGCAAGCTGATTGCTGACGATAAACTAAGTGCAGAACAAAAATCTCTGGTAGGTACACTTACTTCAGGATTGCTTGAAAAAGGTGTGCAAATGACCGATATCACAGGTCAAGAAGCGTTATCCGCAGCTGCCAAAGCTGCACTGACTGATGCTTTGACTAACGCATCTAAAGTTCAAGGCGCTTATAAAGACGGAAGCTTCACTGCATTTGGTGATGCCTATGATAAAGGAACAAACAGAGCAGACGTTACCCTGCGTAACGGTAAGATCGTAAATGTTGCACTGTATCGTGTAGGAATGAATCTTGTAGATAGAGGCGAAGCTGCTTACCCTGAGGTGGTAAAAGCGATTCCTCAATTGAAAGCTAGCTTCCTTGCAGCAGGTACTAGAGAAGCTGTGCAAGGCGTAGACGCTGTTTCCGGCGCAACTAGCAGTAGCGTAGCGCTTAAGACTGCAGTGGATAGAGCTTACGGAAAAGCTGAGATTGTTGAAGCTAACAAAGCTGCTTATTTCGATGGAATCTTCATTGGTGTAAGTGCTGATAAGCTTGTAAATGTTATGACGTATGTAGAACATGGCGTTCCTGTTAAAATGCTTGTCTACTATCTTGATAAAGATGGAAAGACAAGAACAATTAATCAATTGACGGATGCTGAGTTGGCCGTGAAGAGCGAGATTGAGTCGACTTCAACTGGCACTAGTCTGCACAAGTATGGATACCGTGCAGCAGCCTTCGGAAATAATGATGCAGAGAAAGAAGTATCGACTAAAGTGGTAGAAGCCATTAAATCAGCGCTTGAAACAGCGGGTAAATAATCAGATGTTAATCGTTTCTTAATCAATGAAGGAGGTTATTCCAGAGCCATATTATGGCCCATGGAATAACCTCCTTTTTCTGAATATAAGAACGTATTCTTCTAACTTGTACATAAATATGAAAATAGATCGTATAGTGATTTAAAGGGATTTTGGACATGAGTGTCTAAAGTTTAATATAGAGAGCAGGTTCAAAGCCTGTTATTAATAGGAGGCTCCAACATGACACAAATTAAACAGCTCGCTCCACAAGATGAATTTGTAGGCTTTTATCTCTTAAGAGAGCTAGCGATCAAACAAACGAACGGTACCCCTCCAAAGGATTATTTTGACTTAGTTTTGGGGGATTCCAGTGGGCAACTGTCCGCGAAATATTGGGATGTCAGCACGACCGATAAAGAAACCTTTTTTCCTATGGCGCTTGTGAAGGTTCGTGGGATCGCTCACACTTATCGTGAGAAATTGCAAATCAAAGTTACTAAAATCAGATTGGTGAACGATGAGGATGGCGTTGCGTTAACGGATTTCATCCGTTCCGCTCCTATTCGTCCAGTAGACCTTATTCATACGATTAACGGAGTTATGGCGAGCATCACAGATCCAGAGATTGCTTCGATCGTCTCTTTTTGTGTGAGTAAAGTGGAAGAGAAATTGATGCATTATCCGGCAGCCAAAACGCATCATCATGCTTATTTTGCCGGACTTGCTTATCATATGGTTCGAATGCTGGAGATCGGGGATTTTCTGTGCAAGCAGCGCCCCTTCTTGAATCCGGATTTGATGAAGGCTGGAATTATTCTGCATGATATCGCGAAGCCGGAGGAGATGATCTCCCAGCTCGGAATTGTCTCGGAATATAGCGTTCAGGGTAAGCTGATTGGTCATATCTCGATGGCATCTAACTGGATTACGGAAGCGGCCATCCGCTTAGACATTGATTTGAATTCGGAGAAGGTTCTGGCGTTACAGCATCTCGTATTGTCACACCATAACCTGGGCGAATGGGGCAGTCCTGTTCAGCCGCAGACGGCTGAGGCCGTAGCTCTGCATCATATTGATGCGATGGACGCGAAGTTGCAAATGGTAGAGGATGCTCTGGATACCACACCAGAAACCGAAGAATGGACGCCATTCATCAGAGGTTTGGAGAATAAGGCAGTTTATCGGATGAAGATATAGAACATACCTTGTAAAATTCAACACCCAACCAGCTGTAGTGAGCCGGTTGGGTGTTTTTGATGAATAATGAGCCGGTTATTATAAATAGAAGTTTTTCGTTCTTTGTTTGTTCACAGGTCTCTTAGCAGGCTTACTCTTACGGGCAGAAAAAGGAGTGTATCCACCAGCAAACATAGTTCCGCTAGTATATCCTTGGCTAGTAGAAAGCAAAAGCGGATCATGGTGTGATTCTCGCTCCATAAGCATTAATAGGACCAAGGCTGCTGCGCGCGCGTCATCGAGAGCGTCATGGTGCTTCAGCTCAATGCCGAAATGCTCGGAGACTATATTAAGCTTATGAGAGGGCAGGTCGGGCAGCATCTTTTTGCCTAATAAATAGGTACATAAGTATTGAAAGCTCGGATAGCCTAAGGACATTCCATCGAGGCAATACCGTAGAACGCTCATATCAAAAGAGGCATTGTGCGCTACAACGATTTGTCCGTGTAACAAAGGTTCAACGGTGGGCCATAATTCATGGAATGTAGGCTGACCGATTACCATGGAGGGGGTGATGCCATGTATCGAAATGTTCATGCCGTCAAACCGCTGCTGCGGATCGATTAGCCAAGAATGTTCTGTCGTTATCCTTCCATCTTTAACTTCCACAAGTCCTAAAGCACAGGCGCTGGATCGACTGGAATTTGCCGTTTCAAAGTCAATTGCTATAAAGTCCATTCGTAAAGCTCCTTATCTATCATATATACTTCATATTAAAGTAGTAAAATGATAAATACAATCTAGTACAAGTGACAAATAGTAGTTGAGTAAAAATAAGGAGATGAGAGAGTGCGGATTATCAAAGGACAAAAGGTGGATATCACGAAAGGGCGAAGTGTAAACAAGCTGGTACTGAGGTTTGGTTGGACGACAACTGATACTAGGATTGGTATAGATGCAGCGGCCTTTTTGTTGTCTGATCGGAATCGCTGCGAACGCGATGAGAACTTTATCTTTTATGGAAATCCGGTGTCGATAGATGAAGCAGTAAGTCATTCTGCTTTACAACAAGGAGATAAGGAAGCTATTGCGATTACACTCTCCGGGCTTCCTGTGGACATCACTAGAATAGCTTTAACTTTAACGATCTATGAAGGAGAACAGTCAGGGCATTCTATGAAACAAGTATCTTCTCCATATCTACGTTTAGTAGATGGTGATAGCGACGAGGAATTGTTTATTTTCGATTACGGTTCTGATCTCTCCAAGGAGACGGCAATTGTAGTTGGAGAGCTTTATCGGCATGGTGCAGAGTGGAAATTTAGTGCTATTGGTAGTGGATTTGATGGGGGCTTGGCTGCTTTATGCACCAACTATGGGTTAGATATTGAGGAAGACAAGGGGAATCATGAGGTAGCTGCTACCGCTGAGTTAACAATTCCTCTAGAACCGATTCGTTATGAAGAAAAAAACGTGCTGTCCTCCATTGATTTACGCAAAAAGATTGTCCAGATCACCTTAGAAAAAAAGAACCTGACAGGCGTAACTGCGAGAGTAGGAATCGTACTGGATATTACAGGCTCGATGAGAAATCTCTATGCGAATGGGACAGTGCAAGAAGTGGTAGAGCGTATTTTGGCGGTTGCCTGTAAATTCGATGATAACCATTCATTGGACGTATGGGTATACGACACCGAGTTTAGTCGCTTGCCACCTGTTACAGAACAGGAATTAGGAAGTTATGTTTTTACACATATTATGAACAATAATACAATCCATAAATTTGGCCGTAATAATGAGCCACCGGTGATGGAGGATATCATCAATAAATATACAGAGGAAGAGCCTGATTCCACGCCGGTATTTATCATATTCATCAACGACGGTGGTGTCGTGAAACCTACTAAGAAGGTGATTACGGCGGCCTCTGTTCAACCGATTTTCTGGCAGTTTGTAGGAATTGGAAATTCGGATTTTGAGGTTTTGATGCAGCTCGATACGATGAAGGGGCGTTTGGTGGATAACGCTAATTTTATTCATCTGGATCGGATTGAACAGGTGACGGATGAGGAGCTTTACGATCAGCTGCTAAATGAATTCCCCTTATGGCTAAAAGCAGCGAAGGAAAAGCGACTTATTCGAGCATAAATAATAAATTAATCTATACACGGAGCCATGACCATCTACCCGAGTAGAAGTGTTGTGGCTTTTCTAGTTTCATTATCTTGCTATCCTATTCAAGAATCCGTACACTGCAAAATAGATGTTGTATATTATTGTTAAGCTCAGATACGGGAGGGATCACATTGGGAACTGTGGTAACTAAATTTTTTGAATATGGGCAAGCAGATATAGATTACCTCAGGAGTGTGGACCCAGTGCTTGGAGCGGCGATGACGCAAATGGGGAAAGTGGGGCGTGTTGTTATACCGGATCTTTTCACTGCGCTTATCTATGCCATAGTAGGTCAGCTAATCTCAGTTAAAGCGGTTCAGACCATTTGGGCAAGAATGCAGGATCGATTCGGAGAGATTACTCCGCAGCAGCTAGCCATACACACGGCGGATGAGATTCAGGCTTGCGGCATGACGATGAAAAAGGCGGTTTGCATTCATGACATTTCCAATCTAGTCGCGCAGGGTGATTTCAAGCTGGAGGAGCTATATGGATTATCAGATCAAGAGGTTGTTCAGAGACTCATGACATTAAAAGGCATTGGTAAGTGGACCGCAGAGATGATGCTACTCAATTCGATGGAGCGCCCAGATGTAATTAGTTGGGGAGATATCGCAATTCGTCGTGGCATGGTGAAACTGTATGGGCTAGATACGCTTACTAAAGATCAATTTGAACAATACCGGCTTACATATTCACCTTTAGGGTCAGTGGCTTCCATATACTTGTGGGAGATTTCATTTCAATAATTAATAAGCAAGGAGTACTACAGTGGACAAAACAATAAAGGAACAGCTATTAGGGTTAGCAGATGCGGACTATCAGAAGTTTTCAGCGGCTTTAATTCCGACGGTCGATAACGTAATAGGGGTTAGACTGCCGGAGCTGCGTAAGCTCGCCAAAACCATTGCAAAGGGAGACTGGAGAGCTTATTTGGCACGGGCTGAGTCTGATTATTTTGAAGAAGTAATGCTGCAAGGTATGGTGCTTGGGTATGTGAAGACAGAGCTTGAAGAAATCCAACATTACATTGCGGACTTTATTCCTAAAATCGATAACTGGTCGGTATGCGATAGCTTTTGCACAGGCCTGAAGTTTACTATAAAGAATAAAGAGCAGATGTGGGACTTTATAGTGCCGTATCTGTTATCTGAAAAAGAATATGAGATTCGATTTGCAGTAGTAATGATGCTTAATTTCTTTATCGAAGAGGCGTACATCAACCAGATTCTACAACTTCTCGATAAGGTCAGACATGAAGGGTATTATGTAAAAATGGCGGTTTCTTGGGCGCTTTCGATGTGTTATGTGAAATTGCCTGCGGCAACGATAGGTTATTTGAGAAACAACAGCTTAGATGATTTCACTTATAACAAGGCTTTGCAGAAAATCACGGAATCTTACCGTGTAGATCCGGAAACGAAAAATATGATTCGTGGCATGAAGAGGAGTAGGAAAAAATAAGCCCCTTATATAGCTCAGTAGCTGAGAAATAAGGGACTTGTTTTTATATTTATTTTTTGTCACTATTGATTTTCCGGTTACGGATTCGTTCGATTTCATCGTCAACGGCACTACGAAGGTTGGGATCAATGGATGAAGCTGCTCCTGAGCCTGAGCTGAATTTATTTTTGGAGTTTTCCGCCAATGCTTCCCACTCGAAAATTTTCTCTTCCATTCGTTCAAACCCGCGTGAAGCGGTACCCACATTGGGTCCTTTTACACTGCTATGGCTGCTATGAGGAGCCGAGCTTAATGTTTCTGTTGCTTGCTGAGCACGAGCGATAAGCTCGGTTCTTTTTGCTTTGAGCTGTTCACGCTCTTCCTTAGCTCTAGCGATATTGATCTCCAGTTCTGCTAGGGAGTGCTGAGTTTTTGCCTGGCTATTGATGCATTCTTCCAGCTGTTCCGCATACCGTATCTTGGCCATCAGTGCAAGGCGAGCTCTTTCTTCATTTCCCTGCTCAACTGCTTGAACGGCTTCGGCTTCGCTTTGTTCTATCAACCGGGTATATTCTTGTTTGCGACGTTCCAATACACTCGCTGTAACCTTTAAATCGCGCTCATTGCGCTCTGCAGTAGCTATTTCGTTCTCAAGATCACGTAAATATTGACCAGTTAGCAGCACCGGGCTTTCTAATTTGTTCAGACCTTCGTGTAGGGCAGCTTTAGTGAGGGTGGAAATTCTTTTGAATAAACTCATGTTTTATCTCTCCTTAGTATGTTTGATTGTTACTGAATGACGACGATCTGTTAGTAGAAATCAGGTCCTTCTGAAAAGTTGCTAAACGGTTCTTTAGGGACGATGACGCTGGCGATAACGTACAAGATAAGTACTGTACCGAAGCTGAAAAGTGCTGCTGCAACAGTTATGAGACGTAGGATTGTTGCGTCAATGCCTGTGTACCGAGCTAGACCTCCGCATAAACCGCTAATCTTTTTGTCACTTAGGGAACGATATAATTTTTTCATTTATTCATTTCATCCTCTCTTATGGGGGTGATTGTTATTTAATCTTGCGACCCGCTTGCTTATGTACTCATTGTAAAGCCTTTTCGAATGTCGCAAAACGGCCTGAAGACGGTTTTATATACCAGACCTGAGTCGAGGTTCGTTCCCGCAGGAAGGCGGGGGAAATATATTCATGGTTGTGGATGAGCTACAAATCGCCGTTGAAGTTAGGTACAATAAAGAAAGGAATACTTGTGACGGTGTCGAAATATGCTTATATTATGACTGCTACGGAATTGGGGGCTGAACATGAGCTTTTTTAACAAGGTTAAGGCAGGCGTGAGCGAGGCTGGGAATAAAGCAAAGACAGTGGTGGAGATCAATCGATTGAAATTACAGAACAACAGCAAGCAGAATGATATTGACCAGCAGTATCAGGTAATGGGGAAATTGTTGTTTGAAGCTGTAGCTCAAGGTGCAGGACCACTGCCGAGTGAGCAGATTGAGAAGAATATCTCCCGTATTCTTGAACTGAAATCGGAGATCGAGGTCAATCTCGGGCTAATCGCTGGGTTGTCCGATGTGAAGCAATGTAAAGGATGCGGTGGCAATGTGGCAATTGAGGCACGCTTTTGTCCGAGCTGCGGATCAACTTTTGAAGCGGCCAAAGAGCCTATTCGTGATGTAACACCATCTTCGATTACATTGGATAAGAAGGAATAAGGGATGAAGTTTACAAACTGAATAAAGCATAAGTTCAAGTAAAAGAGCAGCTTGCCAAGGCAACTGCTCTTTTTTTGCGTGCAGGATTTCGTTGCGCTCCTTATCTTGTACAACTAGCTTCGCTCAGTCGTGCAGAACTGTAATAAGAGTAAGATTAGCTGTATTCACTGCATGTTCAGACAAGCGAAATTGAGGTTTACTAAAGGGGGAACAAGACAAACGAAGGAGGACTTAGGTTATGACTCAAGCGATGCAGCGCCAGCAAGCGGTGACTATCCATAAAAATGAGGTGTTTGCCAACACCGCAGAGCAGCTTCTACCCCAGCTTATTTACCGGGATTGTAACCCTAAGCAGATCATCAGGGTCGCAAAAAGTGAAGAGGCGGTACATGGCTGGCTGGCAGAAACGATTCAGAGTGCGGAGGCCCTTTCTTCGATTGCTTTTGGTAAAGGGGAAGAGGTTATTCTGGATTTTGGAGAGCATCTGGTCGGCAAGTTGGCGATTCGGATCGTTCCAATAGGCAGCCCGCCGGATGCTCCGCTACATCTGCAGATCACCCTCGGCGAAATGCCGGTGGAGATGGCTGAACCCTTCTCGGAGTATGACGGCTGGCTCAGCAGCTCATGGCTACAGGAGGAGCGGGTTCATCTGGATGTGCTTCCTGCATCACTGAATCTTGAGCGCAGATACAGCTTCCGGTATGTAAAGCTCAAGGTTCTTGATACGTCACCGAAATATAAAGTATCCTTTGCTGAGATCAGGTGCACAGCGGAAACTTCGGCTGATCGGTCCCGTCTGGCTCCGTTGGACCACCCAGATACCGAACTGCACGCCATTGATGCAGTCAGTGTAAAGACGCTGGAAGAATGCATGCAGGAGGTCTTCGAGGATGGGCCCAAGCGGGACCGCAGACTGTGGCTTGGTGACCTTAGGCTTCAGGCGCTGGCCAATTACGAAACGTTCTCGGGCAACGATTTGGTCAAGCGGTGCCTGTACTTGTTTGCGGCTTACCCGGATGATCGGGGAAGGATCACAGCCAATTTGTTCATGAAACCCCATGTCATACCGGATGACACGTATCTCTATGATTATTCACTCTTTTTTGTATCTACTCTTCACGATTATTTCTTGGCTACAGCTGATCGGAACACGCTTGAGGAGCTATGGCCCTCTGCTTACCGGCAGATAGAGCTGTCCCTAGAACGGCTGGACGAGCGTGGCATTGTGACCGATGATGAGAGCTGGTGGGCTTTTGTTGACTGGCATCCGGATTTGAACAAACAAGCTCCGGCGCAGGCGATTTTAATATACAACTTGAAATGCGCGCTAGAGCTGGCTGTTCTTCTCGGAGATGAACGACAGAATCGTTTGCGACAGACTATCGAAGAGCTTACGCAAGCAACTTTGGAACACTTTTGGGACTCTGAATTAGGTTATTTCGTGAGCGGAGACATTAGACAGGTTTCTTGGGCCTCTCAAATCTGGATGGTGCTTGCCGGAATTGTAGAAGAAGAGCATGGGAAGGAAATATTGCTGCAGCTTCAGCAGGATTCGGCTCCCATTCCGATGACCACTCCCTATATGGTTCATCATTTCATTGAGGCGCTGATTCAGGTAGGTGAAAGGGATATCGCCATTTCGGAGGTCAAGAAGTATTGGGGGCAGATGATTAAAGACGGGGCTGATACGTTCTGGGAGCTGTATAATCCAAACGATAAGAGCTTTTCACCCTATGGCAGTCATTTGATCAATAGCTATTGCCATGCCTGGAGCTGTACGCCAACATATCTGATCCGTAAACATCAATTGTAAGTAGATGCATATTCGATAGTAGCGTGAACAACCTGAGCACCGTAGCAAGTGGTGACTCAGGTTGTTTGATTCTGCTTGCGGTAGAGTAGCGGGGTTAGTCCGTAACGATCCGCGAATTTTTTGTAGAAAAAGCTGAGGCTCTCATATCCGCATTCCCCGGCTATATCCCCAATAGGTCGGTCGCTGTGGGCCAGCAGGAGAGCGGCATATGCCATTCGATGCTCTTGTACTAGTTCGCCGAACGTTTTGCCCGTGCTTTTCTTAAGCAGGTTGCCTAGATAATTCGGATTGAAATTGAAGCGTGCAGCCAGATCCTTCAGGGAACAGTCATTAAAATGGCGTTCTAGATACTGTAGGATTTCCAGCAGATCACCCCGTTTGGTCGGAAGCACCTCTCTTAAGGAGGTGTCCTGGTTTAGCACCCGCATAAGCTCCGTGAACACGATGACCATATATCCGTTGATCATATCCGCGGAGAAATCACGGGGATCGAAGTACTCGCACATCATACTGGCGAGGGTATAGTGAAGGTTTTGACAGTTATCTGAGCGGAAGACAAGATAGCGGTCATGGGCTGCAGCGGGAGACTGGGCATTGATCAGAAAATCACTTAACCTCCCGTCAGATCCCAGCCTGGTCAGAAATGCTGCGTTCAGCGTTTCCTTTCGCATCAAAATATTGATCAGGATATCATCCTCATCGAGTGTAGAAATCGAATGGGGCACATCCGTATCCAGCAAGCAAATCTGGCCTTGGGCTAGCTCTACGATAGACCCGCTAATGCTCTGTCGGCAGCGGCCTGAGTACATGTAATTTAGCTCGATAAATGTATGCGTATGCTCTGGCATGGCGGCGAACCGGTGGTGCTTGCTGATATGATAATCGCCCTGATTGAAAAAAAAGGATTCTGGCATACGCGGAAACTGTTCCCCGTGCGGCAAGATCAATTCTTTGCCACCAAATTCATTGATGTTGCGGCGGGTGTACCGCTGTTTGGCTTCGATTACATCATGACGGCGCAAATAATGTTCAAGCTCCCTATGATCCATCAGCCTGCCCCCTCTTTTGCGGACTCACTTAATTTTCGGTATTCCTCCGGTGTGAATCCGGTCATTTTCTTGAATAGTCGGAAAAAATATTTAGCGTTATCGATCCCAAGACTCTTGGCGATCTTATATATTTTCTCATCACTGGTACGAAGCAGCAGCTTGGCACGTTCGATACGCTCTTTGTTGACATAATCAATCAGATTTTCGCCCGTCTTCTCCTTATATAAGTAGCTTAGATAGCTCGGACTGATATAGAACAGACTCGATAGATGCTCTAGCGTGAGAGGTGAGCATATGTTTTTGCGGATATATACCTTCACATTATCAATGACGTTGGGAGAGGCATAGACCGATTGTTCCTTCAGCAATTCTGCAATCGAGGCGAGCACGGTCAGGAAATATAGCCGGATTTCTTCCGCATCAAATGAAATACCCAGTACAGCTTCTAGGCTGGATGAAGTATGTTGCCCGTTCTCAACTGGGTAATAGACGGAGATCAGAGTTTTGACCTCTGTGATGATGGATCGGCAATTCTCCTTCAACTGATGGATTGTTGCTGCAGGTTGCCCTTTATAATAGTCAAAATAGTCGTGAACCCGTTCTTCAACCTTATCGATGTTCCCAGATTCAATGAAAAAGATCAGGTCTCGGCTGCCTTCCCACATCACTGGTGCAGCCTGGTAACTGCCCGGATGGTAGATGAAAAATTGTCCTTGGTCGGCGATAGCACGACAGTTCAAAGCAGACATAGATTCCTGGCGTGCCTGCGGCAGTTCCTTGACATCGCTTTTCATACCGCTGATGCCGATGCAGGCCTGTGGTCCTGTGCTGGCGATTAATTTTTTGGCTTCGGCAGCAGCCAGTTCCAGCACCTCGTTTTCTTTAAGTGAAGCGTCACAGAGCTGGAGAGAAAAAGCTAGCTTCCTGCTCTGCGGGTGGGGAAGAAAAAGATGTGTGCTCTCCAAGATGGGTTCCTGTACCGCTAACTCTTCTGGATTATAGAGGGTTAGCAGGACCATTCTGCTGGAAGACATGAGATTGCGCATGGGAGCAGACCGGAAACTAGGCGGATTGTGAGCGGGATAGAACCCCGCAACGTATTGTAGCAGGGCATGCATATCTCCAAGCAAACTCAACTGCTCCGCTTCTTTGGTTATATTGAGAGTTTCAGCCTTGGCGGACTGTTCACTCTCTATGGCAGATAACGCTTTGGAGATCGCTTGGTGGATCTCTTCTTTGCTGAACGGCTTCAGCAGATAGTGGACTACCTTGGCTGAAATCGCCTCCTGCATATATTCAAAATCGGAAAATCCGCTGATGACGATGATCTTTTTATCGGGATATTGATTTTGCAGCTGCCGAAGTAGGGATTTTCCGTCCATAACTGGCATCCGCATATCGGTGAAGACTAGATGCGGGTCCTCCGATTGAATAAGGTCCAAGGCATCCTCGCCATTGTCGGCTTCACCACAGAAGATCAGTTCTTTGGTTACTGCACTGATTTTTTTTAGTAGGCCCTGGCGGATCAAAGGCTCATCGTCGACGATTATGAATTTGTACATGATTTAGCCTCCTTTCGTCGTTATTTGGATGGGAGTGTAAGGGTAATTGTAGTGCCTATCGTTGGTTCGCTAGCAATAGTCAGTCCGAAATCAGAACCGTAATAGAGGGCAATGCGTGAGTGCACATTTTTAATGCCGATGCTCTGTCTGCTCCGGTGGCCAAGCCCCATGAATTCCGGCGGTTGATGTAGCAGCGTTTGAATTTCCTTTAGCCGTTCTTCTTGAATGCCAATCCCGTCATCCTGAATTTCAAAGATAATCCGCTTGGTATCCGGGTCCAGAAAGCCCTTTAGTAAGAGCATGCCGTTACCTCTTTTATTCTCCAAGCCGTGATAGACGGCATTTTCCACTAAGGGCTGAAGGATCAATTTGAGGATTTTCGCTTCCAGAACGGACTCCTCAATCTCTTTAACAAAACAGATTTTACTACCGTAGCGGATCTGCTGAATGGCCATATAGTTGTCTACATGCTGAATCTCGTCCCGGGCAAATACCAGCTCACTATCGGTCTTGATGCTATAACGGAACATATCCCCCAGCGCTTTGGTCATGACAGCAATGCTTTCGACTTCTTCAATTTCGGCTATGCTGTTGATGGATTCGAGTGTATTATACAGAAAATGCGAATTAATCTGGGCTTCAAGCGCTTTCATTTGTGAATCCATGGTTAGAATTTTATTCTGGTAGCTCTCCCTGACAAAGATGTCGATGTCCTTCATCATTTTGTTGTATTCTGCATAGAGAAAGCCGATTTCGTCAACCCGTTTAGGCTTGATTTCGGTTGTAATGAATTTTTGCGATTTGTTTTTACGCATGATTTTGGCAAGCTGGGTTATCGGCTTTGTAATCCAGTTGGACAATAGGACGGACAGCAGAATGAAAATGACCGCACAAGTAAGGGAGATATAAAGGATCAGCTTGTTGGAAATTCCGTATTTCTCATACAGCTCACTTAGTGAAATATTTGCGATAACGGTCCAGTGATATACTGGTAGCCGCTGAATGACGGTCAAATTATTTCCGTTGTAAAATTCCAGCTCATCGCTTTGCATAGCCTTGGTCTTAAGTGTTAAATCCTCCGGCAGCCGTGAGTCCGTGTTCTGACCTGTACTGTTGTAAATGATGTTGCCGTCGTCGTTGGCGAGGACCAAATAGCTCATGTTAGGTACGGCGTCTCGGTTTAGTCCTTTGAAAATATCCAGACTGCAGTCCAGCATAAACACACCAAGAAATTGCTGGGTCTTCATATCGTAAAGTGCGCGGGAGAATACCAGAGACGGTTCGGAATTGATGATATAAGGCTTTACACCAGGCTCGCCAATATAAAGCTGGCCTTTGTTGGCAATGGTCTTCTGATACCAAACATCCTGGAGCGGGACATATCCCACCTTCAGCTCCGCTGTGCTGCCATAGCTGATATTTTTGCCGTCAGGAGAAAAAAGGTAGATTCCATTTACATAATCATAGCTTAGCAGCAGGTTCTCAAAGATCAGCTTCAGCTTGTTTTGTATAATAAAAATGTCATAGGAATCGCTGGTGCTGGCTAGTTTTTTTAGTTCGTCGCTTACTGTAGTGTACGCAGTCGCACTGGAGGTTTGCTGCTGAATGGTGAGTGAAATACGTTCAATATTTCCAAAAATATCCTCTATACCCTTAACGGTATTATGGATAGTGTTGGAGGCAACGAGTGAGGTTTGCTGGTTGACTAGATTGGTATAGCTCCGGTAGGAGTTATAAGTGACGATCACAATCGGAATGACAGATACAAGTACGAGTGCAAGAAAGAGTTTGGTTTTGATACTTGAGAATTTCATTTGCTCTCCTCCGATTTAGCCATTCGTAAAATAGTGCACCCTAAATGCAAAAGTAATTATACCGCTTACAAGATTAAAATAACAATACAGCAACCAACAAAATATGGATGCCGAGAAATAAAAGTGATAAGAAAACAGGGAGGTTATTCTATGAAATCACGTACTAAAAAACGGACAGGAACCTTAATGCTGGCAGTGTTGCTTGCTGTTCTTGCAGGTTGTGGTTCAGGAAACAACAGTAACACCAGTAACGCTGAAAATAGTGGAAGCGCTACAAACACTCCGGCAGCCACAGCGGACAGCACGAAAAAGGTGACGCTGACCATGATGGTATCTGGCACCAAGGCTCCAGACGGTCAGGATTTCGCACTTGATATCATGCCTAAGCTCGTGAAGGAAAAGTTCCCTAACGTTACACTCGAAACTTCCAAGCTTCCAGATGAGCAGTATTTCACTTCGATTCGTACAAAGCTTGCTTCAGGTAAAGGTCCGGATATTTACTGGGTATTTCCAAGAAATGCGTCCCTCGGTGTCTTGGATATGGCAAAAGCCGGCTATGCGGCTGATCTATCGGATCTGACCTTCTGGGATAACATCAGCCAGGGAGCGAAGGATGATATGTCTTATGAGGGTAAGCCTTATGGAATCGCAGGAGGCCTAGACTATCTCGGTGTGTATTACAATCAGGATTTGTTCAAACAAGCTGGCATTACGGAAATGCCGAAGGATTGGCCTTCGTTCCTGGAAGCTTCCCAAAAGCTGATAGATGCGGGCATTACTCCAATCTCACTCGCAGACAAGGACCCTTGGTTCCTCCAGTTCGGCATGTATCAAATCGCGGCGAATGAGGTTTATCCGGATGAAATGGATTTCGATACCAAACTCCAAGCAGGAGAGAAATCGTTGACAGATCCAAAGTGGGTGGATACGGTCTCCAAAATGAAAGAATTATATGACAAGGGTTATGTGGTTAAGAATTCACTAGGACTTGGAAGTGCCCAAGCTGCTCAACTGTTCGTAGACGGCAAAGCAGCCATGGTTTTTGACGGAACCTGGGATTATGCAACATTGACGGCCAAAGGTGCAGCCGATTTTACCCGTGGATTCTTCTCTCTGCCGGCTAACGAGCCAGGCCAGCCAACTTATGTCTCTGCTGCCACGGCTGCTGGTTTTGCGCTTAACGCTAAATCAGAGAATCTGGACGTAGCCAAGGAAGTTATGAATTACCTGTTTGATGGCCAGTCGGACCTATTCAAGGCTTGGACCGAAGCCAACAGTTCGATCAGCGTGTATAAAGGTGTTCCACTGAATCATGACCTGTTCAAGGATGTTAACGATTCATACTTGAATAATGGTAAGTCCGTATACTTCCCGAACCAGATGTGGCCAACAGGTGTAGCTGAAGAGATGGAAGCCAAATTCGCTGAGATTATTGGTGGACGTAAGACTACTCCGGAGCAGGTTACAGAGGCTATGGATGCCAAGTTCAAGGAATTGTGGAAAAATTAAACCGGAATCACTGAAGATCGTCCCGCCAGTCCTAACATTTTAGATCGTTAAGCTGGCGGTACAATTCTGGATAGGAGGATAAAATAGAGATGAAATCGACTGTAATGAAAAAAACGATGTATTTTTTCGCGTTGCCAGCACTGATCTTTTATTTAACATTCTGGATCTTCCCGATCACTAAGCTGTTTCAATACAGCATTACTGACTTTAACGGGTACGCCCAGACCTTTAATTATATCGGCTTTGATAACTACAAGGACTTGTTTAGCGGAGGTACGCTGGGCAACTCGATCAAGAATACACTCATTTATACAATAGTCAGTGTAGTGGGGGGCAATCTGATCGGACTCGGGCTGGCACTGCTACTGAACATGAAGATTCGAGGCAAGGGCTTTTACCGCTCCATCTCTTACATTCCGACCTTATTTAGTGCGATTGTAGTCGGCTTCATTTGGAGTTATGTTTATATGCCGGACAGCGGGATGATTGCTACGTTCTTGAGTAAGCTCGGGATTGCAAGTGATAATTTGAATTTTCTAGGCAGCTATTCCACGGCGCTGTACTCTATTATTTTCGTGGAAATCTGGAAGAACGTCGGAACAACGATGATTATCTTTCTGGCAGGTCTTCAGACCGTTCCTAGTGAGCTGCTCGAAGCCGGTAGAATTGATGGCTGCGGTGCCTGGAAGCTATTGCGATTTGTGAAGCTCCCATTGCTCGCCACATCTATTACGATCAATACGACGTTAAGTTTAATTAATGGTCTGAAAGCCTTCGATTTTCCGTTTATTATGACCAATGGAGGTCCTGGAACTTCGACTAACACCCTGATTTACTCAATTTATAAAATGGCGTTCACGGAGCAAATGTTCGGCAAGGCCTCGGCGCTTGGGATTATTTCGTTTATGCTGATTATCGCTATTACTGCGGTTTCTGTCCTGATGATGAATAGAAAAGAGGTGTCAGCATGAGCAATGGAACAGCAGCAGGCAACATCCTGCAGCAGCATAAACCTGTCCGAAACGTGCGGAAACCTGTTAAAGCCGGGTCACTTCTAAAAAAAATACTTGTTCAGCTCCTCGTTATCGTAATTATGGTACTGAATCTGATTCCGCTTGTGATCGTGCTGTCCACCTCATTGAGATCACCGAGCAACAACACAAACCCGCTTGATTTGTTCAATGAGATATCATTTACAAGCTACCGGACAGCCTTCGAACGGATGCATTTTGGTTCCGCTTTACTAAATAGTGTGGTGCTGACAGCTATTTCCGTTCTTCTAGTTGTGATCTTCGCGGCTATGGCTTCCTATCCGATGGCCCGAATCAGAAGCAAATGGAGCCAGTTTCTGTATCTGTTCTTCCTTGCCGGACTAGTCGTACCAGGACAGATGGTTCTGATTCCAATCGTGCAAATGATCAACAGTTTGGGTATTCCAAGTACGCAATATACGCCGATCCTGATGTTCGTTACCTGCAGCCTGCCGTTTTCAACATTCCTGTACACCGGATTTATTCGTAGTGGTGTTCCAGAGGAGGTAGAAGAAGCGGCACATATTGATGGTGCGGGACTTTTACGTCGGTTCTGGGCAGTGGTGTTCCCGCTGCTGATTCCAGTTACAGTTTCGGTCATCATCACGCAGGGCATCTGGATTTGGAATGACTATTTTTTCAATATGACGTTTATTTCCAAGTCCTCGCAGTCTCCCCTGCCGCTAGCCATGCTTGGCTTCATGGGTGACCAGCAGAATCCAACCCAGTGGAACGTCCTATTCGCAGCTTGTATGCTGTGTGCGCTTCCGCTATTGATTGCCTTTTCGTTCCTGCAAAAGTATTTCGTGGGCGGACTTACGGTGGGTTCCGTGAAAGGCTAATCTTCAGAGACTGCATCATGTGATTTCTCATCGACGACTCTTTAAATTTCTGAAGAGGACAGCAACAACTAGACTGTCATCAGTTAAATGCGAGAGACTTGTCCAAAAAAATTAAAAGGAGCAATCACATGAGCAGTGGAATGAAAGGTTTTTCCCTCAGAAAAATAATTGTTGTTAGTCTGATTTTGGCTCTTATCATTTCCATGATATCAACGGTCGCACCGAATCAGGCGAGAGCGGCTGATAATGAACCGATTGAGTTTGCTAGAGGCGCATCTAACATGCCGATCTTTGATGGTGTGCCAAGTCATCTGGATGCATTTGTAGATTTGATTTTAGCTGATATGAGCATTGAGGATTTGGCATATTATGCGGATCAGAAGAGCGCCGGCACAGCCCGTACAATCGCGGGAGGTTATACATTGCCCGGAACGGCAGCCGGTGGAGTTGACCGTGTTATGGGTGTAAGCACAGATATGCCTTCCATGCTCGCTTTGGGGCAAAGCTGGAATAAGGATCTTGTCAGCCAAGTGGGGACGGTCATGGGGAATGAACGGCGGGGGGAAGTGACCCTGGCTAATCCGAATACTTTGATGTTCTCTGCCGTATCTGATTTACGGACGAACCCACTTAGCGGTAGATTTGAGGAGGGCTATGCAGAGGATCCTGTACTTGCCGGAACGATGATTAATTCCATGGCTAAGGGCATCACTGGCTACGGCGAGGCTGGCAACGAAGATGGTTTCTGGCTAAAAGCTCAATTGGGTACGAAGCATTATACCAACTATCTGGCGCAATGGTTTAGAGCAAGCGGCCAATTTTATGCAAGCGCCCGAGCGCTCAACGAATACCAAATGAAAAGCTTCCTATATCCTTTACAAGCTGGCGTGGTACAAAGCATTATGACTACTTATGGTCGAACGAACGGAGTTCCTAACCATATCTCACCGAATATTATCCGTGCTTCGAATTCAAATCCGTATAGCATGCTGCCGGTAGGCGATTTTATAGCTGCCGATCGCGCGATGACCGCAGGCTTCAACAACGGTTATCAGAACTATACGGACGCAGACGGTGCGGCAGCGCTTTTACTGCTTAGCGGAAATCATGCCAATACGACAAGCTCCACCCGCACGAACATTCTGAATGCAGTAAACAATGGGACTTTTGGTGTGACCCGTGTGGATCTAGAGAATAGCGTCCGCGGTCAAATCGAGATGTGGGTGCGTACCGGATACTTTAATGAGAAAAATCCGGATGGTTCGCCAAAAAGCTATCCATTCTCGGATTTAGCCAGCGACCGGAGTCCACAGAATTATACATTGAGCGAAAGCCAGGCCGTTGCGCTCGACGCTTCACGAGAAAGTGTTGTTCTGCTGAAGAACGACAACAATTTGCTGCCGTTGTCCAAATCCAGCAACGTTGCTGTAACGGGGCTGTTGGCGGATACCCGGTTTAAAGCGACTTACTCTGTATCTAAAACACCGGTATTGCCTGGGGCTGGGCTGTCCCCACTCGGAGCCATTCGGGAAGTGATTGGTAGTGGCAATGTTACCTTTGGTACAGGCGCTCCCGTAATTGCGTTCGATTCTGTCGCGAATCATCAAACGGTTACGGCTTCAACTTATACGAATGGTGCTCAGCTCACTGCGAATTTCCTTGCACCGGATATGGCAACCGTAACAGATAGTGTCTATGCCTATAGTGCTGCCGGAAAAGCTTATACGGCATCCCAAGCATTTGAGGCTTACGCATGGGGCCAAGGCGGTTATAGCTACTTGTCACTTGCCAATGGAAAATGGCTGAAGGATGTAACAAGCGGCAGCAGTCGTACAGTACAAAATAGCGATGCCACTAAGCTTAATCTCGTTGAGAATCCATTCTCCAATGTGGCGGATGCCAGTACGCTTCCGGGTCGCTTCCGTCATGAAGCAAATAGCGACGGTACCGTCTCTCTGATCTCTGGCACGTATTCGGAGAGCTTCGGAGGTGGATTTGAAACCGCCTACTATACCGCTGGTCGGTTTGTTACCGTGAACGGATCAGATGGACTTGATCTGTCGTCGACTACTCTGACTAATCAAGCTGGCGCCGCGGCGCGAACTGACAATCAGAAGTTCCAAGAAATTGTCTTGAAGGAAGCGGGAGCTGATGCGAGTGCTTGGGCTTCGGGCAATGATTACGCCGTAGTTGTGGTCGGTGCGCCGGCCAGACATAGTGCTGGCGAAGGTGCAGACAGATCGGATCTTAACTTGGGAGAGGATCAGTACAAGATTGTGTCTCAAGTAGCGCAGGCTTTTCCGAAAAAGACGGTTGTAATTGTTAAGTCGAATGCGCCGGTGAACATGGAAGCCATTCAAAACAATGAGAATGTAGCTGCCATTCTGTATCAGCCGTATGCCGGTCAATACGATAGCAAGGTGCTTGCGGATGTGCTGTTCGGTGATTATGCACCTACTGGCCGCTTGTCTTCGACATGGTATGCCGGAATGGAAGCTTTGCCGGTTCTTGATCATTATTCATTGCCTGAAGGGGTAGCGACTCCGGTGACTTTGGCCGAGCTCGACCCGCGATTTACAGTGGATATGACAACCGGTGATCCGCTTGAGAGTAAGCTGACTTACATGTATACCGATGCCCAAGTAACGTATCCATTCGGTTACGGACTGGGGTACAGCAGCTTCCAATATTCGAACTTAAGCGTGCCGTCTGGCGTTAGCGGTAAAGAGCCTTTTGAAATCACTGTAGATGTGACGAATACGGGAGCTGTTAATACTTCTGAGGTGGTTCAGTTGTATATCAAAAACAACAACTCCAAGTACGGTGATCATACACCTAAGAAACAGCTGGTTTCCTATGAAAAGGCGTATATTCATGCTGGAGAGACGATGACCGTTCAGCTTACAGTGAACCCATCCGATTTCGCCGTGTGGGACGTCAACCGCAATGAATATGTGACCGAGACGGGAAGTTACACTCTAATGGTGGGCGAATCATCTAATCATCTTCCGTTGTCCGCAGCACTCTCCTACGATGACGAGAGCATTGCGAAGCTCGATGCGGCCAAAGAGCCTGTCAGCGTATTTGATCATGCTTTTGCTTCTAAAGATGTGATCTATCGAGAGGTTTCCAAGCTTCGTACAGCGGAGGGGCTTAAAGCGAAAGAACCCGAGAACGGATACTATGCCGTCATGTCAAAGAATAGCAACTCCTGGGTGGCACTTAACCAAGTTCGCTTATCCGGTGTAACGGGCATCACCTTGCGTGGGGCTTCCACGAATGAAAGTTCAGTGGTGGAGGTACGAGCAGATTCACCAACGGGAACACGTTTGGCGGTCGTTACATTTGATGCTACTTCTCCTGCAATCCACGAGGTGCCAGGTAGCACATTTAAAGTGACCGAGTTGGATTATACGGATGTGTCGGGAGAATTGTTGACCACGCTCTCTGGTATGCACGATCTATATCTAGTTTTTAAAAATCCGAATGTTCGAGTGGACAGCATCCAGTTGACTGGTGCGGTGCCAGGTAGCGTTGTGCCAACAGCACAGGCTGGAAACCAGCAAGCCACTATAAGCTGGCCAGCTATCGCGAATGCAGAAGGCTACAAAGTGTACGTCAAGGAAAGGGAAGTCTACACACCAGTTACCGAGCATATTTCCTGGAAAGATAACGGTCTTGGCGCAGTGATTACGAAATTGAACAATGGTCAATCGTACACATTTGCCGTATCAGCAAGCAACGTGTTGGGCGAAGGAGCCAAGTCGGACATATCGGTTACACCGACAAGCGGTAGCAGTAGTGGCAGTGATAGCGGGACGAATCCGGGCACCACTGCGACGCCAACACCAACACCGACTAGTAGACCAGCAGCGTCGGAGACACCAAACCCTGGAAATCCGCAGCCGGGAACATCGGAACCGTCAGCAACATCTTTCCGGGATATTCCTAGCCGATATGACTGGGCAAGGCAGGCCATCGACAAGCTTGCGGCGGAAGGCATTATTAAAGGCACTGGTGAGGGAATGTTCTCGCCGGGAGGAAAGATCAAGCGGGCGGACTTTATTGTGATGGTAGTCCGAGCCTTCAAGCTAAGTTCGGATTCAACAGATCAGTTCGCTGACGTCAATTCGGGCGCTTATTATGCTGAGGCGTTGACCATCGCCAAAGCTCTCGGAATTGCTAAGGGTAGTGCGGACGGAAACTTCAATCCGAATGCCGAAATCAGCCGGCAGGATATGATGGTGCTGATCGCTAGGGTGATGAAGGCAGCTGGAAAGCTTCCCGAAGAAGGTTCAATGGCAGATCTGAAAGGATTCAGAGATGCTTCAAAGGTTTCCAGTTATGCGGTAAGTAGTATTGCATCACTAGTCAAGGCAGGTATCGTTAAAGGTGACGGAGTGAATCTGAACCCGGGTGGAACAGCGAGCCGTGCTGAAGCAGCGGTGCTCATCTACTATACCTACAAGAAATGATCTAGTGCGTGTAGGTTGATGTGATAGCCAAACAAAGACCTGCGGGAGGCGCGCCAAGGTGGGCGGCCTTCTGCGGGTCTTTTGTTGTTGGTAGTCACGATTTTGAAATTCTCACAGCAGGAAAATTTGTCCCTAAGCTGGGCACGTGAAAAGGTATAGTTGGGGTAGGAGAGCGATTTGTAAAGTATGTTGAATTCTTGCACTGTCACAGGGAACGCAATACCATTTCGTCCATATTGATGGGCTTGACCGTGTAATCGTCAATGCCTGCGCGTAACCCTTTTTGTTTCGAGGAAATATCATCCCGGGCGGTTATAAAAAGAATAGGGATAGTCTTGTTAATCCCTCGCACCGTTTCTGCAAATTCAAAGCCATCAATCTCCGGCATCATAATGTCTGAGATGATAAGGTCGTACAGATTGATATACATCAAATCATATGCCTCACGCGGGTTGAAACAACCTTTGACTTCGTAAGGGACAACAAGATTATTGACCATATTAATCTTCCTGTTTAAGACGAATGAATTCATCATAATCGCAATATGTTAAGAAAATGTTTGAAAACAGTGTGAAAATATAACATTTTGGACACTGGCTATATATCCTTTATGCGAGTAAAATGTAATTCGTGAAAAAAACACATGAAGAAGGTCCTTTAATTGGATAAAAATGATACCCGTAAATTGCTCGACACCTGGTTTAATTTTAAATTTAGGCTGTTGGCAGGTGGAATTGCAGTTGGATTATTGTCTGGAATTGTTGTTGTGTTATTTCGTTTTGTTCTGGAATATGCTTTGGAGCATGTCCTTATTTTTTATCATTATCAATTGGAACATCTATGGCTGGTGCCTATGTGGCTAATTCTGCTGGCAATCGCTGGATGGTTTACTGGTATGCTTGTTAAATATCAACCCGCTATTTCCGGAAGTGGTATTCCTCAAGTAAAAGCGACACTCCAGAATAGATTAGAAATGAATTGGTGGAAAGCAGTCATCGCCAAATTTGCCGGGGGTGCGATCAGCATTGGGGCAGGGCTGTCTCTAGGCAGAGAAGGTCCTTCTATTCAAATTGGAGCGCTGGTTGCGGAGGGTTTCAGCCGTGTATTGCGAACTACGAAGACAGAATCGCATATGCTGATTACCTGCGGAGCTAGTGCTGGACTTGCAGCGGCCTTCAATGCGCCGATCGCAGGTGTCATCTTTGCACTCGAAGAAGTACACATGAATTTTTCGCCATTGGTCATGATTGCCGCGCTGGCCTCATCGCTTGTGGCTGATTTTGTGTCTAAGGAATTTTTTGGCATGAGTCCGGTGTTTCATTTTTCCAATATTGGAGCCATTCCGCTTTCACAGTTCTATCATTTAATTCTTTTGGGCATTCTTGTAGGCGTCATGGGGATGTTTTTTAACAAAGGGATTTATGGATTTCAGGATTTATACAAAAAAATAACCTGGCTGCCAGCACAGTTTCGACCAGTGATTCCTTTTTTATTAGCTGGCATATTAGGGCTATGCCTACCTTCAGTGCTTGGTGGAGGAAACAATCTGATCAATGATCTGGTAGCAGGTCCCTTTTCATTAAAGCTTTTAATTCTTATTCTGGTTGTTAAATTTCTGTTCACCTTGATCAGTTATGGCTCATCCGCCCCTGGCGGCATATTCCTGCCTATGCTAGTGATTGGTGGAATCGTAGGTGTGATTTACTGTAAGCTTGCGAATGGCCTGATGGGCAGTCCTGTACTGAGCGAAAGCAGCTTTCTTATATTGGCGATGGCGGGATATCTTACTGCCAGTTTGAAGGCACCTATAACGGGAATTATATTAATCACTGAAATGACAGGAACATTCACGAACCTGCTGTCTACGGGCGTCGTTTGCCTTGTAGCGTATATGACCGCAGAGTTTTTTCGTTCGCAACCTATTTATGAGGTGCTGCTCGAGCGTTTCCTTCATCAAGGAAAGACGGAATCTCAAACCAAAGAATCCGGCAAGATTATTTTGGAGTTTCCAATACACGCTGGCTCGCTGTTAGATGGAATCTCCATCAAGGAATATAAGTGGCCTGCCGAATGTCTTATTGTATCTGTGAAGCGCGGCTCGGCGGAGAAACTTCCGCACGGTGATTTTGTTCTGCTTGGGGGAGATTATCTAACTATACTCACTGGTGAAAGATATGCCTCAGATGTTAGGGAATCTTTGCATATTGCCGCAAGCGAAAGTACATGGACATAATTGAACAGCTGATGGATGAGATCATTATTGAAGCTGTAGCTGAGTGACTAGGCATGGGCTGTACAATTTCCCCCGTACATGCACTTCTGGGCATCTACCCACATACAATAAGATGACCATGAACCCGTAAGGCTAACAGATCGGTTTCATTGTACAAGTGCGGGAGGTGTCGCCAAGTTGCCTGGATTCTTAAGTACGATCGCGTTGCTAATCAAAGAACTGACGTTGCTGGTATCTTACGTAAGGAACAACGCATTTCCACAGCCGCTCTCGGAGCAGGAGGAAAGCAAATACTTAGGCATGATGGCTGAAGGGGATGCTAAAGCCCGGAATTTGCTTATCGAGCACAATTTGAGACTTGTCGCCCATATAGTAAAAAAATTCGATAATACTGGAGAAGACATGGAGGATTTAATCTCCATCGGAACAATTGGCTTGATTAAAGCTATCGAAAGCTACCGCCCCAACAAAGGCACAAAACTGGCTACATTTGCGGCTCGTTGTATTGAAAACGAAATCCTAATGCACCTAAGATCGCTCAAAAAAACTCGTAAAGATGTATCTTTGCACGATCCAATTGGGACAGACAAGGAAGGTAATGAAATTACGCTTATCGATATCCTTGGCTCCGAAGCAGATGATGTCATTAAAGAGGTGGATCTGAAGATCGAGAAGAGCAAGATTTATCGAAACCTTGATATACTGGATGACCGGGAAAAGGAAGTTGTAGTGGGCAGGTTTGGTTTGGATACTGGTGGAGAAGAGAGAACTCAGCGGGAAATTGCTAAGGAGCTGGGGATCTCGCGGAGTTATGTTTCGCGGATAGAGAAGAGAGCACTCATGAAGCTGTATCATGAGTTTTATAAGGCGAAGCGGTGAAACTAAAGAGTCTGTCTACGGGCAGACTCTTTTTGCTGTCATATGTAGACTTATAGTTCAAAAGAATTATGTGAAATGTGAAAGAAATCGGTTACAGTGTGCTTGAGCAATTGGGACAATCAAGGCCTTTGTTAGAACATAGCAGAATTTTCGAATAAAGCTGAAGAAAACGCTGTTCGAATCATTAAAGAAAGAGCATTTCGAGAAGAAACATAAGCTTACCCCTGGTACTATTGCAGGGTTGCATACGTTTGGGTCGCATTTATCATCACGATGAACATCGGCATGCTCCTTCGTAATATTTTCCAGTTGTGCTGACCCACGTCGAAGAGGACATCATTCAATGATGTCCTCTTCATGGTCCATATGCTATTAAATGAAAGAATAGTATCCTAGAACAGGATAGTTCGTAGCTTTTGCTGCTTGAAAGGCTTCATCTACGTTATTCGAATCATTTAGCAGAAGGGAATAACGATATTGATGGAATCCGCCTAAATCTACTTTGAAATTAGTTTCCCAGAAATTGTTCATTACCCATGCATATACATCATCAATATTGTTGACACCTTCTTCACCACATAGTTTGATCTCATGTGATTTGATATCTCCCATTGCAATAAGAGGTGTATCAGGTGTCGCGATGATTAGAGAGCTGTTCGATGACTGATAGCACATGCCATCTTGCAAGGCATAGAAATCCGTACATGTTCCAGGTAATTGGTCTATTCTTGGACGGAAGATCGTACCAGTTTTTTCAACCCAAAATTCTTCATTGTCATAGCCTGTTGTGAACGGCAATGCCAAATACAAGTTTTCCGGTTCCCACACACTTGTTTTATGGAAGCGGAAATCGACATCAATTCGAGGAATCTCTTTGTATGCAGTTAGGATAAGAGAGCTGGCATTGGTGCCTTGCAACTGGTAACCGAACTCAACACGAGAATAAAGTGGTCCATCTTCCAACACAGTGGCAGATAGGAGTTTTCCAATATCCCTTTGCGTATGCACGGCTTTGCGGTTTCGTCCCATCAGACGTCTTTCCTCGTACTGGGTTGTTTTCACAGGTGTTACTTCATAAATTGGAGTAAAGGCGTTAAACTTGCTGGTTGGTTTGATTAGCTCCTTATCATTGATATTGTCATAGATCGAAGTGATGCCTTGTCCTTCTTCATATTGAATACGGAAGAACTTGTTATCCAGTTTATAAGGAGTTACAACTGAGCCCGTCTGAAGTGTTTCGGCAAATGTTGATGCCAAATCGTTTACACCCTCGACGGCTACCTTGGCACAATTACCTGCTGATATTAAAGGAGGTGCGGCAATGTCCCTGATCACGTAGCTTTTCTTTTGCTTAGCATCCAGCTTCACTAGGATATTGACTTCGTATCCACGAGCATAATGTCCGATTTGATGAGGTACAACTAGTCCAGTATCCTTCTCCAGTATCTCAAAATGCCTGTGTCCAAATAAAGATTCCAAACTAACATTTAGGACATCTATTACAGGGAAATCATGTGGATTAATAGCTCCAAAAGTCAGTTGCTTATGAACTGAGATAGAAGTTTCACCGTGGAAATAAGTTATTTTGTTGATAGCTCTTGATGCAGATTCATTGGCTTTGAGCGCAAATAAGCTTTTCCTTAAATCGAGTTTATTGACATTCGGATGCCATGGCTCAACGATGGATGATGAATACCCCCAAGTGTGCTCAGCATAGAACATTAAATTATATTCGGTGCTGTCGAATACTTCTTTGCCAATAATTTTCCCATCCGGATCCAGCTGACGTGCAGCGTACAGCTTTCTGCTTGCTTCGCGATAATGCTGGACGATATTTGGTGTAGAGCCCTACGCCATCAGCCCACCAATCTGTCCAATCGCCAGAATAGGTTGGAATTTCAACTTTAGCTTGGTTTAGAATATCAAAAAATTCATCCAGTGTTACCATCTGAAGCTCAATTTCCTGACCGTGTATCGCATTGTATTCATGAATGAATTCGATGATTTTGGCACTTGCAGGTGAGTTATCTCTCATTACTCCTGAGATACTGACAGGTACGAAATCATAAGGATGCTGCTGCTCTTTTAGCACTCTTACATAGGATTCGATTCTTTTTTCAGCCATATCGAAACTACTCAAGTGTTCATGCATTAGACCATCATGAATCGAATACTCATAATCATATTCGTTACAAACCAGTTCATTGCCGATCAGGTAATGCTCTCCATTCCATACAAGCAACTTATTCCCCTTTGGCGACTGCCAGTAGAAAGGCATTTGCTTCTTGAATAAAGGGTGGTAGCCATGATGCGTATGAATGCAGGACATTAAGTTTCGGATCCCATTCTCATATAGCGCATCAGCATATCCCCAGCCATAGCCGTTAATATCAGCGGTCATGGCAGAAGCCATTTGAATCGAGTAACGCTCCATACTTTTTACACTGCGAGCGATTGTATTGTTTAGAACGGTATAATCAACTAATTCTGTCATGTTGAGATAGTTGCCAGATAGTCCGATCTCACCCGATTTGACATATTTAATAAAATCATCGATATAGGATTGATCAGCGGTTTCGAGGAATTTCTCTACGCACCAGAAGCTTTCACAATTCCATTTGAAGCCTTCCCACTTGGTTTCCCCCGCATGAATGGCATTTAGAATATCAATGACTTCTTTAATATAATAAATATGATGCAGTTCTATTTTTTCTTGATAATCGGTATAGCCTATATCTGTGTGACTGTGATGAATCAAATACAGGGTGAATTTTTGTTGTGACATTTGATAACCTCCACCATAAAATTTGTTGAAACAAATCATTTGTAATTACACATGTGTGGGAGGAGATACAAAGGAAGTAGGGAGTGTTACACCCTACTTCCTTTTGTTTAAAGTTTTCTTCTAGGCATAAACATATAGTCGAACACAAATTCTTTCTCAGCTAAACGATACTGCTCGATTGTGTAGGGACCACAGCTACCAGAGCCGACTCCCGTCATCGCATAGTCAATGTTCCAGACAGTGCAGCCGCTTTTTTGCAGTTCGAAATGATGTTTTGTCGCAGCTAGTTCTTCTCGTGTATACTCCGAGGCGCAGAAGCTGAAAGGCTTTGTGCTGAATGCCTTAAGTGTTGTATTCGCATTCGAGAGAGTACATTCTTCTGTGCCGGAGTGCGAGCCGTTCTCCTGCGGATAAATATAGTTTTCAAAAAGCTCAGGAACGGTTGCATTAAACATACTTTTATAACTACCAGCGTGTTTATCGCTATAGCTCTCTTGTGGGCCATAGCCGAAATAGGTACAATTCTGAAAATCCTCGGTTAGAAAATAGCGCATCCCAAAACGCGGTAGATAGGCCAGATCCTTACGTACGGATACATGCATAGACACTTCTACAACTCCGCTTCCATACACATTATAAACTGCTTGAATATTGCAGAAAGGAGCAGCACGATCTGCAACAAGTGATAGAGGGCAGGTAATGGTAACACAAGTATTAGATTGTTCTACCGATGTTTCGTAAGTATAGGTATAAGCCGCATCCAGTTCTAGGCTTTTCCATGACCGTTTACTGTAACTAGCTATTCCAGCCTCATTCATATCGTTATCAGTAGGGGCGCGGTAAATATCAAACTCAGCTGGTCTGGCAAAACACTCGATGCCGTTTATCACACACGAATCAAACGTGCCCAATGCAGTATTAAAATGATAGGAAAATGCTTCTCCACACACCAGCCATCCGGTTTTGGTTTGCTCAGCCGTTACGGCAGAGTGCGATACTGGCAAGGACACACTCATGTCTTCTGTGGAAAGATCAAACTGATCAAATCCAAGTAATGTTCCGGCTGGGATCAGCGGATGAGCGTTTCTTTGCAGATATTCAAACTTCAGATAAACACGAGCACCATCTATTGGTGGCAGCGAAAGCGGTAATGGTGCTTTTGCATGCGGGGCAAGTTTGAAGTTAGCAATGCTACCTTCTGCAATTTTAGTACCGTTTTGCTCCAACGACCAGACGATGGTAACAGCATCGGAGAGGTCTGCAAAGTCCAGCTTGTTTTCTGCAGAGAATCTATTCCCTGCTCTTGTTATATGAACAGGGCGAGCACAATTCTTCAGCTCCAGCAATCCGGTGTGCGGTGTACGGTCGGGATAAACCAATCCATCCACACAGAAATTCCCATCATGCAGCTTTTCTCCAAAATCCCCGCCATAAAGATACTGTGCGTTGCCATTAGCATCATGCTGCAATATAGCATGATCACACCATTCCCACACAAAGCCTCCGGCAAAGCCATCATAACGATAGAACAAATCATAGTATTCGGATAGACTGCCAGGACCATTGCCCATAGCATGGGCAAACTCACACAAGATCAATGGCTTTCTGCACTCCTGAGCCAGCTTTTCTGTATATTCTAGATCAGGGTACATATAGCTTTCTACATCCAGAATATCAAAGTTGAATTTCCCCTGATCCTCAGGCATAAAGTTTTTTGATTCATAATGAACCAGACGTGAGCTGTCTAGCTTCCGCACAGCATCAACAGCAGCTAACGTATTGACTCCTAATCCACTCTCGTTGCCAAGTGACCAGATTACTACAGAAGGACGGTTGATATCGCGAGTGACTAGACGCTGCACACGATCTACAATCGCCGTTTCAAACCGTGGATCGTGATGGACAAGCGCATACCAGTCATCATCGCGATCGCCATGACTTGTCCATGCGCCATGTGTTTCCATGTCACCCTCGTCAATCACATAAAAGCCGTATTCATCGCATAAATGATAAAATTCCGGCGCATTTGGATAATGCGATGTGCGAATGGCGTTGATGTTGTGCTGCTTCATCAACTGCAAATCCATTACCATTTGCTCGCGCGAAGCCACATAGCCGGTATCGGGATAGCTGTCGTGACGGTTTACACCTTTGAACTTGATCGCCTGACCGTTGACAAGCAGCACATTACCCTGTGCGGATATCGTGCGAATTCCGATCATGTCTATAATTCGCTCCTGTAAGGTATCAAGAACCATCTGATATAAATACGGCTGCTCGGCATTCCAAAGCTCAGGATTTTCTAAAGTCAGGCTCAGCGTATCGTCGCATGTTTCGCCCTGTGCCACGGCCCTGCCCTCGGCGTTCAGGATTTTGACGGATTTAACCAGTGCCGTACCGACATCATCAAACTTGAATGATACCGTGGCACTTTCATGTTGTAAGGACGTTTGTACAACATAATGGCTTACATGATGTTGCGGGCGTTGCAGTAGATATACATCGCGGAAAATGCCCGACATGCGGAATTTATCCTGCGCTTCCAGATAGGTTCCGTCGCACCATTTTAAGACCATAACGGCGATTTCATTCTCACCATCTTGCAAAAACGGAGTTATATCATATTCCGCAGTGGAATGTGAGACCTGACTGAAGCCTATAAATACGCCGTTGAGAAATACATAATGACAGGAATCCACACCTTCAAAATTCAAATAAAACTGCATTTCCTCTGTAAGCTCCACGGAGAAGGTGCGCTTATAAACACCGCATGGGTTCTCTTTTGGAACAAAGGGAGGATTATACGGTATCGGATAATCAATGTTGACATACTGATGCTTATCGTATCCGTACATTTGCCAGTTGGACGGAACCGGGAGCACATTGTCTGAAACACCCTCCAGAGAAGCCTCCGCAAAGGAAGGATAATACGTAAACATCCAGCTTCCGTTCAAGAGAAAAACACGCTCATTATTTTCTTTCGATGTGGAGTTGTTGCTGGGTGCACATGGAATGTAATAAGTCCGGTCTGGCATCGTGTTCATACGAACGATATTTAAATCCTGGTGGTAATTATAATTCATACTATCTCTCCATTATCGTTTGATTTATAAAGTAACAGGATAAAATTGATCACTTTCGGAAAACGCTTTGGCTTGTAGACATACAAGGGCGCTGCGAATCCCGTCCTTTAGTGGGGCAACAGATTCGGTGGTTCTGCCCTGCATCAGGTGTACGAAATTCCGCATGAGTACAATATCACCGCCGCCATGACGCGAGCCTTGATCATCAATCCGCACGGTGGTTACTTTGTCACTCATATGGTCAAATATCTTGATTTCATTCGTAATAAAATCGAATTCCACGGTACCTTTATAGCCGTACAGTCTGGCACCTCGCCGCCCGGCACCTTTGCGGGCAAAGAAGTTCTGCGAATACATGACGTGCATGCCGCTTTCGTATTTCACAATCATGCTGCCGGAGTCTTCGTTACCGGTGTCTACCGCAAAGCCGCAATAGTCGTTACGCGGAGTGTCATTGCGCACATGAGTGATATTGTAAGTGCTGTCCATACAGGTTTCCATTTTGTCACATTCGCTGCAGCGAAGGCCGGCAGGCATGTCGCCTTTATATATTTGTTTGGATTTCATGGCACAAACGTTCACAGGTTCTTCACCCAGCAGATAGTTGATGACGTCTATATCATGCGTAGCCTTTTGCAAGAAGAGCCCTTTCGAAAGGGATTCATCTCGGTACCAGTCATGGAAATATACAAAGCCATAGGTTACATCGTTAAACGCCTGTACATGCTCTACTTTACCAATCGTACCGCCATCCAGAATACGCTTGACCTCCTGCACCAGCGGTGTGACTCGCAAGGGGAAGGAAACAACTGTGGGAGCCGTTGCTTTCGCATCGCACTCGTTGAGCGTTTTCAAATCCTCCAGCGTAGTCGCCACCGGTTTTTCCAAAAACAGCGGCAGATTGCGATCCAGTACCTTTTTGGCGAAATAAGTATGCGTGTTGCAGTTCGTACCTACGATCACGCCGTCCAGTTTTTCGTTGTCCAGCATTTCATCCGCATCCGTATAAAAGGTAATGGTATCCGGATTCATCTCACAGCTACGCAAAAGTCCGTCGATTTTATCGATTCCCATTTGGTGCATCGATTCTTTGGAGCCGTCTTTCTTCATTAAAGCCTGCACGCGCTCATGGTCGGGATCTGCTACTGCCTTGATCTGGACTTCATAAGGTAGCGCGAATAAATCATCCATCAGCATGTCGATCCGCACGCCGTATCCAATAACACCAATATTCAACAAAAGGAGGACCTCCTATTATTTTTTTAGTTCAATTTGTATACGCTCACCGGCTAAAAGGGGAACCGTCTTCATATTTCCAAAGTAATTATGCGTTAAGCGCCGAGCGTTTGTGCGTTCATCCGCAAGTAGCGTAACCATCGTGCTGTACGCTGTAGGATTATACATTTCCATGTGTACGGAATCCTGATCCCACTGTGTGACATAGCATTCTACATGGTCGAATACCTGAAGAGTGCGGCTGGTAAAATCCACATAGATACCGGGTACTTCCACAAACGTAAGCAGCATGGAAACTTCCGGCCAGTTGGAACCATAGAGGAATTCACCAACGGTTTCCTTGCCTTCCCAATCACTTGTTTGCACACGTTCATTCATATATCCAGGAGGCAAATATTTCTTTTCGAGCGTAAACTCCGGATCTTCCGCCAGAGATACATACTGCGGTAAACTGTGTGCAATGGCATGTAGATCTTGCAGATATTTTGCATTGCCAGTAAAACGAAACAGCTTGAGAAGACTGTTGCCTGAAAGTGTGCAAATCCCAGGAGCAGAATGCTTGTTCTGCGCGTTAGCAAATACAGTGCCGCTGCTATGAACACCACGCTTTGCAGCTGTACTGTATGCAGGGAACACAAAGTCATAGCTCATGACCCATGTCATGGCAATTTCACAGGTTTCTTGTGCACGAGAAAGCCAGATATTCTTTTGCGTCGTCTCAAATAGTTGCACATAGCTTTCCAGCATGGCGAAGGCCGCCTCACTATCCGGTGCTTGACAGATTTCTCCTGGACAGCCGTTCAGCATGCCTTTTTCTAAATAGTTATTGTAATAATACTCACCGAGCCGTTCGGCGACATCGAGGTATTCCGCAGACTGAAAATATTCACTTGCTAGTGCCAACGCGCCCACAGCCATACATGCTCCGGCAGAATTGCCTATTACTATTTCTTCTGTAGCCATATCAATGAACTGTCCGAGCTGCCCGTATTTTCGGAACAAACGTACAAATGCATCGCAAAGAGCCTTTACCGGTCGCTCAAACTCGATTGTGGAGTGGTGATTCTCCGAAAGCCACAATAGCTGCTTCATTACGAAATAGAGCAAGTCGGCATTTTTTCGGACGAGCAAAATGGTGTCAGAGTTACTGTCGAAGCCGTCACCATAAAATATTCCGTTTCCATACATGCCGAATACCCATCCGCTGGGATGCTGCAACCGTGAAAAAATAAAGCGAAGGGTAGACAATGCTCGCTGCCGTGCTTCGGATGTATCTTCCAGTAAGAACGGATAGCTGTTCATTCCTCCACCAATCCAGCCTGCCTGCCAACACTGTTGAGGTATATTCCAGTCGGTCCCTACGGAGTAATATCCTTCTTCTATAAAGTTTTCTCTTTGGTATTTTTCTTTGATGCTTATATATGCCTTATAAAATGGAACGTTATAAAAAAGCTCCGGAATCTCCAACGTTGTTTTCGAACCATTCACCTGTTTGAAAAAGTCAGGCAAAGATATTTGCTGCCAATGAAAGACACAAGCAGTAAGAGTCAATGTTTCACCTTGCTTGAACAAAGCTCCGGTATCCTGAGATGGAGCTGAGACATCTGGACAAAAGCCTTGTCCGTCGTTTTGATCTCCAAAAAAATATTGCGTATTTTCACGTACGCCCGGAACGGAGAGTACAAAAGAGGCTTGGCGATCGACTTGATTTTCATCGACGGTAAAGCCAGTATAATAACCCCCGCATTGGTGTTCACTGAGCAGGACAGAACCAGATTGATCGTTGAGATCATAAAATCCACATAAAGGAGATGCCATATCACCAGAAAGCAAAGAAATTCGCGATTTTGTTTTCTCAATATCGAGATGAGGAATGCTGGTTATGACTTCGGCATCTGTAAGTGGGCTATTTTGGGGAGGTGCATAATAAGGCGGATAGGGAAGAGGCAAGCTTGTAAAGCGGTTACCATTATAAACCGCACCTGGCATCAACACATAATTGCCTTTTTCCCATTGTCCGGCCTCCATCGAAAGCGAAAAATTCATCGGAACTTTTCTCTCTTCGTGAAAAGACAAGGTAATTTCCAAACGGTGGCCTTGCGGCAGGGTATGCGTTGTAATCGAAACGCTGCAAGGGTAGCGAGAAAAAGTATAATAACTGTTCTCCAGATTCACGGAAACAATCTCACAGTCTAGTACTTCACTGCCGTTAAAGGATTTACACATAAGAGAATAACGCATAGTGGGTTCCTTTCTATTTTCGCTTATTAAATAGAAATCCGGTGTAAGATATTTCAATACACCGGATTTCATAAGGAGTGCGAGATTATTTGTTTGCTTTCCAGGAATCATATTGCGCCTGTTTTTCTTTGATGATGTCGTCCACGCCAGCAGTTTTCAAACGCTTAAGGAAGTCAGGCAATACTTTCTCAGGATCTACTGAACCGGAGCTTAGTGCCGGAACCATCTCGGTTATAACTGCGGAGCAGTTTGCAAGCTGAGTTTTTATAGGTGTCGGATCGAATACGAAGCCCGTAACGGGTGAGATATCTGCTGTCTTGTCCGTTTCATAGACAAATGTTTGGATCTCTTTTTGGGTTTCGCCATTCTTGTTCTTGTCATATTGAGCACGGTTGAAAGTTGGGCTATAAGATTGACCGATCTGCCACTCGTTCCAGTTGAAACTGTATTTGCCTTCAACCGGTGTATACGCACCATCTTCATTATATTTGTAGTCAACGCCTTCTTCACCGAGCGTGATGAGTTTGTAAAGGTCATCGTTGGTGTTAAGCAGCTCGATAAGTTCCAAAGCTTTCTCAATGTGCTTCGATTCGGAATTGATTGCAATCGCCGCAGTGGAACCAGCTCCTGCCGGTATCATCGTACGAGTATTGGAAACGGAGACAGCAGGGGCTGTTCCATCCTTTGGCATCATTGACATGGCAAGGTTTTGCTCAGGAACGTCGATACTGTCCGGCCAGCCGTAATTTTTCTCAGCGACGAATTTACCCGCTTTACGGTCAGGAGTCGTATCTTTTACAGTTGCACCGTCCTTGCGAACATAACCTTTGAGGAACCAATCGCGCATAATTTCAGAGAACTTCGCAAAATCTTCTGTCTCATACTGGTTGATGACTTTGTCTGGATTATCAAGGTTAATCCAGCCAGGGATACTCATATCGCCGACAGATTCCATATTCCAGTAGAGCGGGTCATTCGCAAACAAGCTGTAAGTAGAGCTGGTTTCAAAACCGATCATCTCAGGGTGTTTATTGAGCGCATCGCCAAGGAAAGGTCCAATCATTTCGAGGGCTTCAATGGTTGACTTGCCTTTTACAGCTTCCCAGTTAAAGCCCGTTTCTTCCGCCAGGTCTTTGCGGAACTGAAAACCGTTGCGCTTGGAGGTGCCCCACTGCTGATAGTTAACAACTGCATAGATACGGTCTTTTACTTTCACACCTTCCCATAGGCCTTCGGGGATCCGGGAATAAGTTTCGGGCGCAAATTTAGGAAGAAGGTCGGTCAGGTCAGCATAAGCCCCTTTGGCAGCGTTTTCAAAGAAATTAATTCCGCCCCAACTAGCAGTGAATCCTAGATCCCAGTCATCGCCGGAATTGATCATCAGATTCATTTTGTCAGCATAAGTACTGCTGTCTACCAGAATGAGATTTAATTTTGCGTTGATTTCTTTGGCAATGATTTCGTTTGCCTTCTTCATGATACGGTCAAATTCATTGACAGGGCTGTTCATCATGTAGAAGTTGAGTTCAACCAACTTTTCCTCAGCCGGAGCCGTAATAGAATCGTCGGTTGAGCCTGCTTCTTTCTGCCCGCAGCCGGTCAGCATCATGGTAAACAGCATCGTTACAGACAACAGAATTGCGGAAAATCTCTTCATTGTCGTTCCCCCTGAAATTTATTTAATTTTCCGGTGTTTTACCGGTGAAACTACTCTTTTACAGCGCCTATTGTCAAGCCTTTTTCAAAGTACTTTTGCAGTAAAGGATACAGCAAAATAATAGGGCCGATGGCGAGTACGCAAGTTGCCATGCGCGCGCCTTCACTAGGAAGCATTCCAATAGCAGACTCCATTGACTGTGAAGCTTGTGCGTTCGACTGCAAATATCCAATGTTGTTCATCAAAGATTGCAGCAGATATTGTAGGGGGCGTAGTTTTTGTGATTCAATGTACAATGATGCGGTCATCCAGTCATTCCAGTATGCAATCGCTATAAAGAGACCGATAGTTGCTAACGATGGTTTAGAAAGAGGAAGTGCAATCCGGAAAAAAGTATGGATTTCACCCGAGCCATCGATACGCGCTGACTCAATTAATGAATCTGGAATCGTACGGAAGAAATTTTTCATAATCAGTATGTTAACTGCCGACACCAGATAGACGATAATCAGTACCCAGATCGTATCCTTCAGATGCAGAATTCGCGTCAGTAAAATATACTGAGGAACAAGACCGCCGTTAAATAGAACCGGAAGATACACAAAGAATGAGAGCGCCTTGCGATGAGTTACTTCAGGCCGTGTCAGCGAATACGCCAGCATGGAAGTAAACAGCAAATGTAAAAGTGTGCCAACAACCGTCACAAAAACCGTAACCGCATATGCATTCATAATAGAGCCTGCCCCATTGAATACATACTTGTAAGCATCCAGACTGAACACTTGGGGCCAGAAGCGATATCCATCGAGCATCAACGATCGCTCGTCCGTAAATGATATGGATACAACTAAAAGCAGCGGAAGGATGCAGGCTAGGCTCATGGCAATGAACGTAAGATGAATCATTAATTTTGAAAAATGTAGTTTTTTCAGAAGCATGTATTTCCCTCCCAATTAGAAACGGGTTTAAGTCTTTTTTCAAAGACAGTATTCCGTTTCTGCAGATCGATCTGAAAGTGTAATTTTATCCTTTCGGATCGATTAAAATAGTGCACTATCGGGATCCCTCTTTTTAATGATGTAATTCGAGATCAACACAAGGAAGAAACCAACTACCGATTGATATAAACCAATTGCCGACGACATGCCGTAGTCATTGACTTTTTTCAACGAGCGGAATACAAGTGTGTCGATAACGTCTGTTGTTGAGTACAGAGCACCCGCATCATTTGCAAGCGTGTAGAATCCGTTCCAGTCACCCAGACCACCATTGAACAATTTACCAACCCACAGCAGTGAAAGAACAATGATGGTCGGTTGTAAAAGCGGTAATGTAATATGTTTAATACGTTGCCACTTCGAAGCACCGTCCAGTTGCGCAGCTTCATAGTAGTCAGTGTTAATCCCGGCAATCGCCGCTACATACAGCACCGAATAGTAACCGACGTTCTTCCATAGATAAGCAATTGGCAAGATGTATCGCCAGTAAGATGGCTCACTGTACCAGTAAATGGCCTCTCCGCCGTTGTTTGTAATCATGTTGTTGACAATACCACGATCAACACTCAATAGGCTGAAGAGAATGAACTGGATGACAATCCATGAGAGGAAGGTCGGCAGCAAAATCGATCCCTTATAGGTAGCAGATACAAATTTATTTTTTACTTCATTTAATAGAATAGCTAATGCTAATGCGCAAACCGTAACGGCAACTGCTTCTATTAAATTGTAAAAAAGAGTATTGAAGGTAACGCTTTTCGCTAAGTCGGATTTAAAGAAAAACTCAAAGTTTTTGAATAGTGGGTCCTTCCATGGACTTCCGAAAATACCATCACGTGCATTGTAATCTTTGAAGGCAATGATAACGCCAACCATCGGGAAGTAAGATAAGATCGCAACAAAAATTAATCCGGGTGCCATCATTAAATAGAATGGAGTCTGACGGCGCGCACTACGCAATGTTCTGCGCGGCTTACCCGTGCGATTCGGAATTGCATTTGTAATCGTCTTCATTGTTTCACCCCCTTTCTCTGTATTGTTTGTACGTCTGCTATTACTGTAGCTAAGAGGGGGGGGAGGTTCAACAAACAAATATGTTGTTCTTTTTGTTTTTCAACACTTGGGTATCTCTAAAAAATAGCGAAATCTACAAAGTGTAATAAATTGTTGAGGTATTATTTATTTATAACTATAATAAAAAACAATATATACTAGGAAGCTGTCACTAGGAGGTCGTAATGAAGCTCTCAAAAAAAACAAAAAAAGGTAGTACGAGCTTTCTACGTAAATCTTTTTTCTCTTTTTTGATTATCTCGTTCATCATCACTATTTTACTTACGACTTTTTTGTCATTTACTTATTTACGAACTACGATTTCATTAATTAACGGCTTTAACGAAAAACTGATTGCTCAATCCAATTACAGTATTACCTATCTCGACGAGACCGCTAAAAAATTTGGAAATGCTCTTTACACCGACAAAGATATCATTTCCTATTTAAACATGGAAGAGAATGATGTGCGTGTTGCAATTGCAGCAAGCAGGGTAATTGACAAACACTTTCTGACACTGAACGACATCGACAGCGTGTATCTTTACAATACGGGGTTGGATTTGTACTACTCCTCACGCAGCGGTGAAATTAAGTCATCGTCTGAATTTTCAGATCAGGCAATTGCAAAGTTGTTAACTGACAAAAAATTTGTGGCCGATTATCATGGTCGTCCCATTGTGGCATCTGTTGATGAAGCAACACAATCGGCAAATGTGTGTTCATATATATTATTTGAACCAGGGACCACGGAATCTGGCTTGAAAAATGCTATCGTTGTAAACATCCGAACGAAAGCGCTTACGAATTCTATCCAAGCGATTAACAGTAGTGATTCAGTTCCTGAAACATCTTTTTTTGTGGTTAACTCCAACGGTTCTATTTTAAGTATGGCCCTTTCACCGGATTTTGCTCATGACATGAGTGAAGTGCGGACATTAGGTCGGAAAGCACAGGAACTGGACGGCAACCTGAATCAGGTGCAAAAAATTGACGGAATCAGTTATCTTGTTTCGAGCAGTAAAAGTAATGCAAACAACTGGTACATCATGGGTGTTACACCCTTCAAAAAAATTTTCAAGGATGTAATCACCGCATCAATCGTGTCGGCGGGGATCGTTGCAGCTGTATTTATTTTTTGCGCACTCATTTGCCTGTTCTTGGCACGCAGACTGAATAATCCTATTCAAGCCATTACGAAAATCATAAAAGGAGAAGTTCCTGAAAAAAGCGATCCACTCGTGTCTGAAATGGAAGAATTTCAAGTTATTCTAGCGGTATTTGAATCGATGAAAGAGCGGAATTTGCAGCTTGATAAATTAATGCGAGAAACCGGCTATGCTGCCAAACAAGATATACTAAATTCCCTGTTAAGTGAAAGTTCAACGTATTCGATGAATACTATTCTAGAGAAGATTCATGATCTGGACTTAGATTATATCGCCTCCAATCAGCTGTGTATGTGTCTATTCAAAATAGACAATTACAGTGAATTTAGGTCAGAAAATACTCAAGAAGAGCGTTGGGCATTGCGTTATGCCATTGTGAATATTGCAGCAGAAATAGCGGAGGAAATTCCGTGTGAAATATTCAGTTGTGATTCTGATAAATTTGTAGTGTTAGTTGATTGTGCAGAAGTAACGCAATTTAAGCTAGTGCAGGAAAAAATAGAGCGATATTTACGTGAAGTGCAAAGTAAAACACAACAATTTATTCGTATATCTTTATCTATGACGTATAGCACCTTGTTTAAGGGAATGGAACATTTGCCTAGCATGTATAACAGTATGAAGGGTTCGATTCAACTTAAGATCCGTTATGGACATGGATGCATTATTTCACCTTATATGATGGATGAAATCAATATGGATGATTTCCATGTACCTGTGAAGAAGGAAGAACAGCTGATCGAAAAAGTACTTGAAGGAGATATTGAAGGTGCCGTTGTCATCTATCAATCTATTAATAAGCAGTTGTATAACTGTTCTTATAATGAAATCATATCGTGTATTATACATTTGATTTATTGTCTTTATTCCGGTGTATTTAGCAAAATGCCTGCCATAAAGGATAATCAAGATCTATTTATGCAGGAGCTGTTGTACAAACTGCAAGATGCAGAAGTGATCACGGACATTGATGATGTTATGAATACCTTTTTGACAAAGCTATGCAGTAAGGTAATGATGTTAAAAAACTCGTCAAACAATAACGATTATTTATTTCAGCGCATTATCGGAATTGTAGAACAGGAATTTTCCGATTCAGGCTTATGTTTAAGTTCAATTGCTGAAAAGTTGCGTATGTCTCCGAATTATGTAGGTCGATTGTTTAAAACGTCATGCGGGCAGTCGATTGCGCAATATATCTTTGATTTGCGAATGCAAAAGCTGGATGGATATATGCGCAACTCCAAAATGCCCTTGTCTACGATTGTCGAGAAGGTTGGTCTTGAAAGGAATAACTATTTTTACACGCGATTCAAGAAGCATTTTGGCATGTCTCTCAGCGAATACAGGTTGCATTTAGGACAGGATGCAGATGATGATTGAATGTGCTGTTTTTACAGCTTAAGCAAGTTTATTGAATACAGCCCATTCCCCTTCACTGGGGAGTAGGGCTTTTTTTACGTCTGGCAGATCGCTTTCTTTACTTCAACCATACCTAAGTGAATTCGCAAATTAATTCTTTAAAATATAGTGATTTAATGGCTCTGAATATTAATATTACGAATAATGTTAAAAAACATTAAAATCCACAGTTTTTGAAGTTGTTGGTTTGCGAGTAGCCAAACTATACTGTAAGCGTTATCAGTACCCTGTTTAACAAGATATAATCTTGTCAAACGTATGCAGCAAAGAGAGGTGAAATAAAGAATAAAGTTGGGTGCCGTAATAATGAACTTCAGACAAATAGCAGTTAGTTATTAACAGGCAAAGCAATAACAACATCAGTTTTGGAAGGAGGTAGAAGTTCAAGTTTGGTTTGAGGAAAATGAAAGCGCTAAAAAAGCTGTATTGATCTCAAATGAATAGTGGAAGGAATGATAAATAAATATGAAAAATAGATTTTTTAAATTATCTATTCTCGCACTTGTAACAGCCATTATTTTTAATTCTGGAATGCTTGGTTTAGGAGTATCTAAAGTAGAAGCACAGCAAGTGGCGGGTAAAGCCCCGTTTATTAACTCATGGTTGGTATCAGGTCCATTCGTTTCCCCTGTAGTGGACCAAATTTATGGATCTGAAGTGGGAGAAACCGTAAAACACGCGCCGTCGGCATCAGAAATAACAGCATCATCATCAACTCTTGCAGTAAACCCTGTTTCAAAACTAGTTGATGGACTAACAAATAGTCAGTGGGTGACAGAAAACGATTCTAATCCATGGGTAAGGATGAAATGGAGTCAGCCTATTGCTATTAATGAAGTCAAAATAGCGCAATGGGGCGATGGGCGTCACGTTAACAATTGGTATCATCTTACTTTCACGCTGAATGATGGCAGCATCGTAGAATCCGGAAAGGTTGATAGTACATCTTCCAGCTCTTCATCACCAACTGTGTATGCTACGCAATCCGAGTTGAAGAATGTAGTTGAAATGAAGGTTGAAATCGATAAAGGACGAACACCTTATCCAAGCATAACCGGACTCTCAGAAATAGAGGTAAATAACAAGCCGGTAACTGGATCTGGTTCTGGCGCTGCTACGATCGCTCCCGCAATCGGCGATCCGTTAAGCTTGATTAACGAAAGTCATAAATGGGAATATTTCGATGATCGCATTTATAATAGAAACTACGATGATTATCAAGATTTATATGGATATTATTCTGTGAAAAAAGGCATCGATACTAGAAACAAATATGTATACGCTCACACATACGTATACAGCCCAGTAGAACAGCCAGCGTATTTTAATGTAGGCGCCAGCGGTTCATATCGTCTTTATGTAAACGATAAGGCAGTAACGACACCGTCCACACCTGTGGAGGTGCAAAAGGATTTGACAAAACAAGCGATTCTGTTAAAGCAGGGTTGGAATAAGCTGATGATTCAAATCAAGCATACGTATACGGAAGATGTTAATTCAAACAATGTTCCGTTAGGATTTGATCAAAATGTAGCTTACCTTGGGTTCTATGGAAGAGTCACAGATCAAAATGGCAATAAAATAAATGGACTTGTTTCTTCGGTTAAAGGCGCAGCTGCGGCACTAGAAATTGTAACACAAGGCCTATCAACTGAGGATGCTATTAAAACTCCGCTTCCATCCCACAATCTGCCGTTTGGCTACAAGGAATGGCCTTATGTATGGAATAAATCGAAAGGCAATGATAAATACGGTGTTGCGGCTTCGGCATTTCAATTTATGGCGAGCGGGGGAGCACCTGGTTATACTTGGAGTATCGTAGAGGGCAGACTGCCAGATGGCTTGGAATTAAATGCCGATGGCACAATCGCAGATGGATTAGTAAATGGAAATGTCAATTTAAATAGCAGTAAAGGTATAATCAGTATTAACTGTGCACCAGGAGACTATAACTTCACTGTGCAAGTAACTGACAAGAATGGAAATACCGCTAGAAAGAATATGACCATTACAGTAAAGGAACGTCCCAATAAATGGTTTGAAGAAGGTCGAGTGGGCGCTTTAACTCATGCTGCCCCAATTTACCAGTACTTTGTTGACCCGAATTTCTCTGCCGATTTATGGGCAGAAAGAGCAAAAGCTCAAGGGCATTCATTGGTATCGGTTGAATCGATACAACAAGCTTATCTTTGGCCGTCGAAATTTGCGGATCCAACACATGATAGGCATCAGTATCTTCCGAAGGATGCGGACGGTAAGGTAGTAGATGGGTTGAAACAGTTTGAATTGGCAGTAAAGCGTCATGGAATGAAGTTTGGCCTTTATTATGGCGGCGGTGTACCTTATTACACGACTGACGTCTATGTGCAGAATCAGACTGATTTGATTGAACGGTATGCGCCTGACTACATTTATTATGATGGGCCGCAAGGGATACCGAATGCCAACTTTGATGTGATATACAGCGTTGTACGCAATTATAGCGATGATATTATAGTAAACTCCAATGCATGGGGCGCAGAGTATGGAGACCCTGATTTAAGAACCGAAGAAGCATCTGGTATTTACGCTGGTGGCGCTGCAAATCATCTTGTAAAACGTACGATTATGGAACCATGGAAAATGATCCACACAAAAAACGGCTTATCTCCGTATTACGGGAAACGGGATGACTACAGGCAAGTCGCCAAGGAAATGATCATGAATGCTGGCAGAGGCTATGTGGATAATAATGATCAGACGCCTGTAGATAGTCGCGGACCCAATTGGAACTCGCCTGAGGAAATTGCGACAAGGTATCCTAAAGCAGAGCAGGAATACATTGATGTGAGAGAAAGTTTTGTAGATTGGTTTGCACCTGCAGGAAAGCCGGAAAGACATGAGTCTACAACGGGTACAATGCCATATTTCCTCTCGGGCTATGGCTACGAAGATGATGGAAAAGGCAATTATGAAAAATTCGCTTTAGCTAACAGTACTACAGGTCCACAATGGGGATACGCAACGTATAGAGACAACAATGTTTATCTTCATATTATGAAAGGACCTGACAGCAAAAGAGGGTTTGATGCCATTCCTGGAAAGTCGTTAACCATTCGTCCGGTTCCAGATCATGTGACATCCGTAACCTGGTTGAACGAGGATATTCCTGTCACTTCTTTTGTACAAAATGGAGATAGTCTGACCGTCAATCTTGCTAATGTCCAGGAGGATCAGATTGACACAATCATCAAGATTGTAACGGACAATTCAGCTCGCAAATATACGCTTACAAATGTACATGCAACAGGTGAGCAGTTGACAACTTCATCGCTTAAAATCAACGCTGAGGGATATATGACATTTCCGGCGCTTAAAGCCAAGCTTTCAGGTTTAACATACAACAGTGCGAATCCTGCAATAGCGGTAGTTAATGCTAACGGAATCGTGACTCCGGTATCAAACGGAACAACGACGATCACAGTTAGCGGTACTTATGAAGGTGTAACGAAACAGGATACATTAAAAATAACAGCAAGAGACGGCCAAATTTATGTTGGGGAAAATATGATTGGCGCAACCTTATTCGTGGATGGAAAGGAAGCTTACGGCGAGGTTGATACACTAGAAAAACTCAGCTATCAAATCGAAGGCAGATCATCAAAAGGCGGAGCAATAGGGCTTGATGCGGCACAAATTCAATGGCACGGCGGTGTCGTTGATTTGCAAGCGGGTGACAAACTTAAGCCTGTATCGATCAAAGAAACAAATGGATATACTTTCAATAAAAATGAAATTATTGCGCCGTTCATCGAACAACCTACACGGGGGGTCGTTTGGGCAGATGTAACGCTAGACGGCAAAACATTTACAACAAATAGAGTATTTATGGACCTGTTGCCATACCAAAATATTACAGGAACCACTGAAATCACTGCTAGTCATAATCAAGGTGCTGTAAGTCAATTAGTTGATGGAAAAACAATTGAAGGCAATGCTTTTGATCAATCCAAATGGTCGGTACCTGCAAATGAAAAGGCATGGATTCAATTTAAGCTGCCGACAAAGTCTCAGATTGCCAATATCAATCTTAACTTCAATTCTTTGGACCAAAGATATATCAATACGCCTAAAACAATCAAAATTCAAACTAGCGCTGATGGCGTGGAATGGATTGATGTCAAAACCGTTAACGGTCCGACTGGTACTGCTAATTTTGGATTCTATGACCAATACGCAGTAAACGCGGAAGCACAATACGTTAAATTACTATTTGATGGCGGTTCGAACGGGTCAACGATTGATTTGCTTGAAGTAGCCATTAACGGGATAGATAAGTCGGATTTATTTGATCGCTTCGAATACGAGTATAAGCCGATTGATGCGACTACAGGCAAATATGACATTAAGGCTTTTACGGGTGCGGGTGCACCGATTGATATGAAAGATGCGGTGATCACGGTAACAAGTGAAAACCAGGGTGTGATTACGGTAGGCGATTCAAACCTGCTGACCGCTGTTTCAAAAGGTATGGCAAAGATTCGCATAAGAGCAACAATAGGCGGACGTTCTATTGAAGAAGTTACTTATCTATTTGTTGATGAGTCAGGGAAAATCTATATGGGCTCTTATTTAAATAAAATTAACGTTACTCTTAATAAAACGGAGATTAAACCAAACCAACCTATCGTTGCTGCAATTGAAGGCTTGTTAAGTACAGGTGAAACAGCCGATTTATCAAGGGCTACTGTAGAATATCAATTTAGTGATCAAAGGCTGTCGGTTGTTGAGGGCAGCAATACGATCATAGTGAAAGGCGATATTGGTCGTGGATTTAATGCGACTGTTGCTGTAAAGGTTACTTTAGACGGGGTAACCGTTGAAAGTCGTCCTATGACAATTGCTGCAGTTAGGAATATTATCCCTCAGTCACAAATGACGGCAACGGCGACGAGCCAGGAAATGAATCCTGGCACAAACAACTCTGCTGCCATGACGATTGACGGAAACCCAGATACGATCTGGCATACAAAGTGGAATGGATCCGACGAACTCCCCCAATCGATTACTTTAAACCTTGGAGGAACCTACAATATTGATTCAATCGCCTATTTGCCAAGGCAATCAGGCGGCACCAATGGAATTATTACAAGCTATAACGTATATGTAAGTACGGATGGAGTGGAGTTTGCCAAGGTTGCAAGCGGAAGTTGGGCAAACGACAGTAAAGAGAAAGTCGCAACTTTTAATCCGACAGAAGCATCGTATGTCAAGCTCGAAGCAACGGCAGGCAACAGTGGGTTTGCATCGGCTGCAGAGATTAATGTCTTCGACGTGAAAGAATTTGTAAAGGAAATCATGGATTACAAAACCGTTCCTGTAATCGATACTGAGCTGGGTCAAATCCCGACACTTCCAGAGAAGGTTGAGGCCGTATATAACGACGGAACGACAGGGCTGGTGGACGTTGATTGGGATGATATTACCCCAGACATGGTAGCTAAAGAGGGTGTGTTTACCGTAAAGGGATCTGTAGGAGGAACCCCAGTTATGGCAAAAGCAACCTACAAAGTCCACAGTCAGACGACGCTTATGAGCATCACACCACCCGCAGCAATCACGGGGTTGGCCAACGGAACAGCGAAGACGTCAGCTGCCCTCGGATTACCTTCAACAGTAGAACTAGTAACGGATGCAGAAAGCATGAATGCCAATGTGACATGGAATGTCGAGGCTTCAAGCTATGATGCAGTTGTTAAGGCAGAACAGACTTTCACTGTTGATGGAACCGTAACCTTGCCGGAAGGGGTGAACAATCCGAACAACATAGCCTTGACGACAAAAATCAGTGTTACAGTAAATGCTGAGACAGATCAGGGCAAAACGCTTGTGAGCATAACAACACCAACACCAATCACAGGACTAGCTAACGGAGCAGCCAAGACAGCAGAAGCGCTTGGATTGCCAGTTACCGTAACACTGGCTACTTATGGGGGCATAGTGAATGGAAGTGTGACATGGGAAGTAGATGCATCAAGCTATGATCCGTCGTTCAAGACAGCCCAGACCTTCACAGTAGATGGAAATGTAACACTGCCTGAAGGTGTGGGAAATCCCAATAACGTAGACCTGAAGACAAGCATTAGTGTTACTGTAGATGCTGTAGCGGTTCAGGATAAGACGCTTCAAAGCATTACACCACCCGCAGCAATTACAGGTGTAGCTAACGGAACAGCGAAGACAGCAGCAGCTCTTGGATTGCCTTCAACAGTAGAATTAGTTACTTATGAAGAAAATGTAAATGCGAATGTAGCATGGAATGTAGATGCTTCAAGTTATAATCCATCTAGCATTAATGCGCAAACCTTCACAGTAGATGGAACTGTTACCTTACCAGAGGGTTTAGCGAATCCGAATGGTTTACCATTGACGACTCAGATTAGTATATCGGTGAAGGCATCAGCATCAAGACCAGATCCAACACCAAATCCAACACCAAATCCAACACCAAATCCAACACCAACGCCAACGCCTAAGCCAATTGAACCAACAGAACCAGTAAAACCAACGGAGCCAGAAACTCCTAAAGTAGATCTGTCTGATATTGCGGAACACTGGGCTAAGGTTTCTATTGAAAAATCAGTTAAACTTGGTTTTGTAAGAGGTTACGAAGATGGAACTTTCAGACCGAATGGTACTATAACACGTGGTGAATTTGCAACCATGTTAGCTAGAGCACTGAAATTGGATTCTGTTGATTCTGAGTTTAGTTTTACTGATCAAAGTAACACACCAGTATGGGCTCAGCCTTTCATACAAGCACTTGTAAAAGTTGGTTTCATTTCTGGATACGAAGATGGTACATTCCGTGCAAATAAAGAAATAACTAGAAGCGAATTAGTCGTTATTGTTATTCGTGCTCTGGGTCTTGAAGTAAATCCAAATGCAACACTAGCGTTTGATGATGCAGATCAAGCTCCAGTATGGGCAAAACCATATGTGGCAACAGCTGCAGAAGCAGGCTTAATTAAAGGGAATGGAGATGGAAAATTTAATCCTAATGCTTCTTCAACCAGAGCAGAAGCAGTTACTTTGATATTAGCTATGCTGAGCAATATGAAATAAGCTATGATTTAGAGTGAAAATAAGATTCATTAATCTAACCTGTGGGACGTGGCATATTTAGGTCATGATTCACAGGTTAGATTGTTAATTTGGGCAGGGTTTTTCCTGTATAACATAGATAGAGAGAATGGTTTGGTCTATGATCAATGACTAAATAAACGGTGCGAATGAAGAATCAGATTTATTAATTCATATCACATAATTGTAAGTACAGCCCTTTTTCCTAATGGAAACGGGGCTGTTTACATTTTAACCTGTGGAGATTTCTACAAAAGAGAGAGTATTTTTAGAGAAATTATTAAAAATATGAGTTACAGCACAAAAATTAAAGTTGTACAAAAGGCAAAAAACATCAAATAGTTTAGTTTTTGAGATTGCTGATTTGCGATCAGCAAGGCTACAATGCACGTAACTTAGGATAAAGTTCACAAAGGAAGGGATAGAAACCATGAACAAAACAAAGACAGGATATATCATCCCCCATACACACTGGGATAGAGAATGGCGTTACCCTATATGGGAAAATAGATTATACCTTGTAAAGCTAATGGACGAATTAATTGAGACCTTAGAGAATAACCCGGATTACAAAAACTTTCTTCTGGACGGACAAGTTATTCCGATTTTGGACTACTTACAGGTAAGGCCAGACACCAGAGATAAGCTTGTTCAATTTATCAAGGATGGAAGAATCGATGTTGGTCCATGGTATACCTTGCCGGACCTCTATCCGATTAGCGGTGAGTCTATCGTACGTAATCTCTTGAAAGGAAGAAGAGAGGCCAACAAACTCGGAAATTGTTTGGATATCGGCTATGAGTCCTTCGGATGGGGACAGCCATCACAGCTTCCACAGATCTATAAGGGCTTTGGAATAGATACAGTTATCGTATCCAAAAATGTAGACAAGAAACGAGCTCCACACTGTGAGTTCAAGTGGACAGGTAAGGATGGTACAAGTGTCTATGCTACAAGATTAGGAGAAGATGCAAGAGCCAACTTTTTTATGAATGCCTATATCCATATTATGAATGGTGTAGCTTACAAGTCGGATAACTACAATTTTGACATGGGCAATTATGGTCAAGTCTATCATCAGGCGGATAGCGAGAACTATATACAAGACTATTTCAAGATTGAGGATACAGAAAAAATACACCCAGAAGTTATTAAAGAAGCCGTTACCAGAGCATGGAATGGTATGGAAGACACACGGATGCCGGATGACAGAGCCATGATGGATGGTACGGATTCAACGACTGGTCAGCCTCAATTAATGAATCTGATACAGGCAATCAATGAACAATTTGATGATATCGAGTTTAAGAGCTCCTCATTAGGAGAATATGTGGAAATTCTCAAGGAAAAGCTCAACTTGGATGAGTTGATTGAGATTCATGGTGAAATGAGAGATGGTCCAACAACCTCGTTGTCTGGAAATGCTCTAATGACAAGACCACATATCAAAACACTGAATAAAAAGGTTCAAAACACCTTGTTTAATCAAGCGGAGCCTTTATCCGTAGCCAATATGATGGTAGGCGGCAAGTATGATGAGACATTCTTGCAATTAGCATTAGATTACATGTTATTATCCCATGCGCATGACTCCATCAATGGAGTAACCCAGGATAAAACGGTCAATGATGTACTCTATCGATTAAATCAAGCTTTGGAAATATCGAATGCGATATCCAATAAAAACTGTCAGGATCTGATCAGACATATCGATCTGTCACAATATAACAGCAAAGATATTGTACTCGTGGTGTTCAATTCATATGCAAAGCCAAGAAATGAAATGGTAAAGGCCTATATTGATACCCCACAAGCTCAAAATATATGGGAGTTTGATCTTGTTGATAGTGATGGAAATGTATGTGAAATACAGCATATATCGAGAACAGAGGTAACATCGCCAGTTGTCCATCTTCAGGAGAGACCGTTTCCTTATTACTCTGACCGTCATTGTGTAGTATTTGGGACTGGAGAAATACCAGCCGGCGGCTATAAGGTTTATAAATTGTGCAATAAAGTAGAATTTAACCGAAAATCAGAATTTTGGGCGAAGACCAGAACAACGGATGGGAAAGAAATAGCTACATCATCTACATGTATGCAAAATGAATTTATCAAGGTTGAAGTGAATTCGAACGGAACCATATCCATTCTGGATAAAGAAAATGGAAACTGCTTCGATAATCTCAACTACTTTGAAAGTACGGGAGATGTAGGAGATTATTGGATGTACTATCCTCCATATCATAATAAGACATATAACAGCAAAGGCTGTAATGCTAGCATTTTCTTAATGGAGAACGGCAATCTTGCAGCTACTATTGGGGTTAAGCTTACCATGGAATTACCTAAATATGCCTATCGTCCGGACAACTATGTAAGAGGCAAGAGTGAGCGTTCTGAACTAACAGAGCATTTGTCCATAACGACTTATTATACATTAAAGAAAGATGCTAAAAATGTAGAAGTTAAGGTTGAGATCGATAATAACTGTAAAGACCATCGTATGAGTGTTCTGTTTGATACAGGAATCCGAGCGAGATCTGTTGATGCGCAAGGGCATTTTACAGTAGACAACAGAGATGCTACACCGCTTAAGGATGACAGAGGTCACTATTATAATGAATTACTAACTCAACCGTTGCAGAACTTTGTGAGCATAGCAGATGATCATAAGGGCTTTGGAATTGTTACTGATTGCTTAGGAGAATACAGTGTATCGCCGGATTGTGAACATAAAGATGGTGGAGATGGAACGCTGTCCATGACTCTGTTTAGAGCTGTGAAAAATATTATTTGTACGGAATGGAGAAGTGCAGGGGTATTCCCGAATCAAGAGGGTGGACAATTGCAGCAAAAGCTGGTTTACAGCTATGCGATCTGCCCAATGAATTCAAGTTGGGAAAATAGTGATCTAAGTGAAATTGCGGATTGCTTCAATATTCCATTAAAGCCTGTACAGACATGTGTTCCAGCGATGATAGTTGAGAAATCAGAAGGAACACTGCCGCCTAAACATAGCTTCTATCAAGTAACAGGTAAGTTAAGTGTATCCTGTATCAAAAAGGCTGAGGATAGCAACAGCATTATTGTACGTTTATTTAACCCATATCCTACTGAGCAAAGTGGAAGTATTATTTTTGGATGTGCTGTACAGAACGTGTGCATGATGAATCTGAATGAGGAAGAAGAAGCTGCTTCAAACTTAATGATGATCGATAACACTGTCGAACTTAAGATCAAGCCTAATAAGATCGTAACTCTGAAGTTAGATCTAAAAACTGATCAATAGAAAGGAAATTAAAATGCGGCAAACATATAATCTGAAAGATGAATTGTTGGGGTATACCACTCTGGAAACAGGCGGAGATGGATTATTTCAACTTGGAAAAGACGGAGTTCAAGAAATATTAACTCCTATTGATAAGAAAGTAGAATTTATTTTGTTTGATAATAAAACTTTATGTTATGTGAAATCTGCAATGGGTTACCCAGCTATATATCCTGTAAGCAATCCAAAGTATGAAGGAAAAGCAAAGGCAATACTGATGGACTTAGACGGTACAAGCGTGCATAGTGAAAGCTTTTGGATGTGGATTATCGAACAGACTGTATCGAAACTTACCAAAAATACTAAATTTACATTAGATGTTAGTGATGAACCGCAAGTTTCGGGGCATTCTGTATCCGAGCATTTGCAATACTGCATTGATAAATATTGTCCTAATCAGACAGTAGAAGAGGCAAGAAAACATTACTTTTCAATAACAGAATATGAAATGAATGAGATATTGCATGGTAGGGGAAAGACAGGTGCATTTACACCTGCTCCAGGACTTAAAGATTTCTTATACGAGTTGAAGTCCAAAAATATAAAAATAGGTCTAGTAACCTCAGGTTTATATAATAAAGCAATGCCTGAGATCATATCCGCCTTCAAAACGTTGGGGATGGGAGATCCGTTAGATTTTTATGATGCGATCATTACGGCAGGGCAAGCCTTGGTGAAGGGACAGGTTGGAACCATGGGGGAGTTAGCACCGAAGCCGCATCCATGGCTATATTCTGAGACGGCAAGAGTTGGACTTGGGCTAACGGAAGAAGACAAGGGACATGTATTGGGATTTGAAGATTCATCAGCTGGGGTTGTATCGATCAGGCTGGCTGGTTTCTCAGCTATTGGAATCAATGGAGGAAATATCAGTAAGAGCGGAGTGCAGTCCTTGTGCTTAAAAGAATATGATAATCTTTGCGATGCACTACCTTTAATTTTATCTTAATTTCAAGAAGCTAATATTAAATTTTTTTGAGGTGTTAATGATGCGACTAGCTCAGACAACTGTGAATACAAATGGTAGAACAGTTTTGAATTTTAATAACGACTGGGGATTCTACAGAGGTGACCTAGTAGGTGCAGAAACAATTGAATATGATGATCAGGCATTCGCCAATATAACGATTCCACACACCATGAGACTGGAGAAGAAACATTCTAATGGTGGACTAGTAGTATATCAAGGAATAGGTTGGTACAGACGATATTTTAAGGTTGACGAGATGTACAGAGGAAATACAATCAATATTGACTTTGAAGGTGTAATGATTGACAGTGAAATCTATTTGAATGGGGAAAAAGTTTATACGCGTAATGGCGGTTATGTCGGATTTTCTGTAGATATTACAAATAAAGTGAAGTTTGATGAGACCAATGTTTTAGCCGTAAAGGTATCTAGCAATGATAGTCCAGATAGTCCGCCAGGAAAGCCAGTAGCAAATCTGGATTTCCATTACTACGGTGGTGTTTACCGAGATGTGACGATGAGAATTACGAATAATTTACATATTTCAGATGCATTACAGGCTGACAAAACAGCTAGTGGTGGAGTTTTTGTAACTTATCCAGAAGTAAGCCAAACTTTTGCAAAGGTGAATGTAAAAACGCATGTCGTAAACAAGAATAATACATTGGCAGATACGAAGGTTGTATTTAAGCTTGTGGACAAGGAAGGAAATACAATTGCACAGGGTGAAGCTGATGCAGCAAGTATAGCAGTAGGTGGAGATAAGAAGTTTAATCAGGATCTGACAGTAGCAAATCCAAATTTGTGGCATCCAGATACACCGTATCTTTATTCTTTAGTAAGTGAAGTTTTCAATGGGTCAACTTTAGTTGATTCTGTTACAACAAAGATAGGGATCAGAACTATAGAGTACAAGGCAGATGGATTCTATATCAATGGGGAAAGATTATTTTTACGCGGAGCAAACCGCCATCAGGCATATCAGAATATTGGAGATGCAGCCTCTAACTCAATGCAATATCGTGATGCAATGCAAATCAAGGAAAATGGATTTAATGCTGTTCGTGCTACTCATTATCCCAATGATCTAGCCTTTTTAGATGCATGTGATGAATTAGGCTTATTAGTTATTGAATGCCAGCCCGGGTGGCAGAATTTCACAAACAGTGAAAAGTTCTATGATCTAACATTAAGAGATACACGTGAAATGATCAGACGCGACAGAAATAGACCATCAATCATTCTATGGGAAACATCTCTTAATGAGACTGGCTATTCAGAAGAATGGGCAAAAGAGGTTACTGGTATTGCTCATGCAGAATATCTTGGCAATCAGATGTATACAGCAGCAGACTACGGACTTCAGGGATCTTTCTATGATGTTAATTACAAAGTTGTTGATACGAATTGGGAGTCTGACCAAAGAAAATGGACTGATTTTGATCCCAATAAGCCATTTTTTACTCGTGAATGGGGTGATTTTGAAGAATCTAGCAAAGCGCTGAGAAAAGAAGGCGAAGACGCTATGATGACTCAGATTTTGACTCGTCAGAGATATTTAAATGGAGATGGTTATTCTGACTGGGGTGGCCTTGATGCATGTGACAGAATAGGTGGATATTTCTTATGGAGCTGGAATGACTACGCACGTGGATCAACAACTGAGACATTGGGAAGTGGAACAGTAGATATCGACAGATACGAAAAATATGATTATTACTGGTTCCAGTCCATGCAATCGGCTAGAGATTCTGTTCATGGACCAATGGTGTTTATTGCAAGCACATATTCTCGAACATCAAGCCTAAATATTAACGTATTCAGTAACTGCGATAGCGTGAAGCTCTATCAGAATCATGAATTGGTTAAAGAGATTACAAGAGAAGAGGCCCTGAAATCTGTTCCGAACATCGCTAAAAAAGGCGGTAGCCCCATATTTACATTTACTTTAGATCAATTTGCAGCTGGAGAGCTTAGAGCGGATGCAATTTTAGATGGGAATGTCGTGAAAATGTACACAGTTAAAACGCCAGTTCAGGCTGCGGGAATAGAAATTGAAGTGCGTGAAAGAGGAATCATGCCCGTAGCAGATGGTTCGGATTTAATACCTATATACTTCAAAGTCGTTGATAAGAATGGAACTGTCGTACCGAACTACGAGGGTAAGATGAAAATTTCTGTAACAGGAAAAGGGGAACTCGTCGGGAAAAATATTGAGAGAATAGGTGTTGAAGAACAGAGTGTTGAGGGTGGTATGGGTTTTGCATTTGTAAGAACTGCAGACATCAGTGGAAACATCAACATTCATGCTGTGGCAGAAGGATTGAATGCGGGAACCAAGACTGTATGTACAGTACCCTACAAAGGTCAGTTTGTCCCTGATGGACAGCATCGACCATGGGTTGGTGGCGTTGACAAACTAGAAACCATTGAACAAATCTATAAAAATATTGCAGTGGGCAAACTTGTTACAAGTTCTTCTGAACCAGGTGACATTATAACAGATGCGAAAATTGAATCCATTACGTCGTCTTCAGTAAGTGAAGCTGACAGAGGAACGGATAAGCTTAGAGATGGTATAACGACGATAGGAACAGGTTGGTTGTCAAAGGAACTAACTTTTCCTCAATCCATTATCGTAAAATTCAACAAACCTCAATCGGTTGTTGGAAGCCGTATTTTCTGGGAGAAGGACAGTAACTGGTACACGTATGAGTTAGAAGTATCAAGCGATGGTCAAGCATGGCTAAAGGCCCTCGATCGCTATGTCGGCGGACAGCATTTTACACCCGAAAAATTTGCCAAGCCGTATGACAACATCCATTATGTTCGCATAACGATTAAGGACATCACTGCTGGCGGTGGGTTCAGAATAGGTATGTCGGAGCTGATATTATACGGAAAGGATTATCATCTGATATAAATTCTGAAGTTGAATCAGTTGAAGTTGGACGTGGGTATACAAGATTTCAAGCCGTGCTAAAGATCGAATTAGAACATGGTTTATGTATCTAGAGAGGGGAAGTATTATGATAAGCTTATCTTGGCCTCAACAGAAACTATTGCTAGAGGGAGAGCCATTTCGCATCATCTCAGGAGCGATGCATTATTTTCGCTGTGTGCCTGAGTATTGGGAAGATCGGTTACGGAAGATTAAAGCGATGGGTTGTAATACGGTTGAGACCTATGTGCCTTGGAACGTTCACGAACCACATGAAGGTGAGTTTCACTTTGAAGGGATGGCTGACATCGTTAAGTTTATACGAATCGCAGAGCAGGTCGGCTTATACCTGATCGTTCGACCAGCACCTTATATATGCGCCGAGTGGGAATTTGGCGGATTTCCAGCATGGCTGTTAAACCGCGAGCTTCGGTTGCGTACAAGCGATCCAAGCTATTTACAGAAGGTCGCTGCCTATTATGATCAACTCATTCCGCTGCTGGCTCCGTTGCAGAAGAGTAAAGGTGGACCAATTCTCGCCTTCCAGATTGAAAATGAATACGGTAGCTATGGTAATGATCAGGCTTATTTGCAAGCACTGCGACAAATGCTAGTTGAGCGTGGCATTGAGGAGCTGCTTTTTACCTCAGATGGTCCGAATGATCTAATGCTAAGTGGAGGAATAACTAGCGGGATATGGGCTACCGCCAACTTCGGATCTCGTGCGAATGAAGGCTTTGACACGCTATTAAAGCATCAGCCAGATGCACCGTTAATGTGCATGGAATTCTGGAATGGATGGTTTGACCAATGGGGCAAAGAACATCATACGCGTGATGGCAAAGATGCAGCCAATTCCCTTGATGAAATACTGGCTCGAGGAGCTTCCGTTAATTTTTATATGGCACATGGCGGTACGAACTTCGGATTTATGAACGGCGCGAATTACTCTGAGAAGTACGATCCGACCATCACGAGCTATGATTATGACTCGCCGATTAGTGAAGCGGGTGATCTCACATCGAAATATCATTTTTTTCGAGAAGTGATCGGCAAGTATGCTCCAGTTCCTGAAGAACCGCTCCCAGCGAATACAGTTAAGGTAGGTTACGGAACTGTAGACGTGAAGCGAAGAGTAAGCTTGTACCATGCTCTTGACACGCTGTCTATACCGCAGATCAGCATAGTGCCAGAGCCAATGGAATGCTATGGACAAGCATACGGCTTCATCCTCTATACCACACAAATTAGCGATGCGCAGCAAACATATACATTAAATGTCGATGATGTTCGCGATCGGGCATTGGTATTGATCGATAACAAGCCTGTAGGTGTAATTGAGCGCTGGGATACGAGTAAAGAGCCGTTCACGATTCATGTACCAGAAGGGGGAGCCAAGCTTGATCTGCTAGTCGAGAACATGGGACGCGTTAATTATGGACCGTTGCTGGCATCAGATCGCAAGGGGATTGTGAATGGCGTAAGGCTTGATTACCAATTCCATTCACATTGGGAGGTACGGACACTGCCGCTTCAAGGCGCCCCCGATTTTGAATCGCTATTTGAAGACGAACTGATGTTGGGTGAAGAGGGAACAGAGCCTTCATTTTATGAAGCAGAGCTTGTCATTGAAGGAGAACCTGCCGACACCTTCCTGTATCTGGACGGATGGAAGAAGGGAGTCGCATTCGTTAATGGCTTTAATCTGGGTCGATACTGGGAAGTCGGACCGCAGCGCTCGCTCTATGTTCCAGCTCCAATTCTAAAGCAAGGAAGCAATCGCATCGTCGTGTTTGAGCTGCATGGTGCAGGAAAGACGTTTCGTTTTGAGTCAACACCTCAACTATAGCAAGACTATACAATGATTGGATAAGTAGGAAGGGATGCTATATGCTCAATTCACGGAATGTGAATCGGGGAAGGGGCATCCTCCTATTCTTTTCGAAGGCACATAGGATGTAGGTTCTATTGATGCTGGCGTTTGGATGGACTACATAGTCAATGTTGCAACCGCCGGAACCTACAAGGTGAAATATCGTGTTGCTGTTGACTCGGGGTATACCGGCAAAGTTCAGTTGCAGGTGAACGGAGTCAATCTGAAGATGCCTTCATTTCCGACTACAGGCGGCTTAAAAAAATGGATGATAGTAAGTGATAGTGTTACATTGGAAGAAGGGGAGCAAAAGATACGGCTCTATCCGTCCCAAAACGGGTGGAAGCTGAATTGGTTCCAGTTAAAGCTGATACCGAAAGTTTCTGGAAAATTCTAAGCGGAAGATTACGATGCCATGTCGGGAATACGGACAGAACCAAGCTATGAAGGTACCGAAAACGTATCGTATATCGACCCAGGCGATTGGATGGATTATAAAATAAACGTAACCACCAGTGGAATCTATAAAGTAAATTATAGAGTAGCTGTAAGTAAAGATACCGGCGAGGTTCAATTTACGATAGACGGAGTTAATAAGAAAACCACTTCATTCCCGGCAACCGGGGGTTTCCAGAACTGGAAAATTATCTCTGATACGGTATCATTGGAAGCGGGTACACAGACCTTGAGGCTGGCTGTTACTAAAGGCGGTTGGAACCTAAGCTGGTTTGATTTGGTGAATGAAGCTGACAGAAAATTAAACAGCATTCTTTCGCCCCCTTCGTTTTGAGTGGGTTTCATACTAGTAGAAATATCAGTTATTACATCTGGTGATGATTTATCCCAGATGGACAACCAGTAAGACGGTTAAGTTAAAAGCTTGGATTTGTACCTCAAGAGAAGTGATTCTCTATCCTGGAGGTTGTAGCACACAACAGATTCGAACTGACGGGAAACGGTAGACACCTTAGCCGGCAGAAATGACATCACATCGTGTCTATAACCTCAAGAAATTCGATAACACTGGGGAAGACATGGAGGACTTAATCTCCATCGGCACCATCGGCCTGATTAAAGCTATCGAAAGCTATCGCCCGAACAAAGGTACAAAGCTGGCCACTTTTGCTGCCCGTTGTATTGAAAACGAAATCCTGATGCACCTAAGATCGCTCAAGAAAACTCGTAAAGATGTATCTTTGCACGATCCGATTGGGACAGACAAGGAAGGCAACGAGAATACTTTGATCGATATCCTTGGCTCAGAGGCCGATGATGTTATTAAAGAAGTTGATTTGAAGATTGAGAAAAGTAAGATTTATCGTAACCTTGATATTCTGGATGACCGGGAAAAGGAAGTGTAGTTGGCAGATTCGGACTTGATACAGGTGGAGAAGAAAGAACGCAGCGGGAGATTGCCAAGGAGCTTGGCGTGTAGCGGAGTTATGTTTCGCGGATAGAGAAAAGGGCGCTCATGAAGTTGTATCATGAGTTTTATAAGGCGAAGCGGTAGGATAATTTAGATAATATATAGAGATTCACAATAGAGTGTTAGAAGCGACTTGCCAATAGGGGAGTTGCTTTTTTGTTCAGTCAGAGTAGGTGGCGCTAATAAAATGAAAATAAAAAAACATATTCAGAAAATCCTATTAAGATATTTATTTTTTTAGTATTCATTTTTCCTCCTATTGTGAAAATAACTTAAGGTGAAAACAGGAATATTTTCTATCATTTTAAATAAGACATGAAATTAAATCAATTTCGAGCTCATTCGGCGGTATCGGTACTGCAGTCGGGTGAGCATTTCTGCCCTAGGTGGGGTAATCTCCATCGGAACCATCGGCTTGATCAAAGCCTTGAGAGCTACCGTCCGAACAAAGGACAAAACTGGCCACTTTTGCTGTCCGTTGTATTGAAAACGAAATCTTATTGCACCTTAGATCTTTGAAGAAGACTCGTAAAGATGTATCTCTGCACGATCCGATTGGTACGGACAAAGCTGCCAAGGGCTGCAGCCGTAGACTTGGGCAAGCGCGGGCGGAACTTTACTTCTCTGCAATACATTAGTCAAGATGGCAGTGAATCTGTTGTTTTCGTATTCAGGCCTGCACAGTATTTTGCTGCTCCAGCTTTTCCAGTGTTGCTGCGTGGATCGAAATCGACAGTTATATATCGAAACGTGGAAACAGAAGAAGTACGCAGCGGTTAAGGTTGGATGTCGCGAGGCATTCTGCTTCGATTAACGGGTGATTATGACAGCCATTAATTTGGCTGAGTCAAGTATGAAAAATATAAGTTAGGTTTACTAGAAAAGCACAGAATAAAAACTGCCCTAGTCACTAAATATAGTGCTAGGACAGTAATTAACACTTCCTCAGAACGTAAATTTATTATTTGCTCTCTGAAAAATTATAAACAGTATTCCTATATTCAGAAGGGGAGGTACCGATCCGTGCTTTAAAAATACGACTAAAATAGCGAGGATCTGTATAGCCAACCATTTCAGAAATTAGCTTGATATCTAAATCTTCCCTTTCTCGAATTAATCGAATGGCGTCATTGATTCTTAAATCTATAAGGTATTTCATCGGCGAGTCACCCGTATATTTTTTGAATACTCTAGCAAGATAGGTGCCATTAAAATTAAAGTGCTTTGACAAATCTTCAACTTTAATATCCTCTGAGAAATGTACCTTAAGATATTCGATCAATTGATTAGCTAATTCCTCATTACTGAAATATTCTAAAGATCGAGATTGTATTAAGTCATGAATAATATTCCATATTTCCTCTTTTATTGAGTTTAAACTGTTTGCAGTAAATAACAAAGTATGCAAAACATACTCAACATGAACAGAATTGACAATAGCGTCAAGTTGATAGTGATGAGTTAGGAGATTTATGATTTGCATCAAATTTTGTTCGACTGTTTTTTGGGGCAACATTCTATTGTCATATTCCTCTAGTACTGAAAAGAGGTCTTTTTTTAAGATATTTAAGTTATTGGAATACATACTTATTTTAAGTTTATTTTGGATGTTTGGTTCTAAATAGGGTGATATTGGTTTATCTTGTATATTTCCACACGAATATACGACCTTTTTTCCTATAACAAAGTTATTTTCTAATTTCCAACGTATTTTTTGAGAAGTATCGGGAATTTTATCATAGGAAATAGGTTGATTATTATGGCATATGCTAATGGCTGTGATGTCGATACAGGACTGCAACTTGTGTAGAAATTTATTCGCTAGATGATGTATTTCTTCGTTTGAACTATTCTTGTCTATAGTGAAAACAATATACTTTTGATTAGGACATAGTTCATTGATAAGCCAAACTTGTTGATCACTTCCAAAAACATGAACAAATAATTGATCCCAGTTTATTTTTTCCCATAAAGAAGAAATGCTAGAAACCATACTACTAGATAGAGAATTATGAAATAAATTACCTAAACCTACAAGAAATAAGACAAAATAATTTTGCTTATAACAAAAAGGCAATGAATGAATATCTTCCATTCCATTCAATGTGGATAACAACATAGTAGATTCGTTAGATTTATATTTTTGGTTAAGAGATGAATGAAATTTTTTAAGTAAAACGGTAAGTTCCTCTGCATCGAGAGGCTTTAGAAGATATTCTTTTACACCTAATTTAATCGCTTGTTGCGCATATTCAAAATCACTATAGCCACTTAATATAACAATGTATAAATCTGGATCTAATTCTTTTAATTCCTTAGTTAATTGCAATCCATTCATAACAGGCATCTGTATATCCGTAAATACAACATCTGGTTTTAATTCTTTATACATATGAAGTGCTTCTAAACCATTCGAGGCAGTTCCTATAACTTGAAAGTTCATTTCTGAATTTGTTATTTCATTTATAGTATCTTGTAGAATAATTGGTTCATCTTCTACGACCAATACAGTGTAATTTCTTGTGTTTGTCATAGTTTACCTCCTATTGTAATAGAAACTCCTCGATCAGGTAATGGTTCAATTTTAAAAATGACTTCATCCCCATATAATATTTTCAACCTTGCAAATATGTTAATTAACCCCATACCGTTAATCTGACTATTTGAAATATCTCGGTAAATATTGAATTCCGAAAACTTCTTTTGAAGCTCTACTAATTTTTGCTTTGTAATGCCAATGCCATTATCGGAAACTGTAATAAACCAGTTATTATGATCAATTGTGCCTTGTATATCTATTATCCATGGAGGAGAAATTTCGGTAGCGAATTTTATACTATTTTCTACTAGTGGTTGAATAATTAATCTTGGAATTTCAATGTTATATAATTCTTCAGGAATATTTAAATGGTAGATTAAATTATCCTGAAACCTGATCTTCATAAGGTTTAAATAGTTGTAAGTGTAATCGAGCTCATCTTTGATAAGTACAGGGCTACTACTAGAACTCGAAACATAGCGTAGCATAGTTGAAAGATTGGTGCATATGTCTACGATCCCTTTATTGGCAGATTCTTTTCCCATAATTTTGATGATAGCTAACGTATTATATATAAAATGAGGATTCATCTGTGATTGCATGGCAGTAAGACGAGATTGTATTTCAAGTGATCTTGCGGCAACAACAGCATCTAACGAATCTTGCAATTGGTCGCACATTTTAACAAATACATGGTGTAAACCTTCAATTTCAACAATACCGCTATTCATATTCTGAGGAAGATGGATGGGTAACTCATCTAATTTTAGTTTCTTCATATTGGTATGTATTTGTCTGATTGGATTTGACAGTTTTCGAGATAACAAATAATTTATTACCATTGTAAGACATACAGCAATAAGACCAATCAAAGATAAAGTGTTACGTAATGCATTAATTGGAGCTAGAAGCTCATCTTCAGGTTCTGTTGCGAGTACCGTCCAACCCGAAAAATCTGACTGAGTTCCAGCAATAATTAGTTTTTCATTATCGATCGTATTTTCATTTTTTAGAATAAATGAGGAATTAGTTGATGGAGTAATTGAAGCAAAGTAATGATCTAAAGACAACTCAGCATTATTTAAAGGATAGATTAATTGCTGATTTGAATCATAGATAATGATTTGTTTAGTATTTTTAGATAATAATTTATTCAAGTTTGTATTAATAATATCAATTATTTCTTGATAGTTGACTTGAGTTTCAATTATTGCAGTAGGTTTAGGATCAGAAACATTCTCAGAAAAAGAGCGATAAAGAGAGACTACTTGTGTACCTTTGCTAGCCCAAGCGGTAACATGTGGAGGAGTAATTAACTTTTTACCGTCCAGCTTAAGGATGTCAGCAATTAGTGATTGATTATCTAATTTACTTGTATCTATTTTTTTTACGAAGTAATTATGACCAAATCCAGCATAATTTCCATTCAGATTTAGAATATTTATTTGATAATTCTTATAGTGCTGAGGTTCATAAATTAAGGTAGCAAGGTAATTAAATTCTCTTTGTAGCTTATAATCATGCGTCTCAAATAGCTTACTGTCAGTAAAGATAAGACTTTTGGCTTGTTCGGCAAAGAGCACTCTTTTTTGCATAGTGTTCATCTCAGCTAACACCATATCTAATTCCTGAATAGCTGTATTAGATAACTGGGAAAGCGATTCTGTGGCTCTCTCTTCTAATATAGTCGATGTATATTTATAAAATATGACCATGAAAAGAGAAATGGTTACAATCATAATCGTTGTGTAGTTTTTAAAAAGTTTAAATTGAATTTTGTTTAGTTTTGACATAAGTTATATTCTCCATAGTTTCATCGGACAAGGACGATTGTTTTGAGAGTAAAACAATGTAAGCGCTATCAGTTTATTTGAAATATACGATCCAGTTAATATGCTATAACATGTTACAGCTGTATTCTTGCATGTGCCATATAAATGTGTCAAGTTCTAAAAGTCCACCATGTAGGTTTCTTTTATCTATTCTAGAGAATAAATAATTTGTTTATTGTTTATGTAACGACTTATAACTCATAGTCGATGAAAAGCATTCATAAAAGGGGGACTTTCGAAGTGAAGAAAAATCTACGAACAACTTTTTCAAAAGCATTAACAGGGGTTATGCTTACAAGTCTTGGTTTAAGTTTATTAACAGGCTGTGGTGAAAGTTCAAATACGGGAACTTCGACATCAAATGTAAGCGATGCCAAAAAAACTGATGTTACACTTTCTGTAATGGCTTCAGCAGGCTGGATTAGAGATGTCGATAAAAAGTTGGCAGAGAAATTTAAAGAACAGACGGGTATTAAGATTGATTTTCAAGAAAATCCTGGTGATCAATATGAGAATGTATTAATGACCAGACTTGCAACTGGAGAAGGTCCCGATATATTTATGGCAGAATCAGGATTATCTTTACTAAAAGTTCAACCAAATAAATATGCTGTAGATTTGTCCAATGAGTCATGGGTTAGTAAGTATCCTGACTATGCGAAGGTTCAGGCTAGTTATGATAATAAAGTTGTAGGTTTTACTACATGGGGAAGAGATTTTAGTGCGATGCTCTACAACACTGAAATTTTTGAAAAATATGATCTGAAAGAACCTACAAGCTATGAAGAATTTAAACAGGTTAGTGAAAAATTGCTTGAGAATGGCATTACACCAGTCTATTTCCCAGGTAAAGAGGAATGGTATAATGCGCAAGCATTCGATGCTGCAGTAAATATTGAATCTAAGGCAACTGGATCTTATGAGAAATTAAATAATAACACTATGAAATATGCAGAATCAGAAGAAGCTTTGAAGTATTTGAGAAATCTAAAAGATAGCGCTGATAATGGATATTTTGGAGAAAACTTCTTATCAGATACTTATGATCAAGGTATTGCAGGTTTGGCAAGTGGTAAATATGCGATGTGGCAAGGGTGGTCTACTTATGTAAATGATATTGAAGCAGCTGGTGGTCCATCGGCTGACAAATTTCTAGCCTTCCCTGCCCCATACGGAGATGATTTGAAAACTTTAGCAATGAACGGAACAGGAATGACGCATCTAATTAACAAGGACAGTAAAAATATTGATGCCGCCAAACAATATTTTGAGTTTTTAGCAGAGCCAGAGAATTTGCAGGAATATTATGATGGTAGACCCGATCTTCTGGAACCGACTTTAGAAGGTGCAACAGCCAATCCTCCAGCAAATTACACGCATGTCTTAAAAACTGTAAATGATAAAACATTGTTAACCTTGCCCCAGTCTATTTTATATAACGGAGCAGATGGAAGTCTTGGGAAAAATGTACAGAGTATGTTTTTTAATATGATGAAACCAGAACAGGTGCTTCAATCCCTTGATGCTGCTAGAGCTAAAATGTTTGATGCAACGAAATAGAAGTTTCTGATTTATGCAGAATCCCTTTTGCGAATAAATTTAGATTTATTTTAACAAAAGGGATTTTGACAATAGGATAAGATACACATAGAAAAGGTGATGGATTGAATGAAAACCAATACTTTTATTCATAAGACTTTGTATCCTAGACGAATGGTGTTTCCAGCATTCATCCTATATACAATTCTCTTCATGATTCCTACTGTAATGGGAATATATTATGCCTTTACAAATTGGAATATATATAGTGATGCTATTCATTTTAATGGACTGGATAACTTTAAAGTTCTCTTCATAGATCAGTCGTTTAAGTACGTGAGACCCATTACAAATACAGTTGTATTTGCTTTCTTTACATCTGTGTTGGAAGCAGTCATCGGTTTATCATTAGCTATTATGCTTAATAGAAAAATATTTGCGCGAAATACACTGCGTTCTATTTTCTTTATGCCACAAGCTATATCGACAATTGTAATCGGTATCATTTTTACGACAATCTTACATCCAACAGGTCTTCTGAATAATTTTTTTGATTTAATCGGACTAGACTTCTTGCAGCAAAAATGGTTGACGAATACAGCAACCGCAATGCCTTCTGTTATAGCCGTAGAGGTTTGGCGATATTTTGGACTTAATATGGTTATCTTCTTAGCAGGATTACAAGGCATCGATCAGAGCTATTATGAGGCTGCTCGAATTGACGGAGCGAATAGCTGGAATCTATTTGTAAAGATAACCATTCCATTTATTATGCCGGCAGTTACGATCAATACTGTTCTAAACATCGTACATGGATTTAGAGCTTTTGATATTGTATATGCTCTAACCAACGGAGGACCAGGCAACGCGACAGAGGTTATTGCTACAATGGTGTACCGAGAATACTCTGCAGGAAACTATGGTTTATCTAATGCGATGAATTTAATTCTACTTATTATGACCACTGTTATATCTGTGTTAGTTAATAGAGCTACTAGTAAAAAGGAGGTGACTCTATAATGAGTAGAAAAAAAGTATTTTCTAGCATATTGCAAATCGTATGTTGGGTCTTTTCGCTCGTTGTATTGGTGCCTTTTATTCTCATCTTATTGAATTCACTTAAACCTTCTGCAGAAGCTGCCTTTTTCTCCATGTCGTTTCCTTCAGAAATCAAGTGGGATAATTATGTTAATGCGTTTGTAAAAGGACATGTATTAAGAGGATATTATAACAGTTTGGTTATGTCTTCTGCATCAGCGATAATAGGTGTTGTCTTTGCTGCTCTTGCTTCTTTTATCATAGTAAGATCGACAAATTTCACGAATAAGGTATTATATGGCTATTTCTTCTTCGGAGTGGTTGCAACTGGAAATATGGTAACGACGACGATGATCATGAGTAAGCTGCATTTAATGAATAGTATAACAGGTGCGATATTGCTTCTTGCTACGCAAGGGATATCCTTTGCAATGCTGCTATTTACTGGATTTATTAAGGGTATACCTAGGGAATTAGATGAGGCTGCTGTTATGGATGGAGCAAAGGCAGAAACTCTATTCTTTAGAATCATTTTTCCACTGTTAAAGCCGGTTACAGTTACAGGTATCATGCTGAACTTCTTGGGTGCGTGGAATGGCTTCGAAACTCAGTTATATATATTAACGGATAGTAAGAAATGGGGAGCTATTCTATCCATGTATGGCGTATATGGTGAATTCTCGTCACCTTGGTCTAAAGATTGGGGTCTTATATCTGCGTATATTGTCTTAACCATTATCCCTGTGCTGATCGTTTATTTAATTGGACAGAAATATATTATTGAAGGTATGACAGCTGGAGCTTTGAAAGGTTAGTGCGCTGTAAGTTAGTTAAAGCGTTCTAGCAGCGTGGGATAGCATTCCCGGAGTTTCCTAGTACATACTAATTTATTATTAGGAGGGGAAATGTATGGAGGGTATTATGATATTGGAAAATAAACGAATGCGGGAAAGTTTTGACCAGAACTGGATGTTCCATTTAGGCGATCTACCTATCATGCATGCTGTAAAAGGAGGGATGACAGGTGGGTTAACTGACTGCGAGCAGATTGCCGAAGGGGAATGGCTGAAGATCGCTTATTTTGATGAAAGAGAACCGTCTGTCATGAACGATCGGGAGTGGAAGAGTATCAATCTTCCCCATGATTGGTGTGTGGAAGGGAATTACGTAAATGACGGGGGCAAAGTCAAACATCATAAGAGCCACGGCTATCTCACTATTGGAATTGGATGTTATCAGAAAGTTTTCGAGATTCCTGTGGAAGATTTGGGGAAGAAACTATCGATTGAGTTTGAGGGTGTCATGCGAAACTGTACCGTTTGGGTTAATGGGCATTTAATGGGAACCCATCCAAGCGGGTATACAGGTTTTTGTTATGACATTACGGATATTGCGCGTTACGGCGATGAAGGGAAGAATGTCATTTTCGTAAAAGTTGATGCTCGTGATTATGAGGGCTGGTGGTATGAAGGATGTGGGATTTACCGCCATGTATGGCTAGATAAGACGGACAGACTTCACGTAGGAAGACATGGAACTTATGTGACCACGCCCGTAGTAGGCAAAGATGAGGCCACGGTTAACGTATCAACAAACGTACATAACGAACATCCTCATGTCGTGAATTGTATAATCAAGACTTTAATCGAGGACGGAACGGGTCAAGTGGTCGCTACCAGCTCAGAGAACATAACCATTCAAGGAGACAGTCAAACCGATGTTGAAACTGTAATGACACTGATAGAGCCCATGCTCTGGTCGCCTGAGAAGCCTTATCTTTACGAAGTGATTACGGAAATTTATGACGTTAACGAGCGAGATGTAATGGATGTTTATAGAACGCCATTAGGTGTGCGAACCCTAGAGTTTACCGCGGATAAGGGATTTTACTTAAATGGTGAACAGTATTTGATCAAAGGAACTTGCAACCATCAGGATTTTGCCGGCGTGGGTGTTGCACTGCCCGACCAAGTAACCGAATATAAAATCAAACTTCTCAAAGACATGGGATGTAATGCATACAGATGCGCTCATCACGCTCCTTCACCTGAGCTTCTGGATCTATGCGACAAAATGGGTATGCTCGTGATGGACGAGAACAGGAAACTGGATATATCTCCGGACGGGATCGCAGATCTGAAAGAGATCCTCTATCGAGATCGAAACCACCCTTCCATCATTTTGTGGAGCATGGAGAACGAGGAAATATTAGAAGGCACGATTATGGGAGCGAGAATGCTTGAAACGATGTCACGAATTACACGTGCCATTGATCCTACTCGCCTTACTATTGCATGCATGAATCACGGGTGGAATGATGGAGGATACAGTAATTCTGTAGATATAACCGGATATAACTATGGCCAAAGAGAAGATCAATATCTTATCGATCATGAACAATTTCCAGATCGGATCATGATCGGGAGCGAGAGTACTAGCTGTACGACGACACGTGGAATCTATGAGAATGATGATGTTAAAGGATACTGTTCTTCCTATGGAGATCAGATACCGGAGTGGTCATGTTCGCATGAGAAATCATGGCAGGATGTGGTGAATCATCCTCATTTGACGGGCATATTCGTTTGGACTGGATTCGATTACAGAGGAGAACCAACACCTTATGAATGGCCGTGCATCGGGTCTCACTTCGGGATCATGGATTACTGCGGATTCCCTAAGGATGCGTATTATTACTATAAAGCCGCTTGGACGGAAGAACCGATGGTACACATTATGCCTCACTGGAACTGGCAGGACAAAATCGGTGAAGAGATTGATGTATGGGCGTATAGTAATTGCGAGACTGTAGAGTTGGTACTTAACGGTCATAGTCTGGGTGAGAAGAGCGTGGATCGAAATTCACGAATGGAGTGGAAAGTCTGCTACGCTCCCGGTGAATTGATAGCGATAGGGAAAATAGCTGGAAAGGAAATCACGAGAAAGGTTGTGGCTACAACAGGAACTCCTGATCGTATTCGTTTGGAGCTGGATAAAACCGAAGTGAAAACGAATGGTACGGATATTGCAATGATTAAAGTATCCATATTGGATTCTTTAGGTGAAGTTGTTCCTACGGCAGATAACGAGATTATGTTTACAATCGAGGGTCCCGGCAAAATTCTCGGTGTTGGAAATGGTGATCCAAGCAGTCACGAACCAGATAAAGCGAATCGTAGACGAGCATTCAACGGACATTGTTTGGCGATTGTTCAGGCTAACAAGGAACAGGGAGATATTGTGATAAGAGCAACTTCAGTTTCTCTTCAAGCTGCCGTGGCAGTAATACGAGTGGAATAAAATTGATATCCGATTTGTCCCTGGCACCTAGTGCCAGGGAGTCACGATACGATTAGAGATAGAGCGGGTACAAATCGAACGAAAAAATAACAGGAGGTCCTTCTTTTGTTGAATATTGGTGTTATTGGATACGGCGTGCGGATCGACATGCTGATGGATGATTTGTTCGCGCTACCTTATGAAATCCAGATCAAGGCAGTAGCCGATCCCGACCATGAGCGCGTGCGGGCTTTAATGAAGAAAGACGGCTCCAAAGAATCGATGCACCAAATGGGAATCGATAAAATCGACGGACTTTTGCGCAGCTGCGAGATGAATCCGGATGCCATTACCTTTTATACGGATGCGGACGAAATGCTGGACAACGAAAAACTGGACGGCGTGATCGTAGGTACGAACTGCAACATGCATACTTATTTCGCCAAAAAGGTGCTGGATCGCAATCTGCCGTTGTTTTTAGAAAAACCGGTTGCGACTACGATGGAGGATCTGAGAACGTTAGCCGACTGCGAAGCGAACGCAACGGCTCCCACAGTTGTTTCCTTCCCCTTGCGCGTCACACCGCTGGTGCAGGAGGTCAAGCGTATTTTGGATGCCGGCACGATTGGCAAGGTGGAGCATGTACAGGCGTTCAACGATGTTCCCTATGGATTTGTTTATTTCCACGACTGGTATCGAGATGAATCCGCTTCTAAAGGGCTTTTCCTGCAAAAGGCAACGCATGATATCGATGTCATTAACTATCTGCTTGGTGAAGAACCCGTGAACGTTTGTGCCATGAAATCCAAACAAATTTATAAAGGCGACATGCCTGCCGGCCTTCGTTGCAGCGAATGTGACAAATGGGAAACCTGTATGGACAGTACTTACAATATCACTTATGTGCGCAATGACACTCCGCGTAACGACTATTGCAGCTTTGCGGTAGATACCGGTAACGAAGACTCCGGCAGCATGATTGTGAAATACGAAAGCGGAATGCACGTCATGTATTCGCAGAACTTCTTTGCCCGCAAAGGGGCTGCGCGCCGAGGGGCTAGGTTATATGGCTATAAGGGCACCGTGGAATTCGATTTCGCCACCAATGAAATCAAAGTATTTGACCACATGAGTGATAAAGTAATCACTGTGCGTCTCGATGATAAAGGCTCGCGTCATGGCGGCGGTGATATTGTACTCATGCGGAATTTTGTACACCTGATGCAGGGCAGAACCACCGAATCTGTTGCCCCACTAAAGGACGGGATTCGTAGCGCCCTTGTATGTCTGCAAGCCAAAGCGTTTTCCGAAAGCGATCAATTTTATTCCGTTACGTTTTAATTGGTAGAAGTCGAAGTCAAATCGTAATCCTAATGCACAGGGCAGATAAGGAATATTCCTTATCTGCCTTTATTAACGACTAATCTAACTTAATCGGCCGATACAACTCGACGATTTCTTCTAGCCTTTTGGTTCAAAAAGTCCACCAAGTAAGTTTCTTTTCTCTATTCTAGCGAATAAACAATTCGGATACTATTTAAAGCGTGAATTAATTAAATATAAACAGAAGTATAAATTTTTTTGCAACAAAATGAAAGCGATTCCAAAATAAAGGGAAGGGATCCGGTAACTGATTTAAGAGATGAGGGGAGGTGGTGTATATGTGATTGCTAAAAAACAGTTAGGAGACGTTTTTAATTTGCAGTTCATTATTATGAATCTATGAAACACGCCTTTAGTTCAGTTAGTCGCTTTGAATGATGACAACACGAAGGGGGAAAACAATATGAATAAAGTTAGAAAAGCTGCTTCTAGCTTGCTTGTGTTTTGTTTGATGGCCACTAGCTTTGCGTTTCCAAAAGATATACATGCTGCTCCTCAGATAGATGAACAAGCAAAAGCCGAGGCAGAGTGGGCGGAAGTAAGTTCCATAATAGATAAGTATCCTATCATTTACACTCAATTGCCAACAATTAGCAATGAAACAACTGTATCTCCTGATGGACCTCTAATGGGAAATGGGACCGTTAATGCTTTCATGGGAGGAGATAAGAACAAGCAACAAATTTATATCTCGCATGCAGATTCTTGGGAAAAGAGCTATAGTCTTAGTGCCTTTTCTACTACGACCCATGGGAAAATTACGTATGAGAGACTGGATGAAGGTACGGGTAATAAGCCATTTAGATACGATCAAAGTATGAAAGATGGAATTGTTAAGGCGGTTTCAGAGAAAGGCTTTGAAACCAGCACCTGGCTATCAGCTACAGAAAATTTGATTGTAACTGAAATTACCAATACAACAGATGAAAATATGGAAATTGGTGTAAGTACGGTTGTTCCTACCCATAAATCTGGGACTGTAAGCTCCCATACTACATCAATTGATCCAGTTAACAAGCTGATCTCCTTTACCAAGCATTTACGTACCGAAGAAGGGTTCGATTATGCTGTAGAGCTTTCTAGCGTATTGAAAGTTATGGATAAAGATCCTGTATTTAGTCAGGTTGATGACAAAACCTGTATGGCAAAATTTGAACTAGCTGCAGGCGAAACTGTAACTGTTATCGCAGCAACAGAAGGCGGTAAGAGCTCCACGACATCGTTGGAGGACGCTAAGGCACATGTTTTAGGCATTGATTCAGAAGCTGCGCTGTATACAGTGAAGCAGAAGCATCTGGATTGGTGGAAAGAATACTGGCTAAAGTCGTACATTAAGCTGGCAGATGAATCCTCTTTAATGGAGAGAATCTATTACGGTCAACTCTATGCTACAGGGGCAGCTTTGGAAGCTCAAAGTGATAATCCTGCAGAAGTATTTGGTGGCAATTTATTTCCTTGGACAGGTAGTACTAACACAGCGTGGAGCGGTGGATTCTTTATGAATATAGATGTTCAACGGGCACCAAATGCAGCCATTGTAGCTAATAGGGTGAATCAAATTGCATCTTATACCAAATTAATTGATGATTACTGGGAAACGGGGCGGAATATGGCATCCGATCCTAAAGAATTGAATAGGGTTATTGGTAATTCGAATTGGTATCCCAAATTTACTGAAGGAATAAGAGGCGTCTTGTTCCCAACATTTATGCCGCCATGGGGATATGCGTCTGCCCCTGCTTATGATAGTGCTCCAATCCATGCGGCCATGGCATTAGTTCCAATGGTTAAATACTGGGAATATACGTGCGACGATGAATATTTAGAACAATTGTTATACGACAAGTTGGTCGATTTAACTGAGTTCTTTGAAGACTTTGCCATTGTAGATGAGGTAACAGGGAAATACGTTATAGGAGGATCTACTATTGAAAGCGGAACTCTGCATAAGAATGCGTTTCAGGATCTAGCTGGTACTTACTTTGTATTTGATAAAGCGATTAAGGCGAGTAAGGAACTAGGTATAGATGCTGATAAGCGAGTGAAGTGGCAAGAGTTTCGTAACAATTTATCGCCATTGCCAACGTATGTTATTCCAGAGGGCCAACCTGGCGGAGGGCTAACGGTATTCACGGAAGCAGAGGGAGTACCTGCTGTTCCAAGAAACGCTCCAATCATTCATACGACTTACCTTACTGATCTAGTAGGCATGGCAACTGATTCTGAATTGCTCGAGTATACTCGGAATTATCTTAAATATATTGCACCATGGTATGAAGGCCATGACAAAGAAGATCGCACAACAATGATTGCAACTAATGTTGGTTATGACATTGACAAGATTACTGACTTTTTGTCTAAAGGACTTCTTGATCGCCCCGCCGGTGAATGGGTTGGAATACGAAATAATCATACAGTGGGAGCATCCGTTCAGGCTTCTCTGATCTATAATACAATTACCCATTCTCTGAAGCAGAGCAATCAAAACTTCATAAATGTATTTGCGAACTGGCATAAAGATCAGCCAGCGGAGTTTACACGGTTGAGAGCGAAAGGTGCATTCTTGGTGGATGCAAAGCAGAATGAGAATGGAATAACGACTTATGTAAATATATTCAGTGAAAAAGGTAAAGATTGCACTGTTCTGAATCCATGGAAAGGTCAAGAATTGGAGGTTTATGAGGACGGAAATCTAATTGAGACTGTTAAGGGTACGAATATATTAGGGGATACTTATAAGTTTGCTACGAAGGCTAATGCATCCTATGAGCTGAAGCCACAGGGTGGTGTGCAAAATCCCACACTTGTAAACATTATAACCCCTGAAGCATTAACTGATTTTGAAATTGGAATTTCAAAGACAGATTTGACTCCCCAATTGCCGGAATCTGTAAAGTTAGAGACAAGTACAAATAATATGAAGGCTGAAGTAACATGGGACATTAGTAGCATAAGCTATGATCCTACAATGAAAGAAGGACAGACATTCTCGGTACCTGGTACAGTGACTCTTCCTGAAGTAGTAGACAATCCCAACAATGTATCCTTGCAAACATCTATAAATGTAATTGTAAATAAAATCCCACAGTCCAGCATGACAGCAACGGCAACAAGTGAAGAGACAGGAAAGGATGAAGCGCGTTTTGCGATTGATGGAGATCCGCTAACCATGTGGCATACCAAGTGGGATAAGTCTGATGTTCTGCCTCAATCTATTACTTTGAATTTGGGGGATGTTTACAAGGTTAATAGACTTTCCTATCTCCCAAGAAGCACAGGAGGAACAAGCGGCATTATAACTAAGTATAACGTTTATGTCAGCATGGACGGAACTAACTTTACCAAAGTGACAAGTGGAACTTGGCCATTTGATACTAGACTGAAGCAAGTGACGTTTGATCCAATCAAAGCACAGTATATTCAGCTTGAAGCAATAGAGGCATATAATGGATGGGCAACAGCAGCAGAAATCAATATTTATAGTGATTCAGAAACAGAGCCTCAGGATAAGACACTTGTGAGCATAAAAACACCAGAGCCAATTACTGGAGTAACCAACGGAGTAGACAAGACGGCAGAAGCCCTTGTTTTGCCTGAAACCGTAACATTGGTAACAGACTCTGGAGATGTGCCGGCTAACGTAACATGGGATGTAGAGAATTCAAGTTACGATCCAGATGTAAAAACAGAGCAGAAATTCGATGTAGATGGAAGAGTCGAATTGCCAGCAGGTGTGGTAAATCCAGGTAGCGTTAAACTAACAACAAGCATTAGTGTTACTGTAAATGCAGAGTCAGATTCAGAACAGGACAAGACTCTAGTGAGCATAACAGCACCAGAAGCGATAACTGGAGTAGTCTACGGAACAGACAAGACGGCAGAAGCCCTTGGGTTGCCTGAAACCGTAACATTGGTAACAGACTTTGGAGATGTGCCGGCTAACGTAACATGGGGTGTAGAGAATTCAAGTTACGATCCAGATGTAAAAACAGAGCAGAGATTCGATGTAGATGGAAGAGTCGAATTGCCAGCAGGTGTAGTAAATCCAGGTAGCGTTGAACTAACAACAAGCATTAGTGTTACTGTAAATGCAGAGTCAGATTCAGAACAGGACAAGACTCTAGTGAGCATAACAGCACCAGAAGCGATAACTGGAGTAGCCAACGGAACAGCCAAGACAGCAGAAGCCCTTGGATTGCCTGCGAGAGTAGAACTAGTCACCGATGCGGGCAGAGTAATTGCTAATGTGAGCTGGGATGTAGCTGCTTCAAGCTATGATCCAGCGAAAAGGGCAGCACAGACCTTCACTGTAGATGGAAGAGTAACGTTGCCTATTGGTGTGGTAAATTCAGACAACGTAGACTTGACGACTAAAATCGGTGTAACTGTAAAAGCTGGAACGACGCCAACGCCGGAACCAACAGCAACACCAGGCCCAACAGCAACACCAGATCCTAAGCCTACGCCAAAACCAGAAGATGATAAAAAGCCAAATAAGCCAACAGATCCAGTAAAACCAACTGAGCCAGAGACTCCAAAAGTAGATCTGTCTGATATTTCAGATCACTGGGCCAAGGCTTCTATCGAAAAAGCAGTAGAACTAGGTTTTGTCAGTGGCTATGAGGATGGAACCTTCAGACCGAATGGTACCGTAACTCGTGGTGAGTTTTCAACGATGTTAGCTAGAGCGCTGAAATTGGATGCAGTTGATTCTGAGTTTAGTTTTTCGGATCAAGGCAAAACACCAGTATGGGCTCAGTCATTCATTCAAGCACTTTCAAAAGCAGGTTTCATTTCTGGATACAAAGATGGTACTTTCCGTGCAAATAATGAAATAACTAGAAGCGAATTAGTTGTTCTTATTGTTCGTGTGCTTGGTCTTGAAGTGAATCCAAATGCAACACTAGCGTTTGATGATGTAGATCAAATTCCAGCATGGGCAAAACCTTATGTAGCAACAGCAGCTAAAGCAGGATTGATTAAGGGGAATGGGAATGGCAAATTTAATCCGAATGCCTCTTCAACCAGAGCTGAAGCAGTCACTTTGATATTAGCTATGCTAAACACTAAATAACGAACGCTTTGATACGACGCACCGTCATATATTGGCGGTGCGTTGTTATAACTTTAACTTTCAAATGGACAATTTCAGCAGGAAAAGATAATGATATTGGAAAATAAACGAACGCGAGAAAGTTTTGACCAGAACTGGATGTTCCATTTAGGCGATCTATTTATCATACATGCTGTAAAAGGAGGGATGACAGGTGGGTTTTGCGATTACTCTTAGACAACTATCAGAAACATATGAGGGTGAGGCCAGACGTATCATTCAAGAACATGGGAAACCACATCTTGAATAAAATGGCGAATTAAATAACGTTGTCCCTGTTGCTTTATCTTTTTACATCGTATCATGTCCACAACCTCAAAAAATTCGATAACACTGGGGAAGATATGGAGGATTTAATCTCCATCGGAACAATTGGCTTAATCAAGGCCATCGAGAGCTATCGCCTGAACAAAGACACCAAACTGGCCACTTTTGCTGCCCGTTGTATTGAAAACGAAATCCTGATGGCACCTTAGATCACTAAAGAAGACTCGTAAAGACGTATCCCTGCATGATCCAATTAGGACAGACAAAGAAGGTAATGAAATTACACTTATCGATATCCTTGGCTCCGAGGCTGATGATGTCATTAAAGAAGTCGATCTGAAGATTGAGAAGAGTAAGATTTATCGTAACCTTGATATTTTGGATGACCGGGAAAAAGAAGTTGTGGTAGGTCGGTTTGGGTTAGATACGAGCGGTGAAGAAAGAACGCAGCGGGAGATTGCCAAGGAGTTTGGCATCTCGCGGAGTTATGTGTCGCGGATAGAGAAGAGGGCGCTCATGAAGCTTTATCATGAGTTATTTAAGTTTCAGTATCATAAACAAATCGTACATCCTAGACAGTTAATTCTTATGGGCTAATTGGTTGTATGATGCACACAGACTCAAGCTTAAAAGCAAATGGGACATATATCGTATATAAAACAGCTGTTGGGAGAATTGTCAGGGAATTGATCTGTAACCTAGAGATGAGGAGTTCCTCACTTCTAGGCTGTTTTTTTAGATGACCGATTCTACTGCAATTCAGAATCCATTGGTTTTGTATGACCATTATTGCGGACCTCGTTGAACAGGGAGTCATGTTTTGTCAATAGTCGTGGCGACGCTCATTTGTGAAGCAATACGTAGAAGTAATACTCCAATTAGCACCAACACAATTGATTTCCAAATCCAGTCCATGTGCATTTCCCCTTAAGCGTTTATTTTTCCTATATATTGTTTGCTTAATTTGAAAAATAACGCAAAATGCAGGTCGCATGGGGAATAAGAATGAAACGGAAATAAGTGAACTTTCGTTACAATCTATACAGCAACTATTACCTCGACGTCGCCATATTATTCCTACGATAATCTGTAGGAGAGACGCCGGTTTCTTTTTTGAAGATGCGGTTAAAGGATCTATAGTTCTCGAACCCAATGGATTCGGAAATCTCAAAGGTTTTGTGATCTGTGGTGATTAGCAGCAGCTTCGCCTTCTCAACTCGCAACCGGGTAAGATATTGAATAAAGCTTTCTCCAACGGCTTTTTTAAACATCGTGCTGAAATAAGGTACGCTGTAATTAATGGAAGCAGCCAGTTCCTCCAGCTTATAAGGATAGCTGAGATCTTCACGCATGTGTTGAATGATTCTTGAGATTGAAGCATCAATCTTGCGGCTACCCTCCTGCAGTTGTTGAAGCTTGCTGAAATAAGCACAGGTAGCTTCATGCACCGAGTTGAAGGTTTGGCACAGCTCTAATTTTTTGCGGAGGTCTGCTTCTAATTCTGCACCGCCTTCGGCTCCAACTAAGGTGTGGCTCATATTCAGAAAAACCCGCAAATATAAGGATTTTATCTGCTCTGGGTCCCAGCAGTGCTCCAAAGCTTGTCGGTAGAGAGAACTGCGTTCTTGCTCTAGTGCCGAGGCATTTAGATACGGCTCCAGTAACGCCTGCTGCAGCACCTTGCTCCAGAACCGATTTAACGGCTCAGGTATGCTGTGGAATTGGGCTACCGATCCCCACTCCTCGATACGGATGCTTTCATCGTAGCGGTAGAAAAAAGGGTATGGTGCGGACGACAATTGTTTGAGCGCATCTGGACGAAGCTCTAATCCGTGCTCGAACCGACACTGAAGAGCAATACAGTTCATTTTTAGATTGGTAGCAATGGACTCGAGCACCTGCTGTAGAAATCCGGGGTACTCCAGACTCATAGTATCGGTGTAAATAGCTAGAAATCGTCCCTTATCAAGGGCAATGACTTTATTCGCGCCTATATTGCTGAGCAGTTCCTTTAACACATTGGCTCCGGCAAATTGCCACAACTTCAGCTCCTCTTGCTGGTCAAACGAAAAGCGCAGGGAGTTTCTGTCCAGCTCCAGCAGCAATGCTGTAAAAGAGTTGCTGTAGATCGAGAGCTGGGCCTCCTCCAGGCTACGAAGCCATTTGGCTTCAGCAGCAGGATTCAGCAGCATATCCAGGAACAGGCTTTGTTCAATCTCAATTTCGCTCAAGCGTACCTGTTGCTCTAGCTGGAGCTGCTTTTCCCGTGATTTATCGAGTGATTCCACTTGAGTCGCTAATGCTTCCATTGTTCTGGCGAGCAGCTCCGGGTCGGAAAGACAGTCATCCTTGATGAGATAGGAAGAGGCTTTCAGCTGAATGGCTTGTTGGGCATAATGAAAATCCTGGTGACAAGTTAGGATAATAACCTTTGGCACATGTTCCCCGCTTTTTTCAATTTCCCTAAGCATCTCCAGTCCGTTCATAACCGGCATCGTAATATCCGTTACGACCAGTTCTGGCTTATGCTTCAGGAACAATTCCAGCCCGTCCATGCCATCCTCAGCTTCACCAACTAGGCTAAACAGGTCGTCACGCTGCTCAATGAAATGGCGGAATATTTCGCGGGCAGGGGTTTCGTCTTCCACCAGTAGTACTTTATGGTGCTTCATGTGGCTCCTCCTTTATCATTACGGTTTCAAGTGGCAGTGCGATCCGAATGGTTAAGCCGTCACCATCTGAATTCAGCTCGATATGCGCCCCGGTTCCGAATAACAGCTTCATTCTCATCCACACATTCAGCAGCCCAATGCTCTCGGTAATTTCCTCTCGTTGCAGATGGAGCTGTAATTGGGTCAATTTATTGTCCTCCACCCCAATTCCATCATCTATAATCTCCAGTATAATTTGCTTTGCTGTAACATCATTGAAGGCATGTATAGTTATATGACCTTCGTTCAATTTCTTTGGAAGAATGCCGTGGAAGATGGCGTTCTCGATAAGCGGCTGAAGGCTTAGCTTAGGAATAAACATCCTTTGCAGCGGTTCCTCAACCTCGAACAAAAGATGAACCTGACATTTATAACGGATATTTAGCAAGCCCACATAATCTGTGAGATAATCAAGCTCTTTCTCTAGTGGAACGGTCTGTTCAAAATTTTCCATCGAGTACCTTAATAGTGCAACAAGGCGTCCCATCAGCATGTTGATTTTGTCGTAATCCTTCATAAGTGCGAACATGCGAATGGTATTCAGCGTGTTGTACATGAAATGGGGATTAATCTGTGATTGGAGCGCGCGTATTTCCAGCTTACGTTTTAAATCCTCAGATTCACGCAGATCTCCGAGCAAGTCTTGAATTCGGACGGACATTGTATTGAGCATACGACCGAGATCTCCAATTTCATTGTTCGCAAAATGAGTGACCCGTGCATTGAAGTTCCCCTTTTTAATGGCATCGACCTGGCGTTTCACGGCTTGTAGTGGCTTATATAGCTGATAGCCGAAGCCGACAACACAAAGAGCACCAAGCAAAACAAGAATCAGGAGAAAATAGGTTACCGTGTCGCGAATGATTTGTGTGCTGGCGGTAAGCTCATTGGAGGGAATCTCCGAGACCACGATCCAATGATCATACGTAGAGGTCTGCTTGACGGAGACAATGGAGGTGCCAACAGCAAATTGTGTGGGACGTTTCATTTCCTTCCAATGCTCAAGAATGTTATGTACACGCTCGTTCTGTTCCTGGGTCTCCAGCTTACTGGTGGTAGCAATTGTCTGACCGTCTTCCGTAAGCAGGGAAATAGAGCCATGGTTGCCGAGCTGGATATTCTCAATTTGCTTCTGATACTCGTCGTTGCTCATGGAGATCAATAGCACTCCCTTTAAGTCTTCATACATGAAGAAGGGAACCCGTGAGATGTAATAGGTAGAAGAGTCTAGTATTCGCAGGTCAGGCAGAGAGTGCTTATCAAGAAAGAGGCCGGTCTGTCCTGAGGACAAATAGGCTTCGATCAATGGTTTATAGGGGGAGCTATCCAGCGTAGCAGGTGCCTCTGTTGAGGAGAAGACTTCATCTGTAATTGCTGAATATACGAGCAATCCCTCTACATTTCCGATGATTGCTGAGGCTGTACTGAGTACAGAAATCAGGTCTCTTTTGCGGACAACCTCTTCAAAATATTGTTCTGACGGTGTAACCAATGCACCTTGTATGGAGGTATTGCGTGAATATTGTTCACTAAGCTCTCTGAATCTGATCATGGTTAGCTCAATCCGATCGACGACTTGATTAACGAGTTGGGCATTGAGACGATTTACTTGTTTCTGTACCGTATTGCTGGATACGCTTACAGAAATATAAGACAGAACAATTAAGGGAATTACAGAGATCGCGAACATGACAACAATCATTTTGAAATAGAAGCTGCGTCTTAAAAAACTAAAAAAGGATGACTTCAAATGACCACTTCCATTATTATCATAATTTAAATTTAATTTATATTTAATTTATATTGATTATAGTACATCAGCGCTCTAGCATAAACACAAATAATGTAAAATATTAAAAACGGTTACACATTGGCGAAAATCCGGCATGTTCACAATTGCTGCTCTCTTTTATAATCCAAAGTGTCACATACAAGAATGCGCATTCAAAACTGAAGTAATGGGGGATGACAATGAGCCTTACTAAAAAACAAGCATCTTTGACGTTAGCAACGGTGTTACTAGCTTCAACAATAGCGGGTTGTTCCAGTAATAGTGGTAGTGGTAATAGTACAGCGAATAGTGCGAATACAGGGGCAGCATCGGCACAGGCTAAGCCGGCCAATATTAAGGCGATGACGATTCTCTTCGGCGATCCACCGGCAACACAGAATAACAAAGCCAAAGAGGATTTGGAGAAGCGGGGAAATGTAAAGCTGGACATTACCTTCGTACCTTCTGAGGCATATGTAGATAAGCTTTCAGTGGCGATCTCTGCAGGAAATTCCTACGATCTTATGTTGATGGATGGCGGGAAGAATGATAATTTCGTCAATCTTGTGAAGATGGGTGCCTTTCATGATCTAACTCCATATATCGAAAAAACGAAAAATCTTAGTCTGATCGATGAGCAAGTGTGGAATGGTCTAAAGGTAGAAGGCAAGGTCTATGGAATTCCCCGTCCACGCGGTCTGTATGGTGGTGGGGAAGCTAGTATTATCATCCGCAAGGATTGGCTGGATAAATACAACTTACCTTTACCTGAAACGATGGATGAGTTGACTCATGCGCTTGAAGTATTTAAGGAAAAAGACCCGGCAGGCGGCGGCAAAACAATCCCACTTACAGCCTTTGCGGTTGGTACTCCGGGACCTTTCGGCGGTGTAATGCCAATGAAATTTGCATATGGTCTTCCAAACGATTGGAAGATTGAGGATGGCAAGGCAGTTCGTGACTTCCAAACTCCTGAATACAAAACTTATCTGGATTGGCTTAAAGATGCTTGGAGCAAAGGTTTGATCGACAAGGATACACCAGTTCTTAAGGGACAAGCACAAACACGCAGTAAATTTGTTGCGGGTACGGCAGGTGCGTTCATTGGTAACGTAAGTGATATTGTGGAAACCAATCTTGAGAAGCTGAAGCAGATAGATCCGAATGCTGAAATGGCGATCATTGATATGCTGAAGGGCCCTGATGGAAAGACCGGTGTAGCTATTTATTCCGGATACTACGGACTGTGGAGCATACCAAGCTCTGTACCAGATGATAAGGTTCAGCAAATTATCGATTTCCTTGACTTTTCGGCTTCCGAAGAGAATGCGGATTTCTCTAAGGCAGGTATTAATGGGGTTCACTCCAGTGGACTTAAAGATGGCGTAGCTGTGCAGACAGCTGAGCAGAAGAAGCAGTATGACTTGGAAAAACCTAGTCAATTCGTACTGGAGAACAGAGTGAATCCTTACGTATATGCCAATTCCAAGGAGCAGGATATCCTGAAGGTTCAGATGGAGTCGCTGGATCGAATTAGCAAAGTTGGCATCGAGAATCCGTTCCTCAGCTATACCTCTGAGACCGCTAGTAAGAATCCTAATCTGCTGCAAAAGATGAGTGCTGTGATGACGAAATATGTGCTTGGTGAAGGTAGCTGGGATAATGTGCAACAAGAAATTGATGCCTATGCTAACGGAACCGGGGCACAGATCGCTAAGGAAATGATGGATAAATACAACGCAGATCATTAAAGAAATAAAATTTGTAGGTGAGAAAGGGGAAACATCCCCTTTCTTTTCAGGATAAGGAGGTTTTCTACATGCAGACAGCGATGCGTTCGAACCGATTTCTTAAATATTGGCCATTCTATGTACTGGCGGCACCGGGGCTTATATATTTCTTGCTTTTTAATTATTTACCGATGTCTGGTTTGTCATTAGCCTTTAAAGATTATAGTCCCTTTAAAGGCATTTTAGAAAGTCCGTGGGTAGGGTTTGATAATTTCAGACAATTCTTCGGAACATCCGATTTCTATATGCTGTTGAAGAACACATTGCTGCTCAGCTTGCTGAATATGGTTATTTATTTTCCATTTACGATTATTTTGTCGCTATTAATCAATGAAGTACGGCTCAATGTATTTAAACGCTTTTCCCAGACCATTGTCTATTTGCCACACTTTTTATCCTGGGTCGTTATTTATGGAATTACGATTTCCTTCTTTGGTCCTTCGGGTGTTATCAATCACTACTTGGAGCAATGGTTTGGTACAAGTGCGAGCTTCCTTGTCAGCAATGAATGGTTCCGGCCATTGGTAATTTTCCAAGCGATTTGGAAGGATGCAGGCTGGGGGACGATTATTTTCTTAGCAGCACTTGCCGGAGTGAATCCGGAGATATATGAAGCGGCAAAGGTGGATGGAGCCAATCGCTTACAGAATATTTGGCACATCACGTTACCGGCGATCAAAAGCACGATTGTTATTTTGCTGCTCCTGCGTTTAGGCTCATCGCTTGATTCGAATTTTATGCAAATATTCTTGATGACGAACAGTCTCAACCTGGACGTTTCCAATGTATTTGATCTGTACGTCTACCGTGTCGGCTTGGAACAGTTTAATTACAGCTTCGCCATTACGGTAGGTATGTTTAAATCTATTGTCAGCTTGATCCTTGTCGTCGGAGCGAATTATGCGGCCAGACTGCTGGGCGAAGATGGAATATTCTAGAATTGGAACAGGAGTGGGGCGTCATGAGATTACGGTTCACCTGGTTTGATAGCATCATTGTTGTTTTCATTAGCTTAATAAGCCTACTGGTAATACTACCTTTTCTTTATATTATTGCAGTATCGTTTAGCCCGGCAGCAGAATCGATGTCAGGAACCTTCTACATCTGGCCGAAGAGCTGGACGCTGGATGCCTACAGCTATCTCCTGCACGCAAACAGCTTTATGGGCTCCATTAAAAACTCACTCATCATCACGATCATGGGAACCTGTATCAGCTTGTTTGTATCCATTACACTGGCATATGCAATCTCGAAAAAGTTTCTGCCGGGTCGACGGGTAATGATGCTGCTTATTTTCTTTACGATGATCTTTCATGGTGGATTGATTCCTAACTATCTGGTCGTGAAGAATCTGGGCTTAATCGATTCGTATTGGGCGGTTGTGCTTCCAGCAGCTTCCAGTGCATTTAATATTCTAGTAATCCGCTCGTTTTTCCAGAGCCTTCCGGAGAGCTTGGATGAAGCAGCGCGTATTGACGGTGCTGGCGAGTTCAGAATTTTATTCTCCATTGTACTTCCGTTATCGAAACCGATTATCGCAACCTTTACGCTGTTTTTTACGGTGCAGTTCTGGAATGACTTCTTCTCCTCTGTAATCTATATCAATGACACCTCACGTTGGCCAATTCAACCGCTGCTCCGGCAGATGGTCGCCATCGGTTCTTCCAATATTTCGGCAGAAGCATCCGTCGATGCCTCACTTGCGGCCAATCTTGGACCCAATGTACAGAATGCAGCGATTCTGCTGGCCATGCTGCCAATTATCGTAGTCTATCCGTTCCTGCAAAAGTATTTTGCGAAAGGCGCGATGCTAGGCTCGATTAAAGAGTAAAAGGTGATGATGGAGATGACATTGACGTATAAGGATGTACGGCATAATTCGTTATATACAAAACCTCAGCTTTCAGATGAGCAATTTCTAAACACGATGCTTGATTTAACGAGACCTGAGCTTTCGGACGTAGCTGCTTCGCTTCAAGCGGGGGATGTGACGGGAGCACGTGATGCTTATCTAGAACGAATTGCGTCAGCTAACATCAGAAGATATTACTTTGAAGTATCGGAGCTCGCTGAGCTTAAGCAATATGCAAAAAGTCATTATAGCGATAATGAAGAGGCGAGGCAGGATATCCTTGAGGCGGATCGCATCGTGGAAGGGGATATCGCGCTGTTTAAGGATAAGAGAGTCGTGTTCCCGGATGGGAAGTACGACTGGAATAGCTGGCTCTATGACAGCTCGCAGTATCAATTGCACCTGACTCGTTTTGGTTATGTCAAGCGATTATCTAGAGCCTACATCCTTACGGGGAATGAGAAATACGCCAGATGCTTCAATGATATGATGAAGCATTTCATTCAGGACAATCCGATGCCGCTGGGAGATGCCTTTCGCTCCGAGCATTCGAGCTGGGACCCGCTTTCTGTCGGGGTGCGATTATTCTCACTCCCAGAAGCCTTCATTGCTTTCTTCCCTTCGCCGGCATTTGAGCCTGAAACGAAGCTGATGCTTATTAAATCCTTTCACCAGCATGGGCAGTATGTACGGAAATATCATGCTACGCATGGTAACCATGTGTGTATGCAGCTGCGCGGACTGATTCAGACGGCGCTACTGCTGCCGGAATTGAAGGAAGCAGCTGCATGGCGGGATTATGGGATGAAGCAGTTCCCCGGGTATATCCGGCAGAATGTATATGCAGATGGGGTGCAATTTGAAGGGAGTCCGAATTATCATCTGGTTGTCATGCGTGATCTCTATGAGCTGGTGGTGCTGTTCAAGAGGCTGGGCATTGTCGCTGATGAATACGAGGATATTCTGGAGAAAATGTTCGTTGTGATGATGCATTTACAGGCACCAGATGGACAATTAGTCAAATTTGGGGATACGGATATGCAAGTGGTTAGTGAGCTGCGTAACGTGATGAGTCTCGGGGCTTATTTGTATCAGCGCAGAGATTTTAAAGCGTTAGGATATGAACATTTTCCGTTTTCTTTGCTGTGGAGATTAGGACCTGAAGCGGTGTCACGTTATGATGAGCTGCAAGCTGCAGAGCCGACAGATAAGGCTGCATGCTTTCCGATCGGTGGATATGTAATGTCCAGACAAGGCTGGGACCGTAAAGATATGTACATGGCGATGCGAGCGGGAGTTGCTATGGCCGGACATGCTCATTCGGATGCACTTAGTCTGGTCTTATATGCTGGAGGGCAAGAGCTACTGACGGATTCAGGTATGGGGCTGTTCGAGTGGAATAAAGAACGGAAGTATGCGGTATCTACCCGTGCTCATAATACGGTTGTTGTGGATGGACAGGATCAGCATGTTCGCGGACTTCATTGGAGCACGCCTCCTACGGCCGCCTGCCATATATGGGATTTTCAAATGCAGCAAGATTACGATTATGTCTTTGCTAGCCATTATGGCTATACACGTTATGAAGATCCGGTAGTCCACTCGCGCAAGGTTGTTTTTATGAAGAATCGTTATTGGCTCATCGTAGACATGTTTACTGCACAGGAACAGCATCTCTATGAGCAATATTTCCATTTACCACCCGGTAAGGTGCTGTACGATGCTCAAAGTGCTGAGGTATGTACACAACAGGAGGCCGCCAATATAATGCTGGTGTATCCTTCGGCTGGTTGTGCTAGTGATCAGCTATCGGTAGAGTCGGGACTGATCTTTAGGCAAGGAGTCTATTACGGCAATCCGGTAGTAAAGCGTTCGCTCAGGCTTACGGGCAAGGCCATCATTGAAACGATCATTGTTCCGTTTGAGACAGACAAACCTAAGATAATTATTGAACGTCTGCCTGTCAGTCTTAATGGGACGGAGCTATCGTTAGTCGAAGCCACGGCACTCCGGATTGTGATGAATGACCAAGAGGATACAATCTGTCTCTATCACAATAGCGTGGATGTAGAGGAATATCTGGATCATACAGGAAATGTAATTGCTGAAGCGATGCTTCCTGGTAAAAATGAGCCAGATGGATTGTTGTTTAATGGAGCTACTTACAATCAGGATGTCATTGTTATCTCTCGCAAGTAATAAATGATTGGGGGCGTTGTTGTATGCTCGGCATGATTGAACTGCTTCATGGTTTGGACATGGGAACGAAGGAAGGCTTCAGGGAGAAGCTGTTTCTGGAGGCTCGCCCGCAGGAATATCGTAATTTTCGTGATGATGCACTGAATATAGAATTGGTTGAGGAGGTTCGGGCATATAAGCACCAGCTTGATAAGCAATCGATTACCGCTCTAACGTATTCAACGTTTAAGCTGTTTTCTGAGCAAGGATCGAGAGTGGAGTACGAGAGCTTGTATTTTGCAAGACGTTTTCGTCTGAACACATATGCCTTGTTGGTATTAATGGATGAGCGGCCAGAGGATGTAGCCAGCCTGGAGGACATCATTTGGGCGATTTGTGATGAATATACATGGTGCGTTCCTGCACATCTTGCGAATAAAACTGGGGAGCAGCTTCGTTACACCATCGATTTGTTTGCAGCTGAGACGGGCTGGGCATTATCAGAGATTGTAGAACTCACCAAGAATAAACTTTCTCCAGAGATTATCAAGCGAGTTGAGAGAGAGGTTACGGCACGTATTCTGGAGCCATTTATGGAGCTTCGGCCGATGCATTGGTGGGAAACCGCGACGAACAATTGGGCTTCTGTGTGCGCAAGCTCGATCGGAGCATGTGCGATCTATTGGATTGAAGACAATCAGATTTTGGCGCCTGTATTGTCTCGTGTTGTTCAGGTGCTGCGCAATTATTTATCAGGCTTTGGAGAAGATGGAGCTTGTACCGAAGGCTTGTCTTATTGGAAATATGGCTTTGGCTTTTATGTCGCTTTTGCTGAATTGTTACGTGAAAGAACGTGTGGAATGGTAGATCTATTACAGTCGGAGAAAGTAAAATCCATTGCGTTATTTCAGCAGCACAGCTATTTATACGAGAATTTTACGATAAGCTTTTCGGATGGCTCTTTAACCTCATCCTTCCATGCCGGCTTAACCTCCAAGCTAAGTGAGCGAATCGGGCAAGTGCAAATTCCGAATATGAAGTATCGTTCCCGCTTTGGTGAAGATCACTGTCACCGCTGGATTCATGCTGCGCGGAATATTTTCTGGGTAAAGCCAGAGGTAAGCAAGTCGGCGGAGTCTATGCAAGCTCCTTCTAGTTGTTACTGGAAGGATGCAGAGTGGTTTGTGACACGATCGCAGGTTCAAGGGCATACGGTGGTATTCGTAGCCAAGTCTGGACATAACGATGAGCATCATAATCATAATGATGTCGGTAACTTCATTCTGCATTTGGATGGGGAGACCTTTCTGGTAGATGCCGGTGCAGGAGAGTATACGAAGGATTATTTTAGCCCTCGAAGATATGAATTTACGGTTGCCGGGTCACAAGGACATTCGGTTCCGATCATTTGTGGGCAATATCAGCAGGCAGGCAGGGAATATCGTGGTGAAGTTATTCAAGCTGAGTTTGGTGAGCGGACCGACCGATTTGTAATCGAGCTGTCAGATGCGTATCAGGTAGATTCCTTAATAGAATGTCGGCGGACGTATCATTATGAACGTGCGAGTGGCGTAATGAACTGTACGGATGAATATAAGATTGCTGAACCTTGTTCGGACATTCGCAGCAGGTTTGTAAGCTTTCTACAGCCGCTAGAAATAGCTGCAGGGAAGCTTCTGTTAAGCGGAGAACGACATTCCGTGCTGGTTCAATATAATGCACTGACATGTACACATACGTGGAGTGTTACAGAATATATAGATCATCATCATGACGTGAGAACCCTGTACATGCTTGATGTGATGCCGCGGGATATGAAGAATGAAACAACTGAAGGTACTGAATTCAAGGTAGAGGTATCGTTCACACCATTATGGGAGCATAAGGGGGAGCAGATATGAGTAAAGAGTTTGCTGATGCAGTGCTAAAGCGCCTTGAGCCAAAGGTAGATCGGATGCTGGAGCAGATCGGCGATAAATGTCCTCATGTTGCAAGAGAAGATGGAATCTATGATAACACGGGCAGTGACTGGTGGACTTCAGGCTTTTGGCCGGGACTATTGTGGGTGATGTATTCTGTCACGGGCAAAGAGCGATACAAAGAAGCCGCATGGCGTTGGGATGAAGAGATCGAGCAATGGTTCGTTAAGACGAATGAAGAGCTGCATCATGATGTGGGCTTTCAATTCTTAATGACTGCCGTCATTAAGCACTCGTTAACCGGTGATAAGGATGGCCTGCGCAGAGGGCTCGAAGCAGCTAATTTCTTAGCGGGACGCTTCAATCCGGCTGGAGGCTTCATTCGTGCCTGGAACATGGATAAGTTCGGCTGGGCGATCATTGATTGTATGATGAACATCTCTTTATTGTATTGGGCTTCGCGTGTATCAGGCGATCCTAGGTTCAAGCATATCGCTTCTATTCATGCCGATACGGCTCTCCAGCATTTCATTCGCGAGGACGGCTCGGTAAATCATATTGTGAGCTTTGATCCGGAGAGCGGAGAGTTTCTCGAATCGTTTGGCGGACAGGGTTTTGGGCCACATTCGGCATGGAGCAGGGGGCAAGCCTGGGCGATCTATGGTATGGCTAATACCTATCGTAATACAGGAGAGATTCGTTATTTGGAAGCTGCCAAACGTGTTGCCCATTACTTCATAGCATCCCTGCCGGAGGATTCCGTTTCCTATTGGGATTTCCGTGCAGAGCAGCAGGATGGGCAAGAGGAGCCAAGAGACAGCTCTGCAGCGGCCATTGCAGCATCCGGTCTGTTGGAAATCGCGAAGCTTGTGCCTGCAGTAGAAGCTGAGCTTTATTACAATATGGCATATCGTATTCTGCAATCTTTAACAGAGCATTATGGAACGTGGGATCAGCCTAACCATGAAGCGATTCTAATTAAGGGTACAGGGCATAAGCCTGCTAATTCGAATATTCATGTTTCACTTATTTACGGAGATTACTTTTATGTTGAGGCGTTAGCTAAAATGAGTGGCTGGCAGCAACGCATATTCTAAACTACTAGAAGCAGGGGAGGAAACAATATGATTCATGAGAAGCTTCCGAAGATTTGGTATGGTGGGGATTATAATCCTGAGCAGTGGGACGAGGCGACAATGGAAGAGGACATCCGGATGTTTAAGCTTGCCGGCATTGATCTTGCAACCATTAATGTCTTCTCATGGGCTAAATCGCAGCCTGATGAGAATACCTATCAGTTTGAATGGCTTGATCGTATTATGGATCGACTTTCTGAAGCTAATATTTCAGTGTGCTTGGCTACCAGTACAGCTGCACATCCTGCATGGATGGCGAGAAAATATCCGGATGTTCTGCGGGTGACGTTTGATGGACGCAAAAAGAAATATGGCAGCAGACATAACTCCTGTCCGAACAGCCCTACGTATCGCCACTATTCGCGTGAAATGGCTAAAAGATTAGCAGATCGATATCAGAATCATACTGCGCTTGTGGCTTGGCATGTATCGAATGAATATAACGGCTATTGTTATTGCGATAATTGTGAACGCGAATTCCGTAATTGGCTGCAGAAGCGTTATGGTACCTTGGAGAAGCTGAATACAGTATGGTATACCAGCTTTTGGGGTCATACCTTTTATGATTGGGAGGATATTGTTGCTCCTAGTGGATTAAGTGAAGAGCAGCCAGGCAATAAATCTTATTTCCAGACGATTTCACTGGATTATCGTCGTTTCCAATCAGATAGTCTATTAGAATGTTATCTGATTGAATATGAGGAATTGAAACGTGTGACTCCGCAAATTCAAATTACAACGAATCTAATGGGAACCTATTACGGTTTGGATTATTTTAAATGGGCGAAGCACTTGGATATAGTGTCCTGGGATAACTATCCTTCTATTGATACTCCGCCAAGCCATACCTCGATGTCACATGATTTAATGCGTGGTTTAAAGAGTGGTCAACCATTTATGCTGATGGAGCAGACACCAAGTCAGCAGAACTGGCAGGCTTACAATGCGCTGAAACGCCCAGGTGTGCTGCGACTTTGGAGCTATCAGGCGGTTGCACACGGTGCCGATACATTATTATACTTTCAATTGCGACGTTCGATCGCAAATTGCGAGAAGTATCATGGGGCAGTGATTGAACATGCTGGACATGAACATACGCGCGTGTTTAGAGAGAGTGCGGAGATTGGTAAAGAGCTGCAAGTATTGTCTGATCACATCCTGGATTCACGGCTATCCTCAAAGGTTGGGATTGTATATGATTGGGAGAATCGCTGGGCAATTGATTTATCCAGTGGTCCGACTAAGCTGCTAGATTACGTTAATGAAGTTCATAAGTTCTATGATGCTGCGTATCAGCTGCATATTCAGACTGACATGATTGGTGTCGAAGAAGATTTGAATTCATATGAGGTCGTAATTGCACCGGTTATGTATATGGTGAAGCCAGGCTTTGCTGAACGTGTTGAGCAATTCGTACAGCAAGGAGGTACATTCATTACAACCTACTTCAGCGGTATTGTCGATGAACAAGATATGGTACAAGTAGGAGGATATCCAGGCGAGCTTCGTAAAGTGCTCGGAATTTGGGCTGAGGAGATTGATGCATTACTGCCGGATCAGTTCAATCAAGTGGTGATTAACGATACAAAGGGGTATTTGCAAGGGGAATATCAGTGTAGCATACTCTGTGACCTCATTCATTCAGAAGGTGCGGAGGTCGTTGCAACCTATGGTTCCGATTTCTATGCGGGTATGCCATCCTTGACCGTGAATTCGTTCGGGAAGGGACAAGCCTGGTATGTTGCATCCAGCTGTGAGCCTCGAATGCTACAGGACTTATTGCGAACGGTATTTGCAGAAAAGCAGATTACACCAGTGCTTGATGCACCAGCTGGTGTTGAGGTGACGATGCGCAGCAAAGAGGATCAGAGCTTTATATTCGTGCTTAATCACAATCCAGAGCCCGCTGCGATTCCTTTGCAAGGAGAAGCCTACGTTGATTTGCTAAGTGGCGAAACAATAACCGGAGTGTGTGAGATACCTGGTCGAGGGGTTTGGATCCTCTCAAAATAAAGCAAAGAAATAATAATCGGCTACTCATAATAGATGAGTAGCCGATTATTTGACTTAATAGACGCGAATCTCAATAATCTCTGCAGTGGAGCAACCGTTTGTAGCCTCAACGGTAATTCGGAGTTTGGTCGCAGCAATCGACTGCTCTAAGGTATGAATATGTTTTCGTTTATGATTGTTGGTCATGTGCGCTAACAGTATCCATACACCATCAGAGCTCAAAGCTTCAAGTCGATAGCTCTTCACAAGCTCTGGAATGACTCTAAATGGTGTTTTATGATGATGAAGATTAATTAGATCTTCATTTACGTCATCATTTAACGTGATATGGATTTGATCGATCATGACAGGGCGAGGCTGATCCTGCCAGCTTAGTTCAAGGTAAGCTTCATGCCCAGCTATTAGCGGCTCGGAGATCCATAGATGTGGAACACCATAAGGTCGTGCATAACCGTCAATAATATGATCTGGCGAATAGGCTTCTGTATCAGGATAAGCTCGGAAACAAACCGGATGCCTATCGAACGGATTTCGGTTCCATTGCAGTAGCGGTTGCTCTATATCACGGTCCTCGAGATCTGTTGATACAACATGACGTTGTAGCTTAGAGAATGAAAGTACTCCAGTTAGTGGTTCCCTTGAAGCATAAATGTTCAATGCAGGATTCTCTTTTATGATGATGAACATGTTCTGTGGAACATCAGGTTTCCAAGGTAAGTCGATCGATACCCATTGTGTATCCCCCTTTACGATGCTTGTTGATCCAATGATTTCAAGCTGATGCGGGATATAGTTCTCGGCTCTGCCAGTGCTCCAACCTTGTATTTCGATGATTGTATCTGATGCTGAATCAACAAGCAGCTCAATACGTTGCAACTCAGGTGCTACAGGGATCAGTAATCCAATATCTGTAGTGAGCTGGTGGGCTTCAGCTTGTTGCTCGCAAGCAAGCTTACGTAATGAGCTGGATGACGTGATCGTCGCGGTACGAGCTTTATCTTGCTCATCAATATTCCGTACTCCTATCAGCGAAGCATCCTGGCGAAGTAAGGTTTGCTGAAGCTCTGTAACATGCTGTTCGGCGATGATTCGTGGTGTGATCCGATGCTGCACTGCTAGTGCTGCTCCGGTTCCCGCTGCTTCGCCAATGACAGCACATGTTGCCATGACTCTTGTTGTTCCAAAGGCGACATGTGATGCACTAATATTACGACCTGCAAAGAGCAAGTTACTCACATTGGCAGAGTATAGTGAACGGAAGGGAATATGGTAAATACCGTCAGGTTGCATATGTTTGGAGCCGGATTCGTTTGAATATACCCCTTGTGGTGGATGTAAATCAATAGACCAGCCACCAAAGGCGATACGGTCATTAAACTTACGTTGTGCGATAATATCGTTCTGGTTCAGTACATAATCGCCAACAAAACGGCGGTATTCCCGTTTGCCCGGCAAAGAGCCTATCCATTCTAAGGTCATGTTAGCAGCTTCGGGAAATTTGCCAGAATTTTTAATATAATCCCATATTCCATAGATAACAGCCCATAGCTCGTCGCGAATACGTTCATTATCATGCACAGTGTCTAATTCTCCACCCCATTCAATCCACCAATAGTGGCAACCCGAGGCTCCGCTCTTAATGACGCGTTTCACAGGGATCGATGTTGAGGTGATATCTTTAGCGAAGCTTGGTGCAACATAGGTAATTGGTTCACCAGCATCTTTAGTATAGAATAAAATCGTGCTACCCAATGTAATTTCATCGGCTTCGAGGGGGGCCCAGCTCTCGTTATATTCGTGTTGAGCTTCTCTCCCTAGTCGATATTGCGCACCTGCTAGAAAACCGATAATTCCGTCTCCCGTACAATCGAGGAACATGTCACTTTCAAATCGCAGTTGTCGTTCAGAGCCCATCATCCAGCCACTTACTGAAGTGATTTTCGTTGATTCTGAGCATGCATTCGTCTCAACATCTCGAACGTCAGTATTTAGGAACAGTTGGATATTAGGCTCTGCCCGAACCGCTTCTAAGATTGTTAAATCCCAGATGTAGGGATTGCCTTCTGGATTGCGGTATTGATTTTCAATAAATAATTCACCCATAATGCCTGTTTCACGAGCATATCGATTATTACCATGAGCCGTTGCACCGCATACCCACACGCGAACCTCGCTACTAGAGTTACCACCTAGGACGGGACGATTATGAACTAGGGCAACCTGCTGTCCGAGTCGAGCTGCCGCGATTGCAGCACATACTCCAGCAAGGCCGCCGCCAATAACGGTAACATTTGAATGGATAGTTTCTTGTCTCATTGGTTGACTGACCTCCTTTATACTAAACAATAATTCTTTATTTAATTACATTGTAAAGGAATGATGTCAGATTATTAATGCATGGAATTATCATGACCATATCCAAAATTACAAGGAGTGAACGATATGCTCGATGATATGTTGGAATATGTTCCAACCGCTATTTCACACGAATATATGCAGCAAAAGCAAAAGTTCCTATTACCATCTGACACATATTCTGATTGGGTACTTTTTGCAATCACTGAGGGCAAATTTAACTTTCGTATAGATGAAACAGAAGGAATAGCTGGCTTTGGGGATATCGTATTTTGTCCTCCTGGTATCCTTTTCGAGCGCGAAGTGGTTGAGACCGTTTCATTTTTTTTCTATACTTTTGAGTGGAGAAAATGGAGTAATGTTGTGAAGGCGTCTCTTCCATTTCCAATGGGTTCAATTAAGTTAATAGATCAAGATCGCTTGATCTCAACTTATACATATATGAAGCGAGTGTCAGCGCTACTAAATAAAGAGCAGCAGTTGCAATCAATAGAGGTGTTATTCTCGGATTTATGGCATCAGTATTGGTTGCAAAAAAAATTGAGTGAGCAGGATTACTCGTTACGAAAACCTTCCCCCTTAATGATTCAGGCTAAAGAATGGCTTCAGCAAAATGCCTATCAGCCTGTCAAAATCAAATCATTTTCTTCACTCGTTAACATATCACCAGTGCAACTAACTCGCCAGTTTCAATCAACATTTGGGGTGACACCGCTTGAGTTTTTAACTTCCTTACGTATTGAACGAGCCAAGAAGCTACTTCTTGAAACGTATTTCAATTTGGACGAAATTGCAGAGTTATGTGGGTATGAGAACGGATATTATTTAAGTCGATTGTTTACGAAGAAGGTTCAGATCAGTCCATCACAGTATCGGCTTATGTATCGGATTTGAACAGAAGTGGCTATCCTATGCGGATAGTCGTAATTCAATTGGTCAAATGTTACAAGGCGTGAATGTTGGTAATCACAATTAAGCAAATTCGGAAAGAATAGTCGGCAATTATGAACAGCATTTTGAGCTGGTTCGTAGAAGGGAATGTTTATGCCATGCCCGTGAATTTTATTAGTGGAGTTGTGTTTGCATGGACCTATGAACGTACGGGATCGGTCGTGCCTGGTATGATCGTTCACGGTGTGTTTAATACGATTGCCGTGTTGTTAACAGCGATGGGTTAGGATGATTATATTATGTATACACGATGAGCGCTAAAGAGCATCTGTGTCTGCATTAATTGGAAAGAGCTACATATTTAAGACTTGGGTACTGACCATAAGCTTAGGTGAAATTATCTCCTATGAAAATTAAATCTGCGAAAAACCTCAAAATGACAATTTATCATCTTTGGTGCATTGTTTGCCCTGCAAGGATGGCTAAAGGGTAACGATAGGCTCAATAAACATGAATAGGTAGCTGCGTGATCGGCTGTCTTTATTCAACTAACGGGACAATATAGTTGAACGAAACAAGGAACAGTTTGCCTCGGCAGCTGTTCCTTGTTTTTATTAAGCTAATGGGCAGTTTAATTAAACAATTAAATTAGAGTATTAATGACTTTTTCGCGATTGATTTGGTTTTATCAGATTTTATCGTATGAAACAGGTGGTAGACACATTAAAAATGTCAGGATTTTATAAAGATATGTCTTTATAAAATAAATACTAGACGTATGGAATGACCTATTATTACTTCGAATACCCCACAATATGCGGAGATGTTAAGTGAAATACCAATAGTTAATTATTAAGAGGTTTTTATGAGAGATTATGATTCAGAGTCCGAATTGGAATGGCCGAACCTTGTAAAAACAAAAGTGGAGTAAAAGCCTGAAAGCAATTATTTCACGACGTATTATGACTAAGAAAGGCGTGATTATAGAAATGAAAAAAATCTATGTGGTAAACAAAACTCATTTTGACATTGGTTTTACCGATTTAGCAGAAAATGTATTGCACAAGTATTGCCATGATTACATTCAAAACGCAATCACTTTAGCTGAAGACTTAAGAAAAGAGGGCAAAGACTTTGTTTGGACAACAGGTAGCTTTATTATTGAATATTACTTCAAAAACATGGATGAAGAAGCTTGTAAAAAGCTAGACGACGCCATAAAGAAAGGTTACATTCGCTGGCACGCAATCCCGTGTACGTTTGAATCTGAAACTATGACACCTCAAACTTTACATTACATGACTTCAATCTCTAAGAAGTTAGATGCTCGTTATGGATACAAAACAACAAGCGCAAAGATGACTGACGTCCCAGGACATACTATCGGGATTGTTGATGAGTTATATCGTCAAGGAATTAAATTCCTACACATTGGTGTAAATGGCTCGAGCTCAATTCCAGAAGTTCCAGATACATTTCTATGGAAGAATGGCGAAAGTGAGATAATTGTCTCTTATTCAGACGACTATGGTGGCGTAATCGGAATTGATTGCATGGATAACAAGCTGGCGTTTATGCATACTCATGATAATAGTGGTCCAGGAACAAAAGAGAAAATTAACGTCTTTTTGTCAAAAATGGCGAATGAGTATCCAGACTATGAGCTTGAAATGACTTCAATGGATCAGTTTGCAAATGAAATTTGGGAAGTACGTGATCAACTGCCAGTTATTACAGAGGAGATTGGGGACACATGGATTCATGGAATGATGTCTGATCCGAAAATCATTCGTGATTATCGGATTTTAACTAATTACATGTTTGATAACAAAATAGAAAATGATGATGCTAATTTCTATGCGATGTTAGTTCCAGAGCATACTTGGGGAATGGATATCAAACGCTATTTCAGTGACTATATGAATTATGAAAAGAAAGACTTCCAACGAGCGCGTAGTTTAGACCAAATTACGGATCTTGATTTAACCTACGCTTATGGAATTGTTAAAGATGCAACTGTTGGCGAAATGCAATTCACTTATAATGAGTGGACTGATCGTTCGTACAAATTTTATGAGTCTTCATGGAAAGAACAACGCAAGAACGTTGATCGTGCAATAGCTTGTTTGGAGCCTAAAGATCAAAATAACATTAAAAAACTTATCGAGGTTCCATATCATATCTTTGAAAACCAAGGTATTGAATGTGTTTTGGAAGAATTGATTTCGGTAAACGGGTATCAAGTTATGTTTGCTAGCGATGGTTCAATTAACCACTTAGAAAAGGATGGAACACTTTACTTTGATCAGGACAACAAACTCGGGGTTCTGAGCTATACAATTGCTGGGCAAAATGACTATGATAACCTACGTTACAACTACTTGCGTGAATTACAACATAATTGGTGGGCAATTGACTTCTTAAAGCCAGGAATGGAAATTCAAAAACGAATTCAATTGAATGAAAATTTCACACCACATGTTGTGAAATTAGTTAAGGAAAATGATTCGATTATTGCAACTTTAAAGTATAGCCAAAGAGCTGTGGAGGAGTATGGTGCTCCAAGAGTTATAAAGGTTAAATATCAATTTGGAGATAAAGTTGAAATTGCACTTTTATTAAAGGATAAAGATGCAATTCGTTATCCAGAAATTTATTCTTTTGACATTACACCACGTTTGAATTCGCCGTACTTAACTAAGATTCGTAAAATTGATACCGTTATTTCACCTTTTGAAGTGGTAGGCCACGGGAATAAGTTGCAACACATGATTGAAGAGTTAATTTACGATGGCAGCGATAAAAAAATCAATATTAAACCTATTGATGCCCCTCTTTTGGGAATCGGAACAAATAACAATCTAAGTTATAACAACAAATACCATCAAGACAACAATAAATTTACGTTTACACTATTGAACACAACATGGGGAACTAATTTCACGATGTGGTATGAAGAAGATATTTTTGCTCGTTTTGAGTTAGTGTTGGGATAACAATTTCCTGCGAACATAATGGGCATACGCCGATGCCTCTTCATCAAAAAAAACAGTTTATTCTCTTATAGGCGAAGCGTTGAGACTACAGAGTCTGTCTACGGGCAGACTCTTTTTGCTGTCATATGTATACTTATAGCTCAAAAGAATTATGTGAAATGGAAAAAAATCGGTTACAGTGTGCTTGAACAATGTTGGGATGATATCAATAATTGGCGAACCAGCCGAAGGAATCAGTGGCGTGATTTACTTTTTGAATGGGGATTTTTTTGGTGAATGAGAGTATATAACTTAAGATCCGATGAAGACTCTATGGATTTAATGCTTGATAGATCTGTCAGTGAATAGCATCCTATAGAGTTAAAATTTAAAGGTGATTCTAAATTGCCGATGTGGACGCCTCCGATTATGCACAAATACTTGAGGGAGATGTATAGAAAGGAGAACTTGAGTAGCAATGGCGGACGGTATATATACAAGGGTCAACAGGAAGAACAAGCAAAGAGCGGATACAGCCTAAGTGAGCAAATTAGAGCTTGTCGCGGCAATGTAAGAAGTGGTTATGGAGTATTCGAATATGTGGACGAAGGTATTTCAGGTGAATTTCTAGATCGGCCTGCACTGACACAACTAAGAAATGATGTTCGTGACGGGATTATCGATAGAGTGATTTGCTTGGATCCGGATCGGCTTTCAAGGAAGCTTATGAATCAGTTTACTATTTCAGAGGAGTTAGAAAAGAAAGCAGAACTTAGTAGAAATGGGCTATATGGTGGTATTCGAGACGCCACCTTTTTTGGCTATGAAATGGATCCCTTAAATTTCCCCGAATAAACAAATAACCTAGAACGGAGGTACTCCTTTCTAGGCTATTTGTGTTGCCATATCACACAATACTATTGTATTGTTGAAATAAAATATGGAAAAAGAAGGGTTTTTATAATGGCATTCTACAAACGGCTTACTATTGGTGTACAGCTATATACGATTGCTATAGTCACAGGGATTGTTATTTTTCTCGTTGTTTTCTATACGTATTCCAAGCTTTCGGAAGTCGTTCAGCTTCATAACGCCAAAAGCTATGAAAACTTAATTCATCAGATCAGTGAGTCGCAGCAGCATGATTTCGATACGATCAGTGGATTGATTACGAATGTTGCATTCAACAACGTGGTGCAGAACTTTGTTACGGAAACGGATCCGCTGAAAAAGTACGATATATATCAGCAATTAAAAATCTATCTCATGAGTAATATGCTGTCCGCGAACGATGGGATTATGGATATTGCAATCATGAGCAATTCCAACAGCAAAATTAATTTGTTTGGTATTTTAGACGATGAAATGGTAGAAAGAGTGGATCAGTTGGTCTCACATCAACCGAAGAAGAAAGTGTATTACTCGAATTTAATGAAATATATGGGTAATGACTCTTTTATGGCGGTATCGGTTATTTACCAGACAGCGAATGCGCAGCAATTTGGGACGGAGATCGGCAAGGTTGTATTTATCGTAAAAGCCCAGAACATGGCAGGCGGTGTTAACGCTACTGCAAGCATGGATGCTCCCAAAATCTATATGGTAGACCGTAATTTTAAGCTTTTTGCATCGAACCAGAATGATGTTCCTGCTGGAACAACATTTGAGTTCATCTCACCAGATGTGTTGAAACAGCACACGAATGAGAGAGTGAAAGTGAAGAACGAGCTGTACACCGTCTCAGCAACGGACATTCCCGAAGTAGCTGGTCATATCATTAGTATGGTGCCGCACAAAAATTTAGCTCGCGATTTAGCGAACATTCGAGTACTGGAGATCATCATATTCTTGTCAGCCATTGGGTTGCTATCTATTCCTTTCAGTATTGTCATAGGCAATATTCTTAAGTCTTTAAAAACGTTACTTCAATTCATGAATCAATTCAAAAAAGGGGATCTGAACAAGCTAAAGCAAAATATCACATTGGACGGTTTCTCAGAAATCCGAGTTGTAGCGAGTCATTTTAATACGATGTTGTCAGAAATAGATCATCTTATGGGGGAGCTTGTGGATTCAAATACAAAAGTACTTCGTATGGAACTAGATAAAAAGCATGCGGAGTATGAAGCGCTCAAAAGTCAGATGAATCCTCATTTCATGTACAATACATTGGAGACAATCAGAGGTTTGGCGGCCGAATACGGGGCTGATAACATCCGAGAGATTGTCACCTCGATGGGACGAATTCTTCGATACAGTATAAAAGGGAATGATCGAGTCCGTCTGCAAGAAGAATTACAAGTCGTGGAGTCGTATTGCGGCATTCAATCCTTTCGGTTTCGAAATCGCTTTGAGTTTAATTTTGATATTTCCCAGGAAACATTGGATGCGGAAATTCCTAAAATGGTAATGCAACCACTTATTGAAAATGCTCTGTATCACGGGCTGGAGCCGAAAAGGGGGACAGGATCTATCGTCGTCCGCACAAAGATTGAGGATTCCATGTTAATTCTGGAGATTGAGGATGACGGGGTTGGAATTACTTCGGACACGATGGCAAATATTCAGTATATGTTGTCTGATGATCGGAATGAAGATGATATGAATGCTGTCGTGAGGCAATCGATTGGAATCGTCAATGTGCATAGAAGAATTCAGCTGAAATACGGGAATTGCTTCGGTCTGGAAATTCAAAGCCGTGAACAAGTGGGCACCAACATTGTTATGAAGCTGCCATATAGGAGGATGCATTATGTATAAAGTCATCATTGCGGATGATGAGGAATATGTCATTCGAAGCTTGCAGGCTGCAATTCATTGGGAAGATCAAGGCTTTTATATCGTAGATACGGCAAATGATGGTTTGATCGCTTGGAATAAAATCAAGGATCACCAGCCGGACTTGGTCTTTACGGATATTCGAATGCCCGGCATGAGCGGATTGGAACTTATTCAGCAGGCAAGTAAAGAGATACCCCGTATGAAATTTGTGTTAATTAGTGGATTCGCGGAATTTGCTTATGCGCAGAAAGCGATGAATTTAGGCGTATCTGAATATTGTATCAAGCCGTTTGATGATGATGAAATACTACGAATTGTATCACGTATGAAGAAAAAACTGGATGAACAGAAACAACAGGCTATTCATATGAGTCGTCCGAGCCTGTTGCCGGATTCTGCCGAGGCATTACTGCCCTTTCTTGTCAAAACTGGCTTGGTATTATCTGCGGGTATTATACCTGTCGTAGTTCGAGGAAAGGCAACGTTCACCATCCCTGTTGAGTTTGTCCATGTCCCATTTCTAATGGGATTACATAAACAAGTCATTTTGTTTCAGTCTGACTATTTTCATACGAATCAAACAATAATTCTAGAGAACCTGATGCGAGAAGCGCAAGGCATAGGGAACGCTCATCCTGCGTATGACTACGCTGACCTGCTCAGACAACTGGACAATGCTAACATCGCTGCGTATCAAAGCTTTATTCGTGAAGAACAGAGAGCATTTTCATATACAACAATAGACCATGCACGATTTGAAAAATGTTTGAAAAGGATTCATCAGGCGATCATTCTAAAGGATAGCAATTCTGGTGTATCTAAGCTGAAGGAAGTTGTTGAGTTGATCCTTCAAGAAGGCAATATGAATCATGCTTACCGCTTGTACAGTTTCATAACGGAAACGTTAGTTCAGGAGGATCATCAAAGGCCGTCGTATGACTTTCTATATGGATTTGACGACTTGATCCTACAATTCGGGAACTTTACAGCTATGGTTCTTGGACTGGAAGAGCAGATTTTGAATTTGTTGGTCACCGTACATCCAGCTGAAACGCAGCCTTCTCATGAATCGTTGAAGGAAATAACCGAGTATATTTGTCTGAATTTCACCAACCCGGATATATCGTTGGATTTACTCGCGAAGCAATTTCATTTCAATCCTAGTTATTTGAGTCAGCTATTTCGAAGAGATTTAGGCATTAAGTTTATGGACTATATTACGGAGTTGAGAATGGATTACGCAATGAATTTACTGAGGAATACGGATTTATCTGTACAACAAATCGGTACGAGGACCGGATACCTAGATTATTATTATTTCACCAAGCTGTTTAAGAAAAAATTTCAGAAGAAGCCTTCCGAGGCTAGAGCCGACATTTGATGTCGGCTTTTTCTTATTTTTTGATTTTTTTTAACGAGCAAGACCTAAGAAAAGTTAAATGAACAACAACATATATTCCATTTTTACTTGTCATGAAATCGCTTATCTTTAGAATATCAGCTGGTAGAAAGAGGAGGTCATCATGCAGAAATCAATCATTAAGAGGTTATACGAGCACAGATTGTTATATGTGTTACTTGTTCCGGCGTTATTGTATTTTGCTGTATTTTGCTATGTACCCTTGTATGGCATCATTCTAGCATTTAAGGAATTTAATTTCCGACTGGGGATCTTAAATAGTCCATGGGTTGGATTCGGAAATTTCCAAACTTTATTTCATCTTCCCGACTTTAAGAGAGCCTTTGTTAATACCATTCTGATCAGCTTGGGACGATTGGTCTTTGAATTTCCAGCTCCAATCATCCTGGCATTATTGTTGAATGAAGTTGCGAGCACGAAGCTGAAGAGATGGATGCAGACAGTATTCACGTTTCCTCACTTTTTATCATGGGTTGTAATTAGTGGAGTTCTCGTAAATATGTTCGGAGATGGTGGTGTAATTAATCAGGCTCTGGTCGCATTTGGTTTGGATAAGACGGACGTTCTCGTAAACGCTTCCACGTATAAAGCATTTCTATTTATCTCGAACGTTTGGAAAGAGATCGGCTGGGGAGCCATTATTTATTTGGCGGCGATTGCAGGTGTTAGCCCGGATTTGTATGAAGCAGCCTATGTAGATGGAGCCAATCGTTTTCATAGAATTCTATATGTGACATGGCCGGGAATACGGAGTACGATTGCAATCATGTTTATTCTTGCGATCGGGGGGATTATGAACGGTGGCTTTGATCAGGTTTTTAATTTGTACAATCCACCAGTGTATGAAACGGCTGATATCCTAGATACGTTCATTTTCCGATATTCGATCCAATCGGGTAATAGCTTCGGAATTGCAACGGCAGTGGGATTGCTCAAATCGATTATTGCCTTTGCCATGCTGTGGGGTGCGAATTATTCAGTACGAAAATTTGGTGAACAGGGGCTGTTATAAGATGCACACGCGTAAATTTTCGACTAGTGACTTTTTCATTATCGCGTTCTTGAGTTTGTTAGCGATCATATCCGCATTCCCATTCTATAACGTGTTCATATTATCGTTTGGAAATGCCGCTGAAATTGCTAAACATCAAATCTATTTAATTCCTTCATCATTTGATCTAAGGACGTATGAATTCATTTTTGAGAATGGGAAGATGGTCAATGCCATGTTCGTTACCATTTTTATCACGGTAGTTGGTACGGCATTTAGTATGCTATTGACGATATCCGCTGGTTACGCGTTGACAAAGAAAACATTACCTGGTCAGAAATTCTCCATGCTATTCATTATATTCACCATGTTCTTCAGTGGTGGATTGATTCCATACTACTTGACGATCAAGAACATTTATTTGGTCAATTCCATACTGGTCATGATTATTCCGATGGCTATGAATGCTTTTTATCTAATGGTCATCATCGCGTTCTTCCGGGCGATCCCTCCTGAATTAGAGGAGTCAGCTAAGATTGACGGAGCCAACGACATCCATATTCTGTTCCGGATCATTGTTCAAGTATCGATGCCCACGATTGCTACACTCTCACTTTTCTATGCGGTAGATCGCTGGAATGAATGGTGGCATGGTATGTTGTTTATTAAAGATATGAACAAGTATCCACTTCAACTCATGCTGAGGGAACTACTAATGAATTATCAGCAAATGATGCAGGGGGATATCGGAGCATCGATGGCACTATCTAAGGCACAGGTTTACCCGGAAAATTTAAAAATGGCCATCATTATGGTGGCGTCACTGCCGATTCTTATGGTATACCCTTTTCTTCAGAAGTATTTCGCCAAAGGTATCATGATCGGGGCTATCAAAGGATAATAGAAAACGAGGAGGGTTCAGTTTTATGTTTAACAAACAGAAAAGAAAACCTTGGTTGGTCGCGATGTGTGCGATTCTTATGCTATCCATCCTATTAACGGCCTGCGGTGGAAGCAACAAAGAAGCAGCTTCAGAAGAGTCACAATCAAGTAATAGTAAAGAGAGTACGCAAGGTGGAGAAAATGATCCGTACAAGGAGCATATGGATATTTCCCTTGCGATGTGGGATATCGGCAAGGCATTTGAACATCCGGAAAAGGATGAATTACTGCAATATATACAGAAAAAATTCAATATTACAATCAAACCTGTACAAGTAAGCTGGAGTGACTATCTAGACAAGACGAAGGTATGGGCAACATCGGGCGAGCTACCGGATATCTTTACATCCGATTTTACAGATGATGTGTCCTTATATAATACATGGGCGAAGCAGGGGATTATTCGTGCTCTACCGGATGATATGAGTGCTTATCCAAATTTGAAGGAATATCTGGATAAGAGCGATGTGAAGACAATGACGTTAGATGGGAAGTACTATACGTTTCCGAGATACACCTATTTGGATGCAGATGGCTGGGGTGCTGATCGTGCACTTCTTGTACGAAAGGATTGGATGGAGAAGCTAGGGCTCCAGCTTCCGAACAGTTATGATGAATTTAAAACCATGTTAAAGGCACTAGTGGATAATGACCCAGATGGAAATGGCAAGAAAGATACGAATGGATTAGAGTTTGACAACCCGTCTTACCTTCTGTATGCCTTGTCTAGTGATTTTCCTCAGGCGACGAATTCAGCATGGCTTAAGCAAGACGATAAGTGGATTCCATATTATCAGTCTCAGAAGTATGTGGATGTGATGAAGAAAGCACGTGATTTGTATACGAGTGGGTTATTGAATAAAGATTTTGCACTGCAGAAATCGAATGATGCTAGAACGAATTTTGCACAAGGTAAAGCAGGTGTCCTCTCCTTGTCAGTCTACGTGGGACATTTGCAGCAGCTCGAAACGTTATGGAATCAATATAACCCAGGTCAAAAATTTACGGATGCGGTTGGCTTCCTCCCAATCTGGTCTGGCGATGAAGGCGAGCGTTATCATTTCACAACGACGACCTTCTGGTCTGAGAGCTCATTTAGCGCCAATGTTAGTGATGCGAAGATGGACCGTATTCTACAATTGTATAATTATTTGATGTCAGATGAAGGCAAGACACTGTTGAAATCCGGAATGGAAGGTAAAGATTACACTGGTAGTGGTGACAATATTACGATTACTAGAGAGAAAGATGCGAACGGTCAATATGCACCGCTTAGCTATCCGAGCCTGGGTGTTCTTACAACGCTTGCTGCGTGGTATCAGGATTTGAATATGATGGATAATGAAGTCAATCAGATCACATTTGGTAAGGATAATCTGAAGCTGGCACTAGAGTCTAAGAAGTGGATCGATGCGAATACAGTGGGAATTCCAACGAACTTTGACATACAAGGACTTGTGAAGATGTATACAGTACCTGATTTAAAGCCGAATGACGATCTTGTTCGAGTGATTTTGGATAAGGGTGACGTATCCGATGTATGGGCTAAAATTTTGAAAGAATACGATGCGAAGGGCTTATCCGAGGCGATTGAACAAGTGAATCAAGATGCAGAGGCACGTGGTATTAAATAAGTTATTTACGAGAGAGAGGTCAAGCTATGTTTGGCCTCTTTTTTATCACTTGGAACACATGATAGTAATCAACGAAACCTACAGGGAGTGTGGATTATGAAATTACTTAGGATTCAATCACTCAATATGTATGTTACTCTGGCTCTACTTATTGTGTGTAGCTTCTTCATCCTAGGAGGGAAGGCACAGGCTGCGAGTACAACATATTATATTGATCCGTCAGGCAATGACTCGAGTTCTGGTAAGAGTGAAACAGAGGCATGGCAGACACTAACGAAGGTAAACGCAACGACGTTCAGTGCCGGCGACCGGATTTTATTTAAGGCAGGCGGAAGCTGGTCCGGGCAATTGCATCCTTTAGGTTCAGGAAGCAACGGATCCCCTATTATGATTGATAAATACGGAAGTGGAGTGAATCCATTAATAGATGGAAATGGCGCTTCTTCAACTATATACCTCTACAACCAGAGTTACTGGGAAATTAATAATTTGGAAGTGAAGAATTATAATGGCTACAACTCGAAACGCCGTGGAATCTTTATTGTGAATGACGGCGCGGGAACCTTGAATCACATCTATGTGAAGAACAACAATGTGCATGATGTGTGGGGGGATAACACGAAGGATGCGGATGGAAGCGCAGGGATTATGTATGTATCGAAGGGATCTGTTCTATCGAAATTTAATGATGTGTTGATTGATGGTAATACGGTTGGCCCAGATGTGGATCGGACGGGGATCGTAATTGTATCCGAATTCTGGTGTCGTCCCGATGTGAACTGTACCTCTACACCTAACTGGTATCCTAGCACGAATGTTGTTATATCAAATAACTACGTACAAGGTATTGGAGGAGATGGTATCGTACCACAACAAACGGATGGTGCGATCGTTGAGTATAATACGGTCAATGGATTTAATTTACGCTCAGGTAGTTATAATGCTGGCATTTGGCCTTGGGATGCCGACAACACGATCATTCAATACAATGAGGCCTATAACGGACACACGACATTGGACGGAACGGGTTATGATGCTGATTATGGCTGTACGGGAACGATCATTCAATACAATTATAGTCATGATAATGACGGTGGATTCCTATTACTCATGGGTTCAAATGTTGGTAAAGTAGATCAGACAACGGTGCGGTATAACATTTCCCAGAATGATCATCGAGGCTTGCTCGTATTTAGCCAAGGTACACAAACAGGGCTTCAGGTGTACAATAATAATTTCTACATTGGGAATGGATTAGCGACAGATATTATTGCAGGGGATTGGGGCGGCAACACGTGGTGGATGTTCAACAATATTATTTATAACTTAGGTACGGGTGGATACGAGTCTAGCGGTGGCGGAAGAGTATCAGATTATAATTTGTACTATGGTATACACCCAAGCTCTGAGCCTACCGAAGCGCATAAGCAGACGTCGAATCCATTGTTTGTGAATCCAGGCTCTGGGGGAATCGGAAGAACATCGGTCGATGGGTATCGATTGCTACAGAACTCGCCTGCTTTAGGTTCAGGCGTAGTTGTTCAGAATAACGGAGGTAAGGATTATTGGGGGAACACGGTTGGCACGAGTGGAACACCGAATCGTGGTGCCTATAATGGAGTGGGAATTGCAGGCAATAGTGGTAGCGCTTTCACTTCGCCATACTATAAGATCGTCAGCAGGAATAGTGGCAAGGCGCTAGATATACCAGGTCATTCTTCTACAAATGGAACACAGCTTGGACAATGGGCGTACAACGGAGGAGACAACCAACAATGGCAGATCATCGATGTTGGGGCTGGCTATTATAAGATTGTTAGCAAAGAAAACAGTAAGGCGCTTGACGTAGCGGATAGCTCTACTTCAGATGGAGCATCCGTCATCCAGTGGTCTAACAATGGTGGAGATAATCAGCTATGGCAGATTATTGATGAAGGGAATGGCTATTTCAAGCTTATAAGTAAGCTTAGCGGCAAAGCATTAGATGTGGTGGGAGCTTCTACGGCGGATGGTGGACAAATCATTCAATGGTCTTATAACGGGAGCAGTAATCAGCAGTGGAGTATCGTAGCAGTGCAATAGACGGATTGTTGATAGGAGCTTAGCATAGAGGCAGATAAGGGTTTGTGCCTAAGCTCCTATCACCACCATTCAACAAGGAGGGTGCTTGATTGTACAGAGCGAAGCAAATCCGAGTATATTGCGTTGTAATTCTAAGTGTTCTTATATTATTAGGCTGTAGCAGCTCGATTCCTCCTGAAGTCACGGCAAATTCAGATCCGATTGCGACGGTGAACAGTGAACCTATCGTAAATGCTGAATATGCATTGGTCCAGAATATAGCTGCATTACGTGGCAGTGGACAGAAGGAGCAGGCACGTGATCGACTCGTACGGGTGAAGCTCACGCAGCTCGAAGGTGTACAATATGACTTATTACCTTCGGCATCCTATTCTTCGTTGCTATCGCGGTTTCATCAAGAAAATGAACGAAGAGCGCAGGTTATTGCGAACAAAGAAGTTGTGTATGGCCCTAAACAATACACGTTAGAGAATTACTACAATGATGAATTTGCGCAACTAGAGCTTCTCTTGAAGAAGACGCTAGCAGAACGTGTTATGGATTTATCTGAAGTAACCTTGAGGCGAGAATATACAGAAGCTAAGGAAGATTACATCATACAGCCGACAATCGAGTTGAAAGTGTTAAAGGAGCCCATACATTCAAACGCGAAAGGCGCTCGGGATCGAATTGAAGTCGTTTATCAAGCGCTACGTAATAACAAATCATTTATTGATCTTTACAACGATAGAAAATTCGATGCGACGAAAGCGGTTCAAGAAACAATTACCGAAGAGAATAAGCGTGACTATATGAAGTATCGGGAAGAGCTTTTCAGACAGGCTAACAAGCTACAAGCTGGACAATATAGCAATATTTTGATAGATCAAGGTAATTACGTAATTGTTTATTGTAGTAACCGATTAGCAGAGGGATATAAATCTTTCGAAGTGGTTCGTGATGAGGTGTATCTCCACGCCATAGATAAGCAGTATCAATCTTATATGGACAACTTGAGTACAACAGCCGAAGTTCAATGGAATGCTGAAGTAAGCCATTAAGGGATGATGTCATGTTGAAGAAAACTAAGGGATCCATATGTATTACTCTAATTACAGTGCTCTTCCTATCATCATTAGGATTTATATCTAGCGTTGAAGCGGCGGGCAACACTACGATCCAGATCGACGGGTCAGGTTCGGGAAGAATTTTTGAGGGGGAGGGCGTCATCAGTGGAGGTGGTGGAAACACCAAACTGCTGATTGATTATCCAGAACCCTACCGTAGTGATATTCTAGACTACTTATTCAAGCCTAATTTCGGTGCGTCATACCAAGAGTTAAAAGTAGAAATTGGTGGCGATATTAACTCAACGAGTGGGACGGAGCCAAGTCATGCAAGGACAAGAGCCGAGAATGTAAATCCAAATATGACACGTGGGTATGAAACCTGGATCATTAACGAAGCCAAGAAGAGAAATCCCAATATAAAGCTGAGCGGATTGCAGTGGGGAGCACCGGGGTGGATTGATAACGGCAATATATGGTCGCAAGACAATGCAGACTATCTTGTGAGTTATATCAAGGGCCTAAAGAGCGTGTGGGGTTATGATCTGGATTATATCGGAGGCAACCTGAATGAGCATTTCAACGGAACCTCTCAGCAGGTCAGAGATTATATTGTCAATATTTTAAGACCTACATTAGATCATAACAATCTCTCACATGTCCAAATCGTTGCACCGGATATATTGAGTAATGATTGGATATTTGCAAACCAAATAGTCAACGATGCTGCATTGAAAAATGCCGTGGTAGCGATAGGGTATCACTACGTGAATGGGACTACGACAAGCACTGCTCAGAACAGTGGTCTTCCCTTGTGGGAAAGTGAAGGCTGGACGGGAATCGGAGATTGGAATGGTGCATACAGCTTAGCGAAGGAAATGAATCTTAATTATATTCAAGGCAAGATGACGAAAACAAATGTATGGCATTTAATCGCTTCGCAATATGACAACACGAACTGGGCACATTCCGGGATTATGGAAGCGAATAGTCCGTGGTCAGGTCATTATATTGTACAGCCTGCCGTTTGGGCAGCGGCGCACACCACCCAATTTGCACAACCCGGTTGGCGGTATCTTGATAGTGGCTGCGGAGTCACAACAGGTGGAGCTTCCTATGTTACTTTCAAAAAATCTGATAGTAGTGATTATAGTATTGTCATTGTCACTGGGAACGAAGCTGAAGCGATGACTTTTGACTTGACGGGTGGTCTTTCAACAGGGACAGTTCATGTGTGGAAATCCAATAGTAGCTCACAATTTATGCAGCAGAGTGATGTTCAAGTTAATGGTAGTACATATTCTATTAATTTAGAGCCCAACTCGATCTATTCATTGACAACTACAACGGGACAGCAGAAGGGGAGTGCGGTGAATCCAATTCCAGCTAATAGCTCCTTTATTAGCAGTTATCAGGAGAATTTCGATAGCTATTTAACTGGCGCAACGCCTAAGTATCTCTATGATATTGAAGGAGCTTTTGAGGTCAGCAATAGATATGGCGGAGGATCAGGTAAGGCTTTGCGTCAGGTCATATTAAAACCACAAATACCATGGAATAGCTGGGGGAACTACCCGAATCCAAGCACATTTACAGAGTTCGGCGATTTGAATTGGCGCAACTACGAGTTTAGTACAGACACACTTATAGAAAATTCAGGTGCAGTTAGCATATATGGGAGAATAGGTAGAGCACTGTCAGGTGGGAACGTCAACGACTATAAAGGATATCGGCTGAGTATTTACGACACTGGAAACTGGTATCTATGCTATGGGGATCCATATTCCTATGAGACAGGGAGCGATGTTGTTCTCGCATCAGGAGTAATGTCCGGCTTTTCCGCTAATACGTGGCATAATGTAAAGCTATCTTTTATGGGGACGAATATTAAAGCTTATGTGGACAGTAACCAGATTGCTTCGGTTACGGATAGCCGTACGGGAAGTGGCATGGTAGGACTAGGAAGTGGATGGAATTTTGCGCAATATGATAATCTTCAAGTCGCTCCAATAGATGTTCCATATTACAAGATCATAAATCGCAACAGTGGCAAGGCATTAGATATACCAGGGCATTCTTCGAATGATGGAACACAGCTTGAGCAATGGACCTTCAACGGCGGGGATAATCAACAATGGCAGCTCGTGGAGGATGGAAGTGGTTACTCCCAGCTCATTAGCAAAGAAAACGGCAAGGCGGTGGATGTCTCAGGTGGCTCAACAGCGGATGGTGGTCAGATTATTCAATGGTCTGTGAATGGTGGCAATAATCAGAAGTGGAGTGTAGAAGATATGGGTGGAGGCTATTATGTTTTAAGAAATAAAAACAGTGGCAAGGTCATGGATGTTTCCGGCGGTTCAACTAACGATGGGAGCTCAATTACTCAGTGGAATTCTAGTAATAGTTATAATCAGCAATGGCAGATCGTGCCTGTACCATAAAGTGATAAGTATTAAAAAGGTATGTTTGGCGGATAGAGAAGAGGGCGCTCATGAAGCTGTATCATGAGTCTTATAAGGCGAAGCGGTGAATTGGGATTTTAAGATTTATAACCTGTAGAAATGAGATATTATGTCTCATTTCTGCAGGTTATTTATATGTTGTTGATGGACTAAAACTAGTTATTTGAAATTAAGCAATAATGTAATATTCTCTTATGGAATGTTAAAGGAACAGAGTGATCTGCCTAGATATAGACCGACTTTCTCGTAAGCTTATGAATCGATGAGGGCAAGCCTCCTGTTTCACTTATGCATGCCGCAGTGTGTAGTTATTATGATCAGTTAAGCGGATCGTAACTTCCTGCTCATAACCTGCGTTTACTTCGATCGGGTATCCAACATAGTTGCCCCAGCCTAAGCCGTCATAGTTCCATTTATTATTGATAATTAGACTTGCTTGGATCTCTCTAGGCTTCGTATTGTCCGACACTTCAAAGGCGTCGATGACGATTTTAGCCTCATCCAATTGCTGAGGTACTTCTATTGTAAGTTTGTGCTCGCTTAGTGCTAGGTCCTTAATTTCATATCGTTGCTGATAAAGTGTTCTTCCAATATCGCTAAATGTATCGATAAGCACGGATTCGCCATCATCTACACTGATGAGCATCCGTCCTGTATTACGATGCTGAGCGTAGAGGATGTTAATGCCTGTCCCGTAGAAGATAAGTTCCAGTTTAGCTCCTGGATCGTTTGAGCTCGTTGCTGTCCCAAGGTAATAATTCGAATCCTCAACCTGTTTCCAGTTGCCGGAGTAATTCAATTGCTGAGTATCGCCATCATTGATCATAGTTTGTTGCTCAACTTCATAACGTACACGTACCGCTTCAGTTCCTTGTGACTCCACGCGAATTCTCGCCGCAGTGTCTTGAAAGTTAACTGAGAAGTAATAAACAGACTCGCGCATACTTTTGAAATCCCGCGTTACCAAGCCCTTACAAGGATCAGTTTTTAAGTCCAAATAGAAGTTATTCATATCGTCTTTCCAGTCCCACGTTGGGCGCAGTCCGTACGTATCAGGCTGTTCAATTGAACCTTCCCGCACACGCAGTGCACATCCACTTAATCGGCCGATATGCTGGTCTGGATAGCTGGAATGTAGTCCTTTTTTCTTCCAATCCACTTGTGTGACGGTGTTCGGAATGTCGAAGGAGATTCCTACTTCAAATAGAGCACTGCTAACCGTGCCATCGATCAGTTTATAGCGTGTAACTAGCTTGCCACTAGGATAAATTCTTTGAATATATTGCACATTCAACCCGTTAGCATAATGACCTTGAATCGTGATTTCGACTGTCATACCCTGTTCGAGACTCAACGGGTCTATTCCAGAGTCCTGCCATACTGCACTTATGCTCTCTCCGTTCCATTCACCAAGTGCTTCGCCCTCTAAGTGTAGATGCGGCCCTCCAGTTAATATGACATTTCCTTGGTAGCTTCCACGAACCAGCTGAGCTTGCTCGGTAGAATAAACGAGCTCAATAACTGAATTATAAACACGTATGTGTTCATTCGTTTCCACAAGTTGAAGCAAATCGTGAGATTGCTCCTCGAATTGTACTTCATAAGCTTTAACTGGCAAATGATATTCATCCACCATAACTTTATCCGCTGTAAAGAATTGAATGTGAAGCACTTCGGCGTCATTCCAATTCCGCTTCGGTAGCACAATCTCTCCTTGCGAATAAGGCGATACATCTGGACCTGATTGCTGTCCTTGCTCAATAACTAGGCCAGCACATTCAATCGTCCAATTGATTTGAACCTCGTTCAGATTCGTATGATTGAACCAGTTCTTAACCGGAATGACCATTTCCATATTGTCAGGATGACCAAGAGCCCGATCCTGCAAGCGTATAGGGGAATATGCCTTCTTCGTTAACCAGCATTCAGGCTTCTCCCGACGCCATTGATCGCTCATGTTGCCCCATTCGCCATAGCCAGCCGCTGAACCGACGGAATGCTGCTGATGTCGTTCAATAACGCCTTCAGGTAGATGAAACACATCATCAATATTAGCCCACAAGGCTCCACCTAGTACTCCATGTGTCGTTACGATCGATTCCCAGAACTGCTGTATGCTTTCGCCCCAGAAGTTGCGTACATTGTTATCGCGTTCGAGCTCATTTAGATTGTAGCAGGCAATATGAGCATATTCATCATGAATAATCGGCGTTTTACGGTCGACGTAGATATCATCAGGCGACACGCCAAAGTTGAATAGATAATTAGCCATGTTGTCTTTGTAATTAGCATAGTGGGCACTAAATATATCTGTTGTCGAGCCGTCCTCAACCATAAATGGATAGCTAAACTTTGTAGGTCTGCTTGTATCTACTTGTTTAATATATTGATATTGCTTCCGGAATTTGTCCCCTTCAGGACCTTTCCGCCAGCCCGATTCATTCGCCAGCGACCAGATAATGATACAGGCATGACTCTTGTCACGTTCAATCATTTCAGAGAATTGATCCATATACCAGGCTTCATCATCACCCCAAGGACCGGAACCGTTTGCATATTGGAAACAAACAGCGGTTTCCTCCTCCACATACATGCCTAGTTCATCACAAGCCTCTAAAAAGGCTTTCGTTGGCGGATAGTGGGAGGTGCGCACATAATTCACATTTTGCGCATGTAGCATAAGTACATCTTGTCGATCCAATTCAGGTGTTGTTGTCCGGCCAAGGGTTGGATGTATGTTGTGCCGGCAAGTTCCTCTAAGCTTAATTGGTTGACCGTTGATGTACATTTCACGTTTGTCTGTGCCATTCATTCCACCATAGGTGATTTTTCTGAAACCAACCTTTAATTTACATTGCTCCAGTTGTTCCAACTCTTGACCTGCGTAAAGGGTAGCAACTAGCGTATATAAATTCGGATGTTCGGCGTCCCATTTCAGAGGACGTTGGATAGGAGAGATGATGTATTGCTCTTGTGCAGTCTGATCGAACTTAACCGTCGTATCTCCCAGCGGAATGAGGCACTGATTAGCATCGTACAGTTCAAGCTTCAACGATGCTGCTTCTGCCGCGCCAAGATGAACACCGACATGTGCTTTTAATTCAGCATCTTCGAAGACGTGATCGAAGTCTACTTCATAGTGCAGTCTTGTTATATGTGTATGAGGGACTACGATCAGCTGAACACTGCTGATAATCCCACCTATATTATGGTGCGCATAAAGACTTCCGATGGATGGATCCCATATATCGTCGATAAATTCAACGATAATTTCGGCCTGTTCACCGGGAGTTATGACTGATGAAATATCGCTGTCCCATGTAGTAAATCCACCCTTGTGGCTGCGAATAAAAGTACCATTCACCCATACTCTAGTCTTGGAATAGACGCCGTTAAATCGTAGTAATACCGTTTTGTCTACAGTGTCAACTGGAACTCCAATAGATGATTTGTAGTAATAAGGGACATCATTCTCAATGTTATGTCCTTGCATGGCAACTTCACCTGGCACCTGAATGTGGCGCCATTCGATATTGGAATCGTTCTTAAGCACTTGCTCTTCAGATAATCGGCCGATTCCGAATATCCAATTCACTCCTGCATCGGAGTTGAGGCTCATGACGGGAACTGCAGTTTCGATTACTTGAGTTGGAATTGGTACTAGGGTAGGTATATCCCAAACTTTGGTCTGAGCTTGTGAGGCTGCGTGAATAGACATCGTAATTTCATCCTCCTGGCTAATGTCAGTTTGAATATCGAATACATCATATAGCCGCCGTTATGTGTGCTCGACATCCATCATTTCAGATCTGAAGATCATCTGATACATTTAGCATAAGGGATTCTATTCAGTATGTAGTTAACAAAAACCAAGCATTATTTACTTGAAACTCGACTGCATTGCCTCAAGGATCAACATAGATCCATGTCGATACATAGATAACCTTAGCTAATGATGATTTAAACGCTGATGGTTTCTCCATTCCGAGGGTGGAATGTTCTCCAACCGTTTGAACCATAAAGAAAAGGAATGAAGCTGTACAAAGCCCACCAGGTTTGCGATAGCTTGCATATCTTTGTCAGACGAGCTTAATAACCATTTAGCTTCTGTAAGTCGACATTGCTGCTGATACTGCTTCGGTGTCATGCCGTATACTTTACTAAAACGCTTTCTAAATCCATCATTAGAGAGTCCAGCCATATCAGCTAAGGAAGATACTTGTATCGCTTCATGAAGGTGTTGGCGAATATAATCACCAATGTGAGCTATGGATAACGCCTGGCGATCAGTGTGTGTATGTTCGTTAAGGAACAAGAGCAGCAGCTCGACCCAGACAAGATCAAGCCGCAATGGTTCCTTTAATATAGAAGAGCGAACGCGCAGCCATTCGCGAAACAATCGTTCGTATTGGTCCTGATCCAGACGAGATAGGGAGATGATACGGGGAAGTCCATCCACGATCAATCGATGAAACCATTCCTCCACCTGTGATGGCAGCCTATCAAAGATAAGAACACCGAAGCGAATTGGAGTTATTGCATGAAATGAATGAAGGATCCCGGAGGGAATGAGAACGACTTGTCCAGCTTCAACCTGCATTTCTTTATCAGTATGGCGAAAAAGACCGCTTCCCTCAAGAATCATCGTTACTTCTACTTCCCGATGACTTCCTTGATATTCGTCTTGCCAATCCTTTGTATGCGTACCAATATAAGCTCGTACTTCAGCCAAGCCTATCACTCCTAACGATAACGATATGGATAGACATATTTGTACATCTGCAATGATATATAAACTCGAATTCAATTGCAGCATGAGATATATGCTAAGCTATATTGTATTTATTTTTTATTATTCTAGCTCTGAATTCAACTATATCGTTACGGGTAGCAACGAGCAAGAGTAAAGAGATAATACACAGTTTTATGGACTAGTACCTACCGTTATCCGAAACGGATGAAATAAAGCATCTATCGCAGATGGCGGAGGGGATCGCGTATTCACGGAATATGCATGTGGAACATAACTTAAGGCTTGTAGCGCATATATTCAAAAAAATTCGTTAATACCGGAGAAGGCATGGAGGACCTTCTCTTCATCGGCACCATTGGCCTTATCAAAGCTATTGAGAGCTATCGTCCGAACAAAGGGACAAAACGGGCCACTTTTGCAGCCCGTTGTATTGAAAACGAAATTCTGATGCACCTTCGTTCAATGAAAAAAACACGTAAAGATGTATCTCTTCACGATCCTATTGGGACAGACAAGGAAGGCAACGAGATTACTTTGATCGATATCCTTGGCTCTGAAGCTGATGATGTCATTAAAGAAGTCGATCTGAAGATCGAGAAGAGCAAGATTTATCGCAACCTCGATATTTTGGATGATCGGGAAAAGGAAGTTGTGGTGGGTCGGTTTGGACTTGATACAGGTGGAGAAGAGAGGACGCAGAGGGAGATTGCGACTTGGGATCTCGCGGAGTTATGTTTCGAGGATAGAAAAAAGGGCGCTGATGAAGCTGTATCATGAGTATTATAAGGCGAAGCGTTGAGTTTAAAGTCATAAGGTAGACCTGTTAACATTAAAGCATTAAAAGGCGACTTGTCTGCGGATAAGTTGCTTTTGTTTTTTTAGGAAAGGTGATTAGACAATAAAGTATCCCGCATCCTGTAAATATTAAGAAACGGGATACCTCATTAGCTGTAATAATATCGGACAGGCTCTTTCCTGGAATAAGCCATAATAAGCTGTGTTCTCTTCAAATAATGTTCAGTCCGTTGTTTCTGTATCTTTTTGTTTATCAGGAGAAATGCCGGGAGCTGTGACCTCTGGCTCGTCGCCCTGCAATGCACCCACGATTTCTTCCAGCTTACTTGTTGCTCCCATATCGTCAGCCAGGCTTGAATCGGGTCCGTTTATGGGATCAACACCCGGGCCACGTCCGTCAAGCGGAGCTTTTTTGTTATCCTTCATTTGATCGTCTCCTTTCTGTATAGTCTTTGTGTTTCTTTCCAATTCAAATCATTGAATAGCAACAATGAAGATAACCGTCGAGCAATATAAAATGTGAAATAAAGACGTCGTTGTTGTAAGGGACATTTTTAATATGAAAATAGGATGGACAATATGAAGGGATATATTCATAAAGCCGATAAAAACGATTGATTATTATGGCTTTCGACAATGTATTTCTGGGCATGGGAATTAGTATTTTAAGCTGTCCGGCATGGGGAATGATCCCTTCAGCGGCATGGTAATGGCACTTGCAGAGTACGTGGGTATAACATATGCGAATTTTCTGATCTTACTGAACCTGGTATTGTTTGTAATCGTATTCATAACGGAAGAAAGTTTATTGGAGCCGGGACTTTCGTAAACGCAATTTTATTGGGATATATTGTTACTTTCTTTCAAGGTACTTGGCTATCTCTGTTCGGCGAACCTCAGCTGTTATGGCAACAAGTGGTCATCGTAGCGATTGGCGTGGGAGAAGCTTCGTGGCAAAAAGGCGCCCAAATTAAGTAAGGCGGGGCAGATTAATCTGCCCTGCCTTTACTGAAAATAGGCGGTCCATTTTTAATGAGTAGATGCACTCTTTAATTTATTTTTTTTATGAACCTCTTCCGAACCGCTATCCAAGGCGGTCTTGTAATAGAAGCATTTATGTTCTATGACTTCCATCGTTTTTTTTAATTCTTCCATCTGTGCTTCTACGGAAGCTTTCCGCTCCAGGAACATGTCATATCTTTGCTGCAAGGTGGAATCCCCCTCAGAGCACCACTCAATGAAATGTTTTATTTCCTTAATCGGCATCCCGGATGACTTCAGGCATTCAATAATTTTTAAAGTGTCCATATCAGATTCCTTGAAAACGCGTTTCCCGCTGGAGGTCCTTTCTATAAAAGGCATAAGACCTTCCTTGTCATAGTAACGTAGGGTATGTGGTGTCATGTTAAAGTATTCTGCAACTTCACTTATGGAATATGTCTTCATCATGTATCTCCAGTCTAAATTGTATTTTGTGCTTGACTTAGAGTTAACTTTAAGTAATAACATATGTTTTGTAAAGCCGAAGTTTACAGAATTTAATTTGAACTAGAAGAGAGGTTTCACTATGATAAAAGTTAATGCACGTGCTACATTCAGTCAGGAAGGTCCGTTCAAGCTAACTACAATCGAACGTCGTAATCTGCAGCCGCACGATGTCCTTATTGAGATTAAATACGCTGGTATTTGCCACTCGGACATTCATACCGCCCGCGGGGAGTGGGGGCCGGTTAACTATCCGCTCGTTCCGGGACATGAGATCGCCGGAATAGTCAGCCAGGTTGGTTCTGGAGTCACAAAATATTCAGTGGGCGACCGGGTAGGGGTAGGGTGTATGGTTGACTCCTGTGGTGAGTGCAGTAATTGCCATAAAGGTGAGGAGCAGTATTGCCTGAGTGGAAATACGGGCACCTATGGAGCTATCGACCGGTACGGGCAGTATACGCAAGGCGGCTATTCCACCCATATCGTCGTAACCGAAGACTTCGTGGTCCGGATCCCTGACGCTATTCCGCTTGACGCCGCTGCACCACTTTTATGTGCCGGAATCACAACCTATTCACCGCTGCGCCATTGGGGAGCCGCTCTAGGCAAAAAAGTAGCTGTGGTGGGCCTTGGCGGACTTGGGCACATGGCTGTGAAGATTGCTCATGCCATGGGAGCTGAGGTTACTGTGTTATCACAGTCACTGAAGAAGAAGGAAGACGGATTGCAATTAGGGGCGGACCATTATTATGCGACCAGCGATCCTGAGACCTTTAAGCAGCTTGCCGGTTCGTTCGACCTAATCATAAACACTGTAAGCGCGCAGATTAATATCGATGCCTATCTTTCGCTTTTGGCGTTGGATGGTACATTAGTCAATGTCGGTGCGCCCGCTGATCCATTGGCAGTTAACGTATTCTCACTGATCGGTCACCGCCGCTCGTTTGCCGGATCGATGATTGGTGGAATCCGTGAAACACAGGAAATGCTCAATTTCTGCGCCGAACACAATATTGCGTCTGAGATTGAGGTGATTTCTGCCGACCAGATCGATGAAGCCTGGGAGCGCGTACTCGCTTCAGATGTCCGTTACCGGTTTGTAATTGATATTAGCACGATGGGCAATGAGTAAGGATCGACCTCTTATTTTACATCATATCGTGTCCATAGCCTCAAAAAATTCGATAATACTGGGGAAGACATGGAGGATTTAATCTCCATCGGCACCATTGGCCTTATTAAAGCTATCGAGAGTTACCGTCCGAACAAAGGCACAAAACTGGCCACTTTTGTGGCCAGTTGCATTGAAAACGAAATTCTGATGCATCAAAGATTATTGAAGAAGACTCGTAAAGATGTATCTTTGCACGATCCAATTTGGACAGACAAAGAGGGGAATAAGTCTGGATGATTGTAGGAATGGTGGGAGGGAGTTATTCCGGTCGAAGGAAGAAGCTTTGGATATTTACGAATTAAGCTACAATGACAAGTTGAAGTTAGTAGAATGTGGTCATTGTAAATTAACCCGCTCACGATATGGTTTTCAAAACCGGCTAAATAGAAACTCATCACTGAGTTTCTATTTAGCCGGTTTGTATTTCTAGTCGGAATTTCGCTTTAATACTGAGCTTTCACATAGGTAGGAAACACGATTGATATGGATTAAATGAAGACAAGGTTATAGTGCTATTGGGAATTTTAGGTAAAATGGATAATGCAGCAATTCAAGCAAGCAGTATACGACCACGATCACTTTTTTGATTAACACGTACTGTGACTTCAACATAGAGAACCACTGGAGCCTGATTTGCTTTGCGAAGATTGGCTTAGTGTTAGCATCGATGGTTTACCAAACATCGATTTGAACCATTCAATTAATGATATTCGTTCACTAGATGTCTCGCAGTTAATAATGATGTACAGACCTTGTTGTAGAATCCATTCCCTTCTTGATGAATTTTTGCACAACAGATACATATTAAATAAATAAGACTCCGTTCAATAACATCGCGTTTTGTAAGAACAACATGAAGGAATGCTTCATGTACGTGTTATAGAAAAACTAATATTGTAAATCACGGAAAGGAAAAGGTGTGATAATGAATCAAGAGAATAAGTACCGCTATTCATTTGGTATTGACGATCGAGTTAAGAAATTACTCGTTGCGATTGAAAACTACAAGGTGCAACAAAATGAATTTCAGACCGACAAGGTACATCAGGCATTTCAGGTGTTGGTAAAGTTTTCGCAAAAACATGATCAGCATTTAGATACCGACGCAAAGAGTAAACTTATTGAAGCTGAGAAAATTTACAATCAGTTTCTGAGCCGGATTGGCGAACCTACTAACAAGAGTTTATCAAGTCCAAGAAAAATGAAGAGCATACGTCATTTTGGGAAATATATCATTGGGGTATTAATTATTGCGTTTGTTGGGATTAGCTTGATAGTTGATTACCTTAATAACAGAGATAAACCGGGGCAGGTTCATACATTAATGGTAAACCAAGTGCAAGAGGTTGAAGCCACATATGTTTATAACGATACTGAACAATACATCATTCAAAATGGTGAAGCAATCGTTAAAGAAATAGACATGCTAACCTTTAAAGTAAAGAATGAAGAAGTATCAGTGGAAGAGGGCTTGGCAAGAATACGTCTAGAAATGAATAGAGAAGGAATAAACAATAGTCGAGCCGATTTCATGCAATGGTATAATTTAATTTTGACGGATTACTTCAACGCTATTAACAGCTTGAGTTTCGGCAATGATTTGGAAGAATTTAATGAATCTATTAACAGTGCTAAAAGTGATTTGAATGAGTTCTTATATAATTTAGAGAATTGAGGGAACTAGGTGGTTTCCTCAAAGGAACTATTAGGTAAATGCTTTCAGAGACATAAATTGTCCTATTAAAATGTAAACCATAGTGCTCCTAGATGTGCACCAGTGATCACTTAGTAAGGGGTAACGAAGCCGCCACTTAAAATGGCGGTTTTTCATGCTTTAGATTTTTACATACTTAAGCTATATCAAAACAGGTGTAGACTTTCGCGGCTGGTCTTTTGGGTTCTGTTTGAATCCTACCCCATCCGTCCGGTCTTTATGCTGCAATATGATGGAGAGGACATTAAGCTGAAGGGCTAGTGATCAGATTATAGAGTTATTGCATTCGAAGAGGAAGCTTTAGAAAAATCAGTCATTAGGCGATGATTATAGCTTGGCAACGCCAGACCCTATAGTAGTGCCCACTGAAACTGTACTACCTCTTAAACAAATATGGAACTATAAAATGGTTAATTCAAACAGTCAGCCTATTATAAAAACGGAGTTTATTTTGATAAAATCTCCTTTAAGCATACTAGGGCTTCTATCGGTGAAAGAAGTATCGAACAGCTCTAACCATTGAATTTATGATATAATGACGTCGTTGTTTGTGGAAAATAGAACCATAATATGAAAATAGGATGGGCCATATGAAGTGGAATATTAATAAAGTAGATCCAAAACGATTGGTCATTATGGTTATAGGTAATGTATTTCTGGGCATGGGAATCAGTATTTTTAAGCTGTCTGGCTTGGGAAATGATCCCTTCAGCGGCATGGTGATGGCACTTGCAGAGTCAAGCGGTATTACATATGCAAATTTTCTAATTTTACTGAACCTAGTATTGTTTGTAATAGAATTTGTCACGGGACGAAAGTTTATCGGAGCTGGAACTTTTGTAAATGCAATTTTTCTGGGCTACATAGCTACTTTCTTTCATAGTACCTGGCTAAATTTGTTGGGCGAGCCTCAGCTGTTTTGGCAGCGAGTGGTCATCGTGGCGATTGGCGTGGTGGTATGCAGTTTCGGGGTATCCATGTATCAGACATCAGATGTGGGAATAGCTCCCTATGACAGCCTGTCCCTGATTATGAAGAATAGCTTTCCGAAAATCTCTTATTTTTGGCATCGAATGTTTACAGATGCTCTATGTGCTTTAATCTGCTTCCTGGCAGGAGGCATTATAGGCCTTGGAACGCTGGTGTCGGCATTGGGTCTGGGACCCATCATTCACTTTTTTGATGTGAATTTTACGCGGAAGCTGTTGGCAAAAGCGGGTCCAAAAGCGAATAACGATTCAATTTCGATGACTTAATAAAATATGCCGATCTGTATCGTAGCATATGTGTATAAATGATAATTTAAGCAGAGCAGTGCTTCTCCCTTTGGGGTAGGAGTGTAGCTCTGCTTATTGTCGTTTTTGCAATGTAGTGTCCGTTTTTATAAAAAAGATGAATCTTTAAAGTTGAAATATTTAAAAATCAGGTTGAAAAATGCTATTTTCCCTAATGGAAAATCATGACACAATAGCAATAAAGCGCTTACTTCATTAAAACATCCCAAGTTCATGAAGACTCTATACCACTTTATAAAAATATTTGCGATAGTAAAAGTCGTATCCGCTGGCTAAAAATTCGGATTTCAAGCAAAGGTTGAAATTATTAAAAAAAGTTGGTACTAAACGTTTAACTCAATAACTTAGGGGGTCAAACGGTTGGACATATCTATGAAATTATGAAGGGGGAGAGGGAAATGAAAGTAGGTAAAACATTCGGGGTAGGTCTTCTTTCAACTGTACTATCATTAAGTGTCATCGGTTGTGCGAAAAACGAGACAAACACAGCAACCAAGGCAACTGATGCACCCAAAGCATCCGAGAACGCAACTTCTAAGCCTGAGGAGAAGGTCAAGATTATCTATTCGATGTGGGGAAGTGCGGAAGAGGGAAATGTAACCCAGGCAGTAGCGGATAAGTTTAATGCTTCTCAAGACAAAATTGAAGTAGAAGTACAAGCGATTCCTTGGGAAAACTACATGACCAAGCTGAATACAATGGCAACCGCAGAGCAATTGCCTGATACAGGGATGCTCAGGGAAGATGGTGTCGTTCAGTGGTCTACACAAGGCATGCTGAATGATGTAACTGCAATGTACGAAGGAAGCGACAGCAAACCATTGGATAGCTTAGCCTACAAATATCAAGGGAAAACGGTAGCGTATGCGGCTGCCAATGAAATTCTCCTGATGTATTACAACAAAGACATGTTCGATAAAGCCAAAGTGCCATACCCTCCAGCTGTACTAGATAAAGCTTGGACATGGGACGAATTTGTAGCCGCGGCGAAGAAGTTAACGAATGATAAAAATGGTAAGCATCCGGATGAGAGTGGCTTTAATGCGCAGAGTATCGTTCAGTTTGGTGCATCCGTTGAGAACTTACCTTGGCAGCTTGAGACCTGGGCGCTTGGCAATGGCGGAGGATTCTATTCGGCTGACGGTACAGAGGTGAGAATTGGAGAAGACGCTAGCATAGAAGGCATTCAAAAGGTCGCAGATCTTTATTTGAAAGATCATGTTGCTCCGCTGTCTGTCGGACAGACTGATGACGGGATTCACCGTACGATCATTGCAGGAACTGTCGCCATGGCTACTAATGGTGCGTGGAATGTGGGAACTAGTCTGAATAAGGCCAAGGAAGAAGGCCTGAACTATGGCGTTGCTGTATTGCCTTACATGAAGGAGAAGGTTACCCTCAATACCAGTGGAGCGAATGTTGTATTCTCCCAGACAAAGCATCCAAAAGAAGCGATGGAATGGCTGAAATGGTACACCTCTGAAGAAAATAACTGGGGACTGATCAGCTCGGGAATCTGGATGCCGACACTTGAGAAATGGTATACGGATGAAACTCTTACCCGCAAGTGGGTTGAAAATCCTAACTTCCCTCCTTATGAAGAATATAAGTCCGCTGTAGTTGATTATGCACAATCTTCTGCTGCAAGACCGGCATCGTGGTTCTATACGAATAATACGACAGAGTTCAACACCTTGCTAGGATCGATTCTAGGGGATGTATGGACAGGAAAGACAACCGCAAAGGATGCGATTACCAAAAATCTCGATGCTTTGAAAGCAGCGAATAAAGGTAGCAAGTAAAGATTGGAAGAATGGCCGCTGCTAAGCTGACTCACGCGGCGGCCATATTTTAACATCAAGGTGGGGAGATAGAGATGGAAACGATTAATAAGTCTCCGAAACGTCGTTCTCGTATTCATTCAAGCGAAGCACGAGCTGCATATATATTATTGATCCCAGCCTTCATTGGGCTGATCTTTCTGACGTATTTACCTCTTATTGGGGTGCTCGGGATCAGCTTGACGGATTGGACGGGGTTAAAAAACCCGAATTTCATTGGTGTGCAGAATTATATTAATCTATTTACCACCGATCCTTACATTAAAGACTCTATTCTAGCGACGCTCTATTTTGCAGTATTAGCGGTAGTTGGAGGTATGATTTATTCACTTTTTATCGCAATGCTTTTGAATCGAAAAATTCCGGCAAGAGGGTTTTTTAGAGCTGTATTCTATGTACCGTATGTTTTGCCGGCAGCTGCAATATATGTAGGCTGGTCTTGGTTATACGAAGCTAATTTTGGCTTTTTCAACTTTCTACTCTCTGAAATTGGTTTGAACAAGGTATCCTTTATTGCTGATTCTAGCTATGTTATTCCTTCTCTTTCTTTGATTTCGGTCTGGCTGTCAGGTAATTTAATTGTAATTTTCTTAGCTGGGCTGCAAAATGTTCCGGTCGTCTATCATGAAGCGGCTGAAATGGATGGTGCGAACGGATGGAAACGATTCTTACACATCACCTTACCATGTATGTCGCCCATTATCTTTTACAATTTGTTGATGAGCTTGATAGCCAATATCCAAATCGTTACGCCAGCTCTTTCTTTAACGAATGGCGGTCCAGGTAACTCTTCACGATTCCTAACTTATCTGATGTATGATCAAGCCTTTGTGAATTATAAGTTGGGTTATGCTTGTGCGACTACAGCAGTAATTTTTGTTATTCTTGCAGGCTTTACAGGTATATTATTCAAGACTTCCAATCTATGGATCTTTAATGAAGGAGGCGACGACAAATGAGTGTAGCCACATACGGAAGACTAAAGAGCAAGAAACGTAATAATCAGTGGATGAACTTTATCTCGTTTGTCGTTGTCATTTTCTTTTCTTTACTCGTGCTCTTTCCAATCTGGTGGATATTTCGTACGTCGCTTATGTCGAATGCCGAGATATACAAATATCCGCCTTCACTGCTGCCAGGAAATTGGTTGTTTTCAAACTATGGAGAAACGCTGGAGATCTTTAAATTTTGGAAGTATTTATGGAACACTATGATTATTATTGTACCCGCTTGTTTAGCAGGAACCTTTACAGCCACCTTATGCGGTTATGCCTTTGCAAGACTGCGTTTTTGGGGCAAAAAATTGATTTGGGCTCTCTGCGTAGGTTCGATGCTTCTACCTGCCATGGTTACACTTATTCCGCTATATATTGGGTGGTCGAGGGGCTTAGGAATCCATGACAGCTATCTACCATTGATTTTGCCTTATTTCTGTGGTGGTGGCGCTTTTAATATCTTTTTGATCAGGCAGTTTATCATGTCTATTCCGAGAGAGCTTGATCAAGCAGCAACGATCGATGGTGCTGGATATTACCGTATTTTATTCAGCATTATTATGCCAGCGATTAAATCCGCAATGATTGTCGTCGCATTGTTTATCTTCATTGGATTATGGAACGATCTACTTCAACAGATGATCTACATCAACTCGAGTGAAAAGTATACGATAGCCTTGGGACTAACCAACTTTAGAGGTCAATTGAAGCAGGACTGGTCACTGACGATGGCGGCTACGTGTATGTCCTTTGCGCCGGGCGTCATTTTTTATCTCATTGGACAGAAATATTTCGTAGAAGGAATTACTTTGACAGGACTTAAGAATTAATTGAAATATGGTTTGGTAATTAGTGTGGGAATGGCGCTCTGATAGTGATGTACTAGATTCTGATTATTGGGGAAGGAGGATAATCGGGCGATCTGTATTGTAACTATAAGGAGGTTATGGTGTGCTGAGAAAAATTCAGTATTTAAGTGTGAAGAAGGTATCAATGAGTGCGGTTATCATTGCCGCGGCGCTCAGTGCTTTATGGTTCGCACAGCCTGCCTATGCCTACGATTTATCCAACAGTAATTTTCAAATAAGTACAGGCTCGAATGGCGACATTACCAGCCTGAAGCTGACCGGAGATAATTTTCCGACAAATTACGTGATGAACGCAACCAACGCACCAAACCAGAATACGGCGGACCATCAGTGGCTTGGCGAGCTGATGTTTACCTACCGGCTGAATAATGGCGCCTGGACCAAAGCATGGACCAGCCAGTCGGGGGATGCCCGCACCCAGAGCCAGTCGGGGAATGCAGTTAACATCGTCTATCAGAATTCGGCCAATGCCGAGGGAATCCGCAATTTCCGCGTCAATGAAAGCTATTCTCTTGTAAACGATTACTTACTCTGGCAGATCCAAGTGACTAACACAAGTACCCAGACGCTGGAAATCGGAGATTTTGGACTTCCGCTTCCTTTCAATGAATTCTGGACCGGAGGCGGAAATGAGCAGATCTACGAGTCGCGGGTAGTGACTCAATCCTTCATCGGCAACAACAGCTCCTATGTCACTGCACAGCGGCCGAGTGGAATTGGCCCATCTCTCCTGCTGGTTCCCGACAGCACTACCGGGGCTGGATTCGAGTATATGGATAACTGGCGGATTCAGGATCATTCCGGTAGTAAATGGGCTGGCGATCAGGGTGGATGGATAGAAGGTCTTTCGGTTTATTATATCCACTCCAATGTTATCAAAAGCACAGGTCGAGGATATCTGACCAATACCAGCTTGACTCTGGCACCAGGAGCCAGCAAGACCTATTCATTTAAATTCTTTAAAACCGCTAGCGAACAAGCCACTAAAGATCGGCTCTATTCCGAGGGATTAATTGACACGACTGTCGTTCCGGGGATGATTGTTCCGACCGACCAGATCGCCAAGTTCGACCTCCGGACGTCCAAGACTATCACCTCCGTGACTGCGCAATATCCTTCCGAAACAACATTAGCTTCGCTCGGCACAACCGCTGGCGACCATAAGCTGTACTCGCTGCAAATGAATCATCTCGGTCCAAATAACATCACCGTCAACTATGGAAATGGGGAAACAACAACTCTGCAGTTCTATGCCATTGAACCGGTGGGAACGGCGCTCCAGCGACATGCGACCTTTATGGTAAACAACCAGCAGTGGAATGTGCCGGGAGATATTCGAGACAAGGTCTTCGACGATTGGATGATGCAGACCAAAGCGAAGCGGAACAATTTTGCCGGATACTGGGGTTGGGGCGATGATTGGGGATACACACATGCGCAATTCCTTACTGAGAAAAATGTCCAAAACCCTGTCACTTCCGAAATTACCGCACTCGATCAATATTTAAAGACAGCGATATGGGACAATCTGATGGCCGATCATCATACCGACTATCTGATTCCGGATTTCCTTATGGCCGCTCCGAATACGACACCTACTTATCGCGGCTACGCCTATCCGCATATTTACAATACCTATTTCAGTATGTATAAAATATCTAAGCTATATCCGAGTCTGATCAGCTATGCAGAATCAAGTAACACCTATCTGCTACGGGCTTACAACATTATGAAAGCGCTATACGATGGACCTGTTGCCTATAATTGGAATACTGGCCTGATGGGTGAATTGACTACACCAGATATTATCAAAGCTTTGCAAACTGAAGGATTCAACACTCAGGCAAACGACATTATTGCCAAAATGAATACGAAATACAACAATTTCGCTGCCACGACCTATCCGTACGGCTCCGAATACAACTATGACAATACCGGCGAGGAAGCCGTCTATATGCTGGCGAAGATGAACAACAATAATACGATTAAGAGTAAAATTAACACAAAAACCCGCGCTGTACGTGGAAAAATGCCAGTCTGGTATTACTACACCGATCCAGTGACGATCAACGGTGAGCCTTGGTGGCAATTCCAGTACACAGTTTCTCTGGCCGGAACGGCAATGGATGATTGGGTACGCAACAACTCGGCAACACCGGAAGTGGAGCAACGGCTAAGCTATGCGGCTAAACTGGCCAATCTCAGCGCAATTAATTCCGGTCAAATGAGCTCCGATGCAGCGAATATCGGAGCCGTATCTTGGACCTATCAGGCCATGAAAGGTAACAATGGTGCACTGGGTCTAGACGGAGGACCGCTGTTCAACGGTTGGCGGGGAATGTCTGGGGAAGCGGATTTGGGACTGTTCGGCGCGATCAAGCTGCTTAGCTCCGATGTGTCGGTTGACCCGATTTTCGGACTTTACGGCTATGGCTGCGAAGTTACCGAGAGCGGCGGAAATTATACTGTCGTTCCGAAAGACGGCGTATTCCAGCGGCTGAACCTCATTACAGAAAAATGGGGAATGACCCTTGAGCGCGACCGCTACACCCAGGCCACGGTTGCCAAAGCGAAGAACGGCGTCAGCTTCACGCTCAGTAACGCGTCTCCGGGGACCGCGCATGTTACTAAGGTGAACTTTACCGGTCTGGTTCCGGGAACCTACAACGTAATGGTCAACAATATAGCCTCTGGCAGCTTTACAGCTGTGAACGGCCAAACAGCAATTGCTTCTCTGAATATCGGCACAGCGGCTACCTATACCGTGTCCATCCAGCCGGGAACTGCTGTTCCTGTATCGAGCGTTATCGTCAACTACAACATGAATCAAACGACGGGGACGACTGTCACAGATTCCTCTAGCGCTGGCAACCATGCGACGCTTAGTGGAACGACAAGCTGGAGTGCGGGCCGATCGGGAGCAGGCAACGCGCTAGGTTTAAACGGCAGCGATGCTTTTGCAACCTTGCCTGCGGGAGTCGTTAGCTCTTTGAACGATTTTACAATTTCGACTTGGGTTCGCGTTACCACGAACAGCGACTGGGCCAGAATCTTTGATTTTGGCTCAGGGACCGGAACATACATGTTCCTGGCTCCCCAGTCCGGCGGGGGAGGGGGTGCGCGGTTTGCCATCACTACTGGAGGCAACGGCACGGAGCAGCAACTGACGGCGAGCAGTCCATTGACCGTAGGGCAATGGAAGCATGTCGTGGTAACGTTGTCTGGAACGACGGGACGTCTGTATATTGATGGTGTGCAGGTTGCAATCAATACCAACATGACGCTAAAGCCCTCCAGTCTCGGCGCTACTACACAGAATTATATCGGAAAGTCACAGTATAACGATCCTTATCTGAACGGCGCCGTGGATGATTTTATGATTTACAGTCGCACGCTTAGCGCCGCCGAAGTCACTTCTTTGTATGGGGGAGCGACAATTCAGTCCCTTTCTGAGGGAGTAACAGATTTACCGCTGTCTGATGATCTTGCTGGAACCCCTGAGGATGAGCAGGAGAATGAGCAGGTAGATGAGACTCCTTCCTTGCCGAATGAGGTTCAGCAGAGCGATCTTTGAAGTCTAGTTTAATAAGTAAATAGAAAATCCCGGTGATCAGTGTGATCATCGGGATTTTTTACGTGAGTTGCTTTGCTTCATTTTCATGGGTTGGATTGTATCTCTAAATTATGAATTCATCAACTGATATTAGGTGTGGAGTCTCTTATGATGAGTTTGGTATAAATATGAGAAACCTGATAGGGCTGCTTCGGATCATTAATTCGGGAAAGCAGCATTTCGGCTGCTTTGACACCCATCTCATTGCTATAAATATGAACCGTAGTGAGGTGGGGTTCTACAATACTTGATTCAGGGCCGTTATCAAAACCACAAATGACGATGTCGTTAGGAATGGAAAGCACATTTTTGAGTGACTTCATAAAGGTAACCGCAATATAATCGTTAGCACAAACGAAAGCAGAAGGAAGCTCATTTATTTGACTCAGTCGAGCATCTGCCCACTCTGGACTTGAGAAAAATAGTCGATCGTCATCGAGAATGCATTGAGAGAGATCAAGCTGAATCCCGGATTCTATCAGTGCACGATTAAAACCTACCCATCTTTCATTAAAGCTCCTACAGTGATTATAGTCCCCGATGAACCCCAGTGATTTGTAACCGCCATCAATTAACTTTTTTGTAAGTTGATAGGTACTGTGCTCGTTCTCCATCAGTAGTACATCTGCTTGAAATTCAGGGTAACAGACATCTGCAGAGCAGTCGATGAAAATAGTTGGAATGCCTAGACTTGTAATCAGCTTACTATATTCCGAATTGAACAGCTCAATACAAATAATTCCGTCTACATTGGAGACATCAAAATTATTTGGAAGAGACAGGGACTCCTGATCTATGTCTCTTATAATGTGCATGGATAAATTATATCCTTCCGCACTGATTCGTTTTTCCATGCCACTGATCAGTTTTGATCCAAAGTGGGAAGTGTTAGGTAAATTTTCTGTTAATAAAGCGATGTTTCCAGAGTTTCTTGATTGAACACTCTCGGTGTCCATAAAAGCAAATTGTTTATATTTTAACTCTATTGCTTTCTTTATAACTTTGTTTCTGGTTTCATCAGGTATACCGTTCGTTCCATTTAAGGCTTTGGAAGCTGTATTTCTGGAGATTCCTAAAGCATCTGCGATGTCTTGTATGGTTACTTTTTCCCTGGCCATCTATGTAATTCACCTCTATATTCATGTTCTTAATATTCGCCACAAATAGTGTACTATTTGCCATTATTTTAACTCTCTTTAATGTATATTAGTTTGCTTAAAATAGCAACATGATTTTTACAAATGCACAATTTAGTTTACATTTAATTAAGTTATTTGTGTGCAAAAAAATAGTTTTGTTTTCATTTTTGAGAGAATATGATGAGATTAAACTATATAATTCTATTTAAATTGGCTGTATTTGTAATTATGTAAAATTATAATCGCTATTTATGAACAAAATATTTTGTCATATGCACATAAATATTTTTACAAAATGTATTGACGAACGATTAAGTGTTTGGTAAATTGTAAAAGCAGCAGGACAAAAGCGGGATTGAAAGCCCTTACTGCATCAAGATGTAAACATTGATAAGAACGGAGGTAAAGGCATTGCATAACCCAATAGAAGCCGAACACGGAATAACGGTGATGAGACATAAGAGTTCCTTAATGGATTATCTAAAGAAGCACTACTTTCTTTATATTTTGCTCGCACCAGCTGTGATTCTGACCCTTATTTTTAAATACGGTCCTATGTATGGTGCGATTATCGCCTTTAAAGATTTCAGCCCAATCAAAGGTATTATGGGGAGTGAATGGGTAGGCTTGTACAACTTCGAGAAATTCCTTTCATCCCCCAACTTCGAAGTAATCTTTATGAATACGCTTAAATTAAGTTTTTTTGGATTGATTTTGAGTTTTCCAATCCCAATCCTGCTTGCCTTGATGTTGAATCAAATTCGCCGTGCAGGCGTCAAAAAGAACATTCAATTGTTCTTGTATGCACCTAACTTTATTTCTGTTGTCGTCGTGGTCGGGATGTTGTTTATCTTCTTGTCCCCAACGGGACCGATTAACCAGTTTTTTACCTGGCTTACAGGCGAACCAATCATGTTCATGTCTCGTCCTGAGTACTTCCGCTCGATCTACATTTTATCCGATATTTGGACCGGAGCCGGCTGGGCATCCATTATTTATGTAGCAGCGCTTGCTAATGTCGATCCTGAGTTACATAATGCAGCCAATCTAGATGGTGCTAATCTTCTGCAAAGAATACGCCATATCGATCTGCCAACTATTCGTCCAATTATGGCCATCGTATTTATCCTTGCAGCCGGTGGGATTATGTCAATTGGCTTCGAGAAAGCCTACCTCATGCAAACGGCAATGAACTTGCCAACCTCAGAAATCATTCCGACTTACGTTTACAAAATTGGTTTACAGTCGGGCGATTATGCCTATTCAGCCGCAGTAGGATTGTTTAACTCTATCATCAACATCGTCTTGCTCGTCACAGTTAACTTCACCGTGAAGAAACTGAATGAGGGTGACGGTCTTTACTAAGAAAGGAGCAACAAGCTATGCCCATTAAACATTCTGGATTAGACCGCTTTATCGTCGTGCTGAATGCGATCTTCCTGACGCTGGCCGTACTTATCATCATCCTTCCCTTGATTTATGTGGTGATCGCGTCTTTTATGGATCCATCCGTGCTGCTAAGTAAAGGATTATCATTCAACCTATCGGACTGGTCTTTAGAAGGGTATGTAAAAATTCTTTCTAATCCGGCCATGATCCGAGGTTTTGGAAACTCTGTCTTGTACTCCGTTTCATTTGCCATCATTACTGTTCTTGTCTCTATCTGTGCAGGGTACGCACTGTCTGATGAGAGGCTCAAAGGAAAAGGATTCTTCATGACTCTGTTTATTATCACCATGTTCTTTGGGGGTGGACTTATACCTACATATCTGCTCGTTAAGAACCTTGGCCTGCTGGATACAATCTGGGCGGTGATCATTCCAGGGGCAGTCAATGTATGGAATATCATTCTCTCTAGGACATTCTTCAAAGGAGTACCGAATGAAATGAAGGAAGCCGCAAATGTAGACGGAGCCTCGGAGATGCGAATCTTCTTCAGTGTCGTATTACCGCTCTCCAAACCGATTGTTTTCGTGCTTGCTCTTTATGCTTTTGTTGGCCAGTGGAATGCCTACTTTGACGCTATGATTTATTTAGATAATCCGAATCTTCATCCACTGCAGCTCGTGCTGCGTTCCATCTTGATCCAGAATCAGGTAGATCCGGGCATGATCAGCGATCAGCTCGCCATGGCGGAAATGAAACGATTGTCTGAAATCATCAAGTACGCTGCCATCGTTGTTTCCAGCTTGCCACTCATTGTTATGTATCCGTTCTTCCAAAAGTACTTTGAAAAAGGTGTTATGGTCGGTTCCCTTAAGTAGGAAACAGGCTGCACATAGATAAAGATTAATTCATTCATATCTAATTTGGAGGTCATACCCTATGAAAAGAATTAAAAAATCAAGAGTTTCGACGAAAGTAGCTTCTGCATCTGTACTTGCTTCGTTTATGTTCCTTACTGCATGCGGTGGAGGAGGAGGAGGAAGCGCAGCTAGTAAAGAACAGGACGCCAGCGGTAAAGTAACTTTGAACTTTATTACGCAAAGCTCTCCACTTGCACCAGCTGATCCAAATGAAAAACTGATTAATAGGCGTCTTGAAGAAAAGACGAATGTTCATATTAATTGGAAGAATTTCACGAAAGACGTATTTGTTGAAAAAAGAAACTTGGCTGTGGCAAGTGGTGATCTTCCTGATGCAATTTTTAATGCGGACTATAGCGACTATGAGCTGCTCAAACTTGCTAAAGACGGTGCCATTATTCCGCTGAATGATCTCATCGAGAACAATATGCCCAACTTCAAAAAGGTACTGGAAGAAGCACCAGAATATAAGAGTATGATTACGGCACCAGACGGCAATATTTATGCCTTTCCATGGATTGAAGAGCTGGGTAATGGTAAAGAAAGAATCCAGGCAGTAGATAGTATGCCTTGGATCAATGTGGAATGGCTTAAGAAGCTGGGCCTAGACATGCCTAAAACAACGGAAGAATTAAAAGAAGTATTAATTGCATTCAAGACAAAAGATCCAAATGGCAACGGCCAGGCTGACGAAATTCCATTGTCCTTTATTAACAAGCCGGGAGCAGAAGATCTGGCATTCCTTTTTGGTTCGTTCGGTTTGGGAGAGAACCCTGACCATGCGGTTGTGAGTAATGATGGGAAGGTGATATTTACAGCGGCACAAGAAGACTACAAAGAAGCAGTTTCTTTTATTAACGAGCTGTATAAAGAAGGACTCATTGATATTGAAGCCTATACACAGGACTGGAGTACTTACCTTGCAAAAGGGAAGGATCAGAGATACGGACTTTACTTCTCGTGGGATAAAGCCAACATCTCCGGAGCTAATGATACTTACGATGTTATGCCTCCACTTGCTGGACCAGATGGTGAAGTTAACGTAACAAGAACGAATTCGCTTGGTTTGGGAAGAGGTAAGATGGTTGTCACAAGCGCCAATAAAAACTTAGAAACAACAGCGAAATGGGTTGATCAACTTTTCGACCCGATTCAATCTGTACAGAACAACTGGGGAACGTATGGAGACGATAAACAGCAAAATATCTTCGAATTGGATAAAGAAAAAGGAATGCTGAAACATTTGCCACTGGAGGGTGCAGCTCCTGTAGAGCTCCGTGAGAAAACAAGTGTCGGTGGACCATTAGCTATCCTTGATTCCTATTATGGGAAATACACAACCATGCCGGATGATGCCAAAGGCAGAATGGATATTATTAAGAACATCATGGCACCAAATATGAAGGCAGAAAATGTAATGCCGAGTGTATTCCATTCCATTCAAGAGCTGGATCGCCTAACGACAATTGAAACTGATCTTTTTGCCTACGTGCTTAGAATGCGTACTGAATGGTACCAAAACGGTAAAGTCGAAGCGCAGTGGGATGAATACCTGAAAGAATTGGACCGCTTGGGCTTGCAAGAATGGCTTGAAATTAAACAAGGCGGCTATGACAGAGCAAGCAAATAGCAAACGATTAAATTAATAATGTGCGATGAAGGCCGTGTTCCATGCAGTTACACTGCTATACACGACCTTCATCTATAAAAAAGAGAGATGATCTTAGAACTAAGATCTTATTACAGGAGTAAGGGAGAAAACGATAATGTCTACGATTGCGAAACAAAATTACCGAGGAGTGTATCATTTTTCACCTAAGGAAAAGTGGATGAACGATCCAAACGGAATGGTTTATTTTGAGGGTGAGTATCATTTGTTCTTTCAGCACCATCCGAGCGGAATGACGTGGGGACCTATGCACTGGGGCCATGCGGTTAGCAAGGATCTTGTTACCTGGGAGGAGTTACCTATCGCGCTCGCTCCAGATGAACTAGGAATGATTTTTTCGGGCAGTGCCGTAGTCGACAGGAATAATACGACTGGATTTTTTGAAGATAAACCAGGTCTAGTAGCGATCTTTACACACCATTTTGAAATGCCAGAAGGCAAGCCGGCCATTCAGCGTCAAAGCTTGGCTTACAGTAAAGATAATGGAAGAACTTGGACGAGATATGCGGGCAATCCAGTACTTGAACATGATACATTCGTTGATTTCCGTGACCCTAAAGTGTTTTGGAATAAAGAGACTAACAAATGGGTGATGATTATCGCTTGTGGTCAAACGGTATGTCTATATCATTCTCCTGATCTGATTAACTGGACATTTGCCAGCGAATTCGGAGAAGGAATCGGTTCTCATGACGGGGTATGGGAATGCCCAGACTTGTTCCCGCTGGTCATTGATGGCGATCCTTCGAACACGAAATGGGTGATGCTAGTGAGCATCGGTGCGGATCCCGCTTTTGTGGAAGGGTCAAGAACTCAGTATTTTACAGGTGACTTTGATGGAGAAGTGTTCACGCCAGATAAAGATTCGCTAGAAGTTCGTTGGATTGATTATGGAAGAGATAATTATGCAGGTGTAAGCTGGTCCGATATACCGGCTGAAGATGGAAGACGACTATTTATCGGCTGGATGAGCAATTGGATGTATGCTAACGAGACGCCAACAGAAGAATTCCGTGGTGCGATGACGATTGCAAGGGAGCTTCAACTCGAATCAAGACAAGGGGAGATCTTTCTTGTGCAGAAGCCGGTGAAAGAGATGGAATCTGCTCGTGTACAAGTCCTTTCTATGAGAGAGGCAACGGTGCAAGAAATCAATACTCTTCTTAAGGAGATTCACTTGGAATCCTATGAGATTATAGCTGAGTTCACTCAAGGGAAATCTGTAGGCTTCAAAGTAAGAGTAGGTGCGGATAGTCAAACAGTGATCGGTATCAACGGTGAGACAGAGGAACTTTATGTCGATAGGAAGGCTTCAGGTCAGCATGATTTCCACGAACATTTCTCAGGATCTCATTCAGCCAAACTGGAAGCACTTGGTGAGACAAATGATCTCCGTATATATGTGGACCGCTCCTCAGTTGAGGTGTTCAGTAATGGAGGTCAGGCGGTGATTACGGATCTTATATTCCCTGAACTAGAATCTAAAGGTATTGTTGTGTTTGCAGACAATGAGAATGACTTGCTGATTTCCCTGGATATCTATGAGCTTACTCTCTCTGCTGAGCAAGACAAGAATTAGTTATCGAGAGGAGTCTTGTATATGCGTATAGGAGCGATTGAAGCTGGTGGGACAAAGTTTATATGTGGCATCGGGAATGAAGATGGAATCATTGAAGATCAGATTAGTTTCCCAACAGAACATCCTGAGCTGACGTTGCCCAAAGTTATTCAATATTTTCAAGGCAAACAAGTAGAAGCGATCGGAATTGGATCATTTGGTCCAATCGATATAAGTTCAGATAGCCCGACGTATGGTTACGTTACAACAACTCCAAAACGAGGTTGGGGAAATTACGATATACTGGGCACTTTGAAACGAAACTTTTCGGTTCCTTTTGGATGGGACACGGACGTCAATGCAGCGGCATTTGGTGAAGCCAAATGGGGCGCTGCCCAAGGGTTATCCAGCTGTTTGTACTATACAGTTGGCACGGGTGTTGGTGTGGGAGTGTATTCAGAAGGCAAACTCATTCATGGTCTTGTGCATCCTGAAGGCGGTCATGTTCTTACAAGACGCCATCCTGACGATGTATTCCCAGGGGGATGTCCCTATCATAAGGATTGCCTAGAAGGGATGGCGGCAGGTCCTGCTATCGAAGCAAGGTGGGGGAAGAAGGGACATGAGCTTCCTATAGATCACATGGCATGGGAAATGGAAGCATTTTATATTGCACAGTCGATAACAGGTGCTATATTGCTTAACTCTCCTCAGAAAATCATTCTGGGTGGTGGTGTTATGCAGCAGGCACAATTGTTTCCACTTATTCGGCAGGCTGTACTTCAGAACCTGAACGGTTATGTTAGCTCAAATACCATTTTGGAACACATAGATGATTATATCGTTCCACCAGGACTAGGCCAGCAGGCGGGATTATGTGGTGCTCTGGCTCTCGGACTCACAGCATGGGAAAATCAGATTTCTGCTTAATTATTAAAGAATGTAGGAGGGGGCCAGTGCAGTAATGAATTGGCCTCCTTCTTGTTTTTCAAAGAAGAAAATTATTAATGATAGAAAAAGAAAAGAGGGTGAAGAAGATGGGCAATAAAGGAAAAGTCGCATTAGGCTTTCTCATGGCAACAGGACTTGTTATGACTTCAGCAGGCATTTATGTAGCAAATCCTGATACGGGTTGGGCTGCGCTCGCTGATCAGGAGGTACGCAAACAAGCTAAGGAGGGACTTTCTATTTTTGAAAGCGTAACCAAAGTAAATACGAACTTGACAGGCTGGCAAATAAAAGGAAAAGGTAAGTTGGTGGATACTCCTGAAGGGATCTTACTGACTTCCGATCCAAAAGAAAATGTCATGGCAATTTCCGAAACGGTGTCAGAGGATTTTATCTATGAGGCTGATGTTATGATCAAGGATATGAAAGCTGACGCGACCTTACTGTTCCGTTCTAATGAAGAGGGTTGGGGTTCCTACATGCTCCAAATCGTACCGAACGCAGGTATGATTCGCTTACGGGACGCAAGTGGTGGTGATGGGAAATTAAAAGAGGAGCGGAAGGTTACTGTGAAGGAAGGTGAGATCTATCATCTCAAGGTGAAAGCAGTGGGTCCATCACTGAAAGTATATTGGGGCAATGAATATAAACCTGTGATTGAAGTTCAGGACAGTGCGTATCGTACTGGTAAGCTCGGACTAAATGTATGGGATGGTTCTGCTTTGTTCCAAAACATTATCGTAAGTGATCTGAAAGGAAACCTTGGTGCTGTGGTTACAAATCAAGGACAATGGCAGCCTAATATCAACGGAAAAGAAGGAATGGTAGTAAACCAGAGTAAATCACAGCAAATTTATAACAAACAAGCTGCTGATTTTGTATATGAAGGAAATATATCTCTTCATCCTGATTCTGTTGCGGCACTCTCATTTCGTTCATCCGCTGATGGAACAAAGGGATATGAAGCTGCCCTTACGAAGGAAGGAAATCAGGTTCGTGTAAGTTTGACGAAAGCTGACGGAACAATCATTGCAAGTTCACAGCATACCTATCCAAGTCAGAGTGGAGCAAAACATCACGTAGAGATAAAGGCGAAGGGAAATAGAATTCAGGTCTTTCTAGATGGGTACACTCCGGCCGCGATCGATATAACAGATAAAACCTACACCGATGGATTTACGGGAATCGTCGTTAAACAGGGAACGGCTTACTTCCAGGATACTTATGTGACGGAAGCTAGCAGTTATTATAATGAAAAATATCGTCCTCAGTATCACTATACGCCAATTCGTGGTTCTGCAAGTGATCCGAATGGACTTGTCTACTTCGAAGGAGAATATCATTTATTCCATCAGGACGGAGGTACATGGGCACATTCGGTCAGTCAAGACATGCTGAACTGGAAGCGACTTCCGATTGCACTGCCGTGGAATGATCATGGACATGTCTGGTCGGGATCGGCTGTGGCAGATTTGACGAATGCATCAGGTTTGTTCGGGGATTCAGGAGGTAAGGGGCTAATTGCCTACTACACTTCGTATAATCCCGATGGCCCGAATGGGAATCAGCGTATCGGTCTTGCATACAGCAAGGACCAAGGCCGTACTTGGGAGTATTCCAAGGAGCGTCCCATTGTTATCGGAAATCCCGGCGATAATGGTGAGGAGCCTGGAGGTTGGGATTTCCGTGATCCGAAAGTGATTCGTGATAACGACAATAACAGGTGGATAATGGTTGTATCCGGTGGAGATCATATTCGTTTCTTTACTTCAACGAATCTACTTGACTGGACCCTGACAGATCGTTGGGGATACGGGGACTATGTTCGAGGCGGTGTATGGGAATGTCCGGATTTGCTTCAGCTTTCGGTAGACGGAACATCACAGAAGAAATGGGTTCTGATGATTAGTACAGGAGCGAATTCAAAAACAGGCGGATCAGATGCTGAATATTTTGTGGGTCATTTAACAGCGGAAGGTAAATTCGTTAATGATAATCCTGCAGGGAAAGTATTGCGAACAGATTTTGGAAAAGAATTCTACGCTTCGATGTCTTTTTCGAACATGCCAGATCATCGCAGCGTAATGATGGCGTGGATGACAAACTGGGACTATCCGTTTGCTTTCCCAACGACCCAATGGAAAGGCGTACTGTCAATCCCAAGAGAAGTCTCATTAGTAACGACTAAAGATGGGATTCAGCTCGCTCAAAGCCCGATCAAGGAGTTGGAATCGCTGCGTAGTCAGCTGTATTCTTCTGCTAACAAAGTGGTGAGTCCTTCTTCTCAGAATCTACTGAAAGGCGTTACTTCTGGTGCATACGAGATTGAAGCTGAAATGGAAATTCCGGCAGGTAGTCAGGTAAGTGAATTTGGCTTTAACGTTCGTGTAGGGGGAAGTCAAAAAACGGTTGTTGGATATAAACCTAGTGAGAGCCGGATTTTCGTGGATCGGTCTGCATCTGGTTTGACGGATTTTTCGAGTCTATTTAGTACAAGACATGAAGCGGCAATGCAAACGGAGAACAAGCGTGTTAAGATGCGTATTCTTGTAGACGAGTCATCTATTGAGGTTTTTGGTAACAACGGTAAAGTCGTTTTCTCTGATGTCATTTTTCCGGATCCTGCCAGCAGAGCTTTGAGCTTTTACACCAAAGGTGGCAACGTAAAAGTCGTATCTCTGACGGTGAATCGGTTAGGTTCTGTATGGAATCAGGAGTCCGGTTCGTCTACCAAGATAATGATGGATACAAATGATCGTGAGCTCAGTGAAGGGCAAAGCGACACACTCCTGGCGATGGTAGAGAATGGTACAGGTAATGGTGCACAGCCGCTTAAGTGGAATTCCAGTAACAAAGATGTAGTTGAACTAAACGTGGTAGATAATTCACAGGCAACCATTGTAGGAAAAAAAGAAGGCGAGTCTATCATTACCGTCTCTACTCCAAATGGGAAGACATCAGCAAGCGTATTAGTTAAGGTATCTGGTGGTGAATTTCATACGAACTTAAGTGGGTGGACTAAAGATCTATCAGCAGCCTCCTGGGTTATTGGTGAAAATGGAATTCGTGGAAATTACTTTAGTGACGCGAATTATATCGCAGAGAAGCAGGCGGGTGATTTTACTTATGAAGCAGATATGATGTTAGGTAAATCCGGAGGAGCAGGCTCAATGTTGTTCCGTGCCAGCGAAGATGGACGCAGTGGATACTACTTAAATCTGGATCCGAATATGAAGTCCATCCGTCTATTTTATAAAATCGACGGCCGTTTTGAAGAGCGTCAAATTCTGGCCAAGGTTCCGACATTCATTCAACCGGGTCAAACCTATAAAGTGAAAATCGAAGCGAAGGGCCCACATATTGTGGTTTATGTGGACGGGCGGAAAGTGATCGACCTACAGGATGGCACATTTGCAGAGGGTCGCTTTGGACTACATGTATTTGGTGGATATGTGTCATATCAGAACGTTAATGTGAGCGGAGAAACACCTGCCAACTTGACTACATCCAGTCTAGTAAATGCAGAACTTCAGAAATCTCTCTATACAGCAAATCTTGCAAATGGTGAAGCTGTTACTCTGAAGGATGCGAATAATTCTACGGATCAGAAGTGGGTATTCGTGCCGACAGGGGACGATGCAGGTTCCTATTCCATTCGTACAACAGCCGGTCAGGCGCTTGATCTAGACACAGGGCAAAATAAAATTCAGTTGTACCATTATCTCGGATATAACAATCAGCGTTGGATTCTTCAGAAGAATGATGATGGTACCACAAGTATTATTTCTGCTCATCATAAGAAAGCGCTGGAAGTATCAACGGATGGAACGACACTGTCTCTAAGCGAGCTTGATCCTACCCTTGATCGACAAAAATGGATAATTACGAATTAATGAAGAAGATATAAGTAATGGAAGGGCTGCTAACATTGGCAGCTCTTTTTTTTGCTCTTGTACTGAACACCCTAACTACAGTCCATTTTTACATAACTCTTCTTCATACCGCTCGAATTCCTAATTTCATATACTCAAGTTAGAAATCAACAAGATTTCATAAACAATACGAGGGGGAAATAGGAATGACTAAACGTAGAAGAACGCTTTCAACAATGCTTCTTGCTTCGACATTGCTACTTACTGTCATCAGCGGCTGCAGTGGAAATAATGCGCCAGCAAATGAAAGCGCTACACCGACGGAGAAGCCAGCTGCCACCGAGCAAGCTGCAGCATCTAATGATCAAACCTCGAAAGAAGAATCAGCCCTTGAAGGAAAAGTTGTATTCTGGTCCATGTACAGTAACACAGAACCAATGGCTACTGTTTACAATAAGGCTGCAGATGAGTTTAAGGCTGCAAATCCAAAGGTAGAGCTTGAAATCAAGTTTGTAGGTCGCGATATTAAGAAGTTAGTTAAGCCTGCTATCGATGGTGGGGAAGTGGTGGATATCTTCGAGGGAGACCCATCCGTTACGATTCCAGCGATGAAGGATAATGTACTCAAAATTGATGATCTCTTGCAGCAGCCATCCATTGATGTCTCTGGTTCAACCGTGGAGCAATCCTTAATTCCAAGTCTTATGAGCTGGACGAAATCGTTAGCGGTTCCTGCCGGCTTAGAGGAAGGATACTACGCAATACCACAAGCACCTTACGCAGTAGTGTTCTTTTATAACAAGGAAGCCTTTGAAAAAGCTGGCGTAACCAGCGCTCCGACCACATGGGAAGAATTCCTGGTTGCTTGTGAAGCATTGAAGAAATCTGGTGTATCACCAGTCACATTTGATGATGCCTATCGCAATGTGTTCATCGGCGGATATTTATCTAGCGCAATGGGCGCTGATTGGGTTGATCAGCTAGTGAAAGATAAGACTGGTGAGATGTGGAAGGATCCAATCGTTAAGCAATTTGCGAATGACATCGTGACGATGCGTGAGAAAGGTTATTTCTCCAGCAAAATCGCTGGCTTTAAATATCCGGCAGCACAGCAAGAGCTGGCACTTGGCAAATCAGCGATGTATTTGAACGGTACTTGGTTGCCGAATGAAGTAGCTGAAACTGCAGGACCAGACTTCAAATGGGGTTCATTCCAGTTCCCGACCATTGCAAATGGCGGTGATAAAGGTGGTCAACAAAATCTTAACTTCGGTGCACAAGGCCTTCTACTAAACAAGAACAGCAAGAACATTCCAGCAGCCTTCGAATTCGTGAAATATCTGGTTTCAAAGTCGACACAAGATCTCATGGCAAAGGATACGCAATCGATCCCTGCTACTGTAGGTTCCACATGGCCTAGTACATTAGCAGATGCTGAGACCGCTTTTAATAATGCAAAGGTCAACATCCCTTGGGCTGGTGGTATTGATAATGGTGGTGATTTCTCCACTGGAACCGTCATTCCTGTCTTCATGGAGCTAGTAACGAGCAAGATGACTGCCGATGAATATGTAGCCAAAATGAGTGCAGCAGCTCAAAAATAATATAAAGGTAAATAAACATTAATAGAGGATTCTAACAGGAGGGCTGCGGTTAACTCACTGCAGTCCTCTAAATAATCTTCATTCGGAGGGTGGTACCATGAAGATTCGCAAATCAATCATTGCATTGTTTATATTGCCAGCAGTATGTATTTATCTCGCCATCTTCTTATATCCAACGTTAAGGTCGCTTGCCATGAGCTTTTTTAATATCCCGACTTTGTCGAGTAAGCTGAAGGATTGGAGCTTTGTTGGATTTGAGAACTATACCTCTTTGTTTCAAAATTCATATTTTATGGATTCTGCAAAAAATGTCTTGGTCATTTGGATTGTCGGCGGATTAATTACCTTCTTTTTTGCTTTCTTATATGCTGTAATTCTCAGCTCTGGTGTGAAAGGAAAAACCTTTTTCCGTTCCATTATTTTTCTACCGAATACGGTCTCAGCAGTTGTCCTCTCTATCGTATGGCTTCATTATATTTACAATTCAGATTACGGTTTTCTGACTACCTTCTTCCGTACAATTGGACTAGATTATTTGGCAAATATACAGTGGACTGAGGATGGTCATATCTTTATGGCGATGCTCATCGCCTATTGCTTTAGCTCCATTGGCTATTATTTATTGATTCTTAATGCTGGCATGGATCGTATTCCCCATGATTATTATGAGGCTGCAAACTTGGAGGGGGCTAATGCGTTTTATAAATTTTTCCGAATTACGCTACCTCTTGTAAAGGATGTATTACGAACAACAATTATTCTATGGACTATCGGTGCGATAAATTTCTTTGTTTGGTCTGCAACCTTCGGGTCAGGCGGACTTCAAAGCTCTAAAACAGCCACGCCAGGTTATTATATGTATTTAAAGGTATTTGGAGCAGAGCGTACGGTCTATCAGGTTGAAGATTTTAATATTGGCTCTGGTGCTACGGTTGGGGTCTTGATTACACTCGCGATTCTTATTTTGTCATACATCATTAATCTCTTCTTCCGTAAAGAGCGGTTAGAATATTAAAGGAGGGAAGCTTCAATGCGGAGCAGTAAAATCGCTATTGTTCGGTATATACCACTCTATGCTTGGCTTTTATTCCTGGTTGCGTTGTTCGGATTCGCTATTCTTGCGTCACTCAGTACAACAAGAGAGATTTTCTCTAATACGCTACTGAGCGGTGGGCTGAAGTGGTCTAATTATAGCAGTCTGTTTAAAAATCAGGAAATGGCACGTTATTTTTTCAATAGTACCTTTTACACCGTTGCTGCTTGTGTCGGTATTGTTATCATTGCGGCTCCTGCAGCTTATATTGTCGGACGTGTTAATTTTTTTGGGAAAAAGCTAGTCAATATGATGTTTATCTCAGCAATGTCCATTCCGGGGATGTTAATTGCCATTCCGATTTTCACCTTGTTTACACAATTGAATTTAACCGGATCGGTTGCTACACTTGTGCTTATTTACATTGCAACAAGTGTACCGTATGGCGTATTCCTGCTATCTGGATTCTTTTCCTCCATACCTCGAGAGCTTGAAGAAGCTGCAGCTGTTGATGGATGTGGAACGATCCGAACCTTCATTAAGGTCATCATGCCGATGGCACAGCCTGGGATTATTACGCTCACCATTTTTAACTTTATGTCCATTTGGAACGAATATTTCTACGCACTCATCTTTGCGAACAATCCGAAGACTTATACTTTAGCGCTGGCCTTACAATTCATCGTGCAGGGCTTTACTAACACGGGTAACTACGCTGGTATTTTTGCTGCTGCGATGATCGTATTCCTGCCCACCTTTATTCTCTACATTTTCATTTCTAAAAAGATTGTTGCAGGAATTACAGTTGGCGCTGTTAAAGGTTAGGAGAATATGAAGAAGCTAGCAAGGAATTAGAAGAGTTTGCACGAATAATTTAAACGATAAACGCGTACCGTCCTTAAAAAGACGCCGAAGGCGTTTTAGCTTAACTTAAGTGTGGATGGGGGATGGTGATTTTCACAGATGAGAATTAAAACACAGATCGGAATTGCCGTCGCTTGTTTTCTCGTCATCATGCTCATCATCATTTATTCCATGTATGTTCAAACGTCAAATATCGTCATTCAGAATAATAAAAAGTTTACCGCTGATATTGTTACAAAGTTCCAGCAGGATATATCGGAGAGCTACAATGAAATGAATCAAATGATGATTAGTCTCGCCTTTGATCCCACGATTCAGGAATTTATGATGCAGACCGATGCCGATGCCGCTTATCCAATGACAAAAGACCTGGATCGTAAAATTGTTTCTCTAAAAGCCGGAAGAAGTGGAGTCGAGGATATTGTAATTATCGGTTACGCGGGAGCTAAGTATAGCTTGAATGGTGGAATCAATACGATTCAGCAATATGAACAGGATATTTTGCATAGCGATGAGATATACGTCAGCGGACTTCAAAATATTTCGTATCAGGCTTCGGATATTAAAGGAATCTTTTTTGCTCAACAAGTGATTTCAACGAATTCGAGTGATGGGACGATGGGAAGCTCGATAGGTTATATCGCAGTTATTGTAAATGTGGGGGGACTATACTTTAATCAAGATCGAGAGCAGTCCTCTTCTGGTGTTCAGTTTTATATGATTGATGATAAGTCGAAGGTCTATCCTGAAATCTATGCACAAGATATTTCGCTGATTCTATCACAGTGGAAGCCAGGTGAGCAATATGATGAGGATCATATGTTTACTATTGGCAAGGTCAAGGGAAGTGTCTTGATTGAACCGGCAAAGCCGCTGCGGGGGTCTATTCTTGCCCTAATTCCAAATGAGAGCTTGTTGCAGGAGCTAGCAGTAATTAGGCTGCGGATTATGATGATTGTGTTCGTTGTTTTACTTCTGATGGTACTTCCCTTTGTAGTTATTGTAAGCGGAGTCATTCAGCCAATGCAGAAATTAGTGAAATTTATGAAAAGTATTAAGCGTGGTAACCTAAACAATCTTGAATCTAAGCTAGAATTAAAGGGTAGTATCGAAATGAAGATCGTGGCAGACGAACTAAACGCAATGCTCTCTGAGATCAACACATTAACGCAACAGTTGGTTTCGACAACAACAAATCTACTTGCAGCAGAGATTGAGAAGGAGAAGGCGGCATCAGCCTATTTGCGGAGTCAGATTAATCCTCATTTTCTAAATAATACGCTAGAGTCCATTAGGGGTATTGCTCAGGAAGAAGAGTCGCATCGAATTGTAGCCATGACCAAGGCACTTGGGAAACTGTTTCATTACAGTATTAGAGGTACGGGGTATGTTGCGTTAGAGCAGGAGCTGGCTGCTGTGAAATCGTATGTGTACCTGCAGCTCGTTCGCTTCGAGGATCGATTCTCTGTGGAGTATCATTTCACTGAGGAGGCTTTAAAAGTACCCGTGATGAAAATGATTCTGCAACCATTAGTAGAAAATGCGATTTATCACGGTTTGGAGCCGAAGCTACATAAGGGCAAGCTGATAGTTGCTGCAGAAATTGAAGAGGATCAGACGCTTGTCATCACCATCGAGGATGATGGAATTGGAGTCGCTTCTGAACGTGTCGCTGAAATTCAACAAAAGCTGAATGAGTTTACATCAAGGATTAGTCATGAAGGACGGTATTTAAAGGAAACGGACAGCATTGGTCTGTTTAATGTGCATAATCGTATTCGCTTGGCTTATGGTGATAGATATGGACTATGCTTTGACAGTACTCTAGATGTAGGAACTCGAATTCAAATACGGATGCCAGTCCATCATGACATGCCTTAGGAGGTAGACTATGTATAAGGTACTTCTAGTAGATGATGAGAATCGGGTGTTGAAAAGCTTGGAGAATGGAGTTGACTGGGAGAAGTCAGGCGTGTGCGTAGCGGGTAAAGCGAATAATGCAGATCAAGCACTACAGCTTGTGCAAGAGATAAAGCCGCATATTGTATTCACAGATATTCGTATGCCGGGGTTGTCCGGCTTAGATTTAATAGAAAAAATACAGGAAATTGATCCGAAAATCCAGTTTGTAATTATTAGCGGGTATGCGGATTTTTCTTATGCGCAGCGATCTATAATGTACCGAGTACTAGGGTATTGCTTAAAGCCATTTGACGAGGATGAGATCGCTGAATTATTGCAGAAGGCCATTGAAATTCTTAATAAGGGCAATACAGCTACTAGCATGTTGCAGGATACCAAAAATAATAGTCTCCAACAAATTTTAAAGTTCGTAGACGATAATTATATGAGTGATATTACGATTCAGGAGCTTGCGAAACGCTATTATTTAAATCCGAACTATCTGAGTCAGCTGTTTAAGCGTGAATTAGGACTAACCTTTACAGAGTATTTAACTGCAGCTCGAATGCGAACGGCACAGGACCTGCTGCACACGACGACATTGTCTATCCGTGAAATTTCTGAAAATATTGGCTTTAAGGATTATTTCTATTTCATACGAAAGTTTAAGAAGGAAACGCAAAAGACTCCTGGCCAATTTCGCAAAGAACATTATCGTCATGGTTAGCATGATGAATGACCTGGGGGTATTCGTATGCGAAGTAGCAAATTGTCACGGGTAGGGTTATTATTCGTAATTTTGATAATAGCGCTGGGAAGCGGTTGTGAACGAGTGAGCGTGGGCAGCACATCTGTTGATAGTGAGAATGAACCCATTGAAATCTCGGTAGCCATGTGGAATTTTGCTGAGTCATATCAAGGTCCTGATCCACTCTTAAAACAGCTAGAGGAGAAGCTGAATATACGAATCAAACCTATCCCTATTACGGATTCGGATTATATACAGCAATATCAAATCTGGGCTTCTTCAGGAAATCTACCTGATATTTTTGCCGTAGATGCTGTAACCTCAGAGTATCTCAAAAATTGGATTGCTCACGGTGTGATTCGTCCACTGCCGCAAGATTTATCAGAATATCCTAATTTGGGCCATTATTTATCATCACCAGACTTTCAATATATGAAGCAGGCGGGTCAGTTCTATTCCATTCCTCGTCAATCCTATGAGAATACAGATTACAATGTTCTAGATCGAATTGTTGCCTACCGTTGGGATTTGGCGCAGCAAGCTGGGATCACGAAGGAACCAGAGACATGGGAAGAATTTAAAACAATGCTTGCCGCTATAGTGAAGATGGATCCTGAGCAATATCAAATCACGGGTCTCACTAGTGTCAGCAATATTTTGATCGGCGGTTTATTCTGGCTATATAGCAATCCAGTCGCGACAAGTGATGGTAGTGGCAGCGATTTTAAATGGATTCTTGAGAATGGGCAGTATATTCCGGCTACATTCTCGAAGAATGCCCTCCCTTCATTGCAGATGATCCGGGACTTCTATGACGCAGGATTGATCGATCCAGATTTAATGGCTACGCGGGGGATGATGGCTTACGATAAATTTGCGAACGGTAAGTCGGCAGCATTATTGATGTCAGGCACTGTCTATTCTCTGGATAAGTATGTTTATCATGATCGTTGGTTGAAGCAATATCCCGAGGATCGTACCTTCTATGACAAGGTGAAGTTATTAAAGCCTCTAAAATCAGTAGACGGGAAGCAATATCATGCAGTCTTCAAAAGCTATTGGTCGGAAAGCTACATCTCTGCAAATGTGGATGATAGGAAGCTGAAGCGTATTCTGCAGTTGTTCGATTTCATGAATACATCTGAGTTCCAAGAAATGAGGCACTACGGACAACTAGATATAGATTATGTGAAGCAGGGTAATGTAATTACTTCACTGCACCCAGGTGTAAATATTCAAGAAAAATATAAACAATTTTCGGCATTCGCTTATCTTCTGGATTGGGACGGGATGTTCAAGATGAGTGCGGATTACTCCGGGATATCACCTGAAGCCTACCAAGCACAACAGGTGTTATTGGATTATTCTCTAAGTCATACTACTGAGCAGAGCTTTAATAGTGCCCTTACCTACATGTCAACGCCAACAAAAGATAAATTTAAAATATTGGATTATGAGGATTTAATTCGTGTAATGGTGAGCAAATCACCAGTAGAACAGGAATGGGTAAAAATTGTTGCTGAATATCAGGCAAAGGGCTTAAATCAAATGATAGATGAAGTGAATACTAAAATGAAATGAGAGGTGTGAACTGAAATGCGTGTACATTCTTCTACAATGACTATTCAAGGATCGGCTCTTTCTGGAGTCAATCCACTTCCAATGTTCCGTAACCGGGAGCATCATCGAATCGTGCCTGACAATGGAACACTGCTGACTGAGCATCGCATCAATTTGGGGTATGAGACAGGGGAAAGAATGTTACCCTATCAGATGCAGGATCGTTATTCAAGAGAACGAAAGGATCTAATCTTGCAAACGGTTACTTTGGAAAATGATATATTGAAGGCAGTATTTCTACCTGAATATGGAGGGCGATTATATTCTTTAGTAGATAAACGAACGAATAAAGAAATTCTCTACCGCAATCCGGTATTCCAGCCTGGAAATTTAGCGATTCTTAACGCTTGGTTCTCAGGAGGGGTGGAGTGGAATGTTGGGCAAGTAGGTCATACCTTTACAACCTGTTCACCCGTTCATGCAGTGAAGCTAGTTGATGATGAAGGAAACGAATTTCTACGAATTTATGAATATGAACGTTGTAAAAATGTATTCTGGCATATTGACTTTCATCTTCCACCACATGCAGAGGAGCTACAGATTTATGTTCGTATTGTGAATGATCAAGCAGAATCCGTTCCGATGTATTGGTGGACGAACATTGCCGTTCAGGAAACAGCGCAAGCGAGAGTATTCTCAACAACGAGTGAAGTGATTTATATCGATCATCATGTAAAAGGCTTTGGTTTAGGAGAACTACCACATCTTCCTACGGTGCCAGATGAGGATGTAACTTACCCATTGAAGTTCCCATTCTCAAATGAGTATTTCTTTCAGACGCGAGAATCGCTTGGTTCTCCATGGGAGGCTGTTGCTTACGAGGACGGGCGTTTATTCTACGAGCGTTCCACGGCACGCCTACGTTATCGTAAAATGTTCTGTTGGGGACATCATCCGGGTGGTAGAAGATGGTGTGATTTTCTAGCAGATCCGGGTGAAGGCGATTACATTGAAATTCAAGGAGGGTTTTTACCTACTCAGATGCATGGGCAGGATATGCCAGCGAACACAGTCTGGGATTTCACACAGATGATGGGCATGACGCATGTGGATACAGCGCAGGTCTATGTCTCTGATTGGTCGGATGCAAATCAATATGTAGCAGGAAGTGTAGACGAATTACTAACGGAAGATAAGGTGTATGAGACACATCGACGCCTGTCAGTGTATGCCGAGAAAATGCCCACTGAAACATTATTTCAGGGTTCAGGTTGGGGTGCATTAGAGAGGTTACGTCGTGAGTACAAGGGTGAACATACAATTCCAGCAGGCTTTGTTTTCGATGATGAAACATTGACTGCTGCACAAGCTCCATGGGTAGAACTGCTTCAGACGGGACAGTTGCCGAAACCGGATGTGCATGATATTCCTGCTTCATGGATGGTGCAGTTGGATTGGAAAGAGCTTGTTCAGGAAAGTCTGAAGGAGCAGTCATCATGGTATGCACTGCTTCATTATGGCGTGATGTTATACGAAGCAGGAGAAGAAGAAGAGGCAGTGACAGCTTGGAAGAAGTCGATAGAGGCAGCACCTTCAGTATGGACTTATCGAAATTTAGCCGTGGCTGCGAAGCAAGCGGGAGATCCATCGCTCGCGCTTCACTATATGGAGGAAGCTTATGCTCTCGCGCATCATTTTCCTGATCGGGCATTTGCTGAGGAGTATCTTGGTCTGCTCGTTGAGAGAAAGGATCATGCTCGCGCTTGGGATGTATTTCAATCCTTGCCAGAAACATTTGCCCAGAGTGATCGGGTGCAGATTATCATTGGTGAAGCAGCACTTATACTCGATAAGGATGATTTTTTGACAAACCTTTTTCAGAAGGAATTTGCAGTCATTCGAGAAGGTGAGGTCACTATTGTCGAGCTGTGGTACAAAGTGCATGCGAAGCAATTAGCTGAACAAAGGGGCGTTCCGTTAACAGACGAGCTGCTGCAGGAGGCACGCGTATTATATCCACCACCAGCTAATATCGATTTCCGTATTATCGGGTCGTAACGTCAAACCAAGCCTGACATCACTCTATGGTGAGTGTCAGGCTTTTTGACATTCCAGCGGGATAAGTGCGATCCCCTAGGCTTAACTTCATTTCTCTGCGTGCAGGCTTCGAAATTTGGAGGGAGTAACACCATAGTTTTTTGGGCGCAAAGCCTTAAACTTAGAAGGAAATATTACACTGATCAAAGTCATCGAGAGCTATCGTCCGAATAAAGGGACTAAGGACGGACAAGGCAGGTAACGAGATCACACTTATGGACATCCTCGGCTCCGAGGCTGATGACGTCAATAAAGACGTAGATCCCAAGATTGAGAAGAGCAAGATGTATCGCAATCTTGACGTTTTTCTATCTATCATGAAAAGCAAGTACAGCAAAAATAAACAAGCCTGAAGCAGAAGCTTATCAGGCTTGTTTATTATAGTTCTCGCTGAAACGACTGTGCCGTTCCTATTTGTCACTAAGTTGTATCCCTTTTTCTTTTACAAACTTCTCCAGAACCCTAAAGTCCTCGGTAATCTTTTTAAAGGGTAAAGCCTCCAATACCTTATCTCGGTAGTCCTTGCGGGCTGCAGCAGACAGACGGGAATCAAGTATGCTGAGTACACCAAGGTCAGTTTCACTGCGGATTAGACGACCGGTTCCTTGTCTTAGCCGAAGCAGCATGTCCGGTACAAAAACCTCTTTCAAAGGATTCTCTGCCAAAGATGCCTTATATTCATAGACAGGATCGGAAGGAACAGGGAAAGGTAGCCGGAAAATGATTAACTGCGACAAATCGGAACCCTCGATATTCACGCCTTCCCAGAATACACCGGTACTAAGCAGGACGCCTTTACTGCGTCGGAATTCAGCGATCACCCCGTCCTGGGACGAGCCTTCTCTTTGAACATGCAACGCCCATGCAAGCTTCTCGGAATTTAACTTCTCATGAATGTACTTCATATCCTCCTTAGCTGAAAAAAGGACCAATGTCCGCCCGCTCGTTAAATTACAGAGCCTCATCATTTCCTTGTATGCCGCTTCAAGATAACTTTCCCGGTTCTGATGGTTATAGTATGGGATGTCCTTGGCAATATACATCATGGTGTGGTGGTCATAATCAAACGGTGAAGTCTGGCGCTCCATATAATCTCCCCTATAACCGAGGGACTCAGTCAGATAAGCGTATTGCTCCTCCAGTGTTTCTCCGCCTTGGCACATGGTTGCTGACGTTAAGATCACAGATGTCTTCCCGTTAAATAAGGAATACCTCAGAAACTGGCTTATGCCTTTAGGACAGATACTAACGGTCGCTTCACGCCGAGTCTTACTTGCCCAGATCAGGTAGCTGTCCTCCACTCCGGCGAGTACATCAAAGAGATCTATAAGTCCGTTCATGGCTTCAAAAATATTATCGATCTCTCGCTCATGCTTGGAAGTTAGGACGGAGAGGCTGAGGCTAAATTCTTTTAAAATCTGCGCCCCCCGTTTTAATGGGACTCCTGTTACCTCCGATACTTTTATACGGTCATTGTCCTGCTTGGCTGTTTGAAGCAAATCCGCCTCTACTTGTTTGAAAATATGGCCAACGCATCTTTTTACAAATTTGAATTGCGGCATAAGGCCCGTATCTGCGGATTGCTTGAAGAGAATCTGTAAGGCGTCATCCAGAATACGGCAGGCTCCCCGGAATGTAAACTCGAGCGTTCTTGCATCTCGAACCTTTGCTTCCAGATTATGGGCTTCATCAATTACGATCAGAGCTGGCCGTTCAGTGATTAATCCTTTCGTTCCTTCTTTTTTCTTGATCAAATCACGGATGAGCAGGTCCTGGTTTACGATAATAAAATCCATGTCGCTGGCGTTAGCGTTAATCTTCGCTCTCATCTCATAAAACGAACATGTACTTTTATAATGGCAGCGTTCAAATTTGCAATCATTCACACAAACGTTGGACCATACTGCATCACTAACCCCACCCTTAATATCTGCTCTCTCATCAATTTCATAATTCACAATGCGCTGGGCAAGCGTAAGCAAAGGAGAGCCTGAATCATCAGGTTGTAGCAAGTCTGTTGCCCTGTACCTGCAAGCATACTGCCCCATGCCTTTTCCGACTACGGAGCGAACCGATGTAAATCCGAGCCGGCTTCCGATGAATCTCAGATCTTTATGTATCTGTTCTGAAAGTTGTATGGAGGATGTTGCAATAATGATCGGTTGCCTTGAGACTTGGTTAATGAGCAGGCTGGGAATGAGGTATGCAAAGGACTTACCGATGCCGACACCAGCTTCAATCATTGCGTTTCTACCATTAACATAAGCATCAGCGATATCCAGAGACATATCCTGCTGACCGATCCGTTCTTTAAGTCCAATCCTGGGAAATCTATCATACATCCGGAAGATAGCATTGACTAAAGAGGGTTCGATGTCCTTTTTTAGTTCCCGTTTCTGTAATTTATATAGATCACTTAACCAGCTAATAACGACCGCCCCTTTTCAAAATCAATGATCTTCCTGCTATAGTTTCCACTTGGTGAGGTTGTAATTATCTTCGATGCTACCGTAACAGTCAAGTGTCAGAACATAATTTATCACCTTAATGAGGGAAGAACGAAGAAAGCAGGAGATCGCCAAGGATATTGGCATCTCGCGCACCCCAAACCATTCCGTTATTGGCGGAATAGCTTGGGGTGTTGCATTTTTATAATGCTTATAAGAAAAAAGCAGGAAAATATACACATCTATTGAATACAAACTACAAAGAGGGAGGATGAAAATGTCATACAGAGAGAATGAATTGCGTTCGTCGTTGACCTTAGCTGTTCCAATCATTTTAAACAGGCATTATCATTCTGTGAATTTTAAAAATATAGAATCCGCCTGGTTCGTAGAGACACATAAGGAATTGTTAGATTCAACATTCAGTTCGATATTAATGAGTATAATAGAAGCAATGTTCTTGGATTCTTTTGATTACGACCAGTACCTAAAGCTGCTAGAAAAAGAGGGATTTGAGCAAGGGGTTTATACTGCAGAAATATTCGGTGATCATTTTGATAGCTTACTTGAAATGAGCAAGGATTTAAACTTAACCACTCAAAATATTATGTTTAAGATCATTGAAGAGATTGTAGATGATTCCACAATTCGATTGATTTTTTATAATCGTTTAATGGAATGCAACTGGATCCGATTTACTGGCTTTGCACAGGGTTATTTGTCTAATAAAAATCAACAGATTGACCATTTACATGAACAAAAAATTGCTGTTATGGGACAAATGGCAGCAGGTATGGCACATGAAATACGGAATCCGCTTGCTTCGATTAAAGGATTTGCTCAGCTTATAAATAATAGGCTGTATGAGCCGGAGATTAAGGCGGACGAATTGCGTGCATATCTGGATATAACCATCAAAGAGATTGATGCACTGAATGGACTAGTAACGGACTTCCTAGTACTGGCTCGAAAAGGAGATGGTACGAAGCATAACGGCGTAGTATTTAACGTTATTGAGGTTATACATAGAGTTAATAACATTGTGAATCAACTCATACTTAGTGATGATATTATTCTTTCAGTGGAGTATTCTCTAGAAAACGTAATGACATTTGGAAGTGCCTCACAACTTGAGCAGGTAATCCTGAATATTTTGAAAAATAGTATTGATTCCTTCACAGCATTTAGAGGCAGAATAGATATCTCGGTAACCACAACTGCTGAGACAAACGAAATTATACTAATCTTTAAAGACAATGGAGAAGGAATTCCACAGGATAAATTAGACCGAATATTTGACCCTTTCTTTACAACCAAGCAAAAAGGGACAGGTATTGGATTATCGATTTGTAAACAATTAATCGAAATGTATGGGGGACATATTAAGGTGGACTCAGAAGTTCGGGTAGGAACTAGTGTAATAGTCACTTTGCCTTGGGTAGTGAAAGTCATATAGGCAATAATTACGAATAACTTAGATGAAGGATGATTAGAGGATGACGAAATATGAATGGAAGAAACAGGACAAGGCACTCTATATACCGGGTCAGAAGCCAGTGCTGATTGATGTGCCGGAAATGCAATATTTTACGATTCAAGGCAAGGGAGACCCGAACGGAGAAGTGTTTAAAGTACATGTAGAGGCGCTTTATGCAATGTCGTATGCGATTCGGATGATGCCGAAGCAGGGAGTTACACCAGAGGGGTATTTTGAATATACGGTGTTTCCGTTAGAGGGGCACTGGGACTTAGATGAAGAGGGAAGAAAGCTAGATTACTTGGATAAAAAACATCTGGTGTATACCTTGATGATCCGCCAGCCGAGCTTCATTACAGAGGAGTTATTCGGGTGGGCATTGGAGCAGGTTCAGCGTAAGAAAAAGCAGATCAATGTGGAAGCCGTACGATTCGAGAAGATTACCGAGGGCCCTTGTGTGCAAGCGATGCATATTGGCAGCTATGATAACGAGCCGGAGACATTTGCATTGATGGAGCAATATTGTGCGGAGCAGCAGCTTCGGAGAGCTGAGAAAACACATAAAGAAATTTATCTGTCGGATGCCCGAAAAACAGTACCAGAAAAGCTGAAGACGGTTTTGCGATTTAGGGTGGAAAGAGATATTTGAACCGATGGTCATTAAAGCAGCCGTAATCTAGCCATTCTGCATGATCGTAGGTGAAGCGTTAATTGCAGGAGCTAAAGCTGATCCGTAGAAGACAGAAAAACAGCGATTCTCTATTATTGGAGAATCGCTGTTTTGTCTTTTCAATCAATTGTAGTCTTGTAAGAATAGATCATGTAATCAAGAAGCCGATTTAGGCGTAAACGCTCTGCGAACCAGCTTCGTCAATTCCATTAGGATAACGGCGCCGAGTGCCAAGCCGCTTGCAATCAGCCAATCTGACATCCCGAACGATGCCGGAATAGAGAAGATTTCTCTGACTCCAGGCAGAACTGCAATGCCGTAAAAGGCAAAGCAGACCAGAACGGCTCCAATAACGTATTTGTTGCTGAAAAAGCCAGCTTCAATAGCTGTTTGACTGTTCGAACGGGCAGCAAAGGTCTGAAGCGTACGAGACAGGATCAGAGTTGTGAATGCCATGGCCACGCCCATATCAGGTGAATCCTGAAGTCCGATATACAGAGATACGATTACAGCAATACCTATAAGTAAACCACGGGTAATAATAGCCTGCATCATTCCTCCGGCAAATATACCTTCCTTGAGTTCCCTTGGATTTCTGCTCATCACATTAGGTTCAGGTTTTTCCATACCGAGAGCGATGGCTGGCAGAGAATCATTCGCCAGATTGATGAATAGAAGCTGAATCGCCGTGAAAGGATTAATCCAGTCAAAGATAAGGGCGAAGAGGATGGCGATAATCGCACCCAGGTTCCCTGAGAACAAATAAGCGATTGCTTTTTTGATATTGTCGAACACCGTTCTACCTACAGATACAGCATTGACGATAGATACAAAATTATCATCGGTCAAAATCATGGCAGCCGCATCTTTAGCAACATCGGTTCCACTGCCCATGGCCACTCCGATATCCGCTTGCTTCAAAGCAGGTGCATCATTTACACCATCACCGGTCATGGCTGTTATTTTGCCTTTCCGCTGCCACGCTCGGACAATTCTGATCTTGTTCTCCGGGGAGACACGGGCGTACACACCGATCTGCTCGAGCTTATTATCAAGGTCTTCATCGGACATAGCATCGAGCTCTTGGCCAGTTACGGCAATTTCATTTTCGGTCATTAGGCCGATATCGCGTCCGATCGCTTGCGCGGTTGTCTTATGGTCACCGGTAATCATGATGGTCCGGATTCCAGCCTTCTTGGATTCTGCGATCGCGCCGTAGACAGCTTCCCGAGGGGGATCAATCATAGCTGTCAAACCTACTAGCACCAGATTTTGTTCATCCTCAAGGCCCACCTCAGTGACCGTATTTGGTACGGTTTTGTAAGCATAGGCAAGTACACGCAGTGCTCTGCTGGAGAACTCCTCATTGGCTTCAATGAAGCGTTCAAGAACTTCTGGGGTCATCGGCACTTCTTTTCCACTTAATAGTACATGCGTACATAGACCAAAGAGTACATCCGGTCCACCTTTAGTAATCATTGCTTTTTGACCGCTAAAAGTGTGCAAGGTCGTCATCAGCTTGCGATCCGAGTCAAAAGGAAGTTCGGCTTCACGAGGGAAATTGTCGCGTATTTCCTTGTAATCTTTATTCATGCTGTTACTGAAGGCAATAAGTGCCACTTCAGTTGGATCGCCTAGCTCTTTACCATCCTCATTAATGTTAGAGTCGTTACAGAGCACGGCAATGTGAAGTAGGCGCCGGGCTTCCTCAGACCAATCTTCGGGTTTTTGATTGAATTGATCATGGTCACCTTCCGGTAAAAAGTAATCTACAACCGTCATTTTATTCTGGGTTAGGGTACCGGTTTTATCCGTACAGATGACACTGGTAGATCCTAGTGCCTCAACAGCTGGTAGCTTGCGAATAATCGCATGTTGCTTAGCCATCTTGTTCGTACCTACGGATAGGACAATCGTTACGATCGAGGAAAGCGCTTCGGGAATAGCAGCAACCGCGACAGCGACTGCAAACATTAGCGCATTCAGGATGGCTTCCGTTGTATCCACTGTATCATTCGACAGCCAAACACGTCCGGCCTGGATAGCAAAGATCAAAACGGAAAGCAGAATAATGGCTATGCCCAGCTGCTTGCTGAATGTTTCGAGCTTACGCTGCAGTGGTGTTTGCTTGGCTTCGGCGCTTTCAATGAGTTCAGCGATTTTGCCGATTTCGGTAGTAAGTGCGGTTCCTGTTACTACAAGGGTTCCACGGCCATATACAACCAAGGATCCGCTAAAAGCCATATTGCGGCGGTCTCCGAGTGGAGATTCCTTTGCGATCGTATCCGTATGCTTCTCAACAGCCTCAGATTCTCCTGTCAACATGCCTTCATTGATCTTCAAGCTTCCCGATTCTATAATACGACCGTCGGCGGGTACAAAATCTCCGGCTTCCAGCAATACGATATCACCGCGAACAAGCTCCCTTGCAGGGACGGTTTTTAAGACTCCATCCCGCAACACTTTGGCCTCGGGTGCCGACATCTGCTGCAAGGCATCGAGTGAACTCTCCGCTTTACGAGTTTGGATGACACTTATAACTGCATTGAGAATCAATACGAGGAAAATGATAAGGGATTCCATCACCTGTCCCATAACAATCTGGACAATGGCCGCTATAAGCAGTACGACCACCATAGGATCCTTGAAATTTTCAAGGAAAAGCTTCCAAATAGGATCTTTTTTCTTTCCTTTTAATTCATTGTAACCATCACGTTCCAGTCGTTTGTCGACTTCCGCCGACGTAAGCCCGTTAGTAGAACTCTGCAGTTCCTTTAAACTGTCTGTTACAGTATTGCGGTAATACTCCACTAATGATAGCTCCTCTCTGCTGTGCTGTGTGTTTGTTTTAGGTCTCATAAGCTTCGATTTGCTGCACAAGTGCACATAACTACGTATTTATGCAAGTATGATAAATCGGTTCGTCAAATCAGTAGACTTCAGGACCCATCCTAAACTTACGATTTAACACGGAGCAAGTTTCAAAATATCGAGCTTAGTATGTGCATATCTGAAAAAAGATCATTCCTTTTCACTGAAAAAACAATAGGAATTTTTTTTATTAATGATGTACTATTCTAATTCAAGACCCAAATTTGAATTGTTGAGGAGTAGTCCCTGATGTGGATTCAATATATCAGGAGATAAAAAACAATTTAAAAAAGGCTTATGGGAGAATACCAGTAAAAGGGCTCCCTAGAATCTCTAGGTTAAATACGCTTACTGAGGATAGAAGGTTTAACATTACTGATTGCAGCGGCAATACTATTATGGTTGGTCATAAGCTAGATAAAGCAGAAAATAGTAACCGAGAGCTTGTTGAAGAATCCACTTCATTCGAAAAACATAGTGAGAATATTTCAGAAGAGCTTCGATTTAAAGCTTTGGTTCTTAAGGCTGGCATTGCTGTTTCTATGGAAAAAATAGATATCGCTAAGGAAATACTATCTCAGGTTCGACAAATATCACTTGATGATAAAAGCCGATTAGAACTGACAAATGAATTCAAACGGGCTTCAGATATAGAAAAATCTCTCCTCTAAAATAATCTATCTAATTCACAGAAGATCGCAAGGACATGTCCCTGCATGATCCAATTGGGACATGTGTCGCGAATTGAGAAGCGGCGCTTATGAAACTGTATCGGCGCCCGATAGGGGATTCATTGATTACGCGTATTTTTTCCTATGATTATTGGGGGTAACACCTTTAGTATTAGTATAGTTGTGGATTGTATCGGAGATGTAAAATAGTGTAAGTACTTATGAAAGCGGTTTCAATGGAGGTGGATCTGTGAGGTAAAAGATAATGGCTGTGTCTAAGCTACCAGAAGGATATCTCATTTAAAAGGGCTGGTTCTCGAGGTTTTAGGTATTAATCATTTTAAAAATCACTGAAGGAGGAATGCAACAAATGAGTAGAATGCTTAAACAAGTCATCTCGATCTTACTCGCAGCCGCTTTGCTTATTCCATCAGGTTGGTTGGCCCCGGTTACAGAAGCTACTGCACAGGATTCCATAGTACCATCAGACATGGTAACGGTATATCACGAGACTTTTGCGAGTGGCAAAGGTGTTGCAGGTCAATCAGGTGGTGCAAATCTCGTGCCTGTCACAGGTAAAGCTTTTGCCGGTAATGACGACGGCGCGGCGTTATATGTAAGCAACAGAGCCAATGACTGGGATGCGGCTGATTTCAATTTCAGCGAGATAGGTCTAGAAAACGGTAAAACCTATACGGTAACCGCATCCATTTATGTTGACGCTGATGTGACTATACCTAGTGGTGCAAAAGCTAATATAAAAACCATAAACAGTTATGGGGATGTGGTAAGTGGGAATTATGAAGCAGGCAAAGCGATTACCTTGACTAATATATTCACCGTGGATACTAGCAAAGATACGAAATTACGTGTTCAATCGAACGAGGCCGGGAAAACGGTTCCGTTCTATATCGGTGATGTGCTGATCACAGAAAGGGTGACTGCAGAACCGACACCAATGCCAACACCAGAACCTCCAAGAGATCCAGCGTTACCTTTTAACACGGTTACTTTTGAGGATCAAACGGGAGGCGGATTTGAAGGCAGAGCAGGTACTGAAACGCTGACCGTTTCCAATGAGGCGAATCATACGGATGACGGTTCATACGCTTTGAAGGTAGAGGGCAGAGCGGATACATGGCACGGTCCTTCATTACGTGTGGAGAAAAATGTTGATAAGGGACAAGAATATAAAATTTCACTCTGGGTTAAGTTGATCGAGCCTAAAAGCTCGCAACTTAAGCTTTCCACACAAGTTGGTAATACGAGTGCTAGCTATAATACACTTGCCTCGAAGACCATCAGCAATAATGACGGCTGGGTTCAGTTACAAGGCACCTATCGTTATAGCTCAGTAAGTGAAGAATATTTAACCATCTATGTAGAAAGCTCTGACGCAGTAGCCTCTTTTTATATCGACGATATCCGTTTTGAAAACACAGGTTCAGGTACGATTGACATTGAAAAAGATTTAGCTCCGATCAAGGATACTTATAAAAATGATTTTCTGATTGGAAACGCAATTTCGGGCGGAGATCTCGATGGTCTTAGATTGGATCTTCTCAAGATGCATCATAATATCGTTACAGCAGAAAACGCAATGAAGCCGGATCAGGCTTACTCTTCACCCGGCGTATTTGATTTTACCGCACAAGATAAGCTTGTTGATAAAATTTTGGCTGAAGGACTTAAGCTGCATGGACACGTACTGGCATGGCATGCGCAGACCCCAGATTGGCTGAATACAACAACAGATGTGGATAATAACAAGATTCCATTAAGCCGGGAGGAAGCGCTCAATAATTTGAGGGCCCATATCAAAACTGTTATGGAGCATTTTGGCGACAAAGTAATTTCCTGGGATGTTGTCAACGAAGCGATGAACGATAACCCTTCCAACCCAACAGATTGGAAAGCCGCGCTGCGTACAGCCCCTTGGAAAAGCGCCATCGGAACAGACTACGTAGAGCAGGCGTTCCTGGCAGCAAGAGAAGTATTGGACACGCATCCTGAATGGAACATAAAGTTATATTACAATGATTACAATGATGATAATCAGAATAAAGCACAGGCTATTTATAGTATGGTCAAAGAAATCAATGATAAGTACGCGCTGGAACACCCCGGAAAACTGCTTGTCGATGGTATTGGTATGCAAGCGCATTACAATATAAACACGAACCCGGAAAATGTCAAACTGTCATTGGAGAAGTTTATTTCTTTAGGTGTAGAAGTAGGCATCACAGAGCTTGACATTATGGCTGGAAGTAACTCTGTGATTACTGAGCAACAAGCGATCGCACAGGGGTACCTGTATGCAGAGCTGTTTAAAATTTACAAGGATCATGCAAAAAATATTTCGCGCGTGACCTTCTGGGGTCTGAATGATGGCACAAGCTGGAGATCTGAAAATAGTCCATTACCGTTTGATGGTAACTTGCAGGCTAAGCTAGCTTATTATGGTGTAATCGACCCAGATATATTTATAGCAGAGCATACACCAGAAAGCGTAAATGCTAATCAGTCAATCGCTAAATATGCAACACCTGTAGTTGACGGGACTGTTGATGCCGTTTGGAACGATGCGGCCCCAATGCCGATTAATCGCTATCAGATGGCATGGCAGGGCGCAAACGGTGTAGCAAAAGCACTTTGGGATGATGAAAATCTTTATATTTTTGTCCAGGTCAACGATACGCAGCTTAACAAAAGCAATATCAATGAATATGAACAAGATTCTGTTGAAATCTTCTTGGATCAAAACAATGCAAAAACAAGCTTCTATCAAAGTGATGATGGGCAGTACAGAGTCAATTTTGACAACGAGACCTCATTCAATCCGACAAGTATTGCAGCTGGCTTCGAATCGGCCACTCACATTTCCGGAACAAACTATACGGTTGAAGTGAAGATACCGCTTCAAGGGATAACTCCGGATAATGAGACAAAGCTTGGTTTCGATGTACAGATCAATGATGCTAAAGACGGTTCGCGTCAAAGTGTTGCGGCTTGGAATGATACGACAGGCAATGGATATATGGACACATCCGTGTACGGTGTGCTTACCCTCAAGGGTAAATCTACCGGTTCGGAACCAACACCGACGCCAACACCGGATCCATCAGCAACTCCGACACCTGTTCCACCAGCGACACCAGCGCCAACCAATGAACCAACTGGTAGCAGCAATACTGGTAGTGCAGTAACAACTCCACAGCCTGTAGCCATTGCAAACAAAGATGGTGTTGTTACGATTACAATGGAGGTGAAATCCGATAACGGGCGTGCCATAGGCACGATATCCAGTGACAATTTGAAAAAAGCGCTTGAACAGGCTAGCGCAGCGGCAAACGGCAAGAAACAAATTATAATCGAAGTGCCGAAGCAAACGGATGCGAAAGTGTATGATATACAATTGCCTGCCCAAAGCTTGATGGGGAAAGAAAACTTCGAGCTGTTGCTGAAGACGGAAAATGCTACCATTCAAATTCCAAGCAATATGCTGTCCAATGTAACAGACAATGCTGAACAAGTAACCATACGCGTAAGTAAAGTTTCTGCGGACAGCCTGAATGCAGGGACCCGCAATTTGATCGGTAGCCATCCAGTTATTGATCTAAGCGTAGTATCAGGCGATAAAGTCATCCCGTGGAATAACCCTAACGCGCCTGTAACGGTATCCATTCCTTATACCCCGACAGCGGAGGAGCTTAGCAATCCAGATCTTATCGTCGTTTGGTACATCGATGGCAAAGGCAACGTAATACCGGTTCCGAACGGTCGATATGATGCTACAACCCAAAGCGTTGTATTCCAAACGACCCACTTTAGCATCTATGCGGTAACCTCTGTAATGAAATCCTTCGGAGATCTGCAGAACATGCCTTGGGCAAAACAAGCCATAGATGTTATGGCAGCTCGCGGAATTATTAATGGAACGTCCGTGAATAGCTTCTCACCTGCCGATTCTATCAAGCGAGCAGATTTCATTGCTCTCCTCGTAAGAGAGCTTGAATTGAAGGGAACGGGCAAAAGTGCAACATTGTTCAGCGATGTCCAAAAGACGGACTATTATCATGAGGAACTGGTCATCGCGAAGGAATTGGGGATTGCTACAGGTTTTGAGGATGATACGTTCAGACCAAATAGTAATATCTCTCGTCAAGATATGATGGTGCTTACAGCACGCGCGCTTGCTGCATCCGGTAAGCAAGTTAAGGCGAGCGGAGTTTTAAATGCTTATCTGGATGAAGCAAGCATCTCCAGCTACGCGAAAGACAGTGCATTATTGTTGATCAAAGCTGGGGTCGTGAACGGTAAGAACGATAGAATTGCGCCTAATGATACGCTTACCCGTGCTGAAGCAGCAGTTATCTTGTATCGCATATGGAAGCTGTAGGCTAGCAGCTTAAAGAGCGGATGTCTTTATGGGCAGTAGCAAGAAATATCCAAAAACCCGTAAACGACAGAAGAACAGCGAATCTCCCTTCCTTGGAGATTTGCTGTTCTTGTTTTTGTATAGGAAATTATTCAATGTGAAAAAATCACTTTCAAGGATTCATGGAAATGCATGGTCATCAACTGCCCAAGGGGTTCCACAGCAGCATTACGGAAACGTGAATAAAGCGATACGCTGTGGTGTACGGGATATGGGCTATGCCAGAAATGGGTGCAAGAATGCACGAAAGGAGTACCTGAGCCCGTGTTTATTGGCATCTTAATAGGAGTTGCTTTCTGTTTTTCTGCTTCAGGGTTAAACCTGTAAGATTATAGGGAAACATTCCCTATAATTCTACATGAAAAGGTCATGTCGATAGATTATAGGGAAATCATCCCTATAATTCAGCTGAAATCGGTGAATTCTATTGAAATTGGCCAATATATAGGGAGAAATTCCGTATAATCTGCTCATATAACAGCTGTGAGCAAATTTATATGGAGGATTTCCCTATAACGCGTTCCACCTAAACAAAATGCTCTTCTACACGGGAGTTTTCACTCGCCAATCCACCGAAAATTTGTGGAAAGTACAACAAAGTGTGCTTCGTAAGCTACAAATTTAAACTAACAGAAGCCCATTCACCCGACAGGGTAATGTTGTTCATCGATCAATATAGAGGAGATTTCTCTGAAACAGGCAGAACCACAATACCGTAAAAAGTAAAGCAGACCCTGCAGGTAGTTCGCAGGGTCACGCTCTTCAAAATTTTGGGAGGACAGTCTAAAAGTTGTCCTTTTTTATATCTTACCTGCTCCCTCGGCATGAAGCTTGGCGATCAGCTTATCGCCCTCAACATCAAGGTTCGGAAGCAGACGGTCTAGCCATTTCGGAAGCCACCAGGCCTTGTCGCCGAAGACAGCCATTACCGCCGGAACGAGTGTCATGCGGATGATGAAGGCATCAATTAGGATACCGAAGGCTAGCGCGAAGCCGATCTGTTTGATCATCGCATCAGGTGCGAAGATGAAGCCAGCGAAGACGGAAACCATGATCACGCCAGCGGCAAGTACGACGCGGCTGGAAAGATCATAACCGTGAACGACACTGTCGTTGCCATGACGTCCGTGGACGTATGCCTCACGCATGGAGCTGACCAGGAATACCTGATAATCCATCGCCAGTCCGTACAGAATGCCGGTGACTAGAATTGGCATAAAGCTGAGCAGTGGGCCTCCTGTGTCAAAACCAAACAGGGAGTGCATCCATCCCCACTGGTAGACTGCTGTGGTCAGGCCGAAAGTGGCGAGGACACTAAGAATAAAGCCTACCGTCGCCTTGATCGGAACGATGATCGAGCGGAAAACGAGCAGCAGTATAATTAGGGATAGAATGACGATGATACCGATATATACAGGAAATGCGTCGGATAGCTTGGAAGACATATCGATGTTAATTGCAGTAAAGCCAGTCACGCCAAGCGTCACATCATTCCCTGATGCGAGGCCGGAAGCGGGATCGCGCAGATCCTGCACTAGATCTCTCGTCGCTGTATCTGTAGGGCCGGTTTTGGGGATCAGACTGATAATGGCAATATCTCCGGTCGCGTTGACGCCCATCGGGGACACCAACGTGACGTTATCATGCATTTGCAGTTCTTGAACTAGCTTACCAAGCGTCTCCATTGAAATCTTATCGGCTGGGTTGTTCGGTTGGGCCACTAGCAGCAACGGTCCGTTGAAGCCTTCACCGAAGCCCTTGGAGATGATGTCATAGCTCTGGCGTGCTGGAGTGTCCAGATTCGCCGAGGCACCGGACGGAATGCCCAGCTCCATTTTAGTTACCGGAATTGCTGCTGTGCCAAGAACCAGGACTACCAGAACAATGATGGCCCAGCGATATTTCACCGTAGCATTCGCCCAGCGGTGTGAGAACCCGTGACGGGCTTTATTCGCGGAAGCAACGTGCTTCGAGCGAGCCTTGGCGGTACAGATCCGTTCACCAACTAGACCTAGCAGTGCAGGCAGAAGAGTAAGTGCCAGAAGAACGGTGATCAGAACACTGACAGCGGCAACCAGAGCCATAGTGGACAAGAAGCCGATGCCGATGACTAGCATACCGCACAGGGCGATGATGACAGTTAGTCCAGCAAAGAATACAGCACTGCCGGCGGTGCCGATGGCCCGGCTTGCTGCCTCACGGGCACTTAATTTCTCATCGAGAATCAACCGGCGTTGTCGGTTCACGATAAACAAGGAGTAGTCGATGCCGACTGCCAGACCGATCATAACGGCGAGAATCGGTGTAATGTCGTTCATGTGTACAATGTTCGAAAGCGCGAAAGCACCACCGACGCTGATTGCGACGCCAAGGAGCGCGGTGATCAGCGGCAGTCCGGCTGCAACAATCGAACCGAGCGTAATAAACAGCACAACTGCGGCAACGGCTACGCCGATCGCTTCTGTCGATCCGATGGACGGTGTGCTTTTGAGGGAATCGCTTGGAATAGCTGTAATACCGGAACCTGCCTGCTCAACCTCAGTCACGGCCTTAATAACATTATCCGGTACAGAAGAGGGGAGAGATGTCTGCTGAACAGTGAACTGGAACTGGAACAGGGCGATGCTACCGTCGGCGGACAGCATAACGCCGGGAACCGGAGCCCCGTCAGCAATTAGTGGCCCGTAAGGTGCTGCTTGAGCTGCAGCAGCAGCTTGACCCGCTGCGTCTGTCTGACCCGCCGCGGCGGATGGGTCCGCAGTGGCAGTCTGACCCGCTGCAGCCGCTGAGGCATCTGCTCCTGCAGCTTGCCCAGCAGCCGCGGCAGCTTGCCCAGCAGCCGCGGCAGCTTGCCCAGCAGCCGCGGCAGCTTGGGCGGCCAACTCAACAGGATTGATGATATAGTCCATGCTGTAGACATCATTGATTGCCTTTAGAATCAGCGATGTCCGCTCTGGCGTGTCCAGCCGTTCTCCGTCTGGTGCGGTGAAGGCAACGCTTGCCTGTCCGCCAGCAGCCGCTGGAAGCTCCTTGGCTAGCATATCTAGTACTTTTTGCGATTCAGTGCCTTCAATTTTCATTTCCGAGCTGGACTGGATGCCATTTACACCAAGTAGGGCGCCTATAACACCGAGAATCAGAATCCAGACCGTAAGGAAATACCAAGGCTTGGAATAAGCGGATTTACCCAATCGATAAAGAAATGTTGACATGTGATGGTTTCTCCTTTGTATCTCTAAATTAGAAGCCTTTGCGTAAATAAGCGAACATGGAGTTTAGATATTGATCGAACGATATAGCATCGGGGCGCTCATCCTGCGTTTCACCCGGCAGCATGACATTCAGACGCCCATCCAGAATCGGCACAAACGCACCATAGACGGCACCAGCAAGAAGATGGGTATATCCGTCGGCATAGCGCCCATGAGTGAACTGTTCGAGCACTTCCTGAGCGGCTATCTGTAGGCGGCGAAATACGCTGAGGATATAAGGCTCCAGCGACGGATACTGATTAGCCAGCGATACGAACTGCCGCAATTGATGTAGAAACTCGGAAGTGAACTGAAGCTTGAACAATTTGTACAAGGCATCCAGTGGCGTTGTATCTTGAGGTAGATCCGCTAATAAGTTGTTTTGATCCTTCCTTGAAGCGTTGCCAATAAAATATGCCGCTACCGCCTCCTCTTTGCACGAGAAGTAGTTGGCAAAGGTCCTTCGGGAGTAGCCGGCTTTCTGGACAACATCGTCGACGATGAAGCCGTCCATACCTAGTTCAAGCGCAAGTTCGAAGGAGGATTTGGCTAAGGCATAAGCTGTGGCTTCTTTTTTTTTGTCGCGCAGTGTCGGTTTGGGGTTCAAGTTCTATGCGATCTCCTTTCTTAAGTACAGAGAACATACTGTGCTCTATTTTCTATTTTTATATTATTGCCCAAAGAGCAAAATTGCACAATGGGCAATTTGTTTGTGGAGAGTAGTTGTCATACTAAAAAGAGATCAGCGATGATTGACATCGCTGATCTCTTTTGCATGATGCTATTAATAGTGCTAATTGCTTTTAGATATTAAGCTTCTTTGGCAATAATTTTTTTTGAGCTTCGCTTTGGGTTCTTGCTCAGGCTCAGGCGCTTGCCCAACACGTTTAATGAAGAAAGATAGCAGCAGACCGATGATGCCGATCGCGACAATCACTAGATAGGAATCATTGATGCCCTGAATAGAAGCTTCCATAATCATATGTTCCTGTGTTCCGTTCTGTGTGCTGCCTGAAACCAGCATATCCTTCATATGCGTTGTAGTACGGCTCGTCATAACGGTAACGAGTAAGGAAGTCCCAACGGCGCCAGCCACTTGTCGAATGGTATTCGAGATCGCTGTACCGTGCGCACTAAGCTTGGAGGGTAATTGATTTAGACCTAAAGTTTGTATAGGCATTAGGAGCAGAGCCATTCCGATCCGGCGGCCTGTTGACATAAATACCAGATACATATAGCTAGTTGAGTCCGTTAAGTTCACAAAGCTCAGCGTCGTTGCAATTGTGATTAGCAGACCGATGATAGCGAGCCATTTCGCTCCGAACCGGTCGAACAGCTTTCCAGTTACCGGCATCAACAAACCCATAATGAGCGCACCAGGAAGCAGTAGCAAGCCGGACTCCATCGCTGTAAAGCCGCGGGCATTCTGCAGATACAGAGGCAGCAGCATCATATCTGCATACATCACGATTGTAACTGCGATACTGATGACAGTCGTTAAGGAGAACATTTTGTATTTAAAGGCCCGGAGATCAAGAAGCGGGTTTTGGGAAGTGAGTTGTTTCCAAGTAAACAAGCCAAGGGAAAGGACGCCCACACCAAGAGACAACAGCACTTCGGCGCTCGACCACCCTGCGCTGGCGGCGCTGCTGAAGCCATACAGCAAGGTTCCGAATCCGATTGTAGAAAGGGTTACACCAACTATATCTAACTTAGGAAAGGTGCGTTCTGATACATTTTTTAAATAAATAAAACCACAAATGATTACAATGACAGTCAATGGAATCATGCCATAGAACATAGTTTCCCAAGTGTAATGTTCCATAATATATCCAGCCAGAGTAGGTCCAATCGCAGGCGCGAAAATAATAGCTAACCCTACCATCCCCATGGCAGCCCCTCTCTTTTCAGGAGGGAACAGGGTCAAGATGACATTCGTGAGCAGTGGCATGATAATCCCAGCACCAGCTGCCTGAATCATACGTCCGGTCAGCAGAATTGGGAAGTTTGTTGCGACGGCCGAGACGATCGTTCCAGCCAAAAATATAAACATGGAAGCTTGAAAAAGCTCACGCGTCGTAAACCGTTGCATCAAATAAGCTGTAATTGGGATTAGAACCCCATTAACCAGCATATAGCCTGTTGTAAGCCACTGAGCGGTTGCAGCCGTAATATTAAAATCATGCATTAACTCCGGAACAGCAACGCTCATTACCGTCTGATTCAGTGTCGCAAGAAAGGCGCCCAAAATCATAATGAATAAGATGGGTCCTTTTTTTACGGAACTGCTTGTTACTTCTGTCTTTGTACTCACTTCACTCCATCCTTTCAAATCGTCGATCATGGACTAAATTTACAGTGTGTCGTATAGTTTACAATGCATAAATTAGATTATAAATGAAATTTTCATGTAATCAAGCAACGATTTGCGAAAAAATGTATAATAGTTTACATTTGTTTTAAAAGTGTAGTTTTTTCTTATTAAAAACAACAATTACTTTAAAATTGTAGTTTATGATATGAAAGTAAAAGATTGGAGAGGGTAGAATGAGTAACACAACACCTCGTATAGATCCCCGGGTTCTTCGTACACGTCAAATGCTTAGAGATGCTGTGATTGAATTGCTTGAGGAAATGGATATTGAGAAAATATCAGTAAACCGTATTGCAGAGCGGGCTCAAATTAATCGAGTTACTTTTTATCTGCATTATCGGGATCTCCCGGATATGCTGGAAAAGATGGCGGATGATATGGTTGAGGACATTCTTGAAGTGGTGAACAACAAAGACAACACGCAAGAATCGGTTGAAGAAGAGAATTTGCGGATACTTGAGAATCTGCTTAAGCATATTGCGGATCATGCAAAGTTTTACAAAATTGTACTCACATCGAAACGAAGTCCGATTTTTACAGATCGTCTGTTTAACTTAATGGCTGAAATCATTTCTGCACATAAGGAGAAAAAGGAGGGCGGCGCTGATCATTCAAAAATCCCCATTCAGAAGGACATTGCCATTTGGTACGGTTCAGCAGCCCTAATTGGTACGGTTATTGCTTGGCTTCGAGATGATATGCCTTATACGCCGGTGTATCTTGCTAGACAAATTAGTATGCTGCGTGCTAACTAACAACGGTTCCGAGTCATGACCAACGGAGAGCAATGAAATGAATATGATCAAAAAGAAAAAGCCGCGCATCGTTGCGCGGCTTTTGATGTATAGAGCAGGTAAATCACTGCACACTGAGATTATCCCAGTTGACTTGGAATTCCTTCAGCATGCCTTCTTTGGTCAGCTTACCGCCGAGATACCCTTGAATGCTGCTGGATAATTCCTGTGGCATCCCGTTCGGCAGACGTGTCCAGTTCCAGGTTAACGCCTGATCCTTATCGGTATAAGCCAACACCTCGGCGCCCAGCGCTCCAAGATCTTCTTCGGTGCCCTCAATGCTGTCGAGCGCAGGAATGAACTGGAATTCCTTGGTGATATATTTTTTCCCGGTCTCGGAGGTCACGAGCCAATTCAGGAACACCTTGGCTTCCTCCTTGACGGGAGAGTTTTTATTGATCACCCAATTGCTAGGTACGCCTACATAAAGCTTGTCGTTGTCTTCAGGCGTGTCGTCAATAGGCATCGGCAGGATGCCCAGATTAAGATTGGGATCGATGCCGTCGATCTGTCCTTGCGTCCAGTTGCCCTGCTGTATCATCGCGGATTCCCCGTTCGCCAGCATAGTGACCTGCGTATTATAGTCGGTCGAGAGCGGGTTCTTGTTGCCATACTCCACAGTAAGGTCCAGTAGATCGATCCACTTGGAGAAAATCGGGTCTCCGGCGAAGGTTTTGGAACCGTCTGTAAGTCCGGCGATAAATGCCTCGGGATCTGGCTGCTGGGCGAAAGGTACGTTCACATTATGATTGCCAAGCACGAACCATTCTTGGTACCCATTTGCAAAAGGTGTGATGCCCGCCGCCTTTAACTTCTCAGAGGCTTCACGCAGAGCAGTTAAAGTTAATGGTTTCTCGGTGATTCCGGCTTTCTTAAATAGATCCTTATTATAGATGAAGCCGTATCCTTCCAGATTCATCGGCATGCCATAGAGCTTGCCATCTATGGTCATTTGTTCTGCTGCAAGCGGCTTTACATCCTTGGCCCAAGCTTCACCGTTTAGATCCTCTAAATACTCTAGCCACATATCACGTTCATTGTTGCCGCCGATGGTGAAGATATCTGGCTCATCTCCAGAAGAGAATTTGGCGCGTAAGGATGCGCCATAATCGGTCCCACCACCCACGCTCTGAATCTCCAGCTTAATATCGGGGTGTTCCTTCTCAAATTCGGTCTTTAGCGAAGCCAGTGCTTCGGAGATTTCAACCTTGAACTGGTAGATGTGCACGGTTTTGACTCCATTCGCATTATCGCTGCCACGTCCGCAGCCGGCTGTCAGGGCAGCCAGCAGCAGCGAGCATGCGAGGAGAATTCCACGTTTGGTTCTCATATTTATTCATCCTCTCTTGCTGAAAGTAACGTGTATCGTTAGCCCTTCACGGAGCCTTGGGCAATGCCTTCAATAATATATTTTTGCATTACTAGGAAAAAGATGACCACAGGCGTAATCCCAAGTACAAGTCCCGGAAGTGCCAAATCCCACTGCTTCGTATATTGTCCGAAAAAGCTATAAGTAGCGATGGGAATGGTGCGAAGCACCGGGTCCTGCAGAATGAGCGATGGCATCAAGTAATCGTTCCAGATCCACAGGGTATTCAGAATGATGACGGTGACAATAATCGGCTGCATGAGTGGAAGCACAATCCGGAAAAAGGTCCCATATGGACTGCTGCCATCCACCCTCGAAGCCTCCTCAATATCAAGAGGTACTGATTTGACGAAGCCATGGAACAGAAACACAGTCATCGGGGCGCCAAACCCAAGATACGCTAAAATCAAACCCGCAGTTGAATCCATGACGCCCAGACCACTAACGACCTGCACCAATGGAATCATGATAGCCTGAAACGGAATAACCATAGCGGCCACTAATGCGATATAAAGAATACGGTTATACAAGCTGTTATTTCGGACCATTTTATAGGCGCACATTGAGCAGAGGAAGGCTAGCAGAATATTACTAATCACCGTGATGATAAAAGAGTTCAGGAAGGCACGAGGGAAATTGGTAGCTTTCCAAGCTTCGGCGTAATTACTCCACTGGAATGCGGTAGGAAGCGCAGCGGAATCTGAAAGAATCTCACTATAGCTTTTTACTGAGTTCGCCAGCAAAAAGTAAAAGGGGACTAGGAATAGAAGGCCCAGCAGGATCACAATCACTTCGATGAGAAGTAGGGGCACATTGAATTTCTTGGCGGTAGTCTCCATTACAGCTCCACCTCTCTTTTCTTAGTTGCTCTAACCTGTAGCAAGGAGATCACGGCTACGATGACGAAGAAAATCATTGCTTTGGCCGAGCCCATTCCGAACCGGCTGATGGTGTAAGCTTCATTGTAAATATTCAACGCTACAGATTCGGTAGCTTTGAAGGGTCCACCCTTGGTCAGCGACAGGTTGAGATCGAACAGCTTAAAGGACCAGGAGATCGACAGGAACAAACAGACAGTTACAGCTGGCATAACCAATGGGATGGTGACTTGGCGTAACACCTGAAAACGTCCGGCACCATCCACTTTGGACGCTTCAATCAAGCTTTTGGGAACGTTGTTGATTGCAGAGATGTAGATGACCATCAGATATCCTGCATTTTGCCAGACGAATACGATTACAATCGCCCAGAATGCTGTACCTCCGGTACCTAGCCATGGAAGATTAAAGAAGGACCAGCCAGTAGCCTGTCCGATAGAAGAGAATCCTCTGACAAAAATAAATTGCCAAATGAACCCGAGCAAAAGTCCGCCAATGACATGAGGTACAAAAAACACCGTTCTTAGGACATTGCGCGTGAACAGCTTGCGGGTCAGTACATAAGCGAGTGCGAAGCCGAGCAGATTCGTCAGCACCAGGCCAAATAAAGTGAACTTCGCCGTGAACCAGAATGAATTAAGAAAGGAAGGGTCCTTTGTGAAGATATGTAGATAATTCCTCAGCCCGGTCCACTCCACATGTCGCGAGATTCCGTTCCAGCTGGTAAATGAATAATAGAGTCCCAAAAAGAAAGGAATCAGCACAATAATAAAGAAAAACAAGGAAGTTGGCCCGACAAAAATAAACTGCTGCATCAGGCGTGATCTTTTTCTATGGTCCATCGTTCCTCACCCCTTTTTGTTAATGTAAACTTGTCATTCTATAACCGGATCGGTGATTAACCGAAACAAATAGGCTAGAAATCGCCTCTGTCTCAGAGTGATCTCATCTCAGACTTGACAGCCTTTTCATAGAATCGGTATGGTGGACTTGTCAGACTAATAGGAGGTTGATGCGCATGTCAGGATGGCTTGGCAATCATTTTGTTACGCAGATTGGAATATTGGTGAATGATGTTGAGAAGGTAAGTGCGGCGTATGCGGATTTTTTTGGTCTGGAAAAGCCGGGAATTATCGTTACAGATACAGAAGATGTTGCGCAGACCAGGCATAATGGCGTGGCGACGGAGGCGCGGGCTAAGCTAGCTTTCTTTGATATGGGCTCCTTACAGCTAGAATTAATTGAGCCGGATCATCAGCCTAGCACATGGCGTGATTATTTGAATGAGCATGGTGAGGGACCTCATCATATTGCTTTTGTGGTTGAAGGAATGAAGGAGAAGATTATGCTGCTCGAAGGAAAAGGCTTCCCACTTCAGCAAAAGGGTGAATATACCGGAGGGCGTTATGCTTATATGGACACGTTCAAGGAGTTAAAGGTGATCGTGGAGCTGCTGGAGAACGACAAGGATAAAGGAGGGGATAAATAGTGAATATTCTAATTACTGGTGCCGGACGTGGGCTAGGTTATGAGCTGGTGGCTGATGCGTTGAAGCGGGGACATGGAGTTATTGCCGGGGTTCGACGTCCTGATCAGGAGCAAACAGCGTTATCCCAGCTTGCTGCAACCTATGGAGATAAATTAAACGTCGCTACGCTGGACGTGACGAACGAAGACGGAATCGCGGAGCTGGCTGCGAGTCTGAAAGAGCAAGGCCGTACGCTCGGTGCCATTATTAATAATGCGGCGGTGCTCAGCGCCCGGGACACACCGATTGAAGCCTTAGATTTTCAAGATATGCTTACAACAATGGATATTAATCTGTACGGACCGATGCGAGTAGTTAAGCATTTCTTGCCGCTACTTACGGAACCCGAATGCTCGATCATTAATATATCGTCGGAAGCAGGCAGCATCACCAATGCATATCCGAATGACTATCCTTATGGCATTTCCAAAACGGCGCTAAATATGTTCTCGCAGCAGCTACATGAGTATGTAAAAGGTCGCGGCATACAAGTGCTTAGCGTGCATCCGGGCTGGATGCATACGGATATGGGCGGAGCCGAGGCGCCGACGAATCCAAGCCAAAGTGCCGAGGGCATCATTAGCCTGATTGAGAAGCGCACTACACCAGAAGGCCATTTCATGTTTGTAGATTATACGGGTAAGGATATGAAGATTTAGGTGATTTATATAGACTGAACTTATGATCTTAACTTAAGCTCAGCAGTCACTGTGGTGAATGTTTGGACTTCCGGCCGCTGTTGTCACCAGATTTCTTGATTATATACCGTGTTTCACGGTTGAAATCCGCTGACAAAGGCGGTCACTACGTTCCTACAGTTCCAAACTTCCCCTCCGATCCTTCTCGCTTTTTTTATATTCTTTTGTTCAGCCTATATAAATATATTTGTTGAGTAAAGAGGACAACGGTGATTGCCGTAGTCCTCTTTTTTGTGTGAATCGGGGAAACCAACTGCGAACTATGATTCCTTTCCGGGGAACAGTGGGAGTGATTATCGTTCTGGTAGCTATAACTGGCGCTGTGCTGTACTATACCGTACCGTCGTAGAGTTGGGGGAACGTGTAAGAAATAAAATGATGTTGTTTGAGCTGATCTTAAAGTAATCAATAATTAGGGAAACTATCCCTAAAATAATCGTATTTTGCTCGATATCACCTTTAATTAGGGAATTCCTCCCTAAAATTCTGCGGGAATTGCCCGGTTTGCCTATAATCCATTAGTTTTTAGGGAGAATTTCCGCGATCAGTTCAATGTATGCTTAAAAAGTTCGGAAATTAGGGAGAATTTCCCTAAAAACATAATCAAGGCTCGATATTGCGAGATAGATCATAAATGGAATAGATCTACCATGGTATAGGGAAATTCTCCCTATAAATGCTGTGTTTTAGGGTTGAACAGGCAGGATATAGGGAATTTGTCCCTATACTTCGGCTGATATCGTCGGTATTTTAGAAAATCGTCCGTATTATAGGGAGGAATTCCATATAAGTGGGCAATTGTGAGGAAAAATCCTAAATACAGGGAATTTTTCCCTATAATACTACCTCGCCATCGCCCCATCACAATTCCTTAGACTGATCACAGAAGGTGGGGAGTTTGGGATATGAAATACAGTTGTAATCATTTATCTGAGTTCAGTTTTGGATTTTACATGCATGAGTACTGATATGACCATGTGAAATTGAAGCGCTTTCTTTTAAGATTGGATTAACCCAATAAACTATAGCAAAAAGGAGTGAAAAAATGAGTACAGAAAGAGAGGTTTTGCTGTCAGTAAAAGGGATGAGCAAAAAATTCGGCTCTACTGTAGCCCTGAACAATGTAGATATTAGCATCTACAAAGGAGAGATCAGAGGGTTAATCGGAGAAAATGGATCAGGTAAGAGTACGATTTCATCCATTATCTCAGGAATTCAAAAAGCGGATTCTGGACAAATATTATTTAAATCACAGGAATATTCTCCAAGGAATATGATGCATGCGCTTGAAAGCGGTGTCGGTATGATTGTTCAGGAGAAGGGGACCATTTCCGATATCCCGATTTCAGAAAATATATTTCTTGGCAAGATGGATCAATTCAAAAAGATCGGATTAATACAAAAAAATAAATTATATGCTGCTACTGAGCAGGTGCTTAATCGAGTAGGTATGGAACATGTAAGGCCAGATTCAATGACTTGGGAGCTCGACCAACAAGACCAAAAGTTTATTGAGGTTGCGAAAGTAATGATGATGGATCCTGATTTATTGATTGTGGATGAGACTACGACTGCTTTGTCACAGTCAGGTCGTGATTTTATGTACGAGCTGATGAATAAGCTGAAATTGCAAGGGAAATCCATTCTGTTCATTTCACATGATTTGGACGAATTGATGCAAGTATGCGATACATTAACGGTACTTAGGGATGGAAACCTTATTCGCAATTTGGAGAAGGAAGAGTTCGAAGAGGATCTTATCAAGCAACTGATGGTCGGCAGAGAAATTAGTGGGAATTATTATCGCTCAGATTATGACAATGTTGCCTTAGATGACGTCGTTCTAGATGTTAAAGGTATTCAGTATCAGGATAAGGTTCATCGTGTATCCTTCCAATTGCATAAGGGCGAGATTCTGGGTATTGGCGGATTATCACATTGTGGGATGCATGAGCTTGGAAAATGTCTATTTGCATTTTATAAAACAGACGAAGGTGAAGTAATTCACAATCTATCCGGCGATCCAATTACTTCAACGAAAATCGCGATGCAGCATAAGCTTGGTTACATTTCGAAGGATCGAGACCATGAAGCATTGGTGCTCTCTGCAAGTGTGAAAGATAATATTGCAATCGCCGGTGTGGAGCTCAATGCTTCGAAGAAGGTACTAATTAAGAATAGTACGGAGAAAAGTTATGTCCAAACACAGATTGACCAATTGAGTATTAAATGCTCTTCGATGGATCAAAATGTGCAGTTCTTATCGGGTGGGAATAAGCAGAAGGTCGTATTTGGAAAATGGATCGGCAGAGGATCAGAGATTCTCATCATGGATTGCCCGACTCGTGGTGTGGATATCGGTATTAAGAAAGCGATGTATGAATTAATGTACGAAATGAAACAGCAAGGGAAATCAATCATCATGATATCAGAAGAACTGCCGGAATTAATTGGTATGAGCGATAGAATTATGATCATGAAGAATGGAAAAGTAGATCAGTCCTTTGTAAGGAATGCAGATCTAAATGAATCAGATCTCATTCATTACATGATTTAATGAGGTGCAAATATGAACGTAGAAGTGATGAAGGTCAAACAACAAAAGCTTCGCTTTAAGAAAAGTAGTCAGCTATCCATTTTAACGCCGTTAATCGGATTAATACTGCTGATTGTAATGTATGTAATTGCTTTAGAAGGAAATATCACATCGTATAATCTGGAAATTTTGCTCAATCAATCCGTTATTATGGCTGTCGTGTCTATCGGAGCGATCTATATTTTCTCTATAGGGGCCTTTGATATTTCATTAGGAGCATCTACAGCTGTGAGTGCGATGTGTGGTGTGTTGGTGTACAACCAAACCGAGTCCATACTGATGATGCTGATTACTTGTATTCTCGTTGGTGTTACCGTTGGTTTAATCAATTCATTATTAGCCGCCGTATTTAATTTACCCGCTTTCGTATCGACGATAGCTATGCTTAGTATTCTAACTTCAATTACAAAGGTGCTTTTAGGTGGGAAATCTAATATTTCAATGGATTTTGCAGCCGCTACAGCGTATGATACCCAGCTAATTAAGTTAATAATTTTAGGAACATTTTTCGGGATATGTTATTTCATATTTCACTATACAGCTGTTGGAAGACGGAATAAGTTTCTAGGTGGAAACCCGATTAGTGCAAAGCAAACAGGAATTTCTGTAGTCAAGCAAACGATTATATCCTTTACAATCGCTGGTCTCGGCGTTGGGCTGGCTGCATTCCTAACCATTACTCGCGCGCCGACCTTAAGTGCATCAACAGCCTCCTCGATCGGAATGGATGTATTAATTGCTGTTGTTTTTGGTGGAATGCCGGTATCTGGAGGCGCACGAAGTAGAGTGATTGCCGCGCTAATTGGCTCGGTGTCCATCGTGCTGTTAAATCAAATACTGTTAATTATCGGAGCATCGTTCGGAATGACACAGCTTATTAAAGGCTTATTGTTCCTGCTGGTTGTTTTTATTGCAGGTCTTGGTTACAGAACAAAACTATTAACGAGATAGGAAGTGGATTCGTATGAAGAAAATGAGTAAAAAGGCTATTTTAACATTGATTGCAATGGTAATGATTATTTCTACAGCATTAGTAGGATGTAGCAGCACCAAGAATGAAGGGACAGATGCAAGCGCTAACAGTGGTGCTAAGACAAAAATTGGCGTGCTAATCTACGATCCAACTGATTCACAGGTTGTTGCCTTTCAGAAATATTATCAGCAATACATCGAAAAAAACTTCAACGTAGAATTTAAATTTTCCTCCGCAGTTTCTTCAGCTGAAGAAGAAAAATCTGCAATCGAGAATTTTGCACTCCAAGGTGCAAAAGGGATTATTGCCTTAACCCAAGCGGATATGGTGGCAGCGATTAATCAGGCAGCAGCTGCCAAAATGTATTATATCGTCGGTGTTGGTACGATGACTGATGAGCAATACGAAGCAACAAAAGACAATAAATATTTCATTGGTACAATTGGTCCAGATTTGACCTCGGAAGAAAAAGCAGGCTATGACATGGCAAAAAGCTATATTGCGCAAGGTTATACCAACTATGTAATATATGCCGGAGGTTTAAGCTATGGGGTTGAAGCCCACGTTAAACGTTATGAAGGTATGGTAAAAGCGTTTGAAGAAGCAGGTGCAGTTTATGAAGGAAAGCAAGGCGGTTTAGGCAAGTTCACAAGTGATAAATATAAAATTACCTTTTTGGAAGGCTTCCCGGATGATGCGGGTGCATTTTACACAGAAGCTGCGCAAAAGCTTGGTGAGCCAAATGTAGAAGTGTTGCTAACTGTAGGGATTGGCTTGGAAGTGTTTGGGGCTACCATAGCCAAAGCAAATCCGGACATTAAACTAGCAACGATTGCAAGCTTTACTGATGCGTATAGAGGTGGATTCGACGCAGATCCACAACAAATTGACTTTTTGGCGGGAACCTTCTCTTCGATGATCGGTCCTTCTTTCGCTGCGGTCATGAACGCAATCAATGGTGATGGTGACAGCTTTAGAGACAATGGGCAAGCCTTCAGAATTAGTCAAAATTATTGGAACGCAACTGACAAAGATACCTTCTACGAAATGTATAAATATGCAAACGATTTTGACAATCCAGTATTTAATGCTGAAGATCTAAAATCGGTTATCAAAGCAGACAATTCAGAAGCAAATTTAGATTCATTTAAAGAGCTTGCAGAGAATGTGGAATTTTCAGCGATCAAAGAAAGATTGGCAAAAAGACAATAGGACTAGGAGTAGAATCAAGTAACTCCTTCGAGGTGGCTATATGAATCAGCGATTAAAAAAGATGTTGATAAATACGTTTTTTACGATCTGTATCCCAGTTGGCGTATTTCTCTTATTAGTTATTTTATGTGGTATCAAGGGTATTGCTTTATTCGAGACTGCTAACCATGTTAGAACGTTTATTAATGCTTTCGTGGTTACAACCTTCATCGCTTGGGCACTAAATTTCAACTTATCATCAGGTAGATTTGATTTCTCTCTTGGTTCTATAGGATTGCTGTCCTGTATTATTGGCGTGAAACTGACATGGGCACTTGCAGATGCGGGTGCTCCATCTAACGCCTTTATCATGCTGGTTATCATTATCGCTGTTGGTGCGATCTTAGGGACGATTTCTGGACTGGTCTATATTGTATTAAATATTGCTCCAATTGTGACCTCTTTAGGAATGACATTAATCTTCGAAGCATTTACGTTTATCGTATCCGGAGGATCAGGTGTTGTATTGAATACATCACTACATTTAACGAAAATTTCGAATGCATCCAATCAAATGCTTATTCTTGCGATCGGTTTTGTCTGCATCTATATCATTTCCAATTTCACTAGATTCGGTTATGAGTGGAGATCTCTAATTAGTGGTCAGAAAATATCGGTTGAAACAGGGATTAACGAAAAAAGAAATGCGCTGATCTGTTATATTCTAGCGGGGATATTCATTGCAGTGGCTTCTAGCTTCAATATGAGTACACAAGGAACTGCTTCCGCGGCACTTAACTTTAGTACAATTTCAACCATCTTTACAGCGTTTCTTCCTTTGTTCTTGGGCGGCTTTATCAAACGATTTAGCGAAGAGAAGATTGGTATCCTGCTAGGTTCATTTACGACAGCACTGATTACTCTTGGTTTCGTTAGACTTGGTGTTTCCGCACAAATGCAATCCTTATGGAACGCAATAATTCTCCTATTGTTCTTAATCTATTTAAATAATGAAGGCAAGCTGAAGAGCATGCTTCGACTAAAGAAGAATTAATTTATGGAGCGTAATAAAATGAAGCATTATAAATCAATTATTTTCGATTTGGATGGCGTTATTTGCCATACAGATCACTATCATTACTTGGCGTGGAAGATGCTTGCTGATGAGCTAGGAATTCAGTTTCATGAGCAAATGAATCATTTGCTTAGAGGTGTAAGTCGACTTGAGAGCTTGGAAATCATTCTACAACATAATCAAAAGCAAGTGGCTTCAGAAGAGAAGCAAAGTTTGCTCACCAAGAAAAATGAGCTATATGTTGAGTTCCTAGAGCAGTTAAACCCAGCTGATTTGTCGCAGGACGTCCTTAACACACTTTATGCGCTGCGAGACAAGGGAATTAGACTTGCGATCGGGTCTTCTAGCCGAAACGCAAATTATATTCTAGCTCAATTAGGCATTACTTATCTATTCGAAGTTGTAAGCTCTGGCGAGAATATTACTAAATCCAAGCCTGATCCTCAGGTGTTCCAGTATGCAGCAGATCGTTTGGGATTGACGCCACAGGAGTGTCTTGTTGTGGAGGATGCGCAGGCAGGGATTGATGCAGCTTACCGCGGTGGCTTTGACAGTGCCGGGATTGGCGATATCAAGAGTTATGAACGGGTTACTTACGCATTGGAGACGTTTGGCGACCTTTTGAAATATGTGTAATCGGAGGATATAGACAATGGATTTTTTGAGAAAAACACCGTTCCATTTATCGGAACAGGATGTTGCATGGGTGACGGATACCTATGAGAGCATGAGTGTGGAAGAAAAGATTGGGCAGTTATTCTGCCCTATTGGCTACTCTACAGATGTAAACTATTTAACACATGAGTTGCTAGACAAAAAAATAGGTGGATTGTTTTTTCGGGATGGCGAGAGCACGGAGATGCGCAGCGTATTCGATTACGCGCAGAAGAGTTCTAGAATCCCACTTCTGATTCCTGCGAACTTGGAAGCAGGAGGAGATGGGGCAGCAACAGATGGAACCTCATACGGTAAGCCAATGGCAGCAGCTGCAGCTAATGATGCTAAATATGCTTATCGATTAGGGAAAATAGCGACATCGGAAGGGGCAGCACTAGGTTGTAACTGGACCTTTGCACCTGTTGTTGATATTGATTACAATTTCCGAAACCCTATTACGAATGTTCGTACCTACGGGAGTGATCCAGAAGTTGTGCTTGAGTACGCACTTGAATATATGCGTGCAGCGACTGAGGAAGGTGTGGCGGTATCCATTAAACACTTTCCAGGGGATGGTGTTGATGAAAGGGACCAGCATTTGCTGACATCCGTAAATGATCTATCCATGGAAGAATGGAATGACACCTTTGGACATGTATATAGAGGCTTGATTGATGCAGGTGCACTAACCGTTATGGTTGGGCATATTGCATTACCAGCCTATCAAAATCACCTGAACCCAGGGGATTCGAACCGAGTCGTTCCAGCTTCATTGTCACCAGAATTGATAGAAGGCCTATTGCGCCGTGAGCTCGGCTTTAACGGTCTCATTGTTACAGATGCCACACCGATGGTTGGCTTTACGGCAGCGATGGATCGGCAGACAGCCGTACCTTATGCCATTGAAAGTGGCTGTGATATGTTTTTGTTCAATAAAGACTTGGCTGAGGATCATCGCTTTATGATGGAGGGCTACCAGAAAGGCTTCTTGTCCGAAGAACGCTTGCGCGAAGCTAATTTGCGTATTCTGGCAACAAAGGCTGCTTTGAAGCTTCATATTAAGCAGGCAGAGAATTCACTAGTACCGGATAAGGATGCTTTGCACATATTGAAGAACGAAGAGCATGTTAGCTGGGCGAAGGAATTAGCAGATCAGTCCATCACACTTGTGAAGGATACACAGAATCTATTGCCTATCGTAGTTGAGCAGCATACTAAAGTTTTATTGCAAATTCTTGGTGATGCCAAATCTAATGAGCGTGTGATCAGTACATTCGAATCATTACTCCAGAAGCAAGGTTTCCAAGTGACTATTTACGAGAAGGAAGATTTATTTGGGGGCACAGATAACGTAAAAGCATTCAAAGAGAAACATGATTTAGTCATTTACTTAGGCAATGTAGAGAATGCAAGTAATAAAACAACTAACCGAATCAATTGGTATACGCTATTTGGAATGGGGAACAACCTGCCATGGTTCGTACATGAAGTTCCAACGGTATTTATTAGTTTAGCTAATCCATATCATTTATTTGATGCGCCTATGATCAAGACGTATATTAATTGCTACTCCAATAATAATGATGTGCTGGAATCTGTAGCCCTGAAGCTACTAGGTCGCAGTTCCTTTAAAGGAGTTAATCCGGTTGATCCATTCTGTGGTCGTGAAGATTTGCGCTATTAAGGGGTAAAGAAGGGAAACATTAGAATGAATATCGTGAAATTACGAACGAATCATTTAATCAATCCAATCGGATATGCTTTAGATGCTTCGATTAACTTATCATGGCAAGTGGAGGATGCTTACTCCAAATGGCAAAGCGCGGCTCGTATTATGGTGGCGATGGAACCTGATTTTCGGAAGGATTCTATTCTCTTTGATACTGGAAAAGATGAGCACATCAACCAATTGAGCTATCCATTACAGCTCAATTGGCTTCCTTATACGAGATACTATTGGAAAGTCACAGTATGGGGGGATGAGGAAGAGGTTGCAGAAAGTGAGATCGCGTATTTCGAAACGGCTAAGCGGTCAGAACCATGGCTAGCGAGTTGGATAACTAAACCTGAGTCGTTAGAAAACCACCCTATGTTTATCAAAACAGTGCATATCACTAAGCCGATTCGACGTGCTCGCGCATACGTTTGTGGATTGGGATTATATGAGCTTTACTTAAATGATGAGAAAATCGGAAATGAATTTCTTATGCCTGGATATCATGCCTATGATTTATTCATGCAATATCAAACCTATGATATGACGGAGCAATTTACCATAGGAGAACATATTATTCAGGCCATGGTAGGTGATGGATGGTATAAAGGACGATTCGTATTTGAAGGCGGGTATGAGAATTTATATGGAGATCAGCAGGCCTTTATTTATGAAATGCATCTTGAATATGAGGATGGATCCACAGTAATCGTATGCACGGATAATACATGGAACTGCTACAACTCTCCGGTTGTAAAAAGTAATATTTATGATGGTGAAGAGTTTGATAGCCGTTTGGTGCTGTCGTCGCAGGAATTGAAGTCAGCAGACCTTTTACCGGTTTGTCCCATAGATATAGATTACCAAAAGCTTAGTGAACGATATAACCCACCGATTCATATTGTCGAGAAGCTAGAACCTGTCCAGCTAATTATTTCAGAAATAGGAGAAAAAATTCTAGATTTCGGTCAAATTCTCACAGGCTGGGTAGAATTTGAAGCAGAGGTGCCCAGCGATCATTTCATCACGCTTGAGCATAGTGAATTAATGCAGGATGGCTGCTTCTACAATGATAATCTACGAACAGCTAAAGCACAGTTTATGTATATCGGGGACGGAACAACGAAGCGCATTCGACCTCATTTTACCTTTTACGGTTTTAGATATGTGAAGGTAACTGGCATCGATGATATTCAGTTGAAGCACTTTAAAGCCTGTGTCATCATGTCAGATATTGAGGAAACGGGTTTTATTGAGACTTCTAATGCGAAGGTGAATAAGCTATTTAGCAATGCGAAGTGGGGACAGAAAAGTAATTTCTTGGACATACCAACAGATTGTCCACAGCGGGATGAGCGAATGGGGTGGACGGGAGACGTTTCAGTTTTTGCCTCAACTTCATGCTTTAATATGCGTACCCCAGCGTTTTATCATCATTATTTGAAGAATCTGCGGCTAGAACAGCAGTTAATTCAAGGGTCTATACCTTTCTTCGTTCCAAAGCCAAAGGTTGCCTATCATGAGGGCATTAATCCATTTCTCATCTCGGACGGAGCAGCGACGTGGGGCGATGTGGCGACTATTCTCCCATGGACGTTATTTCAGCATTACGGAGATGTCGGGGCTTTGCGTGTACATTATCCAATCATGAAGGATTGGGTGAACCATGTACGTGCACTGGATATCGAGAATGGGGATCATAAGCTATGGGATCATGGCCGACATTTGGGTGATTGGCTGGCATTGGATCATGATAGTCCAAGTCCCATTGGAGCGACGGATATGCATTATATCTCATCCGCTTATTATTACCATTCCACATTATTGCTCTGTAAAGCTGCAAATGTATTGGGATATAGCGAAGACGAACGTATCTATGGCGAGTTAGCTTCGCTGATTAAGGATGCATTTGTTAAAAAATATTTTGATGAGCAAGGACAGTTAACGATACTGCCTACACAGACTGCTTATGTACTAGCCCTTCATTTCAAGCTATTTCCGGAGGATAAAGCGCAGGATGTATTACACAAGCTGAAAGAACAAATAAGCGATAATAATGGTCATTTGAATACAGGCTTTGTTGGAACACCTTATTTATGTCTTGTCCTCTCGGAATATGGAGCGAACGATGTTGCTTACAAGCTGTTATTAAACGAAGAATATCCAGGATGGTTATATGAAGTGAATCTGGGAGCCACAACGATCTGGGAACGATGGAACTCTCTTTTGCCAGATGGAAAGATCAGTGGGACGGAAATGAATAGCTTGAATCACTATGCATACGGGTCCATTGCGGATTGGATGTACCAAAAGATGTGTGGATTTACTTTAGAGGGAGATAAGGGCGGCTTTCAAGAGATGATCATTCGACCACTACCTGATCCAAGCTTCTCCTATGTAACTGGAAGATTGGATACTGTAGCAGGCACATATCAAGTGGAGTGGCGGTATATGGAACAAGGGCACATTCAGTATAGTGTTGTTATTCCATTTAATGCTACAGCAACTGTGTTCCTGCCTGATGGTAGAAGCTATCGTCTTACTTCAGGAAAGCATAGGATCTAATTTTTAATTAGAACTCCCCTCAAGAATGTCATTGAGGGGAGTTTTATAAAAGTGGTAACATTTATATCACTTGGATACACGAATAGGAAAAATAAACATGAGTATAAAACGAAAATTATTATTTCTTTATATTGGTATATTGGGAGCTTTGTTTATTGTAATTGGGATGGTTGTTTACAGCTATCTTTCTTATGTTTTCGAGAGTCGAACGAAGAACAATTTACAATCTATGAACATTAAGCTGAACCAACAGTTCGAAAGTGTCATAAAGCCCATGGATTTCTCACTAACTAATTTAATATCGGATTCCGAATTTATGGAGGCCACTCATCTATTAATGTCGATTAATCGAACAAAGGCTGAACGAGTAGAAATTGAAAAGGCCATCAAAAGAGTAAATCGGCATTTAGTCACCTATGCACACGCGGTCAATTTTTATCGAATCAGCGTCTATAACACAAAGGGTGACTTTCTAAGCAATGATGAATTTGCAAGTGCTGATGTGAAAGATCCCATCACTCGACTTAAGAAGCTAATGGGAACCGATCATTGGATTGAAGAAGTCGGGCTAAATAAATGGATCATTCCTAATCATATTGTATTATGGTCAGACAATCCCAAAGATTACGTAACCAGCTTAATTCGTGTTGTGTCTAATTCGAGAAGCGAAGCAACTGTCATTGAGACGGAGATTCTGAAAGACGAAATTGATAAAACATTCTCAGTTTTGAATGGAGAAGACGTTCAAGTCCTTGTTCTAGCTAAGGATAACTCGATTATTTATTACGATAGTGACAGAACGTTAAAGAGCGTTAGCTACTATATAAAGAATCTTGAGCAGATCTCCTCGACACCAACGTTTTATTATAACGATCATACGAAGTCGAAGGAACTGATATCTCGTGTGCATTCAAATTATACAGATACCAACATTTTTGTCATTCAAAATGAATCGATTGTGAACGAACCTGTGGTTCTGATCAGAAATATTATTATTGGCTTGGGTGCTCTAATGCTACTGCTCTGTATTTTGTTCTATGTTGTCATTGTCAGTCGGCTGATGAATCCTTTACGAAAATTAAAAGAGGAAATGGAAGCAACCGAGCTGTATAACTTGCCACATGAAACAGAAATAGATACTTCACAGAATGAGATCATATCTCTAAATCAGTCCTACAATCATTTGAAGAATCGTTTGAATTTGGCCGTACAACGTGAAGTGGAAGCACGAAGCATGCAGCTACAAGCGAGTATGGATTTGTTGCAAGCGCAAGTGAATCCTCATTTTATCTATAACATTATGAATATTTTTTCTTACCGTGGCATTTTATTGGACGATCCAGACATCATTGAAATGAGTGAAGGGTTAACCTCAATGCTACGTTACTCCACTTCTAATGTTGAGATTGCTGCTCGAATTTCGGAAGAAGTAGAGCATGTGCAGCACTATCTAGTGCTAATGAAAAAAAGATATGAAGATTGCCTTAACTACGATATTCAGATTGCATCATCCATTGCTGAGGAGCGGGTACCTAAGATAACATTGCAGATTTTTATTGAAAATGCGATTAAGCATAGCTTTGAACAAGGCAATCGAGATGTCATCGTCAAGCTGAGAGGGTATCAGAATGGGGATCGATGGGTCTTGGAGATCGAGGATAACGGAGGAGGCTTTAAGGAGCAGCAGCTGTTAACTATACGTAAAAGTCTAGAGCTAGCAGAAAAAAACTTCTTGGAACAGAGAGAAAAGCTGCAGCTCGAGATCGGTGGTATGGGAATTGTGAATACGTTTATAAGGTTAAAAATCTTTTTTAAAGACAAGCTGGAGTTTCACATTTCCTCGGAGGCAGGACGTACAATTGTTCAAATTAGTGCGGAAATGGAAAGCAAGGCTGGGGGTGGATTAGAATGAATAAATTGAAGATTGTCATTATTGAGGATGAACCTGCAGCAATGCGTGCATTGTCCACTATTATTGCACGTAAATGCGAGAGTTCGGAAATCGTCGCTACCGCGTACAATGGACAAGAAGGGCTGCGGGAGATCGAGACTCATTTACCGGATGTCGTATTCACTGATATAAAAATGCCGCTGATGGATGGGATGGAAGTATCAAAGCAAATCGCTAGTCGCTTTCCTTTCATTCATACCGTCATTATTAGTGGATTTCAGGATTTCGGATACGCTAAACAAGCGATGCAGTATGGTGTAAAGGATTACTTACTTAAGCCTGTGAACATCCTGCAATTTCAAGAATTAATGACACAGCTACAAATTATTATAGGGAACGAACATAGAGAACATCGTACTAATATCCTAAAACAACTGTTACTAGGCAAAAAGCTCGAACCTTATTATAGAGACAAATATTTACCTAACAACTTTATACGTTTAGCTGTAATAAGATTGAATGCAATTTCTGAGGATTTCTATATTGATGAGGATGAGCACGAGCATCAGCATCAGCTATGGCTCGGGATGTTGGATTTGCTTCATGCTCAATTTTCGAAGGATCAGCTTGTCTGGACGCAAGGGAATGATGGTAGAGAATTTGTAGTTCTGTTCACAAAAGAGGCTTTGACGGTGGAGCGGATGAAGGAAAGGCTTGGAGAATTTCTTCTCGGTTATAATCAAGCCTTTGTAACGATAGCGATTACAGAGGGAAAAGTGACTTTGGAGCAGCTTCGTTCAAGGAAGAATACCCTTAGCAAGGTAATTGATCAAAGAATTGTACTTGGCAAATCACAAATCATTAATTCAAATGATCTAATGATGATCTCGCATAGCCAAGACAAGTCACAAGCTTTAGAATCGAACTTTCAGAGGAAAATGGAGCAAAGCCTAGTTGACTCTAATTGGACGCAATTAAAAGAGGACATTGGGCATGAATTTATCCGCTGGAATGAGCAAGAACTGCCACAGAAATCGGTGGAATTTAAAATAAAACATTTATTAACATGCATCCTTGAGAGCATTGAAAATAAGGATACAGACCTAGATTATTTCTATATGATGATGGAAGCCATCTCGAAAAGTCGCGATTTCAATGAACTGTTTATTTTGTTTTGGGACATGATTGAGCAGCTAATTACTCATATAAAGCAAAAGCCAACAAGAATTGATTCAGAGGACTTTTTTCAAGCGATTATTAATTATGTTGAAAACAACCTTAGAAATAAAATTTCACTACAATCTGTGTGTGATTTCTTTGGTATTTCTCAAACCTATATGAGTAAGCTATTTCGCAAATACAAACAGATGTCCTTTAATGAATTTGTAAATCAGGTTCGAATTAATAAGGCGAAGGAATTAATGATTCAAGACTCAAGCCTTTCCATGAAAGCAATTGGGGAATGCGTCGGATTTAATGATCCGTTTTATTTTAGCAAAGTATTTAAGCAGTTTACAGGGACAAGTCCATCCGTGTATAGCTCAAAAAGTGGAGAGTACAAGCTATGAAGCGTATTGTCTTAATAGGGTTGGTTATGGTTATAGTGTGCGGCTTATTAAGTGGATGTAATCAACAATCAAAGGAAACAGCGAATGTGAAATCTGCCACTCCAGTGGTGCTTTCAATCTATGTAGATCAAGGTCTTGTTAATGATGATTTACATGAAGTAGCTAAACTCTTTGAAGAGCAAGAAGGAGTTTCTGTGTATTTCAAGGAGCGTCCAAGTGGCGATGCCGGTGAAGCAATGGTACGTGCAAGTCTTGCTAGTGGAGATATGGCAGATCTGCTGATTTATAATTCGGGAGGCTTATTCTTCGAGTTAGATCCTGAAAGATATTTCGTTGATCTGAAGAACGAGCCTTATGTTCAAGATTATATAGAAGCCTACACGAATGCAGTGTCTAGAAATGGGATGACATTTGGTTACCCTGTCTCGAATTCGACAATTGTTGGTGTACTGTATAACAAAGAGCTGTACGAGCAATTGGGGCTACATATTCCGACGAACTGGGACGAATTTATTTCTAATTGCAGAGTGATCCAAAAGGCTGGAAAAGTGCCTGTTGTTGCATCGTTTAAAGATGATTGGACGTCGCAGTTTCTCTTCATCGGCAGCCAGTATGCTGTAATGAAACGAGAACCAGCATTTCTTAAAGCTTTTCTGGAACATCGTAAAAGCTTTGTTGATTCCGTAGTCTATAAAGAGAGCTTCGAAAAACAGCGGGAGCTATACGATCTGAAACTATACAACTCTGATTATTTAATTATGAACAATACGAAAGCCCTAGAGCTCATGACATCAGCGAAAGGGGCGCATTATATCGTCAACTCAGGCTTTTTGGATGTGATCCAAAAGGAGTATTCTAATGCAAAAAATAAGGTTGGTTTTTTCCCCATCCCAGGTAGCACAGCTGATGAGACAGGATTAACGATAATGTTGCCATCCTCATTTTACATTAACAAATATAGTGAGCATATTGAATTATCTAAAAAATGGATTGCGCTATTCCATGCCTATATGAAATCACATCATTTGAAGCAAATTGCACCAAGCGTATTGAAGGATGAGGGAACCTTTCAATCGACAGATCCAGTAATCAATCGCTATCTTCAGGATGGTAGGTATACGTTCGGATTAGAATTCTTGAGCGAAGTTAAAGGGGATAAGCTGTCTGAAATTAGCTTTGAGAATAGTACAGGGATTATTACTCCTGAAGAAGCATTGCGTAACTATAACGCTCGATATCAGAGTAAATTGGATCAGTTTGTGCGTTGAGAATATAGCAGGGGGATGTGAAATGTTGTGGCAAAGCAGAGGAGAAGAAACGTTCATCTTTTTCGCTCCATTAGCTATGAAATATTTATATTGTTATTAGTGACAATCGTAGGCTTGGTTTCGGCCGTAGGAATATATTCTTATTATGAATCTAAGAAGATTATAACAAACGAAGCAGCTGCTACGAATTCCGAAATTATACAGCAGGCTAGTCAAAAATTAGATATCGTATTAGAAAAATATGAGAATATTCTTTATCAAATTGAGTTGAATTCTGGACTTCATCCTGCTATTTCAGACAAGGAGGCTACTGCTGATCAGCTAAAAGCTATAAACAATATACTGCATTCTTACATCGCGAATGATATCAATATAGTAGGAGTCGCCCTGATTCCTAAAGATGAAACCAGACCGATTTACCATACTAGCACAATAAACACTCCAACAAGCGCTATTCAAGAAACTGCTTGGTTTAAGCAAGTAGTTGAAACCCCTAGCTATGTGACTTACATCCCCACGGAAAATACAAACTTATTAAGCAATGAAGAGGTTAGAACCTTCGGTTTGGCTAAATCCATGAATGATTCAACGAGATCTTCAACTCATGTATTGTTAATTGAAATAAATGTAAATATTTTTAAGACTAACTTAAAACTTCAGCTCTCTAAAGACAGTAGCTTGCTTTTATTAAGTGAGAATTATGATCCAGTCTACTCTAGTGTACAAGAGCTTGAAGATACTTCATCTTTATTTAAATTAGAGGACTTGTCTGCTTCCGGTAGTTTGATCTCGAAGAACAATGTAGGGGAGAAAGTGTTAGTATCTCATGATCGATTAACGAAAAGTAGATGGTACTTGATTAATATTACACCCGTAAGTTCGCTTGAGGAGAAGGCTAAAGCGATATTTTACATAACCGTTATTATCATAACTGTTGCTATTCTATTCTCCATTTTGATAGGAATATTTATGGCTAGAAGAATAGGACGACCGCTTAAATCCCTAAGCTATTTAATGGAATTAGGGGCAAGTGGCGATCTTACTGTAACAATGGATTACAAGACGAAAAACGAGATTGGTAAGTTAGCTAGTGGGTTCAATGAAATGATGTCAAATATCACCACTTTAGTGAACCAAGCTAACAAATCAACTCAGGATGTACTGGTTGTGTCTGATTCTTTGAAAACTTCATCCAGCTTGACCAATCAATATGCTAAAGAGATTGCAGTAGCCACTGCTGAAACAGCGGAAGGCTCCTCTAGCTTAGTGATTCAGGCAGAATTCGGACATACGTTAGCAATCAACATAGGAGCTGCTGTTTCTGATGTCATATCCGTTACGGAAGAAATGAATTTATTTGCTAACAGAGTGGAGTACGTAAATGAGGAAGGTGCTCAACATCTTTCAGTGCTTTATGCTAAGAATGCAAAAGCAGAAGAGATGATAGGATCACTAGTAACCAAAGTATCTAGCCTAAAAATGAACATACACTCGGTAGGCCGTATTTTAACACTTCTTGACTCCATGGCGAAGCGAACAACCATACTTTCTTTGAACGCTTCCATTGAAGCTACAAGAGCAGGAGTAGCAGGAAAGGGATTCATGGTAGTCGCTGACGAGGTAAGACAGTTGGCTCTTGAATCTAAGAACTCCATTGAGGTCGTACACGATATTAATACTACCCTACTACAAGGGATCATAGAAACCGAAGATGCTCTTTCCGAAGCTTACCCGATATTTAAAGAGCAGACGCAATCCGTCAATGAGGTGAATATTGTATTATCTAAAGTGCAAGAAGAGATGAATCAGTTTCTGTCTGAAATGAAATTAACCAAGCACTCTATCGAATTATTAGAAGAATCTCAACAAAAGCTAACAGAAGGAATGAGTCGTGTTAAAGCAGTAGCAGAGCATTCATCATCAGCTTCACAAGAAGTAGCTGCTTCTACTACAGAGCAACTAAGCATCAGCGGAAATTTAACTACATTATCTTCGGAGCTACAGAAAGTATCTTTTTCGTTACAGGAAACCCTTTTTAATTTCAAAACGAAGTAAACCGAAGAGGACAACGGTGATTAGTACCGCAGTCCTCTTTTTTGTTTGTGTTACTTCCTAATGAATCGATTGGTCCAAGAGTACCCAATCCGAAATGAATATAAATACTACTATGTATACTTCATCCATTTCAAAGAGGTGATTATGTTGAAAAAGCAGATAGTATCCACTAAGAAGCGAAGTCTTCTGTCGGCTCAAACCATTAACTTCGCAGTCATTGGCGATAGTCACGTAGGGTACGGGAATAGCTCAAGCATTTTTAAAAATCTTTTACCAAAGGTAGTAGGCAGCGGGAATAAGAGATTTATTATTTTTGGGGGAGATAACACACAAGCGGGGGCTAATCATGGGAATAATGCAGACGCTTACTACAAGGATTTCAAGGATACGGTGACAAGCACGCTCGGGAATATCCCTTATAAAGCGTCGATAGGAAATTGGGAGGCAAGTACCCAGTCCTTATTCACGCAATATTTAGGCGCAGTTGAAGGGAAAATGAATTTCCCAGGGACACAGGGCAAGGTGAAGTATGTATGGCTTAATTGTGCTCTTGGAAGGTTCACGCCGGGCAGTATCACTTTATTAAAAAATTTAGATGAGAAGTATTACTATATTATTGATTTTCATTGGCCTTTAAAAGTGAGCGGGATCACGGTAGATTCTAACCATGTATTAAGCGCAGCGGAGACTGCTAAGTTTTTTGCGGCTATTCCTGCGAAGGTGAGAGATAAAGTACTGGCAATTTTCACGCATCATGGACATCTGTTTTACCGAAAGCTTACCAATATTTATCCGGGTTATACCCAAACGAAATTCTTCGTGTGCGGATGTTCTGGTGATTATAAATGTAAGCCAAATGGTGATCGGGGATTCTATAATGCTACATTGACCATCAATGGGTCTGCCGTTAATGTAGATGCTTTTAAGGTAGCTGTTACTTAGTAAAGAAGAGGACACTGTGAAAACAAAACGCTAATTTTCGAGATAAAACCGAGAATAGCGTTTTTCTTTTATTAAGAATAGCGCATTCACAATGAAGTCACAGGAAAATAGTTAGCAAGCAGGATTATTTAATGTATTTGTATAATATTTTATATAAGTGTTAAATAAAACATTATGGAGGGCTACCCATGAAAATACTATTATTCAATTCGTTAGAACAGGCAGGGGTGTCGGCTTATGGTGTAGAGCGCATACGTACAGCAGCCGCGCAAATGGTTGAAGACAACATCACACCGGCACAAGTTATTGTTGCTGCGAGAAGGGGGATAGTGCTAGTCCATCAAGCGAACGGGAAATTCGGTCCAGAGCCAGGCGCAGCGGAATTATCTGTAGATGCCATATATCCGATATGCTCCATAACAAAATTGTTTACGGCAACCGCTATTATGATGTTAATGGAACAAGGGAAGGTAGGTCTAAACAGACCTGTTTCTGATTACATCCCCGAATTCATAGGTGAAGGCAAAACAAAGGTATGCGTACATCACTTGTTGACACATACCTCTGGCTTGGATGGTGAAGTCATTTGGCAGAATGGACAGACGAAGCAGGAACAAGGGGACTACCCTCCTCACGAACCTAATCAAGATCCAGATCAGCATAAGTACTTGTATGGTGGTTTTGATGCACCGCTTAGTAACGAACCGGGTACGGTCATGTCTTACTGTGGATATGGTTATGAGCTGTTGGGTGAAATCATCCGGCGTGTTAGTGGACAAGCTTATGATATATTCGTAAAGGAAACCATTTTTAAACCGCTTGGGATGGAAAATACATATTATCGTGTGCCGATGGAAGTACGAGACAAAGTAGTTAGACGTGCACCAGAGGCAGCGTGCGCGGAATGGGTAGACAGCGAGTACAATTTGAATTCCGTATCTGCTGGGGGAGGCGCTTACTCCACGGCTATTGACTTGGCTGTCTTTGGCCAGATGTTTCTTAACGGTGGGCTTTATAACGGAGTACGATTCCTTAGTCCGGTAACAGTAAAAGAAATGACCCGTAATCAGATCCCAGGCGTATCCTCACAATATAGAGACGAGGTTTTTCCAGAAGCATATTGGGGGTACGGATGGGCGATTAACGGCATGAAGCGTGACGGTGGAGATTTGTTCTCTCCAGAAGCTTATTCACACTGGGGTGCAGCAGGTCCTTTCCTATGCGTTGATCCGATTTATCAGACAGTTACGGTTCATTTATCCGTAGAGCTAGATCACCAGAAGCCATTTAAAAATATGTATGTTGATTATTTCAACAATACTGTTCTGGCAGCAATAACTGATCTTTAATCCTCTATTTAGATTTTTTGTCATGTTACCTATACCTAAAGTGTGCTTTCCCAATTTCTTCTGAATTGCTTAGGGGTGGTGCCGGTATATTTCTTAAACACTTTGGTAAAATAGCTCTGGTCGTTGAAGTGTAGCCTGGTAGCGATATCCGATAAGCTAATACCCGGTAATTCGATTAACCGTTTGGCTTCTACAATTCGCTCTAATTGAATAAAATCACTGATCGTGAAGCCTGTTTCCTTCTTAAATAATAGGGAAAGATAGCTTTTGTTCAATCCTGCGACTTCAGCTAGCTTATCCAAGGAAAGTTCCTCATATAAGTGATTAAAAATATAGTTCTGACAGAGGGCCACGGTGCGCGAGAATTTCGCCATCCGGCTCTCTTTGACATGGTCTGCGAAATCGCATAGTGCATTAAGAATGGCATGATCTACAGCGGGAATATTTTTTAGTTCTTCGATATGCTGGATATGAAAGTCGCTTAGGGTATAAGAAATCTCCCAATACAGTCCTCCATCAATAGCGGCTCGTGTAGCGAGTGTAATACAGGAGATCGCCAGATTCTTTTTGTTGCGTAAATGGCTCTTCTTGGAGAGGACTCCATAATTGTCTTCAGAGAAGGTTGCTTGGACACGAAGTAGCTCAGCTTTATTTCCATTTTTGATATGGTGAAATAAAGCTTTTTCCAGCATGGGTTCGTGGTGCAGCCATGTATTCTCCCGTCGAAAGGAAACATCCAAGTCCAAACTGCCTGCGGGAAGCTGTTTATGTTCAAGGGTTCGGACGTCGAGTAGTAGTTCGCTAAGGGATAACGTCTTTCCGGTGACGAGCGAGTACAGCAGCATAGCGGTATGGTAGAGTCTCATTTTATTTAGCACGGTCAAGCTGCGGTAGTATTTCATCCAGTGCTCGTGAAGTCTGAGTGGAACCTCATGGTCGCGCATCAGACTGGTCATATTGTCCTCTGAAAGTTGAGTATACAGTGTAGGACCGATCACAATGCTTCCCCCGTTACTGCTGTCTGAGGGCAGATGGAGAAGGATATAATTCTCAAGAAAATTAGTGGTGCGAATAATCGGTATAGAGGAATTTGAGCTATCGTGATTAGAATTGTTCTCGCTTTTAGTAGAATCTGCAATTTCTGAAAGCAGCTCATTGATGTTATGAACCCATGGGGCGCTCTCCGAAGAGGAAGGCAGCGCTAGCTCGATTCTCCGATTGGAGTCCAGCAGAAACACAGGAATTTGCAGTGATTCATACAACACTTTACAGATATATTGAGCATCTTCATGATCGTCCAATGATCTATCATTTTTTCAGCCCCCTCACCCAACCAGAATACCAAAAATACAATAATAATGCCATAAATACAAAATGAAGTAGATTAAAATGGGGATAGATACATTCAGAGGAGGTATTTTTATGAAAACCAACATTCATGAACTCATATCACAAATGACCCTTGAGGAGAAAGCAGGACTCTGCTCAGGGCTTGATTTCTGGCATACTAAGGGCATTGAACGACTCGGAATCCCTTCTTTAATGGTAACGGACGGACCCCATGGTTTACGTAAGCAAAAAGAGAGCGCCGATCACCTCGGACTCAATAACAGTGTACCCGCGACTTGTTTTCCTTCGGCAGCAGGGATGGCTTCTTCCTGGGATCGGGATTTAATCGGACGTGTAGGTAAAGCGCTCGGGAAAGAGTGTCAAGCAGAGAACGTCGCTGTTCTGCTCGGACCGGGAACCAATATTAAGCGCTCTCCATTGAACGGTCGTAACTTTGAATATTTTTCGGAGGACCCTTATCTTTCTTCGGAGATGGGTGGGAATCATATTAATGGTGTGCAAAGTGAAGGGGTAGGCACCTCGCTCAAGCATTTTGCTGCTAATAATCAGGAGCACCGGAGAATGTCTGTTGATGCCGTTATTGATGAGCGGACGCTACGGGAGATTTATCTGGCTAGCTTTGAAGGTGCAGTTAAGCAGAGTCAACCATGGAGCGTGATGTGCTCTTACAACCGGGTAAACGGAGAATATGCTTCAGAGAGTGAATTTCTTCTGACTAAGATTCTTAGAGAAGAATGGGGCTACGAGGGATTCGTCGTTTCCGACTGGGGTGCGGTCAATGAACGGGTGAAGGCACTGCAAGCAGGGCTGGAGCTGGAAATGCCGTCAACCGGAGGAATTGGTGATGCTAAGATTGTCGCAGCGGTGCAAAGTGGTGAGCTGGCTGAAGAAACGTTAAACCTTGCAGTGGAACGGTTGCTTACATTTGTTTTTAAGGCGGTAGAGAACCGTAAAGATAATGCTTCATTTAATGCAGAAGAGCATCACCGTCTGGCTCGTGAAGTGGCGCGGGAGAGCATGGTGCTCCTTAGAAATGAGGATCATATTTTACCACTGTCTAAACAAGGAACGATTGCGGTCATAGGTGAGTTTGCAAGAAATCCGCGTTATCAGGGTGGGGGCAGCTCACATGTGAATCCGACTAAATTGGACGATGCTTTTGAAGAGATGAAGGCTCTTGCAGGTTCTGCCGAGCTACTATACGCGCAAGGATATGAACTAAACCATGACGGGATTAATGAAGTTTTGCTACAAGAGGCAAGGGATACAGCGGCAAAAGGGGATGTAGCCGTATTGTTCCTTGGACTTCCAGATAACTATGAGTCGGAGGGTTACGATCGCAGCCACTTGTCACTTCCAGAGAACCATAAAGCGCTGATCAATGCAGTGGCTGAGGTGCAAAGCAATATCGTTGTCGTACTCAGCAATGGTTCACCAATAGAAATGCCTTGGATCCATAAAACGAAGGGGATTCTTGAAGGTTATTTAGGTGGTCAGGCTTTTGGTGGTGCAGTGGCAGATTTATTGTTTGGAGAGGTCAGCCCAAGCGGCAAACTGGCAGAGACCTTCCCGATGAAGCTTAGCGACAATCCATCCTTTCTTAATTTCCCAGGTGAAGGGGATACAGTAGAGTATAAAGAAGGTTTGTTTGTAGGCTATCGTTATTATGATAAAAAAGAGCTTGAACCACTATTTCCTTTCGGCTTCGGTCTTAGCTACACAGAGTTTCAATACAGCAATTTGAGCATCTCCAAGAGCAGCATAAAGGACACTGAGACCGTTCAAGTTACGGCTACCGTCAAAAATACAGGTGCTCGCGCAGGAAAAGAAATTGTTCAGCTCTATGTTAGGGATGTGGAGAGCGGAGTGATCCGTCCACTTAAGGAACTAAAAGGCTTCCAAAAGCTAGAGCTTCAGCCTGGTGAAGAACGAGAGGTTTCTTTTGAACTGGATAAACGTTCCTTTGCTTATTACAACGTCAACATTAGCGATTGGCATGTGGAAAGTGGAGTTTTTGACATTGCTATCGGTTCATCTTCGCGGGATATTCGTCTGACTGCTTCTATTGAAGTGGAATCGACTACGCCGCTTGCGTTGCGTTATCACCGCAACAGTACCATCGGTGACTTGCTAGACAATCCACGTACGGCAGAACAAGTTAAGAAATTCAGTAGTATTTTTGGAATGGAAGGTGCGATGGACGATAATCCAGAAATGTTCATGGCGATGATGAAATATATGCCGCTACGGGCGCTGGTTGGGTTCGGGCAAGGGAAATACACGGAAGAAGATTTAGCCAAGGATCTGCAAGAGTTTAATGCTTTGGCTGTAGAGTAGAATTCGGGATTCATTGAAAAGAACAGCCGTAAAAAGAGACTCTTCTATATAAATAGAGGAGTCTCTTTACTGTTAACAATTTAGATAAATAGGTTATGACTTGATTGGTCGGCTTGGCCGAGGTAATAACCTACCCCGCCGATTCCAACGCCGTCGATTAGTTCTTCGCGGGTGATGCCCATAAGATCCATAGACATTTGGCAAGCGACGATCTCGACGCCTTGGTCAACAGCCATCTGAATCAATTCTTCTAATGAAGAGACATTATTGTTCTTCATTACAGAGCGAATCATCTTGGAACCCATGCCCATCATGTTCATATTTGAAAGCGTCAATTTACGGCTGCCGCGTGGCATCATAGCACCGAACATTTTGCCGATGAAGTTCTTGTTCACAGGCACTTTCTCATCCTTGCGGATAATGTTCAGGCCCCAGAAGGTAAAGAACATGGTAACCTTTTTACCGCTGGAGGCTGCTCCATTGGCAATGATGAAGGATGCGATCGCTTTATCCAAATCACCGCTGAACACTACCATCGTGCTTGCGTTGTTTGTTTGGATTGCTTGCACACCTGCTCCGGCGGCGGCTGATGCTGAATCCTCGGTAATTCCTTTGCGCAGATAAGCTTCAATCATACCAGTAGGCAGCTTCGTTAATTGCAAAAGCGTGTTCTGGGACATGCGAGCCCATGCCTTAATATCTTCGAAGAATCCTGGATCGGATGCCGTTACCTTCAAGATTTGTCCGTCCAGAAGCGGATCCATACTCATCTTGACTTGAATCAGTGGCCCTGGGCAGCATAGTCCGCAGGCATCAAGCACGGAATCAGGTGTTAGATCCAATTCTTGCTTGACTGGGGGTGAGACTGGTGCGCTAGAGATGGACGCGGAAGCTGTAGTTGATTCGATAACAGTAGCTGTTCCAGCTCCAATTGTCCCAGTCCCCATTTCCGCCGGTGCTACTGTTGCTGCAATTTCTTTACGGGCCGCTGAATGAACTGCGTTTGGCGTTAAGTCATCTTTTTTAGGCGAATATTTGCTCAGTTGGTACGTCTTATAACCACCAGTCAGATTCTTCACACGGAAACCTTTTTGCTGCAAAATCCGGGAAGCGGTGTAGCCTCTAAGTCCAACTTGGCAATACACCCAAATTTCTTTACTAGGATCAAGCTCGGCTAGACGACCACGTAGATTATCTACAGGGATGTTAATGGAGCCTTCAATATGACCGTTGGCATGCTCGATTTCCGAACGTACGTCAACCAAAATGGTATTGTTCTTATCGCGACCTTCTAAATCCTTAGGAACGAATACTGTGGTCATGCCTTTCAAAATATTCTCAGCGGCAAAGCCAGCCATATTCACCGGATCTTTAGCGGAAGAATAAGGAGGGGCGTAAGTAAGCTCCAATTCTGTTAAATCAGTGACCGTACCTCTGAAGCGAATCACTGTAGCAATATCGTCGATACGTTTATCTACGCCGCTATAACCAACAGCTTGTGCTCCGAGCACTGTACCTTTTGGATCAAAAATCAGCTTCATAGATATCGGAGTTGCCCCAGGATAATAGGTTGCATGAGAGCTTGGATGTACATAAATCACGTGATAAGGTAAGCCTAAGCGTTGTAGTGTTTTTTCATTATTACCGGTAGAAGCACCTGTGATTCCAAATACTTTGATGATGGAGGTTCCTTGGGAACCCTTGTAAGTAGTGCCTAAACCACTAACGTTGTCCGCTGCAATCCGTCCTTGCTTATTGGCAGGGCCTGCTAGTGGAATGGCGGTTTTAGTTCCGTTTACGAAATCAACCACTTCAACCGCGTCACCTACAGCGTACACTTGATCCAGATTTGTCTCCATCCGTTCATTGACCACAATATGGCCGCGAGGACCGAATTCTAAGCCGCTGTCCTTCAAGAAAGAGGTGTCAGGCGAAACGCCGATAGCTAGCAGGACCATGTCACTTTGAAGTACAGTACCACTTGCTAATTGAACCTGAATCTGTTCTCCAACCTCGGCAAACCCTTGGACCATATCCGAAAAAATAAGATTAACGCCATGCTCATCAAGCTCTTTTGCCAAAATAGAAGACATTTCACTATCGAATGGAGCTAGGATTTGCGGCCCCGCTTCAATTAACGAAACTTCGAGTCCAGCTTCTCTGAGGTTCTCGGCCATTTCAACACCGATAAATCCGCCTCCGATCACAACGGCTGAACGAGTGCCTTCCGCTTCGACTTTAGTTTTGATTTTGTCAGTGTCGGGAATGTTGCGCAGCATGTGGATTTTGGAACTCTCGATACCAGGCAAATTCGGACGAATCGGTTTAGCACCTGGCGATAAAATAAGCGCATCGTAGCTCTCTTCATAGGAGCCTTTTTCTTTACTTTCTACTCGTACTTTCTTGTTCACAGGGTCGATAGACACCACTTCACTTTGAATCCGAACATCGATGTTAAAACGGTTATACATCGCTTCGGGTGTCTGTACCAGCAGCTTGGAACGGTCCTGAATGGAACCTCCGATATAATAAGGCAGTCCGCAGTTGGCAAAAGAAATGTACGGATCACGCTCAAACATTACGATATGAGCCTCTTCATCTAATCTCCGAAGTCGAGCGGCTGCCGAGGCACCTCCTGCAACTCCACCGACAATTAATACTTTTTTACTCATAATAATTTATTCCTCCCCTAAAAATAACTCAATTAGATGTTTGATTTTCTCGTCTTTAACAGAATAGTTAATTTCAAGTCCATGACGTTCGGTTTCAACAATGCCAAGTGATCTAAGCTTCTGTAAATGCTGGGATACCGTAGATTGAGGAAGGTCTAGACAGTCCTGCATGAAGCTGACGTTGCAGCTGCCTTTTTTAAGTAGACCTTTAATGATGCACAAGCGAACTGGATGAGCCAGCGCTTTTAATGTTTCGGCGGTTTGATTATAGGCTTTAAAATTATTGTCCATGGTAATGAGCACCTCGATTTACAATATCCTTATATCGTAATATTATGATATAGTGATATGAAAATCAAGTTTATTTTATTTATGTGAAGGAGAGATGATCAATGTCTTTTAAAATTTCCAAGGAAATAACCCCTCAGCAAGTGGCGGAACGCCTGAAGAATGGAGAGGCTCTTACAATGCTAGATGTACGCGAACTAGCGGAATGGGTGGAGGGACATGTTATCGGTGCTAAGCATATTCCACTCGGTCAGCTATTAATGCGTATAGATGACCTGGATCCTAATGAAGAGACGATTGTGATGTGCTTAAGTGGTGGGCGAAGTGGACTGGCTTGTGAGCTGCTAATTGAGAAGGGTTATAACGTTGTGAATATGACAGGTGGGTTAGGCGCTTGGACTGATGATTTTTTGGTACGGGAGTAATAGCGCGATGTTACGGTTCATACTGATTGTACTATTAGTAATAACTGTTGTACGGGTCCTGCGTTACGCTTGGCCTGTCCGTTCACTCTCTTATGTGGAAGCTCGCGAGGCACACGAATTAGCAGATCAATCACAAGTTATGAAAATGCTCGATGTCAGGGATGCCGTTGAATACCAGGAGGACAGTATCCGTGGTTCGATAAATATATCGTTAGGGCGGCTAGCCTATGTGTGGCAGCACTGTCTTTCGTCAGACGACTCCGTTCTAATTCTTGCAGGGAGTTACTATAAAAGAAACAAAGCCGCAAGAATTCTCTATAAGCAAGGATTTCGTAAGTTATATGCGGTAAATGGTGATTTTTTACGGAACAAAATAACGCTCTCCGATATTTCGGTGAAAGGGTGCGAAGGATAATGGATTTAAGTTCAATATTTTCCCGTCTCGGATTTGGTAATAGCGCAAGTGTAAGGACGTTGAAGGTGGCAGAGTTTCGTAGCGAAATGCAGCAATCTAAAAATAAGCTGCTGATCGATGTTCGTGAACCGGAGGAATACAAGAGTGGATTTATCCCGGGAGCGAAAAACATCCCGCTATCTCAGCTAGAGCAGAGGCTAGGCGATATCCCGAAGGATCGGGATGTCCTGCTCTACTGCCGCAGTGGCATGCGAAGCAAGAACGCAGCGCGGATCTTGGGTAAACATGGGTATACTCGGCTTGCACATTTGCAGGGCGGGATAAGTAGCTGGGATGGGAAGTTGAGTCGGCGGTAGGGTTTGGGGGGATAAAAGGGGAAGTCTAGATTACTCTAATGAGGTTATTCTAGCTGATCTCATTCTAACTGAATTCACACTAACTGAGGCTACTTTAGCAGAACTACTCTAGCTGAACTTACTGTAAATGAGCTTACTGTAACTGAACTGCTGTAGTATGCTAACTTTTGCTGAACTTACTTAGCGCACCATACTCAAACCAATTTGCTTTTTTGCTGGATAAGTAATTGTTAGCTGGATAGGCATCGTGGTAGAGTGTAGAGTACCATTGACATCATCAGAAAGCGAATACTATACTTTTGAGTAATAGGACGAAGCACGTCCCGTACCCATATTTGGGTGCGGGATTTTTTTATGCCAAGGAGGAGGGTGACGTATGGGATTTACGGAGGAGCATAGTCGTTGGGTCGAAGATCATATTAGTCGAAGAACGGGAGAACGGCGTGGGAGGTTGGAGCGGGGACATGGGCATGGTGAGCGAATGTTTGTGGAAAAGGTATGGTGGCCCATGATGGGGCATTTCAATGATTTTCATCCTGAATATGAAGTGGCAGATTGGCGCAGCAAGCCCTATTTTGTTGATTTTGTGTGGAAGCCGGGGCAAGTTAAGTTTGCGTTTGAAATAAAAGGGTACGGCCCTCATGTGCAAAATACAGACCGAACGCGATACAGGCAAGAGCTGAATCGAGAGACGTATCTGCAAATTGCGGGTTACCGGGTGGTGGCGATTCCTTACGATGACCTGGAGGCGAATCCAGAACTTACGATTACTTTGTTAAGACCATTGTTGATGCCTTATCTTGCATTGAGGGCGGAAGAGAAGATGGATTTTAGCAGACTGGAGCGTGATATTTTGCGGATTGCGGTACGTTCGAACGGGTGCATTCGGCCGGTTGATTTGGTGAGGGAGCTTGGGATAGATCTTAGGACGGCTAGGAAGTATATGAGGTCTCTTTGTGAGAAAGGAAAGTTCAATCCGGTAGTTTCTCAGGTAAGTGGGAGGGTTTGCAGATATGAATATGTTCATTCTTTTAGGGACATCCACCTATGGTGAATGGACGGTATAATCCATGGAGTTAAGGCGAGAACCGAGCAAATGAGCGGTATAAATCCCGCAGAATAGGGCTGTGGGACGGAAAGCGAGCAAATGAGCGGTATAAATCCCGTAGATTGGGGCTGTGGGACGGAAAGCGAGCAAATGAGCGGTATAAATCCCGTAGATTGGGGCTGTGAGACGGAAAACGAGCAAATGAGCGGTATAAATCCCGTAGAATAGGGCTGTGGAACGGAAAGCGAGCAAATGAGCGGTATAAATCCCGTAGAATAGGGCTGTGGAACGGAAAACGAGCAAATGAGCGGTATAAATCCCGTAGATTGGGGCTGTGAGACGGAAAACGAGCAAATGAGCGGTATAAATCCCGTAGAATAGGGCTGTGGGACGGAAAACGAGCAAATGAGCGGTATAAATCCCGCAGAATAGGGCTGTGAGACGGAAAGCGAGCAAATGAGCGGTATAAATCCCGCAGAATAGGGCTGTGGCACGGAAAACGAGCAAATGAGCGGTATAAATCCCGCAGATTAGAGCGGCATAGGTGAATTGGGCGAAAGAGAGGCAAGAATCCCCTAGATATCGTCCCCCACCCGCCCCGCCAATCAATCATCCCCGTTCTAACTCGCATCCCACTAAAGGAGATGGCGACTACCCCACCCCAAAATCTCTAATTATGACCTGATTTTCACTTAGATTGTTAAGGTGTTACTTATCGACCTAATCTTCTATGATTATGTTGATAGACCAGATTTGTGTTTAACATAGACAACAACCTTGAGAACATATGAAACCGCTATCAACTTGAATCGAAGGAGCGATTTTGATGGAAACAGTGGCATCTAAATATCCATTTCAACAGATTGATTTACCTCTAAATGAACGAGTGCAGGATCTGATCTCTAGATTAACGCTTGATGAAAAAGTAAGCCTGATCCCCCAGTATCAAGCTGCCATAGAGCGTTTGGGCGTTGGAGCCTATAAGCATGGTACAGAAGCGGCGCACGGAATTTCCTGGCTTGGAAAAGCGACTTCTTTTCCGCAGCCAAGTGGACTGGCTTGTACCTGGAACCCGGAACTGATGAAGGAAATTGGTTCAGCTATCGGAGATGAAGCAAGAGCATTTTACAAAAAGAATCCAACGGTGAATGGCCTGACGTTATGGGCGCCAACGGTGGATATGGAGCGTGACCCACGTTGGGGCAGAACGGAAGAAGCTTACGGTGAAGATCCGGAACTGACTGGACAACTCAGCACCTCACTTGTGCAAGGGATTCAAGGTGATCACCCCGTTTATTTGAAAGCGGTCGCAACGCTTAAACACTTTCTAGGGAACAACAACGAGATCGAACGCGGGAACTGTTCCGCCAGCATCGACCCAAGAAATATGCGCGAGTATTATCTGGAAGCGTTCAAGCCTGCTTTTCAAGAAGGTGGCGCACAATCCATGATGACCGCCTATAACTCGGTGAATGGTGTACCTGTTATTCTTCATCCGGCAGTAATGGATGTGGTCAAAGGCGAGTGGGATATGGACGGCTTTATCGTCAGTGATGCCGGCGATTTATTCGGGATTGTGAAGGATCATAAGTATTATGAGTCTTTTGCACAATCGATGGCAGAATCTATCAAAAACGGAATTGACAGCGTAACAGAAGAAACCGAGGAAACGATCAAGGTTCTTCATGAAGCACTGAACCAAAGCCTACTAGCTGAGGAAGATCTGGATCGTGCGCTAACTAACACGTTTAGAGTTCGCTTCCGTCTGGGAGAATTTGACCCGGCTGAAGGAAACCCATACACAGCAATCGACGATTCCGTTATTCTTAGCAAAAAGCATGCCGAACTTTCCATGGAAGCTGCCAAACAATCCATAGTGCTGCTGAAGAATGAACAAGCGACATTACCACTAAGCAAGACCGAATTGAACAAAGTAGCGATTATTGGTCCGCTTGGCGATGAAGCTTTCAGAGACTGGTATTCCGGCACATTACCGTATGGAGTGACTCCACTTCAGGGTGTGAGTAAGAAGCTACCTGGCAAACAAGTTACTTTTGAGAGCGGCGCAGATCAAATCATTCTTACCTCAGCAGCAAATGGTCAAGCCATCGGAATTACCGGTGAGGACGGAAGATTGGCTGTACAGCATGACACGGCAGAGCACGGAGAAATGTTCCAACATACGGCTTGGGGCTGGACCAGCAATACGCTGAAGGCGACAAGTCGGGGACAGTATGTGACTCTAAATGATGCAGAGAAGCTCACAGCATCTGCTGACGAAATCTACGGTTGGTTTGTAAAAGAATCCATAAACATCGTTCCGGAAGCTGAAGGTACAGTATCCTTACGGACTTGGAATGACAAATTGATCTCTGTGAATGCTGAGGATGGCACGTTGCAGGTTGCTGATCAGGACGCAAATGCGGATGCTCGTCTTTTCAAAAAGAACATAGTAACTAACGGCATAAAAGCTGCTGTAGAAGCTGCCAAAGCTGCTGAAGTGGCCGTGGTTTTTGTCGGTAATCATCCACTTCTTAATGGTAAAGAAGAAATCGACAGACCCGATATTGTGCTTCCAGAGGAGCAAGAGCGTCTGGTCAAAGCAGTCTATGAAGCGAATCCGAATACAGTGGTAGTTATTGTCGGCAGTTACCCGATATCTTCCACTTGGATTGACGAGAATATTCCGGCAGTTCTATATACTTCCCACAGTGGACAAGAGCTGGGCAATGCAGTTGCAGAGGTTCTTTTCGGAGATTACAGTCCTTCTGGCAAGCTGAATATGACTTGGTTCCGTTCTGTGGAGCAGCTGCCTGAGCTGATGGATTATGATATTATCAAAGGCAAAAGAACCTATATGTACTTTGATGGAGAGCCATTGTATCCTTTTGGTCACGGCTTAAGTTACGCCCAAACTTCCTATAGCAACCTAAATGTAAGCACCAACGATCTGCAACAAGACGATACGCTTAACATTTCCGTTCAAGTGGATAATACGGGAGCAGTCGATGGGGACGAGGTTGTACAGCTATATGTGCAGGCTTTGAATTCCCGGGTCAAACGTCCAATTAAACAATTGAAGGGTTTTGAAAAAGCGAGCATCGCCGCAGGTCAATCGCATACAGTAGAGTTTACTCTACCAGTCTCCGAGCTGGCATTCTGGGATGTTACACGTGAGCAATATTGCGTCGAAAATGGAGAATACGCGATTCTGATCGGCCGTTCTTCAGCTGATATCCAATTATCCGCCCAAATAACTGTTCAAGGGGACATCATCCCATCTCGTAATCTGTACAATAACACCAAAGCAGAGAATTATGATGACTACGAAGGCGTATATCTGGACGAATGCAAAGCAGGAGGGGCTTCTATACATCCGGTAAAAGAGGGCGCATGGATCGCTTTTAACGATGTATTATTCGATCATGGAGCAATAGCATTTGAAGCTGTGGTATCCTCTGCAAAAGGTGGCAGTATCGAGATCAGAACTGGAAGCCCAGCTGGGAAACAGGTTGGATCTGTGACTGTTCCTTCTGGTAGAGTTCTGCAACAGTGGAGCACATTGACTGGTGAAGTATCCATAGAGTCTGGTACTACCGATGTTTATGTAGTCTTTAACGGTGAGGTGCTTCTCAGCCGAGTTCAATTTAATCAATAATAGATGACCTTTGATCCTGGGATGGAGTGTGAAATATGGAGTGCTTGGGATGTCGGATTGCTAACGGAATTGAGGAAGGCGATGGATTCGCTTGGAGTGAACCACTACACCCGCACGGTGCTGAGAATTTTTTAAGTCAGACTCAAGCAAAGATTCTTAGTGTATTAAAAAGGCAATAAACATAAAAAGGGCACTCCTGAAGCAATATCAGGGATGCCCTTTTCCTTTTGTTATAGAGTAACGCACTAATCACATCCGCCACCGCCACCAGAATCTCCTCCACCGAAATCTCCCCCGCTACTGTGCCCGCTATCCCCACCCCAGCTATTCCCGCTGTCATGTCCGGAATGGTGATGGGAGTCGCCTCCGTGTTGGTGTTGATGTTGATGCTTTTGGGAGTGATTAGAGTGATTAGAGTGATTCGGGTTATTTGTATCCAGCAGATCTGGATGGCTAGCAGCCATAAAAGACATGCTGGCGGCATCATCACGTCTATTTCCCTTAAATCTGTTGCTGTTCGAGCTTGAACCATTACGAACTACGGACTGTATGATAATAAAGACAACAACTCCAATAAACAGTATCCCAAAGACCATTATCGATCGCCCCTTCCAGTCGCTCGTTATAAGCTGTATTCCCTTAAATTGTACCATGATATTGAATAACTGGATTTAAAGATTTGAAAATCAACGGCTAGCTGCTTTGATTAGAAACTCAAGATTTCGATAAAAGACACTGCCAAACGTCCAGTGAAGGTACGGCTCAGGAATTTCTATATGATTCACGTCCATACCAATATTATCGAGAATCATCTGATTACTAATGCTAATTAAGTCATTTATATATTGTTTTATAAGATATTTCTTTATCGCTAACGAAACTTATGAAATAATAGCCTAATAAGTGATTTTGTAATCTTGTACATATTTTGGGTTTTGGTCTACGGATTTTCAAAACAACATAATAGGATGGTAATGATATGCTAGATCTGCGTCATAAGATAGGTGGTTGGTTCCAGCAGTTGACCTTAAAAAATAGAATCGCACTCCTATTCGCGGCAAGTGCATTGATTCCGTTTGTAAGTACAGTGTTATTGTCCTATAATGCGATGTCTTCAATATTGTTAAGTAAGCTGGATTCAGGCGTGAACAGTAATCTTAAACAAGTCCAATTGTCCCTTGAAAGCGCCTACAATAATTTAAATACTGTCACCCAGCAGTTATCGATTCAAAGTAGCACAGGGTATAAGCTGCAACAATTGATACTCTCTCATGAGGAAGCGGAACAGCAACAGCTATCTACAGAGATTCAAGAAGAGTTAAGCTTACTGACGTTTACCAACCCGACGGTCGGACTTGCATTATATTATGATGCCAATGAAGGGAAAATAATATCTGAGAGTACATCGGTTAAATCTATTTTCTCTATTGATGATTTGACATCGGTAATTTCGGATCGATATGGTGTTTTAGATTTTGCTCCACATCTTAGCTATGAACGATATAGCAATGAAAAAGTCGTCTCCGCACTTAAAAAAATTGAAATTCCGGGTCGAGATAACATTTATATCTATGTTGAATCTGCGTATGATTTGACGAAGAGTATTCTGGATAGTCGAATTTCACTCCAATCATTTCATCTCATTCTGGATAGCTCTGGAAAAGTAGCTTTTAGTGAGGACGAAAATATATTTAAGCATGGAGAGCAGTTCCTCACTCTGCAAGAGAAAGATGTGTCTGGACAGAGGAAAGGCTACTATTGGTTTGAGATAACAAGCACTCAAGGGTGGAGCATCATTTCTCTCGTTCCGAAAGCAAGCTATAATTACGAACGCGATAAATGGGTCATACAAATCTTCTTAATTTTTCTGCTGTTTGTTGTCGTGATAGCGCTCATCTCTCTTTTATTGTGGAAGATGATCTATCATCCTCTACGGGAATTTAATCGAGAAATTAAATGGATGTCGATCGGGCAATTTCATCGGCAGTCTGCTGTTACCCATATTCCAGAGTTTGATAGTCTGCTTCTGCAATTTAGCGAGATGAAGATTCAAATTTCAGAGCTTTTTACAGAAGTAGAGATGAAAGAAAAGAAAAGGGCAGATCTCGAAATTGAAAAGCTGCTTTATCAGATCAATCCACATTTTCTGATGAACACGTTGGATACGATTCATTGGCTTGCTGTTATCAATGGACAAGATGAAATCGATCGACTGGTATCGTCATTGAATAAGCTACTCTTCTACAACTTGGGGAAGCTTGGTGAACAATCAACGATTCGAGAAGAAATCGATTCTCTCAACCAGTATTTACTGCTACAGCAAATACGATATAACTTCAAATTTGACATGAGGATCAAAGTAGATGAGCGGGTTATGGATGTTTTAGTTCCACGTTTCATATTGCAACCTATTGTGGAGAATGCACTCTATCATGGTCTTAATGATAAAGGAAGTATTCAAGTAGAGGTCAATCGTCATGATGAGGATATCGTCATCTCCATTGCAGATAACGGATCGGGTATTTCAGAAGAAGAAATAAAGAGATTACTTACGGAGGAACAATCCGATTTCAGAAAGGTTGGAATGGGTATTGGTATGAACTACGTGAAGAGAATGATGCAATCCTATTACGAGGGACGGGCTAAACTGGATATCGAGAGTGAGCTAGGCATAGGAACGACCGTTTATTTAACGATTCCGTTTCTTGAGAAGGAGGAAACGAAATGATTAATGTGCTAGTCGTAGATGATGATAACCTTGTTCGAAGAGGTCTGATATCTGCCATGCCATGGAGTCGCTTCGATATGCAAGTTATAGGAGAGGCTAGCAATGGGGAAATGGCATTAGAATTTATGGAGAACCATTCAGTTGAGCTGCTAATGACGGATCTCTCGATGCCTGTTATGTCGGGTCTTGAACTGATGAAAGCGACGAAGGAAAGATTCCCGGAAGTATTTATGATAGTGTTGACGCTCCATCAAGATTTTGAATTTGTGCAGGAAGCGCTTAGGTTAGGAGCCATTGATTATATCGCCAAAATCCAGTTGGAGCGGGAGCACTTCGAAGAAGTGTTAGGTCGTATCCACAGCAGGCTGTTGCACGAGCGGGGCAAAGGAGTCGACACTATTAGTAGTAACCATCGGCTTGACACATTCGTTTCTGATGTTGGTTATATCATTTATTCTTCCTTGGAACAGGCGGATACGCAGTGGGAACAAGCTATGCTAGGCACAGGAGAATGGATAGAAATTTATGGTAATTGTTGGTTCTGGCAACCTGATGCGGTTAAAGCTAATAATGAGGTGTTAAAACGTATTCCAACCCCTCGGGACTGGATGATTGTTAAAGTCGAAGGGCTTCAAGGAAGAGAACGGTCAGATGTATTTCGCATATTACGTCGTGATAGTCATAAACATTTTTTTTATCTAGACGCCATAGAAAACGATATGATTACAGCACATATGGATAACATGGACAAGGCTCCCATTGTAATGAATGAAGAAGTCCTTGCAGCTCAAATGTCTGAGTGGCTGAATTTTAACTGGATGCGAGATAATAGCCTACTGCGTCAGCTTTTACAGGAGCTAAAAGCACTGCAATTGTCCGTTCCAAGACTAAGTAGATTTATGATGGAAATCTCTTCAGAGTGGAATAAATGCTATAGTTCAGCGGTTTCTTCAAATGCTTCCATGCCTGGTCCATTTATGCATTGGAATGAATGTGAAGGTTGGTTTATTAACTTAAAGAAATCCGTCTCGGACGAAATCGGATCTCAATATTCTAAAGAGGTCGTGAATTGCATCATGGTAGCCGTTCGAATCGTTCACGAAGAGCTAGGTCAACAGGTTTTTGCAGTGGACGTAGCCAAAAGAGTCAACATGAGTAGAAGTTATTTTAATCAATGCTTTAAAGATATCGTAGGTCGTTCGTTTAACGAGTTTGTACAGCAGGCTCGGATTGAAAAAGCAAAAGAATATTTAATGCGTACGAATCGCCCAATTGTTTGGATTTCTGAACAGATAGGGTATTCGGACGATAAGTATTTTAGTAGATTATTTCGCGAGCAGACTGGCAAAACGCCAAGCGAATTTCGACGAGGGGAACAGTAAATGTAAGCGATTTTATAAAGAGTAGATTCATGACCGTAAATAGGGTAGAGTGGTGTCCGAAGATGGATAATTATCGGACACTACCCTACCCTTAGTTCTGCCATCCCTCTAATTAAACTTCTCTGATTGCGTGTTATTCTTTATCTATCATAAATCGCAATCATCATGAAACACGAAAGAGGTGAGGGTCATGGGGAATCCGTTTGTAAAGAGGTTAATTAAACACCGAGTGTTGCTGCTAATGCTATTACCTGCAACACTCCATGTTATCTTATTTGCTTACATTCCTATGGGCGGTGTTGTACTAGCATTTAAAAAATTTCAATACTCTTTGGGCATATTTGGAAGTCCATGGGTTGGAATTGAAAATTTCAAATACTTCTTTCTCTCAGGCGACGCCTGGCATGTTACTCGTAATACTATTCTGTACAACCTGGCATTTATCTTAATTGTAACCTCCATGCAAATCATTACTGCAATTTTTTTAAGTGAAATTGGTTCGAAGTTTTTCAAGAAAATCGCACAGTCCGTAATGTTCCTTCCGTTCTTCATTTCTTGGGTAATCGTTGGTTCTATCGTGTATAACATTTTCAACTTTGAGCATGGCATGCTGAATAGTACACTTGCACTCTTTGGAGTAGATCCTGTCAATGTATATGGCGATGCTGGAATTTGGAAATATCTTATTGTGTTTTTTAAATTGTGGAAGGAATTGGGATACGGTACGGTTATTTACTTAGCAGCTATTATTAGCATTGATCCTGAAATGTATGATGCTGGAAAAATAGATGGTGCGAACTTGTTCCAGCGTATTCGCTACATTATGCTCCCAAGCATATTGCCAATGATCATTACGTTATTCTTACTATCCGTTGGTCAGATTTTCCGTGGTGATTTCGGTTTATTCTATCAATTAATTGGAGATAACGGGGCGTTATTCGCTCAGACGGATATTATTGATACTTTTGTATTCAGATCACTACTTAAGTCGTCAGAAATCGGTATGGCAGCGGCGGCAGGCTTCTATCAGTCGGCGATGTGCTTCTTAACCATATTGCTCGTCAACTTTATCATCAAGAGAATTAACAGTGATTATGCATTGTTTTAAAGTTAGGGGGAGTGTTTATGGTGAGAAAAAACTTGGATGAAAGAATATTTAATGCGGTTGGTTATCCTTTCGTCGGAATATTAGCAATTATTTGTTTCATACCCTTTCTACTTATTTTGGCTTCATCTTTTTCAAGCGAGCAATCGATTATTCAACATGGATACAGTCTTTTTCCAAGAGAATTCAGTTTAGAAGGATATAAACTAGTATTCGAAAATCCAGAGTCGATTCTTCGATCTTATGGTGTAACGTTGCTTGTTACCGTGGTTGGAACGGGTTTAGCTGTCTTCATTGGACTGATGACAGGATACGTTCTGCAAAGGCCTGATTTTGAATGGCGTAACAGGTTCTCATTCTTCTTCTTCTTTACCACACTTTTTAGTGGAGGACTGGTTCCCTATTATATTATGTGTGTGAAGTACTACGGATTAAAAAATTCAATCTGGGCGTTAATTCTTCCTTCGCTAGTTTCGGTATGGAATATCTTGCTGGCCAAAGGCTTCATGAGAGGCATTCCCTTTGCTATTGTTGAATCAGCCAAAATAGACGGCGCGGGTGATATTCGAATATTCATCCAGCTGATTCTCCCGCTTTCTAAACCTGTTGTGGCTACATTAGGGTTATTTACAGCCTTAGGTTATTGGAATGACTGGTACCACGCCATGCTCTTCATATCCGACGATAAACTATATCCATTGCAATATTTTCTCTATAAATTGCTTGGTGATATTCAAGCGATTCGCTCTATTATGGAGCAATCAGGTGAGTATATAGCCTCTTTCCCGGTCGAATCATTAAAAATGGCGCTTACCGTTGTTGTTACAGGACCAATTATCTTTCTCTACCCATTCGTCCAGAAATACTTTGTGAAGGGCCTAACGATTGGTGCAGTCAAAGGGTAACTCTGATTATTGAACTATGCATAGCAAATAAATCTAGGAGGGGTTTAAATGAAAGGATCTTTCAAAAAGTCTAGCCTGCTCGTAGTATCGTTGGTCATGTTATTAAGCCTATTGTCAGCCTGCGGCGGCAATGGGGCGAATAATGGAGCGAATAGTAGTAGTGCTGATGAAGGTTCGACTACTGCTACTAAAACAGTAAATGGCGTAGACATCTCCAAGCATGTAGATTTGAAAATGTTCTTGGTTGGTGATAAGCCGGCTGACTTTGATGCAGTATACGATGAATTAAATAAATTAATAGAACAGGATTTTAATGCATCGCTTCGCGTTGAGTTTCTACCGTTCAGTGATTGGACACAGCGTTATCCCCTCGTATTTGCCTCAGGTGACAAAGTGGATCTGATTTTCACTTCGGATTGGGCAATGTACGATCAGGAGGCGGCAAAAGGTGCTTTTGCTGAAGTAACGGATGAAGTACTGCAAAAGTATATGCCGATGACCTGGGAGAAACAAGAAAAAGTGTCGTTTGAACAGGCTAAAATCAATGGTAAGGCGTATTTCATACCGAATAATAAGGCAACAGCGAATCCATCCCAAGCGATTGTTATTCGTGGTGATCTTAGAGAAAAATATGGACTTCCAGAAATTAAATCCGTTGATGATCTAGAAGCATACTATTCTGCTGTTGCAAAGAACGAGAAGGGGATTTTTGCCTACGCGGCTTCCCAAAATAATGATCAGTTCAAGCTGCTGATGCTACAGCAATTAAATGAGTTGTACTTTATTAATACCAATACAGATTATGTTCAGACGAGTGAAGAGGCTCAATCTGCGCCGAATAAAATGGAATGGATTTACGAAACTCAGATGTATAAAGATTGGGTAACGAGAATGAAATCATGGGCGGATCAAGGCTTCTGGTCCAAAAATGCAATTTCGAACAAGACACAGCCAAGAGATGCATTTGAGAATGGAACTTCCGCATCCTTAATCTGGAACATTGGTACAATTGCCATGTCTGCACAGACGATCAACAAAACTCATCCGGAATGGAAGCCTGAGATCTATGATATTACTGAAGGCGGAGTGAAGTATCTTGGACGTTATACTGGGGATGGGATGGCCGTTGCGGATTCATCAGAGAACAAGGAACGTGCATTTATGTTACTTGATAAGATGAAATTCGATCGTAAATACAATGAATTGCTTCGTTTAGGGATTGAAGGTAAGCATTGGGAGCCTGTGGGCGATGACAAATGGAAGCCTGGACCTGAACAAGATAAGTATGCATTTGGTAGTGGCGGAACATGGGGCTTTAAAAATGAGGAGTTCGAGCGTATTAGTGTAGATGTACCTCAAATTTCGGTGGATATCGATGATGAGTGGGAGAAGTTTGTTATTCAGAATATAACTTCAGGCTTCAGATTGGATGATAGTAAAATTAGAAATGAGCAGGCTGCGATAAACAGTTCTAAGACGAAATATTTACCACTGCTTGAGTTGGGTCTAGTCGATAATGTAGACAGTTCTCTAGAAAAGTATAAAGAAGATGCAAAGAAAGCTGGGCAAGATAAAGTTGGATTAGAAATTCAATCGCAGCTGGATGCGTATTTAGACAGAGTGCAATAAAAATGATTATCCGGCGCCTGTCGGAGCGGCGGCGCTCCGACAGGCGCTTTTATTTTGAGTCAAGTTCATAATTCGTGAGGTGTAGTATGCAAACAACAGCGATTGATTCATTCGAAATAGAAAAATGGTCAGTATTCGAGATCCATCTGAAGGGGCCAGCAACAGGAAATCCCTATTGGGATGTGGAGATTACTGTTGAATTCAGGCATATCGCAGGAAAAACCGTGAATGTATCGGGTTTTTATAACGGCGAGGGTAATTATCTAATTCGATTTATGCCGGATCAAGTAGGACAATGGCATTATCGGACCGCTTCAAATTGTGAGGAGCTTGTTGGAAGCGAAGGAAGCTTTCAATGTGTTATGCCCTCCGGTAATAATCACGGTCCGGTGAGGGTACGAAATGATTACCATTTCGAATACGCTGATGGCAAGCCATATATCCCTGTTGGAACAACCTCTTATGGTTGGGCACATCAACAGCAGGGACTGGTGGAACAGACATTACAAAGTTTAGCTGAGGGCCCATTCAACAAAGTCAGAATGTGCGTGCTTCCACATTACAGCAAATTCAGCTCTGAACATATTCCATGCTTTCCGTTTGCAGGTAGTCCGACAGAATCTTGGGATTTCCATAGGTTTAATCCTGCTTATTTTCAAATGATTGAGAAGAATATCATCGCACTGCTGGAATTAGGCATCGAAGCGGATATCATCCTGCTTCATCCTTACAATAAACAATGGGGCTTTGATCGGATGCCGGCAGAGGTGGACGACGCTTATGTGAAATACGTGATGAACAGGCTAGGTGCATATCGTAATGTATGGTGGTCACTGGCCAATGAATTTGATTTTATGGCAGAGAAGACGATGGAGGATTGGCACAGAATCGGGCAGCTGATTCAAGAGAATGATCCCTATGGCCGACTATGTTCCAACCACAATGGATTTGTGATGTATGAACATTGGAGACCATGGATTACTCATGCTTGTGTCCAAGATGGACTCGCTGTTTCGATTCCCGGGAGAGCTGTTGTCTTGCGCAACGTATATCGTAAACCGATTATCTACGATGAGGTTTGCTATGAGGGCAATCTACAATTTGGCTGGGGTAAGTTATCTGCGGAGGAATTAGTAGCCCGGTTCTGGCGTGGCTTGGTCGAGGGTACCTATGTCGGGCATGGTGAGGTTCTAAGACCCGCAGGAGAAGCTGTTGATCAAGTCTGGACGGGGATTGGAGGTACACTTCGAGGACGTAGCATGGACCGACTAGCTTTTATGCGACAAATTGTAGAACAAGGTCCTAAGGAAGGGTTAAACCCCATTGATGAGTGGTTTCAGGTTGGGATTGCTGGAGAACAAGGCAGCTATTATCTGATGTATTTCGGAGAGAATCAACCTGACCACTGGGTGTTTGAAATTCCGGGAAAAGACCTTGAAATTCTAGAGGGCACTAAATTTGTAGTAGACATTATAGATACATGGAATATGGAAATTGAAAGACATCATGAAGTATTCGAGACCGTACGTCATGGTGAATACACGTATCGGGATATCTATAATCGCCGGATCAGGTTATCTGGCAAGCCTTATATCGCGTTAAGAATTGCAGCTGTGAAGCAAGATGCTTTGGCGGAAGTCAATACGAAGAATTAAGGGGGAAATGGAAATGACAATGAATTTGGAGCAAATGCAGGCACGGTTTGCCGAACCAAACCCTGAGTTCGGACCGGTTCCATTCTGGTGGTGGAGCGGTGAAGAAGTAACAGAAGAGCGTGTTCGCTGGCAATTGCAGAAGTTCCGTGAAGGTGGCTTGCGGAACATCGGTATTATTCATTTGGCTCCTACAGGACCACAGTATGGTTCTGTAGGAGATAATCCGGTATTTATGAGCGAACGTTGGTGGCTCATGTTCGAAGTTGCGGTTCGTGAGGCTGAACGATTGGGGATGCGAATTTGGTTTT